>DATLZU010000057.1:0-81491 GCA_035573855.1 Nitrospiraceae bacterium
GCTCTTGCCACTGACATCCAATCCGACGTACACCATACGCTGCCCCTTTCATTGGTGGTGATCGCTCACCGCAGACAGTCGGGCCTTCGTGCCTCGCCTGTCAACCAATTGAAAGGGGGCCCTATTCATAGAATCTCCTGGATTCGCGACCAGCCAGCAGCGTAGGGCCGGCAACCTCAGGCTGCTCTCTGCCAGCTACCCGCTCTTCCTCATAAGTCATTCCCCGCATACGACAAATTGAAGCTTTTGTTGATCAGCGGAAAATCCGGGATGATATTGCCTAAGACCGCCCATTGGATTGCCGGCCAGTTCACGAACGAGGGATCACGCACCTTGCATCGGTGAATCCGCCCGCCTGTGCCGGCCATGACCATGTAGAGAATTTCACCTCGCCAGCCTTCAACCGCGGACAACGCCCATTCTCCCGCTCCCGGTGTTCGGCTCGGCGTCGCTGTCACCAACCCGGACGGGATTCGCCGGCGGATCTCCCGAATGAGTCTCATTGATTCATGTATCTCGTCCATCCGGACGCGCATCCGAGCGCGGACATCCCCATATCGATAGAGCGCTACCTTTGGCTGAAGCTCTGTGTAAGCCGCGAACGGACGATCGCGCCGGATGTCCCGATCGATGCCCG
The DNA here is from genome assembly GCA_035573855.1 of Nitrospiraceae bacterium. Taxonomy (GTDB): domain Bacteria; phylum Nitrospirota; class Nitrospiria; order Nitrospirales; family Nitrospiraceae; genus DATLZU01. The sequence continues at coordinate 638 of DATLZU010000057.1, forward strand.
AGGCCCGGCCCACAACCCCCACCACGGCATGGTCCCAGGCAATCTGTTCAGTCAGCACACCCGTCGTCTCCAACCGGTCCGTCAGCGAGGCATTGGCGAATAGGATCCGTTCAAGCTCGGCGAAATCGGGCTCGATGGCGTCCAGTTCCGCCACCACATCCTCAAGTTGCCGCTCGCTCAGATCGAGGCCGACGCCGCCCGGACAGATCACGCCGCGCAGAAATCGCGACCCGGCCAACCGATCGTTGAGCTGCAGGATCCGCTCCTTCATCCGGCCGCAATGCGCGTGGGCCAGCGCATAGGCGGTATCGTTACAGATCGCGCCGACGTCGCCCAGATGATTGTGGATGCGCTCCAGCTCGAGGAAGAGACTGCGGAGATAGCGAGCGCGGGGCGGCACCTCGATCCCCAGCAGCGTTTCGGCCGCCTGGCAGTAGGCGAGACCGTGGCCGACGGTCGTGTCCCCGGACACCCGTTCCGCCAGCGAGACGGCGTCCGTCAGGGTCATCTGTTCGAACAGCTTCTCGACCCCGCGATGCTTCCAGAAGTGGCGTACTTCAAGCTGCATAATGGGCTCCCCGGCGACGGAGAATCGGAAGTGGCCCGGCTCGATGATCCCCGCATGGATCGGACCGACCGGGACCTCGAACACGCCTTCGCCCTCGATGTGACGGAAGGCATACTGCCCCTGGGCCCGGGCGAGCACGGTGTCCCATCGGAAATCCTTCTTGAGCGGGTGCGTCCCCTTCGGCCAGTGTTCGTGGCGCACCAGCCGGCGCATGTCCGGATGTCCGACGGGAATCAGGCCGAACATGTCGCGGATCTCGCGCTCGTACCACTTGGCCGCGTGGACGGACGGCGTGATGGAGCGGAACTGGCGGGAATTGCCCAACAGCTCGGTCGCGAGCACCACCCAATCGCGCCGTTCCTCGAGCGTGAAGAGGTACAACAGCTCATAGCGCGCTTCGCGGGGTCGGTGGTCCACCGCCCAGAGGAGCGACAAACTGCCGCGGAGGTCCGGCTTGGTGTGCAGGTAGTGCGCGACCAACGGCACCTGATCGACTTGGAGGCGAACGAGCGGCTTGCCGTGAACCTCGCCGGTTCCCACCACCGCGCTCGGAAACGCTTGTTGCAACAACGCGACCGCCGCCTTTGCGTCCGCCATCTTCTTATTCCTTCAGCAACACGGAGACCGCTCGATCCACCAACCCTTTGATCGGATCCGGCATCGTCATCCCAAGCCCGACCAGCGCCGCGATCGTCACAATCAGCGGCACGTGTCCGATCTCCCATCCTTCGCCGCGCCTGACGCCGTCCGGGGGAGTCCCCCAGACCATCACGACCACGCGAGACATGAATCCTGCGAACAGGGCGACGGCGAACACCAGGAAGAGCGTCACGATCACAAGACTGCGCACATCATCGGCAATGGTAACGGTTAGGAACCTTCCGAGGTGGAGCGTATCGGAGGCAAAACGTTGATTCGCCAGCGCCGACACGACCATGATCTCGCTGATGAACATCGAGAAGGGGGGCATGCCGACCAGCGCCAAGCCCGCGACCAGCATGGCCGCCGCCGTCAGCGGCTGAACGGTCGCCAGTCCTCGCACCTGGTCGATCTCGCGGGCGGCGTACCGGCGATGTACGTTGCCGGCCGAGAAAAACGCCAGCGACTTGGCCAACGCGTGGTTGAGGAGGTGAAAGAGGCCGCCGAACGTGCCGGCCGGGCCGCCCACCCCGAATCCCGCCATCGCTACGCCCATGTGCTCGACGCTCGAGTACGCGAACAGGCGCTTGTAGTCCCGCTGGACCAACATGAAGAGCGCGGCCACGACGAACGAGAGCAAACCGAAGACCATCAGCAAGTTGCCCGTGAACCCTGCCGGCAGCGCATGGTCCATGACAGCCTTGCTGCGGAGGACGGCGTACACCGCGACGGTCTCCAAGACGCCGGCCAGCATCGCCGTGACCGGCGCGGGCGCTTCGCTGTACGCCTCAGGAACCCAAGTATGCATGGGCACGAGGCCGATCTTGGTGCCGTACCCGACGAGGATAAAGATGAACGCGAGCTTGAGCACATGCGGATCCAGTTGGTCGGCCACCTCTTGAAGCATGGTGACGTTCAGCGCCGCGCTGACGTCCCCTAAGACCCGCACCGACGAGTAATAGGTCAACACGGTCCCGAACAACGCTAGCGCGATCCCGACCGAACAGAGGATCAGATATTTCCAGCCGGCCTCGAGCGATTCACGCGTTCGGAAGAACGCGATGAGAAAGGTCGTCGCCAGCGTGGTCCCTTCGACGGCAACCCAGAGCACGCCCAGGTTGTTCGCCGCCGTCGCGACGATCATCGCGAAGAGAAACAGATGAAACAGGAAAAAGAACCGACTGAGCCGCCGCGGCGAGACCGCGCCCTGCGCGACGTACTCGTCGAGGTAGGACCACGTATAGAGCGAACAGGTGAGACCGATGCCCACAATGATCAACAGGATGAAGGCGGACAGCGCATCGAGAGAGACGAGTCCCTGCAACGCCGTGAAGGGTCCCCGCACCACGATGTGTTGAACCACGGCCGTCTCGGCAATGCCCAGCGCGCTCATGGTGGCCAGGTTCAGCCCGTGCAGCACCTGAGCGCGCCTGGTGAGCAAACTCAGACCAGCCGCCAGCAGCGGCGCCCCGAGAAGGACCACAACCGGAGCCGCACCCGTCCCCATCACGGTGCCTCCACAGTCAGGATTGACACGACCGCCCGGAGCAGGGTTTCAAGCCCCGGCGGCACGTGCAGGCCGATCGTGCCTAGCAGCGCCGCATTGATTCCCACGGCGGCGCCGGTGAACAGGCGGCACCGAGGCCCTACCGCACGACCCGCGTCTCCCGGCGAGCCCAGCGTCATGCGGAACACCTGATACAGCAAGGTCGCAAACGCCAGCGCAAGCAGCCCCAGAAACGCGGCGGCCAGCTCCGGCCTCGCCATGTACGCCCCGGCCGCGATCAAGACTTCGCTCGCGAACAGTCCGAACGGCGGCAGGCCGGCCAGCGCGACACCGGCGACCAGCATCGCGCCGCCCGCAAGGGGCATCTGACCGAGGAGCCCCGTCACCCGGTCGAGCAACTTGTGATCGTGCCGGAGGAAGACCAGCCCTGCGCCGTAGAAGGCCGTAGACTTCGCCAGCGCATGATTCAGCAGATGCCAGGCCCCCGCAAAGGTTCCGGCTCCACCGACGCCGAAGCCCAGCAAGGCGATCCCGATGTGTTCGATGCTGGAATAGGCGAACAGTCGCTTGTAGTCGCGCTGCACGAGGAAGAACGCCGCCGCGATGGTCAGCGAGAGCAAGCCCAGTCCGACCAGGAGTCTGCCGCTGAACGCCGGTCCCACCGCCCGGTCCGTCACCGCCTTGAACCGCAGGATGGCGTAGACCGCCAGCGTCAGCATGTTCGCCGACAACATGGCGCTCACCGGCGTCGGCGCTTCGGCGTGCGCGTCCGGCAGCCAGGTATGCATCGGTGCCACGCCGGCCTTCGTCCCGTAGCCGATCACGGCGAAGATGAACGCCACCTTGATGGCGGTCGGATCCAGCCCTTCCGCCACCCGATACAATTGGAGCCAGCGCAGCGCTTCACTCGACACCCCCAGCAGATGTTCGGAGGAATAGTAGACGAGGATGGTCCCGAACAGGGCCAGCGCAATGCCCACCGAGCTGAGAATCACGTATTTCCAGCCGGCCTCCAAGGCGACCTTGCTGCGCTCGAATCCGATCAGCAGCGCGGCGGAGAGCGTCGATCCTTCCACCGCAATCCACATGAGCGCGATGTTTTCCTGATTGACCGCCACGAGCATGGCGGCGAGGTACAGATCGAACAGACAGAAGAACCGCTGGTAGCGCCTTGCGGACAGATGGCCGCGGTCCATCTCCTCGCCCATGTAGCCGACCGCGTACAAGGTCCCGGTGCTCCCCACCACGCCGATGATCAGATCAAGCCAGGCGCTCAGCGCGTCGGCCTGCAAGAAGATGCCCGCCGACACGCCCCCGCCGGAGACGACGCGCCCCGCCACCAGCACGGCCGACGCCGGGAGCGCGCCGGCCTGCGCGCACTGCAGCGCGTCCACGACGCGCCGGTCTCTCGCGAGCAGGCTCGCGACACCGGCGACGAGAGGCGCCGCGACCAAGAGGACAAGCGGCCAAGCCATGCCTCACGGCTCCTTCAAAATCGTGAACTTGCTCGTATCCACCGTGTCGAAGGCGTCCTGCAACCGATGGGTATAGATCCCGATGATCAAGGCGCCGACCAGCACGTCGAAGAACACGCCCAACTCCACGATCAGCGGCATGCCGTAGGCGGCCGCCGTGGCACCCAGGAACAGGCCGTTTTCCATGACCAGGAAGCCGATCACCTGCGTGACGGCCTTCTTGCGGGCGATCATCGTGAAGAAGCCGATCAGCACGATCGCCAACGCGATGGCCAGCGAATCCCGGGTCAGCAGGAATCCCAACGGGATGATGGGCTGGGAGATGGAGAAGGCCAGCATCACCAACCCGCCGCAGATCAGCAATCCGGCCGGGATGTTCACGTTCATGATCAGTTCGCGCGTCACGTTCAACCGCTCGATGACTTGTTTGAGGATGCGCGGGATCACGATGATCTTGATGACGACGGTGAGGGCGGCCGCGACATAGATGTGGTGGATGCCGGTGAGAAACGCCACCGCGGTCGCGGTCAGCGCCAAAAACCCCGACTGCAGGGCGAACAAGTCCACGCAGGCCGACAGCCTCCGTTGGGCCACGATGCCGAAACAGGTCAGCAGGAGCAGCGCGGAGCAGAGATCCACCAATTGCGAACCGATCTCGGGAGAAACGAGTGACACGCTACCCTCGCAGGACGTAGAAGAAGATCATGCCCAGAAGCGCCAGGATGAACGCGACCCCCAGAAATTCCGTCACGCGAAACAGCCGGAGCTTGGCGAACATGGATTCGAGGACGCCGATCGCCACAGCCAACCCCGAGACCTTCGCCAGATAGACCAGGAGGCCGAGCGCGAGCGCGGCCGGTTCCATGCTGGTGGCGATCCCCCAAGGGGCAAACACGTTCACGATCACCGTGAGGAACACCAGTAACTTGAGCCCGGCCGCCCACTCCACGAGCGCCAGGTACCGGCCTGAATATTCCAGGATCATGGCTTCATGGATCATCGTCAGTTCCAGGTGCGTCGCCGGATTGTCCACCGGCACCCGGCCGGTTTCGGCGATGGCCACGATGAACAGCGCCGCCAGCGCCATCAGGTGCGGCGAGGGATCGGTCACGATTCCTTCCAGCAAGGCGGTCTTGTGCACGATGGTGGAGAGATTCGTGGACCCGGCGGTCAGCGCGATGGCGAAGATGGACATGATCATGGCCGGCTCGGTCAGCGAGGCCACGATCGCTTCCCGGCTGCTTCCCATTCCGCCGAAGGCGGAGCCGGCGTCGAGGCCGGCCAGGATGAGAAAGAAGGTCCCCAGCGCTAACAGATACACAAGCGCAATGATGTTCCCCGCGAAGCTCAGCGGGATTCTGGAGGTAAAGACCGGGACCAGGAGACCAGCCGCCAGCGTCGAGGCGAAGACGAGGTATGGTGTCGCGGTAAAGATCCACGACGTCGCGGTGGATACAACCGGCTGCTTGCGAAAGAGCTTGGCAAGGTCGGCATAGGGCTGGAACACGCTCGCCCCCCGGCGCAGTTGCAGGCGCGCCTTCACCTTGCGGATGAGTCCCACGATGAACGGGGAAACGATCAGGAGGACGATCGTTTGGGCAACAACCAGAACAGCGGCTTGCAGCATGTGAGTTGGTCTATCTGGTCTATCTGGTCTATCTGGTCTGTCTGGTTTGTTTCGTTGAACCAAACAAACCAGACAAACGAGATAAACCGCACGAACGTTCTTCTAAACCGCCAAGAGCAACAGCACCACCAAGGTCACAAAGATATAGGTCAGGTAGAGATGGAGACTCCCGGCCTGGATGACCCGCAGACGGTCGGCACATCTCGAGAACAACGCCACGATCGGGTCATAGAGATATTTCTGGAAGACCGGCTCGATATGGAACTCGAACCGGCGCCGCTTGGCGAAATAGCGGGACTCTTCGAGCATCTCCGTCTCCAATTTCACCGTGGGTCGATAGATCGCGCTGAACACCCGCTTGATCGGCTGGACGAACCCGGTTGCGGTGTATTCCATGCGGGGCGTCAGGTTGATCCCGCATCCCCAGGTCCTGGAATAGCGTTTCTGCGTCAGACCGCCGAACGCCGCGACCAAGGCGAGCCCCAGGAGCGACAAGACGATCAAGCCGAGAGCGAGCGCCGGAGGAGAGAGACTAGAAAACTCCACGTTCACGGGCGCCAGGGCCCAGCCGTCGAGCGTCACCACTTTGCCGCTGATCGCCGTTCCCACGAACGGGGCGACGACCCGGTCCAGCAGCAGGACCACAACCATCGCCCCGATCCCCAGCAGCACGCAGACCGCAGCTAGCGCACCCATGCCGAGGCGCATGGAGACCGGCACCTCTTGCGCGCGCCGCGCCTGGGGGCTCCGGGGCAGCGCGAGAAACGCGATGCCGAACGCCTTCGCAAAGCAAGCGAGCGCCAACACCCCCGTGAGCGCCAACATCGCCGCGGCGAGCGGCAGCACCAGTTTCAGCAGCACGGTCGGAATCTGAAAACTGAGAAACAGGCTTTGGAACACGAGCCACTCGCTGACGAACCCGTTCGTGGGAGGCAGCGCCGAAATGGAGACCGCTCCGATCAGAAAACAGAGCCCCGTCCAGGGCATGCGACGGAGCAAGCCTCCGTAGTCTTCCAAGTTGCGCGTATGGGTCGCGTAGAGCAACGCGCCGGCGCCCAGAAACAAGAGTGCCTTGAAGATCGCATGATTGACGGTATGGTAGAGCCCGGCCAGCACACCCAGGGCAGCCAACTCCTTGAGCCCATATGTCTGAAAGATCATGCCCGCTCCGATCCCCAGCAGGATGATCCCGATGTTCTCGACGCTGTGATAGGCCAGCAGACTTTTGAGATCATGCTCCATCAACGCGTACATGACGCCCAACAGCGCCGACACCGCACCGATGACGAGCACCGCGAACCCCCACCACCACGGGAATTGTCCGCCGAGAAAATCGAACCAGACGCGAATCAGCGCGTAGATCGCCGTCTTGATCATGACCCCGGACATCAGCGCCGAGACATGCGAGGGCGCGGCCGGGTGGGCGTACGGGAGCCAGACATGGAGCGGCACGATGCCGGCTTTGGCGCCGAAACCGATCAGCGCCGTCGCAAACGCGAGGGTTTTCATCCCGTCCGGCAAAGACGTCTCCACACGCCGGAACGCGTCGAACGAGAACGACCCGGCCTGCTGGAAGAAAATCAGAAACGCCAGCAGGATGAAGGCGGTGCCGACATGCGCCATGATCAGGTAGAACAAGCCCGCGTAGCGCACATCCGCCTTCTCATGCTCCGTCACCACCAGGAAGTAGGAGAGCAGCGACATCAGCTCCCAGACGATGAGGAACAAAAAGCCGTTATCGGCCAGCACCACCAGCGTCATCGAGGCCAAGAAGGCGTTGTAGAGCGCGCCAAGCGCTTTCCCGGAGGCACCGCCCCGGATGTGCGGGACGTAGCCGATCGCGTAGATCGAGACGGCGAGCGCGACGAGCGAGATGGTGAGCAGGAAGAACGAGGCAAGGGGATCGAGCCTGATCGCAAAGGTGAGCAGCGGCAGGGACGACTCGATCGCGGCGGCAAGCGGTTTTGTGGAGAGCAGTCCCCAGATTCCGAGCCCAACCCCGATTCCGGCGGCAGCGGCGGCGAACAGGTGGGCGGCAAGGGCTTGCGCCTGCGGACGGCGCACGCACAGGGGTGACAGGATCCCGAGCGCATAGCACCCGAGCACGAACCACAAGAAATTCAGCATGGGGTTGGAAAGTGTCCTATCGGTTTGGCCGAATCGGGATCGGTGTGAACGGATGAATGCTCATGAGAAGTACATCTGCCATTTCCGGGGCGCACAGAGGAAGCCTGCGACGGTCTTCGGGCAAAAGGAACCGATCGCTGCCGCTCCCGACGATGACCGGGCTGGCCGGATCAATGACGTTGGGTTTCCACCATCGGCTCGATTTCTTTTTTCACTTCGTCCGTCACGCTGTATCGGTTGTACGGATGGTCCAAGACTTCGTTGGCATAGAGCCGTCCCGTCGGGGCCGGAACCACCAGGCGGGTTTCGACCGTCTGTTTGGGACCGACGGTCACGGTTTGCGTGATCACGGTCCGAATGTACGGATGCCAAACGGCCAACGAGTAGGTGCCCGGCGGCACATCCGTGATGGTGAACCGGCCCTGTTCGTCGGTCTTGGCAAAGTACGGGTTCTGGACGGCCAGTCCCCAGCTTTCCATGTACGCGTGGAAGCCGCATTGCATGACGAAGATCCGCCGGCCCTTGCTCAAATTGACCAATTGCTTCATGGGCGCGCCGGCCATGTGTTTGTGGTACAGGGCGGCTTCGCTGCGATCTTTGAAGTTCCGTGGATGCCGGGTGTTCATCGGCAGCGGCACGTTGAACAGCACGCGCGCTCCCAAGTGAGAGGTCTCATAGGCCTGAATGTCGTGCATGACCGGGTCCATATTGACCACGGTGACCGATTGATTGTCTCGCACGACCGTGGTGAACGGGAGAAAGAGACAATCTTTCGCCTGGATTTGGGGCACGCTGTGGTCGGGAAAGGGCTTGCCCTTCTCGACTCCCTCCAGATACACCACCACGTCGCGAAACTCGCCCGCGGGCCCGACGTCGAAGGGTTGCAGAATACGCCAGCCCTGTCCGTCGGAAACGCGCCCGCAGTACAACGGATCAGGCAAGGTGGTGAGGTTGTAGCCTTTCGGCTTGGGGACCTTCCCATCAAAGATCACGGTGCCGACGATGGCGCCTCCCTCCGGCACCGGAACTTCTTCGTAGGCCCACGCTGCCCCCGCTAAGCCGCTCATCACCGCCACGAACACCGCTCGCGTGAACACTCCCATCACACCCCTCCTTGCAACTCCTCATGCGTGATCTTGCCGCTTGCTGTTGGCTGTTCGCTGCTCACTATGGGCTCATCTTGCTACTTCGAGCACGGAGAGACCTTTCTTCAGTCCGACGACGCCCTCTCCCGCGAGAGTCAGAACAAAGTCGGTTTCATGATCCCATCGCGCGGGAAGCCAAGCCGTGAAAGGGGGCACGACGCCGCCTCTCTGCAATCCACCATTCCGGTGAAGCCGCCAGGCGGTCAGGATCCCCCATGGTCCCACCACCGCACGTGATCGCCGCTCAGAAACAGCGTGTCATAGAGGGCCGACAAGAACTCCCGTCCCGCATGCGGGAGTACGAGGTTCCCGCTCAGATCTCTACCTCCATTTCTGACCATCGTCACGCGAAGCCCGGGATGATTCGTCGTGACCCGGCCAGTCTCAGCGTTCCATCGCACCACGGCCGTGTGCCCCGTGGAAGCTGGACAATGAGCATGTCCATGGCCATGTCACCCCGAAGGCCATCGGTGTATTTTTTTCCTGTTTCTCTTCTTTCCCGCCGAAAGCTGTCTTCACGGATTTTTGCACGTTTCCCGCTTTTTCTCCGTTGTCGATCGGATGAACGCCGAGCCGCTTCGGCCGCCACAAAAACCGAATCCCGGCCCATTCACGGTCTACGCCGAATGCGCTTTACTGAACCCTCCCGGGTCCGACCGGACGTAGATCAATTCCACTTCCATTCCGTGGAGGTTATGGTGATAGGTCAACTCCACAAACTCACCTGCCCGGATATCGGCCAAAGCGATACGCCGAACTCCCCGAGCGATAAGCGTCCGGGGCGATACGCTGGCATGGACCCTGAGGTCAGCGTGCCGACTCGGCCTCGTCCTGATCACGATTTCACCGGAACCATCCGGATGATTGCCTACGGTCTCCACGGTTCCCCAGGTCGTCGGCATAGCCAGCTCCGCATTCAGCAGGTGCGCGGGAGCCCCCGCGCCAGCTTTTCCCTGCACCGCGCGACGCCTTCCCAGGCCTCGAGATGATTCGGGTTGCAGGCCAAGACCGCCTTCCAGTGACACAGCGCCTCCTCCGGCCGGCCCAGTTCTTCCAGCAGATTCGCCAACTCGCAGCGAGTCGCGAGATCGGTCGGGCAGACGACGACCGCATCTTGCAATCGACGAAGTCGGATGCTCCGTTCTCCGGCCGTCACCGATTGCTCCTCCTGCTGATCCGGCCGTAGCGATAGCGGCGCTTGCGACGCCTCCGTTCCTCGCTCTCCCATCGAGCCCATCCCGAATCGTACGGGTGTCCAGTCGAGCGACTCCCCCTACGGTTCCTACGCCATCAACGGGTTGACCGACTCCACGCTGTGGTTGGCCCGGACCTGCGTCCCGGTGAATCGGACGGTCTTCCCGTCTTTCGGCATGGCGATCCTGAGTTCTTTCCGAACCTTGCGGAAGATGTCGATGACATGGTCCATCTCCCTCACATCCAAGTCCTGCAGGCTGACCATGGCGTCCTCGTGGCTATCGTGACAGAAGGCAACGGTGAGGCAGTTCGTTCCCAGCAACGTTCGGCCGATCGACCGCCGAGGTCATGGCGTTGTCCTGCGCGCCTCTCTCTTAAGGAGTCGGTTTGCCCAGCAAGGTCGGTGCCACGAAGATTGGTGGGCATGGTTACGTGGACACGCGAAGAACTACCGAGGGTTAGACGAGACCGGCGGGGCGGATCGTTCCGATGACGCCGCTCGATCCCTTCCGCCGCGCAGAAACTGCACCCTCGCGGGATTCTCTACGGCGCGCAGGCGGTTCGCCGCGACGTCGCTCTCGCCGTTCTGCTGTTTCAAACGCCACAGCAGGCGGACGTCGCGGAGCACGGCGTACGCGGCGACCAGCATGACCAGCGCGATGAGGAGATTGAGCTGGAGCCCCCACGTCGCGCTGGCGGCCACAGCCGCGACCGCGATCACCGCGCAGACGATCTCCAACGTCCCCACCTGTTTTTCACGATTTTTTGTGTTCTTCCTCACCATGTGCGCCTCCCGATCGGATCACATTGCCACAGCCGGTCATCGCATGGCTGGCGTCGTCCGTGCTTGGGCTCTTGTTCACTCCACGGCGGCTGGACGTGACGCGTGTCGATTACACCGGTATCTGCCAAGCCCCTCAGCGAAGGGTGTCACGGAATAAAGCCACGATAGCGAGGACAGCTACCGAGATAATGGTCAGCGAAAAGGCGGATTCGGAAACCAAGTACGCCAAGGTCGCCGCCACTGCACCTGCCAGCAGCACCACTTCAAAGAGGCCAGGCTTGACTTGTGGGGCCATGAAGATTCCGCGCTATTTTTGAGCGAATCCCACGGCTTTTCCGCGCGAGTCCATGAGTTGTTCATGACAGCGACGGCAGACCATGCCGGTGGTCTCCGAATCGAACAGCAACACCGGTGCGAGTCGCCGGCACCGGGGACATCGCACCGGCCTGGTCCTGCCCGATACGGCTCCCCGGAGGTCCCTGGCAATCGCCGCGGCCTCTCCGCGAACACGCATCAGCGCCTCGTGGCAGTGGGTGCAGACCATCCCGACGGCCCGCGAATCAAAAAGGAGCACCGCGGCTGCCCGCCGGCATCGTGGACACCGCACCGGTTTCGCATGGCGGGCCGCCTCATATGATTTATCCAACCTCATGGCTCCCTAAGCATAGCCAGCAGCGGATAGCTGGCAGCCAATCGTCGTGTGCGCCGCTCGCTGTTTGGTCTTCAATCCTCACCGGGAGCGGGTGCACGAAGGAGACACCGAACTAGCCCTTGCGACTCGCGACCTTTTTCCCGCTCTTGGCCTTCTCAATGGCTTGCTGAATTTCATCGGAGACTGATGCACCCTTGTCCTTGAGCGATTTGGCCTGTGCTTCCGCGCCCGCGTAGTCGCCCTTCTCGATGAGCTGGTGAACCGCCCCAAGGCTTTCTTCCAAGCCGCTCAGATCATGTTTGATGGACTCCACCGCAGCCCGGTCCTTTCCGACCGGCGCCTTCGCCAGCAACTCCTTGGCCGTCGCCACCGCTTGCTGCGCCTCTTTCTCCACGGTCAGCGCGGCCGTCTTTGCGGCTTCTTTGTTGGCGGCGGCTTTGGTCTCCACTTGTTTGCCTTCCTCGGCCACGCGGGCCAGCATCCGGTCGGCGTCGGCGTAGGACCTGAAGATCGCCATGGCCTTCTCTTGTTTTGCCAGCTCCTCCTTCGCCAGGGCGAATTCCTGTTCGAGCTTCGCGAAGTCCTCCTTCGCATACTCAGGGGCCCCGGCGGAGCGTGCCGCCTCCACGGCCTTCTGTGCCGCCTCCAGGCGCTCGGTGGGCGGTTGGGCGCAGCCAGCCGCTAGGAGAACCACCGCCACCCCTGCGATGATGCCCGCGACGCTCAAACGGAAACCAGATCGTCTCATGGACATGCCCTCCTTTCGCTCGCCCTCGGCGTCCGGCCTCTCTCGCCTGTTATTGCAGGCGGAGTGCCGAAGCCGCGCCGACGAATGACTTCTATGAATATCGAGGGCTTATGGTATGAACGTGGAGGGACGAGGGAACGGATCGCTTTATCGCACCCCGAGCCGTGCAAGAACTGCAGATGCCGATGCGTTGTTGATGCTGCGGAGCGGCGGAACTTGCAGATGGGATGGGCTCCGTCACCGCCCTCGGGTTACCGTTCGAGATGTGCGAATTCGGCGGACGGATCAACGGGGGATGGGGAAACGCGTCAGTCTCGTATTCCGTACTCCTTGATCTTGTATTGCAGCGCGCGCAGGCTGATTCCCAACAGTTTCGCGGCCCTTTCCCGGTGATTCGTCACCTCGGCCAAGGTGCGTCGGATCACTTCCCGTTCAATCTGCTCGAGCGAGCTGCCCAACGTGATCACCATGGTCCGGGCGTCTTCCTTGCTCGCTTGAATGTCTTCCGGCAGATGCTGCGGCTGAATGGTTTTCTCACGCACCGTGACGACCAACCGCTCGACGAGGTTGCGCAGTTGCCGAATATTCCCCGGCCACGCGTACAGCCGCAGCAACCGCATCGCCTCGCGCGACATCTCCTTGGGCTCCCGGTTGTGCCGCGCAGCGAATTCGTGGAGAAAGTGTTCGATCAGCAGCGGAACGTCGTCCCCCCGCTCGCGCAACGGCGGGAGCTTGATGGGCACCACGTTCAATCGATAATAGAGATCTTCGCGGAACTCGCCTCGCTTGACGGCCTCCTCCAGGTTCCGGTTGGTCGCGGCGATGATCCGCGTGTCCACCGTGATCACCTTGGTCCCGCCGAGCCGGCGAAACTCTTTGGATTCCAACACCCGCAGAAAGTCGACCTGAGACTTCAGGGACAACTCGCCCACTTCGTCGAGCAACAGCGTGCCCCCGTCGGCCAGCTCAAACCGGCCGACCTTGGTCGCCATGGCTCCGGTAAATGCCCCTTTTTCATAGCCGAACAACTCGCTTTCGAAGAGGTTCTCCGGCAGGGCTCCGCAATTCAACGTGATAAAGGGCCCGTCCGTCCTCGCGCTTTTGTGATGGATCGCCCGGGCAACAAGTTCCTTGCCGGTTCCACTTTCCCCAGTGAGCAAGACGGTCACGTCGCTTCCGGCCACCAAATCGACTAATTCGTATACGCGCTGCATGGGCTCGCTCGCGCCGATCATTTGTTCGAAACGCGTCCGCGCCTCCAGGCGATCCCGAAGCCGTTGGTTTTCAGCTGCCAAAAAGTGGCGTTCGAGCGCCTTCTCGACCACGACGGGGAATCGTTCCCGATCAATGGGCTTGGTCAGATAGTCGTACGCGCCCAACCGCATCGCCTCCACGGCCGTATCAATGGAGCCGTAGGCGGTCATCACGACGACTTCTGTGTCCGGCCACGCGCCTTTCAGGCGGCGCAGGAACTCCATGCCTCCGATCCCCGGCATCTTCAGGTCGGTGATCACCAGATCAGCCTTGGCTTCTTCCAGACGCGCCAGCGCTTCTTCCCCGGTCCCGACCCCGCATACGCGGTGGCCCTTCTTTTCCAGCATGGTCACCAGCGCGTTGCGAATGTTGATCTCGTCGTCCACGACGAGGATGTCAGCTATCGGTTTCATCATTCCGCCGTCACCGCCTCAGGCCGGCCCACAGCCGCCGGAAACTTCATCACGACCGTCGCGCCGTTTCCCGGTTCGCTGGCGACCTCGATCGTGCCAGCATGGTCCTGGACAATCCGATAGGCGATCGCCAGACCGAGTCCGCTCCCGGTCGGTTTCGTGGTGTAGAACGGTTCGAACAGCCGCGCCAACTCTTCCTTCTTAATCCCCACTCCCGTGTCCCTGATGGAGATCTCGACCCACGGTTTCCCGTCCACCTCGCGCCGGAGGGCGCTGACCCGGCAGACGCCGCCTTCCGGCATGGCATGAAAGGCGTTGATCACGACATTCACCAGGACTTGGCTGATCTGCGTCTCATCGCCCAGCACGGGTGGCAAGCCTTCTTCGATGACTCGCTCGACGCGGATCTTGCGCTCCTCCGCCTCGAACTGCATGAGCATCAAAATGTGTGCGATCAGGGTCCTCACATCCACTTCACGGAGGCTGGGGGCTCCGGGTCGGGCGAATTTCATAAAGTTGTCCAGGATCGCGGACAACCGCCGGCATTCCGCGTTGAGCACGTGCAAATAATGCGCGGCCTGCGGACCCAACGCCGCTTTGTCCTTCAATTCCTCTTCCAGCAGATGCAGGTTCAAATCCATCGCGCTAAGCGGATTCCGCAACTCGTGCGCCATCCCGGCCGACAAGGTGTGCAAGGCCGCGAGCTTTTCGGCAACGCGGACACGTCGTTCCAGCGCCAGCCACTCGGTGACGTCCTGGGCTTGCAGAATGACACCGGCGGGTCGGCCGTCGTCCCCGGTCAATTCCGCCGTGCTGACGCGGATAGTCCGAGCAAGCCCATCACCTCGCTCATACGGCAAATCCTGTTGACTCACGTACCGGTGGTTCCGCAACGCCCCGTCGAGTACCGTGCGGATCGTCTCGCCTTCGGTGAAGACGGACGCGTAGGAATTGCCGAGCAAGCCAGACGAGGAACGCTTCAACACCGCTTCGGCGGTCGGGTTGACGGCCGTGATGACTCCGTCGCGGTTCACCGTGAGCACCCCGGTCGGGATGCTCTGCAGGATATTCCGCGCGAGGCCTTTCACTTCTTCGAGGGTCCGCCTGGTGCTGTGATAGTGCAGAAACGTGATCACCGCGGCGATGCCGATCGCGCTGACCAGGAACAGGAGGACGGTCACCGCGATCAGATCGCGGCGTGACTGCCAGAGCGCAGGAAACAGCTCCGTGGGAACCGACTTGCCTTCCGTAAGCCCGCGCAGGAGGAGTTTTTCGTGCTCCAAGCTGACGAGCAGGATGACGGAGACGGCGAGCGTCAGGATGATGAGAACGGATGCGATCAGACGGAAGGGAATCCCGCGAAAGAGGGTCGTTTCGGGAACGGGCCGGAACATCCTGATCGACCAGGGCTGAAGGTGAGGCTCACCGATATGCTAACACTACCCGACGACGCTGTATATCCCGGCGAACGTGCCGGGTGTCGGCGGGCTCCGGAGCCAGGTCAACGCCCCGACTTGGCGGGCCGACTGTGTCTTGCCCGTAATCGCGCCAGTTCCCGCCGGCACTCCGCGCAGAGTTCCTGCAAACTGAGGTCATCAAGAACCAGGGTTGACGCCCTCCGGGCGCACCGGTCGCAGTACCGCGCCGGCGTCTCTTCCGGCTCTGATGTCTCCACAATGTTCATTGAGTCAGCCCCTCCTTTTGGTTGGTTCCTCTCGTTGCCGTTGATCGATCAGATCCTCGCCGTCACCTCGGACGACGGCTCTCGCCCATACGAGATCGTTCACCTGGTCCCCGGCCTTCGCCTGCCGACTGGCCCGTCTGCGAGCGGATGGCCTTCCCAGAGCATGATAAGCAACTCTGATACCTCCCACGCGCAATCACCCCTACTGCCGATCCGTGCAAACAACCGATCGTTCAGCTTGAAGAAATACGCTCCGCCGGCTCGCCCACGCCCGCTTTGTTCTCGCGACCGTGCTCACACCTGCAAAGATTGCACGTTCGCAGGGGACTGCTGCGGCGACGAGAGAGTCGGACACCGGCGCCCTTGCTTATGCACAGGGCTCCAAACTCCCTCGTTTCTCCGAGTTTTCCGCCGACTCCGGCCCTTTTTCATAGACCCCCCTTCTCAGCTACCGAGGCATGCTCTCTGCGTTCTGGTGAGGCTTGTCGATCAACACCGCCATCAGAAGGAGAGACGCAACTATGGCAGCCGATACGCTTCAGAAACGAACGGTCAAAAGGAGTTACAAGCTGCGGGGAACCCTCGTTGGGCTGGACCTGGTCCACCACACCATCGTGATTCAGCCCTCCGAGCACGACGGCAAGCGGGTTCGGCGCCTGGTCGTCAGGCCGGACAGCGAAATCCTGGCGGGCGATGAGCGCAAGACCCTAGCCGATCTGATCGTCGGAGACTGGATTTCCGCCCAGTTTGTGAAAAAGAAGGAGAACACGAGGTGCTGAAGCGGCTGCCTATTCCAAGGGGGAATAGGCGCATCCTCTTCGCACCGGCCTAAGCAAGGCGAGATGACTCCCGCGATCGGGAATGATCCGCTTTTGAAGAGGTCGTGAGATGACGTGTCGACGGTACGGCGGAATGAGTGGGTTGAAACGAGCCTATGCGTCGGTCGCGCCAGCGACGACCACGTTACTCCGAGTAGCGGCAGACATGACCCCACCAACGATGGCCACGGCTCTTGCGCCGTCGCCGAATCGCATGACGGACCCGTTCGAAGGCCAAGCGCCTTGCCAACGTCGCCATCCACGCTCCGGCGATCACATCGTCCGGCCGATGCGCCAGAATCCGCTCACATTCTTTGGCCGCCTGAATATGGCACCGGTTCGCCACCAACAGAAACAGCAGGTAATACCGGAGCTCAACACTGCCGGGCTGGCGGGTGATCAACCAGCGGAGCTTTGCCTCTTCATCAGCCAAGTGCATCTGATATTGGGTCTTCCGTCTCACAAGATCACCTGATCTCTCTTGCCACTAGGCTGATTGCCGAACGGGCTGGCGCGCCCGGAGTTCTCGCATGCCCTTGAAGCAGCGCGGGCACAGGAGCAGTTGGCTGCGGTTGTCGAAGAACAGGCGCGGCGAAGCACGCCCGCAGCACTCGCACGGGCTGTCCTGGGGTTCCAAGATGTTTTCGTCCTCTTTACCCATCGGATCGTTTCCGTGCCCCTCCCGTCCGATGACTCATGGCCATGAAGCTGCGAGACCGGACGTTCCGCTCTAAGACCGGGGGCAGCGGAGGAATGCACTGGTCGCAGTAGACTTGTTCAGTGAACTTATCCCAGATTGCGTGGGTCAGGACTCGGCCGCAGCAGGCGCAGATCAGAGGTCTCACGGTCCGGCATTCCCCGCCATACAGAAAAAAGTAGAGGCACAGGAACGCACTCACCGCTTGCTCAGCAACAGATATGCCGTCAGGGCGGTGAGAACCTTCCTCGTTTCCTTCTTCAATGAAATTCAAAACTTTCAGATTGGCCGAGCGGGCGAAGGCAAGAACGACAATCCCGGCGGCCTGGGGGGACGTGCAAAGTTTGCATGCCTGGCTCGGGAGACCGGATCCCTGCCGTTGCAATCGAATCGCACCGGGTCCTGGGATAAAGAGAGGGAGGGCGAGGATAAGCTGGCGTTATTGGCTGTCGGCTATTCCTATTCTTCGAGGTTCCTGCTCCCGGTCGATCCCGTATTCGCGCAGCTTGTTATAGAGGCTGGCGCGGCTGATCTTCAGGAGGCGGGCGGCTTTGACCCGGTTGCCCCCGGCTTCCTGGAGCGCCTGAAGGATGCGAGCCCGCTCCGCCTGTCGCGCGGCGCTGCGCGAGACGGTTCGCAAGTCACCGCACGGAGGAAGCGCGGCAAGACCGACAAAATCCTTGCAGGTCAGCTCGGGCCCCCCGGTGGTCACGACGGCGCGCTCGATCACATGTTGTAGCTCGCGCACGTTCCCGGGCCAGGGCGCGTTCGCCAACGCCTGCATGGCTTCGGGTGTCACCGCTCGGATGGGTTGTCGGTGTCGCCTGCAGGACATCGCCAGGAAATGTCGGACCAACAGCGGGATGTCTTCTCGCCGTTCGCGAAGCGGCGGCAGAGACAAGGGCAGCACCGCCAACCGGTAGTAAAGATCCTGGCGAAAGGCTTTCGCCTTGACCTGTTCAAGCAAATCCTTGTTACTGGCCGAGATGACCCGCACATCCACTTTGATCCGTTGGCTGCTCCCCACCGGCTTAATCTCCCCCTCTTGCAGCACCCGCAACAGCTTGGCCTGGAATTGCAGGGAGGTGTCCGCGATTTCGTCCAGAAAGATCGTTCCCCCGTCGGCTTCCTCGAACAACCCGCGCTTGGACGACACCGCGCCAGTGAAGGCGCCCCTGACATGGCCGAACAACTCGCTCTCCAGCAACGCCTCGGGCAAGGACCCACAGTCGATGACGACGAAGGGGCGATCGCAGCGGGCGCTGAGCCGGTGGATGGTTTTCGCAACCAGTTCTTTCCCGGTCCCGCTTTCACCTTGGAGCAGCACTGTGGCTTGGCTGTCCGCGACCAGGCGAATCATCTCGAACACCTGTCGCATCGCCAGACTCCGGCCGATCAGTTCGCCGAGCCGGTCCTCTCCCTCTCGACCCTCGAGATCGCCGACGCCTCGGTTCGGGATTGGAGCTTTACCCGCTCCCTTCTGCGGATTCAGGAAGACGAGAACCGACTGCGTCTCGTTATGTGAGGATTTCAACGGAACGGCACGACTGATGCCGCACGGAAAGTCGGCGCCGGACGCATCCGGCGCCGATGCCGCTTCGCCAGTGGCGAAGGACTGCACAGCCGGACAGGGTGCACAGCGTACCACCCGTCGGCCGATGATCTCGTAGCACAGAGCCGGCCGCTCGGTATCGCAACCGGCCGCCTGCGTCCAGGCGGGCTCGTTCGAATAGACAATCCGCAAATCAGGACCAAGCACCACGACCCGCACACGATCGGGAAGATGGTCGGCCAGCAGCTTGAGCGCCTCTACTCGCGCGTTCAACACCTCATCAACGAACGGGCCGCTTGCAGGTGAGGCTTTCGGAAACCCGGCCGTCTCCACGTGCGTGGTCTCCTGTCCACAGAAATAGCCCACCGCGAAAAGCCGGCCTCACGGGCAGCCGTCCCTTCGAGCTGCCGGCTCTTCACGGTTCGTTCTGTTTTATGCACTCTGATGGTCCAGCAACCGTCTGATCGTCGCCTTTAATTCCGCAATGCGGACCGGCTTATCGAAGTAGACCGTGGCTCCGCGATCAAGCGCCTCCTGCCGAATCGCTTGCTCGCCGAAGGCGGTCATAAGCACGATCGGGCATCGCGGCGCAGCCTGCCGCAGCCGGCTCACATACTCCAATCCACCCGACGGCATCTTAAGATCCGTCAGGATCAAATCCGGGACCTCCGTGGCGATCGCCAAGAGGGCCTCCTCCCCATTGGCGGCCTCCCGAAGCTGATACCCTTCGCTCATCAGCTCGTCGCAGAGTAAGCTGCGCATATCCAGGTCGTCTTCGACGACAAGCAACACGATTGCCCTCCCTCCGTGCACCAAGGCTCCCCTTTTGACTGGAAAGCTTCTGGCGACGATGTGACGCAAGGGGCATGCCCATCAGCCAGGTCTGCCAGGTTGCGCAACTAGGCGATTCTTTATGAAGATTCGGCGTGAACGCGCGGGAAAGGTCTCACGGACGGCCGGTCTCAATGGCGAGAAAAACCTCAGCAGCGGGCAAAGCGCTGTCGCAGGATGCCACAGTCCTCGGAGAGGGAGAAAGCGATCAGCTATTCGCTACCCGCTGTTCGCTTGTTGTATTACTGGCTCACCGGCAGGCTGATCGTGAAGGTGGTTCCTTTTCCCGAGTCGCTTTCGACCTGAATGGACCCACCATGCTCGTCGATGATGCCCTTGACCACGGTCAGTCCTAACCCCGTGCCTTTGCCCGTCTCTTTGGTGGTGAAGAACGGGTCGAAGATTTTCGGGAGATCCTGCTGCGCGATCCCGTGGCCGGTATCGGCCACGGTCAACCGGACCATCCCGTCTGCCCGAGCGAGAGCGACCCGCAACATGCCGCCCTCCGGCATCGCCTGGATGGCGTTCATGACCAGGTTGATCAGCACCTGGCTCATCTGGTCCGCGTCGGCGTGGACCTTGGGACAGTCGTCCTGGAAGGATTTCTCGATCCTAATGCCGTGCCGGGCCATTCGTTCCTGGAACATCTCCAGGCTGCCCTCGATCGTCTCGCGTAAATCGAGGGGCCGGCGCTCGACCGGGCGTCGCCTGGCGAACGCCAGCAGTTGGTTCATCACCCGCGTGATCCGCTCGACCTGTGTGACGATGACCTGCAGGCTCTTTTTGATCGGCTCCTCCGTGACCCGCTCCAAGAGATATTCCGCCCGGCCGAGGATCACGTTCATCGGCGTACCGATCTCGTGCGCCATGCCCGAGGCCAGCGTGCCCAGTTCGGCGATCCGCTCGGTCCGGCGCAACTGCTCTTCCAAACGCCGGCGCTCCGTGATATCGACCACGGAGGCCAAGACATACGTACGCCCGCTTACCCGGAGAGGAGTCAGTCCAATTTCGACCGGGAATTCGGTGCCGTCCTTCCGCAGGCCATAAAGTTCCCGTCCTCGCCCCATCGGGCGGGCTTGAGGATCCTGCATGTAGCCGATCCGGTGAGCCCGATGGATCGCCTGCGCCGGTTTTGGCAGCAGCACTTCCACCAATTGCCCCAATAACTCCGCCTCCTGATACCCGAACTGGGCGAGCAGGCAGGGATTCGCCATCACGATAGCGCCCCTCTCGTCGACCAATAAAAGCCCGTTGGGCGACGCTTCAACGATCAGCTTGTAGAGCGAGTGATCCGCCTGAAGCTCCACGGGCTTACTCCCGCGTCTTGCTCTCGATCTCACCCAGTTTCCGATAGAGCGTCTTCCGGTCGATCCCCAGGATGTGCGCGGCCTGGTACTTGTTTCCTCCAGTCTTCTCTAGAATCCGGAGGATGTACTCCTTTTCCATTGCCTCCAACGACAGCGTCCGTTCCACCGCCTCGTCCAGAATCCGCCGTTCCCCTCGCGCGCCTTGAATCGCCGAGGGCAGATCTTCCGGCACAATCTTGTCACCCCGGCTCAAGGTCACAGCGCGCTCGATCACGTTCTCCAACTCGCGCACATTCCCTGGCCAGGCGTAATCGACCAGCAGGGCCAGCGCGGCCTCGCTCACCCCCTGAACCTGCTTGCCCCGAGCCTCGGCGCACTTCTTCAGAAAGGCGTCCACCAGCAATGGAATGTCCTCTCTCCGCTCCCGCAGCGGCGGCAGACGAATCTCGATCACGTTCAACCGGTAGTACAGATCCTCCCGGAACCGTTTCGCCCTCACCTCTTCAGCCAGGTTGAGGTTAGTCGCCGCAATGATGCGCACGTCCACGGCGATCGGTTTGGTCGCGCCGACCCGCCGGATCTCCCGCTCTTGGATCGCCCGCAGCAGCTTCGCTTGCAGCATGATCGGCAACTCGCTGATCTCGTCCAGGAAGAGCGTTCCCGTATGGGCCTCTTCGAAAAGCCCGCGTTTGTCCATCTTGGCGTCGGTGAAAGCGCCCTTCACATGGCCGAACAGCTCGCTCTCGAGCAGGGCCTCGGGAATGGCGGCACAGTTGACCGGCACAAACGGCGCATGGCGACGGTCGCTGTTGTAATGGATCGCCTTGGCCACCAATTCTTTCCCGGTCCCGCTTTCGCCGGTGATCAGGACGTTGGTCGGGCTGTCGGCGACCCGGCGAATTAAATCGAACACGGCCTGCATCGGCTTGCTCTTCCCCAGAATCTGGTGGAAGCTGTATTCCTTGTGCACCTCCCTTCGGAGACGCGCAATCTCCCGCCGCAAGGCCGCCTCCCGCAACACGCGCTCGACCACGCGGACCAACTCGTCGGTTTTGACCGGCTTGACCAGGTAATCGCTCGCGCCGTGCTTCATCGCCTCGACCGCCGTCTCGACGGAACCGAACGCCGTCATCAGGATCACGCCGGTGTCGGGATAAAGCCGCCTGATCTCGCCCAGCAATTCGATCCCCTGCATCTCTTTCATGCGTAGGTCGGTCAGGACGGCCGCATAGTCTCCTTCGGCGAGCCGTTGAAGCGCCTCTTTGCCGTCGCTAGCCGTGGTCACCTGGTGGCCACGCTCGGCAAGCACGTCCCGGACCAGTTCGCGCATCTCCGCATCATCATCGACGACCAGAACGGCGCCCTCACTCTCCGCCATCGTCACGGCCTCCTCTTCGAGCCCTCACCCCGCACCTGCTGTCTCCTCAGGCCGCCCAAGCCTAGCCCTTCCGCCAATAGCCGTCAAGAGAGCACAAAAGGGGTCGGGAGTCTTTTCCGCACTCCGCTGAGAAATAAAAGACTCCCGACCCCTTTTCGATTCCTTTTCGATTCATTTGTCAGCGCCCGCCGAACGACCGCACATAGAGCAACACCTGCCAGGCTTCTTCTTCGGTCAGAATGAGCGGAATGAACGGGGCCATGTCGGTGCCCGGGCTGCCGTTCTTGAGAATCCAGAACAGCTCGCCGTCGGTTCTGGCCGCCTGCCAAGTTTGGTCCGTGAAGTCGCGCGGAAGCCGGCCGACCAGACCTGGGATGTCCCCGAGCCCCTTTCCGTCTCGCCCGTGGCAGGTGGCGCAAAAGGCCTTGCCATGATAGAGGGCCTTGCCTTTTCCGACGTTCTCCGGAGTCGCAGCCAATGGGTTGGTGACCGTCCGGGCGGCCTCGATCTGGTCGACAGGAACCCGCGGCCTCAGCACCTCGGGGTCAGCTCCCCACGTAGGCCCCACGACGATCCCCGTGACGCCCAGAAGAACTGCAACACCGCGCCGGAGCCAATCGCCCACGTTCGCCCCCCACATACCCCTTCAAGAAACGGCGCCCTGTTCATCGGCCGTTCCGTCTTTCGCCCTCGCATTCACTCGCCATGCACACGGGCAGGGCTTGTAAGTACAGCCCTGCCCGACGCACGGACCGCCTACCTTACGGGGCAGAAACGAGCCGTTCGCTGTGCCCGGTGAACGTATGGCCGAGAGACTGCGGAAAGGTCACCGTCCCGTCCGGGAATTCTTGTCCTTCTTGCCAGAGGTGATAGATGACGCCGTCCGTATTAGATGCGGCTTCGGCAATTTCTTTCGCCTTGTCCGCGGGCTCAAGCACCTGGACGCGGCCGGTTGCGATCTCCACCTTGTGATCATGGAAATGCCGGTGCCACTTAATGGGCGGGAGTTTTCTGGAGAGCTCTTTCGCCACGAAGTATTCAACCCCGATCAGTTGCGCCTGTGGATCCGTGGATTTGAACAGCAAGCACTGGAGGATTTTATCGGAGATCCCCTTGCAGTAATGATGATACGGTCCCCCCACTGTGCCGTCGTGCATCATGTGCGGGGCTTGGACATGGATATCATACCCATCGACCGGTGACTTCGGCTCGGCGCCGACATGCTGCGGCGCAACAGCACCGCACCCAAACACACCGATGGTTATCGCAACGATCACTCCGTTCCTCATAACGGCCTCCTTGTAGGTAATGGGTGGGAGCAGCGGCGGGATCGCGTGACCACGCGATCCCGCCCGGCAACATGTCCCGTTAGAGGAAGGAGACTCCCAAAAGGATTCAAACGTATTACTTCGGCAGCTTGGGCATCTCGAATTTGATCGGTTCGCCGGTCAGGGCCTTGAGAAACGCCAGAAGGTCGGCTTTCTCCTCGGCCGTCAGCCCGAGCGGCTTGATGAGCGGGCTCAGGTTGGGATTCGGCCCTCCGCCTTTGTCGAGAAAGTCGATCACTTCTTCCAGTGTCTTGAACACCCCGTCGTGCATGTACGGCGGGGTCTCCGTGATGCTGCGGAGGGTGGGCGTCTTGAACGCGCCCTTGTCCTTCTCCAACCGCGTGACGTAGTAGCGGCCCAGGTCCTCTTTCATCGGGCCGACTTGCGGGACGCCGAGGTTGTGGAACTTGCCGTCGGTGAAGTTGGGGCCGTTGTGGCACAGGATGCAGCGGGCTTTGCCTTTGAACAGCGCCATGCCGCGCACCGCTGCCTCGTCCATCGCCGCCTTGTCGCCCAACACGTACTTGTCAAAGGCGGAGTTGGTCGAGATGATCGTCCGTTCGTAGGCCGCGATCGCCTCGGCGATCCCCTGCAGATTGACCTCGGTCCCGAAGACGGCGCGGAACTGCTCCCGATAGCCCTTGATCTTCCCGAGCTTCTTGACCACATTCTCATGGGTTTCCGCCATCTCCACCGGATTTTGAATCGGCCCGATGGCCTGCTCTTCCAGCGACCGGGCGCGGCCGTCCCAAAACTGCAGGTGGTTGAACGCCGTGTTGTACACGGTTGGCGCCTGGCGCCCCCCCACCTTGCCGTCCACACCGATGGAGGTCTGGCGTGGATCGGCAAACCCAGCGCCGGGCGTATGGCAGAACGCGCACGAGACTGCATTATTCTTGGAGAGCCGGCCGTCGAAATAGAGCTGTTTGCCTAACTCGATCTTCGCCTTGTACGTGAGATTGGTGGACGGCATCGGGACGGCGGTCGGCAACGGCCCGATGTCGGGGACGGTGATCCCGTCGATTGTCACGGTCCCCGGCATGCCCTCGGCGACCGGCGAGGCTTGGGCGTGCCGATCGCTGGTGAACAACACCGGGCTTGCGGCCCCGATCACGACGCATGCAACGATGGTGACGATGCCCTTTCGCGACATAACCATTCCTCCTTGTTCGCAAAGTAGCGAGTAGCTGAATTCACCGCAGAATACCATAAGTCCGAGCCCGTATGTCCGTCGCATTCCTCACGGCCTCGCCGCCGGCTCCAGCATCCGACCGGCCTGTTCCGGTGCTCGCTCCTCGTCCCCGGTCTTCGGCGGAAGAGGAACGGACCGGGCACGCTCGCCGATCAACGTGGAGTACAGCACCGGGATGACCACCAGGGTGAGTAGGGTCGAGGCGCCGGCGCCGAAGAGCAATGAAACGGCCAACCCTTGGAAAATCGGATCGAGAATGATGACGAAGGCCCCGACCATCAATGCCGCCGCGGTCAGCAGAATGGGCCTGGTGCGGATCGCGCCGGCCCGGATCACCGCTTCCGCGACCGGCACGCCCTGCGCCTGTTCGAGCCGAATGAAATCGACGAGCAGGATCGAATTCCGCACGATAATGCCGGCCAATGCGATGAAGCCGATCATCGACGTGGCGGTGAAGTAGGAACCGGTCAGCCAGTGGCCTGGCAGAATTCCGATCAGCGTCAGCGGGATCGGCGCCATGATGATGAGCGGCGTGAGGAACGATTGAAACTCGCCCACGATCAACAGATAGATCAGCAGCATGGCGACAGCGAAAGCGATCCCCATGTCGCGGAACGTTTCGTAGGTGATGTGCCACTCTCCATCCCATTTCAGCGCGAACCGGCTCTCCGACCACGGTTGCGACGCGTAATGCTGCTCGAGGGCATAGCCTTCCGGCAGGCGATAGGCGTCGAGCTGCCTCCCCACCCCCAGCACGCCGTAGACCGGGCTCTCCGCTCGTTCGGCGCCGGCCCCGCCGACGTCGGCTGTCACGTACACGACCGGCTTCTGGTTCTTGTGGTAGATCGTCTTCTCCTGGAGCGTTTCTTCCGGTTTGAGCAACTCGGACAGTTGGACGATCCCCCCCGAGGCGGTCTTCATCCCGATTTCGCCGAAGTGCTCCAGTCCGGTCCGCTCCGCCTGCGGCAGGCGCAGGACGATCGGCACCGGCTCTTTCTCAGCGGGCATGTGCACCAGACCGACCGCGGCGCCGTCCACCGCCATGCGCAGCGTGTTGATGATCTCCTGCGACGGGATGCCGGCCAGCGCGGCCTTGGCGCGATCCACCGTGAAACGGTATTTGACCTGGTCCGCTTCGATAGAATCATCCACGTCCACGACGCCCGGTGTGCTCTCGAACAGGCGCCGCACATCGCGCGCGACCGCGAGCTGTCGCCCGTAGTCGGGGCCGTAGATCTCCGCCACCAGCACCGATTGCACCGGCGGGCCGGGCGGCACCTCCACCACTTTGACATTGGCACTGTGTTCCCTCGCGATCCGCTGCACCACCGGTCGCAGGCGCCGGGCGATCTCGTGGCTTTGCGCCGTGCGCTGGTCTTTCGGCAGGAGGTTGATCTGGATATCGGCCTGGTGCGGCTGATCCCGGAGAAAGTAATGCCGGACGAGCCCGTTGAAGTTGAACGGCGACGCGGTACCCACATAGGCCTGATAATCGCGCACCTCGGGCACGGTCGCCACATAGCGGGTGAGGGCCTTGGTCACCCGCGCAGTTTCCTCCAGCGTCGTCCCTTCCGGCATGTCGATCACAAGCTGCAGCTCGCTCTTGTTGTCGAACGGCAGCATCTTCACCGCGACGGCCCGCGTGTAAAAAAGCGCGAGTGAGGCCAGGAGCAGCAGACCGACAGCGGCGAGCACGGCGAACGCGAGGAGCGGATGGGCCAGGACCGGTGACAACAGCCGCTGATAGAGCCGGTAGGTCCGGCCAGAGGCCTCCCTCTCGTGCTCTTGAGCCGAATCCTCTCCCCTCTCCCTTTCCCACGCCCTCGCTTTAATGGAGAGAGGGGAAGGGGAGGAGCGGTAACACTTCTGGCAGAACCATGGGACGACCACGAAGGCGACGAGCAGGGAAAAGAACATCGCAATGGAGGCGTTGACGGGAATCGGCCGCATGTACGGTCCCATCAAACCGGACACAAAGGCCATCGGCAGCAACGCCGCGATGACGGTGAAGGTGGCAAGGATGGTCGGGTTGCCAACCTCGTCCACGGCGCGGATCGCCGCCTCGCGATGCGGCAGGATTCGGAGCATGAGGTGCCGGTAAATGTTTTCGACGACCACGATCGCGTCGTCCACCAGGATGCCGATCGAGAAGATCAGCGCGAACAGCGTGACCCGATTGATCGTGTACCCGATCAGCATCGAGGTGAAAAGCGTCAGGGCCAACGTCAAGGGGATCGCGATCGAGACAACCAGCGCAGGGCGGGGACCGAGCGCCACTCCCAAAAAGACCACCACGGCCGCCACGGCGATGAGCAAGTGCCAGAGCAGCTCATTGGCCTTTTCATCCGCCGTTTCACCGTAGTCGCGCGTGACCGTCACGAGAACATCCGCCGGCAGCACCGTCCCTTTCAGCGCTTCGACCTTGCGGACGACGTCTCGGGCCACTGTCACTGCGTTGGTGCGAGCCTGCTTGGCAATTGCGACCGTAACGGCAGGACTGTCGTGAGGGGTGAGACGTGACGGGCGAGGCGATCCGGCGCTCTCCTCACCCCGCATGCCCAACGCCTCATGGGCCGTAGGACCGACGCCGAACCACACATAGCTCGTCGTCTCGCCGGGGCCGTCGGTAACGTCCGCCACTTGACGGAGATACACCGGCCGTGCCTCGCCCGGTTCCCGACCAGAGCGCGTGTCCGGGCGGAAGACGCCGACGACGAGCGCTTCCAGATCCTCCCGCGAGGCGATGAAGCGGCCGGTCTCCACCACGTAGTCCCGGTTCCCACTCTGAAAACGGCCGGCCGGCAAGGACAGGTTTTCGCCTTGAATCACGGAGGCGATTTGCAATGGGGTGATGCCGTACGCCTTCAGGCGGCTCGGATCGAGTTGCACCCGCAGTTCGCGCCGGCCGCCCCCCACGATGAAGCCGCCCGAGGTGTTCGGGACTTTCTTAACTTCTTCCAGGACATGCTGGGCCAGTCGGCGGAGTTGGAACTCCGAATACCGTTCGCTGGAGAGCGTGATTGTGACGATCGGCACGTCGTTGATGTCGCGGGGCTTCACCTGGAACGGGCCCGCGCCGGGCGGCAAGAGGTCCTGATTGGACATCAGCTTGTCGTACAGGTCCACCAGGCTCTGTTCCATCGGCTCGCCGACATAGAAGCGGACGATCAGAAGCGCGCCCCCCGGCCGGGAAAGGGAATAAATGTACTCGACACCCTTGATCTCGGAGAGCTTGCGCTCGATGGGCTTGGTGAGTTGTTCTTCGACCACTTTGGCCGAGGCGCCGGGAAAGGGAAGGAAGACGTCCGCCATCGGCACGACGATCTGCGGTTCCTCCTCGCGCGGGGTGAGGACCACGGCGAAGAGGCCGAGCAGCAGCGCGCCGACGATGATCAGAGGGGTGAGCTTGCTGCCGATGAAGAGTGCCGCGATGCGGCCGGACAGGCCGATCTTTGGAGAAGGGACATTCGTCATATTCAGCTCGTCAACGGCCATCGGTCATTCGTTAGCGGACTCTTCACGATTGACCTTGGACCATCGGACCATCGGCCTTGCCCTTGCCGTGTTCCGGCTCACGGTTTCGCCGGCGATGCGACCGATTCGGCGGACTCGACGCGCGCGCCGTCCACGCCCAGACCGGCATTGGTCACAATCCGTTCACCGGCGTTGACTCCGGACAGGACTTCGACGTAGCCGCCGCTCGCGCGACCGACTTTGACCCAGCGGAGATGGGCGATCCCGTCCTCCCCAACGACATACACGCCGGTCAGTTGCCCCCGCTCGATCAGGGCTGATTGAGGCACCGCCAGCGTCTGACTTACGCCCTTAGCCAGGCGCATGCGGCCGAACATGCCGCTCTTCGCACCCGCCGTCGGAGGCAGGTCGACCTTCACCAGAAAGGTATGGGTGGCGGGATCACCTGCGGGCAGAACCTGCGCGACCGTACCGGTCAAGGGCTGATCGCCCAGGGCGTCGATCACGACCGACACCTTGTCGCCCACCGCCACGGCTTTCACATCCCCTTCGGAGACCGTCGCTTCCAGACGCAGGCGCCGGGGGTCTTCGATCTTCACCAGCGGCCGGCCGGGCGAAGCCAACTCGCCGACCTCGATGTATTTCTCCGTCACCAGACCGTCGAAGGGCGCCTTGATGACGGTGTAACTGAGTTGCACCGCCGCCGCCCGTCGCCCGGCCTCGGCGACCTTATACGCGCGGGTGGCGTTGTCGAGCTCCTGCTTGGCGACCGATTCTTCCTGATACAGCCGCTGCATGCGGGCGAGCTGCGTCCGCGCGTTGTCGTACTCCGCTTCCGCGCGGGCGAGGTTGGCCCGCAGGTCGCGGCTGTCCAGCACAACCAGCGTCTGCCCCTTCCTGACCATCTCGCCTTCACGCACGCGCAACTCTTGCACCGTGCCAAGAACTTTGGCGGAGAGTGTGGTCTGCGACGCGGCGGCAACCCGCCCCGTCACGTCGACCGTAATGGGAAACGGTGCGGCTCGCACCTCCGTGACCGCCGCTTTGATCGTCGCTGGCGCACCCGGTGTCGCGGACAGGCCGGCCTCATCGCGCGAGCCACAGGCGGTCACCAAGAACATGGCGAGACCCAGAGAAAAACCTTCGAGGTTCGCCCGCATGCGCTTCACATTCACCCTGCCCCCTTGCGGAACTGCCCCGTTACCAGTTCCTGGCGCGCCTGGCCGATCCGCTCGTCGTACAACGCCCGCATCCGGTTGTGCTTGGCCTGATTCAAGACCAACTCCGCCGTGAGGAGGTCGAGCACTGACGCCATGCCGGATTCGTAGCGGTTGCGGATGATCCGAAGGTTTTCTTCCGCCTGCGCCACGGCGCGCTCGCTGACGGCGAGGCGTTCGCGCGCAGCCGCGAGGGCATAATAGGCTTCCACCACTTCGACTTCAATCTCTCGGCGCTTGGCCGCCAGCAGTTCGCGCGCCTTTTCCTCCTGCGCCCGCGCCTTGCGCACCTGGGCGGCGTCCTGCATGCCGTTGAACAGATTCACGCTGACGACTCCGAGCGCGGCGTAGTTCGTCTGCCCGTTCGGGCCCAACGGAAACGTGCTGTTGTTCTCGAAGCTCCCCTGGAGATTGAAATTCGGCAGGTAGGCCGACTTGGCTAACTGGGTCGCCATCTCGGCTTTTCGGAGTTCCGCCGCCAGCATGCGATAATCTGGTCGGCTCTCAAGTGCAGTCGCGAGAGCGGACTCCAGGTCGTGCGGGCGGAGTTCGCCCGCAGTCAAGCCTTCGACGACGTCCACCGGCTCATCCAAGCCGATGGCATGCCGCAAGGCGATGGCGGCGACGCGCACCATCTGGTCCGCACGGATCGCCTCTTCCCGGACCGCTGCGAGCCGCACCTCCGCCTGTAGGAGATCCGACTTCACCGTCGTGCCGCCTTTGTAGCGGGACGCGATCTGCTTGGCATTGGCTTCGGCGATCTGCACGGTTTCGCGGGCGATACCTAGCACCGCCTTGGCCAGCGCCAGATCGTAATAGGCCCGCGTGACGGTGAACAACACCTGCTGCCTGGTACTTTCCACACCCTCCGTCGAAGCGGCGTGACCGACCTCGGCGATGCGGAGCCCGAGTCGTTCCCGTCCCCCGTTGTAGACAGGCTGGGTCAGATTGAGCGCCGAGCGATAGTTCTCCGTCGAACCGGGCCGGTTCAGCGTCCCGATGTCGAAGCCGGCCTGCGTAAACCGCCCCTGATTCAGCAAGATGCCGAAGGCCTGTGCGGGATTGTTCGTGTTGGTCCAAGCCTCCACCGCTTCCAGCTTGGGCATGTAGGCGGAGCGGGCGATTTGCCGTTGGGCTTCCGCGGACCGCAGATCCTGGCGGGCGGCTTTCAACACGGGGCTGTGTTGCTGCGCCAACTCCAGCGCTTGCTCTAGCGTCAATTCACGAGCGGCGGATGCCGCGGACGGCGGCCACGGCAACATGCAAGCCAGCAACAAGGCGACAGACAGAACGGAGAAACCCGGCGCGGTGTTCCTGACAGCTCGCATCGGCGGACTCCTTTCTTCGTAAGGCATGGGGCTAGAGACGAGAGGCTCTGGGCCATAGACAAGACCCTAACCCACCACATACTGAGTTGTGAGCTCTGAGCGCTGAGTTTAGAAAACGGAATTCTGTTCGCCAAGTCAGCATTCAAGACTCAGCACCCTGAACGTTCCCTGTCTCCCATCGCCGCTCGCCTTTTGCCACTTGCCGTTATTCCTGCACCCCGAGCTTTCGCAACAGCGCCATCATCGGGCACCAGCCGGTGAACGCCGATTGGATCAGGTTGACGGCGACAAAGGCCGCGAAATAATTCCAGTAGGGATGGACCGTGGCGCCCAGAACCAGCGCCAGCAGCACAAAGCTCCCGGCAATCAGACGCAACCATTCATTGAGTCGCATAGCTCCCTCCTTTTGTCCTGGCCAATTAGAGGCAAGACCGAGGAAAAAGATTCGCCCGGATCAGGCACGGAATACGGAGCAGGAGTCGCGGAAAAGACAAGAAGACGAGACAAGAAAAGGGGTCGAGGGTCTGGGGTCTGAAAAGGGGTCGGGAGTCTTTTCAGGCCGGTTTTTTGTTTGTCTGCTGTCCAATAAATAAAAGACTCCCGACCCCTTTTTTATCCCCACGACCCCTTTTTTATCCCGGGCACGTGTTACGTTCTTTTGACCGTGGACTTCATGAGGCTGTCAGCTTGCGGCGGCATGAAGCCCAGGTAGCCGCGGTGGCGTTCGGTCAGCTCCAGCACGGAGAAGGGTTGGCCATCAACCAACTCAGGTGCGGTGAAGATCTGCCGCAGTTCGCCGCCGCGCGGGCCGACGATCTCGCCGGCAAAAATGACGCCCTTGGCCTGCAGGCGTTGGATCGCCTTTTCGATGTCCTCCACCCGCACCGCCACATGGTGAAAGACCTGGTCCCCGAACTTCGCCACCCAGCCGGGAATGATGCTGGTCTTGCCCTTCTCACCCGGATAGGCCTGATCAATGAACAACGCCGGATAACCGGCCAGCCGATACACCTTCGCGAACCAGTCGTCATAGTTCAGCGTCTCGCTGTGCGCATAGCCGAGCTTCGCGAACTCCTCGGCCCGCCGATCGACGTCCAGCGTCCGAATCGTCAAGTGATCGACGACGGGCTCGAAACCCACCCCAGCCTCGTCCAGCATGTCCCGCAGAATACGCGCCGCGCGATTCCTCGCAAGATAGTCGGCGACCATCCTCGCGATCAAGGCATCCAGCTCGGCTCCGTGCTGCATGGCCCCCCCCCAGGAAAAGAAATTAGGAATGAGGAATTGGCGGCGACAACGGTATGAGTCCGCACCTCATGCCTCATTTCTCATTCCATGTCCATTACTCTCCAAACGTGATGCCCTGCGCCAGCGGAAGGTCGGTTCCCCAATTGATCGTTACCGTCTGCCGGCGCATATAAGCCTTCCAGGCATCGGACCCCGCTTCCCGCCCGCCGCCGGTTTCTTTCTCGCCGCCGAAGGCTCCGCCGATCTCGGCGCCGGACGTGCCGATGTTGACGTTCGCGATCCCGCAGTCGCTCCCCGCCGCCGAGAGAAACCGCTCGCTGTGTCGAAGGTTCATGGTAAAGATGGCGGAGGAGAGCCCCTGCGGCGCGTCGTTTTGCATGGCAATCGCTTCCTCCAGCGTCTTGAACGTCATCACGTACAGGATCGGAGCAAAGGTTTCGCGTTGTACGACCTGCCAGTGATTCTGCGCGCGCACGAGAGTCGGCTCGACGAAGTATCCGGGCCCCGGCAACACACGGCCGCCGTAGAGGATCTCCCCGCCTTCCCGCTTCACTTCGCCGAGCGCCGCACGGTAGGCCTCCACCGCAGCTTGATCGATGAGCGGGCCCATGAGGACGCCGGGGTCAAGCGGATTGCCGATGCGCACCTGTTTGTAGGCCGCCACCAGCCTGGCGACCACCTCCTGGTAACGCGACTCATGGACAATGAGCCGTCGCGTCGTGGTGCAGCGCTGGCCGGCCGTGCCCACCGCACCGAACAGAATGGCCCGAACAGCCAGGTCCAGATCAGCGCTTTCGTCCACGATGATCGCGTTGTTCCCGCTCAACTCCAACAGCGTGCGGCCCAGCCGCCCGGCCACGAGTTCTGCCACATGACGCCCTACGGGAACCGACCCCGTGAACGAGATCAACGGCAGCCGCGAATCCCGTACCATCATCTCAGCCAACTCGGCCCGGTCGGTGATGAACAGCGAGAAAATCCCCGTGTAGCCCTGCTGCTCCATGACCTGATTGCAGATGCGCTGCACGGCGACGGCGCAGAGCGGCGCTTTGGGAGACGGTTTCCAGACCACGGGATCGCCGGCCACCGCCGCGATGAAGGCGTTCCAGGCCCAGACGGCGACGGGAAAATTGAAAGCGGTGATCACCCCGACCGGCCCGAGCGGATGCCACTGCTCGTACATCCGATGGTTCGGCCGCTCGGAGTGCATCGAGAGCCCGTACAACATGCGGGCCTGGCCGACCGCGAAGTCTGCCATGTCGATCATCTCCTGCACCTCCCCGTCGCCCTCGGCTTTGATTTTCCCGACCTCCATCGAGACCAAGCTGCCCAAGGCGCTTTTCTTCTCCCGCAGAGCCTGGCCGATTAAGCGGACGATCTCGCCGCGTTTAGGCGCCGGCACCATCCGCCAGGTCTGAAACGCCGCGACAGCGTCTCGCACGACTCGCTCGTAATCGGCCGCCGAGCACAGATTGACCTTCGCGAGCACCTGTCCTGTCGCGGGGTTGATCGACTCCAGCACGCCGGCCCCGGCGGACGACCACCACCCGGACCCCGAACTGCCGCCGGGATTCATCGGCTCGATGCCCAATTCCCTGAGAACGTCCATAGGTGAACTCCAGCCCGCAGCGAATAGCGAGCAGCGGCTCTTGGAGCGTTCAGCGATCAATCACCGACGACCAGCTATTCGCTATCGGCCCTTCGATGTGGCTATCGAAAACAGGCCCCAAACCGATTTTCCAACACCCGACGCAAGGGAAACGTCTCCTGTGTAATAAAGCCCTTGTACGACGAGGGGTCGTCGAGCACGATGTCTAGCACGCTGCACAGACCCGAGGCCGTGGTCACCTGAATCGCCGACCACAGCCGGCCGTGGATGGTCTGCGGGTAAATCTTTTTCACATAGGTTTCCTCGAACAGCGCGCCCTGGCGCTTGCCGGTGACCGAAGCGTAAATGAGCACCACATCCTGCAACGTTTGCGGGATGGCGTTCTCCAGGATTCGTTTCAACGTGTCCCGATCCTCGTTGAGCTTCAAATCTTTCATCAGAAGCTGGATTTTCTCGCAGTGCCCGGGATACCGCATGGTCTTATAGTTCATCGTGCGGACCTTGCCGGCGTAGGTGTCCGCCAGCGTGCCAAGTCCGCCCGAAGTGTTGAAGGCTTCGTAGAGCAAGCCGTCGACCTCGATGGTTTCGTACCCCTCCAGCGGCAAGAGCGTCACTTTCTTCCCGCCCTCGATGCCTTCGCAGAGGTTTCCGTATTCATTGATCAGGCCATCGGTGGACCAGGTGAGCGAGTACTTGAGGGCGTTGCTGGGATTGACGGGCAGGGCCCCGACCCGCAGTTTCACCGTGTCCAACGTCTCGAAGTGCGTCATCAGTTCCTGCGCCACGATGCTGATGAACCCCGGCGCCAGCCCGCATTGCGGCACGAAGGCACGATCCGATCCCGCAGCAAGTTCTTTGATGCGCGCGGTCACTTCGATATCTTCGGTCAGGTCAAAGTAATGCAGGTGATGGGCGCGGGCCAGTTCGGCGACCACAGGATTGCAGAAATACGGAAGGCTCGACACAACGGCGTCGAAAGGATGGGCGCGCAGGTATTCGCTCACGACTTCTGGGCGGCGGACATCCAATGTGCAGGGCGTGAGGCGTTCCAAGGTCAGGTCTTCGACCAGGCGCTTGGGCGCATCCAGCGTCACATCTCCCAGATGGACGTCATACCGGCCGCTGTCCGCCAGCAAGCAAGCGATCAACGAACCGATCTTCCCGGCACCCAACACCAACACACGATGCATGCCGTCCTCCTCCCGACGCTCATTGTATACCTCCAGCGTCCGTTGAACCAGCGCTCGAGACACTCTGCCCGATAAGGAATCCGCGTCCCGCCCGGCGCAAATTGGAGCGGCCACGGTCAAATTCCGACCTCGCCGGCGACGGCCGTGTCCAGATGATTCGGCCAAGCCTGCATTTTCAAATTCGCCGGCGTGGACCGCCTCTTGCAGGGTTCATCATGCCCCCGCAACCACCTGCGAAAGGGCCGGCCGCCTTGATAAAACTACAAGGGGCAGCTTCCGACGCCCATCCAGGGAAAGCCCTCGTCCTCGACATCGAGCAAGAGATGATCTCCGTCCTGGACGACCAGGGCGAACCATTGCGCATCATTCCCTGGAGCCCGCTTATCCAGTGGCTCAGCTCGGCCCTGGCGGAGCGACACAAAACCCGTACTAGGCGGTACCCACGAACGTCTTTGGCCCTGCGAGTGACGTATGCAGCGAAGGGGGGCCGATCGTTCGAGGGCATGACCTCCAGCATCGGCGGGGGTGGACTCTTCATCGAAACCGGGACCCCGCTGCCGGTAGGTACGGCCTTGTCGGTGGCGTTCAGTCTGCCAGACCGTCCCTGGATCACCCTCACCGCCTCCGGCAAGGTCGCTTGGATCCGCCGGAAGCCGGAACGTCAAATCTTGCCGCCTGGCATGGGCATTCAGTTTACCGAGATTGCCCCGAGCACGCTGGACCGCCTTATTGGATTTATTGCGACACTCCTGCAAGCCCGTTGCTGAAGAAGAAAAGAAAGGGGTCGGGAGTCTTTTGTGACCACAAAAGACTCCCGACCCCTTTTCCATCGGGGGGGGGATTGACAAATCAATTTTTGTTGATATAGCTTTTGGCATGTCCCAGACCTTGACGCAAGATGTGACGCGAGCCGCGCGGCTGTTCCATGCGCTGGCGGACGAGACGCGCCTGCAGATCGTGGAATTCCTCAGCCGCGGCGAGCAATGCGTCTGCGATTTGACCGACGCGCTGGAGACAGGACAGTCCCGGCTGTCGTTTCATCTAAAGATTCTCAAAGAGGCCGGCCTCATCAGAGATCGCCGGGAAGGACGGTGGAACTACTACTCGCTGGCTCCGGAGGCGTTCGAAGAGGTGGCCAAGCTCGTTGGCGCGATGAAAGACGGCACGAAATTGTTTACGAAGCCTTCGCGTTGCTGCGGCTGATCTCTTTTTTTTCCGGATTCATCAACAATTGTTGTTGGGTGAAAGGGCTGACCTTTTGCCATCAAAGGTCGGAAGTCGAGGACTCTAGTGCCAGCCGCTTGCATCGGTGATGAGAAAACGAGAGCACGTAAGCGGATCAAGCAAAACTTGGTATGGAGGACGCCATGAACCCTCAAGACATTCGAGAGACCGTCAAGACCAGGTACGCGCAAGCCGCCCTGCAGGTCATCGGATCGGGCCGCAGTTCCTGCTGCGGAACGACAGCCTCACCTGAAGCATGGGACTCCATCACCTCCAATCTGTACGAAGCGAGCGACAGGGCTCAGGTGCCGGAAGACGCCGTCGCCGCGTCATTGGGCTGCGGCAACCCGGTGGCGCTGGCGCAACTCCGCCCGGGTGACACGGTCCTGGATCTGGGTTCGGGCGGCGGCATCGATGTGCTGCTCTCCGCCAAACGGGTGGGTCAGACCGGGAAAGTTTACGGCCTGGACATGACCGATGAGATGCTCGCGCTGGCCCGCGAGAACCAGCGCAAGGCCGGCGCGGACAACGTGGAATTTCTCAAGGGGGAGATCGAGAACATCCCGCTTCCCGACGCGTCGGTGGACACCATCATTTCCAATTGCGTCATCAATCTCTCCGGCGACAAAACTCGCGTGCTGGCCGAGGCGTTCCGCGTGCTGAAGCCAGGCGGCCGGTTGGCGGTCTCCGACATCGTGGTCCGCCGGGCCGTCCCGACCGCGATCCGCCGGAGCGTGGAACTGTGGGCCGGCTGTGTAGCCGGCGCGCTGGAGGAATCCGAATACCGAGCCAGGCTGGAGCAGGCCGGTTTCGTCGCGGTCTCCGTCGAGCCGACCCGCGTGTATCGAGCGGAGGACGCGAAACAGTTGCTCGACAGCTCCGGGCTCGACGCCGACGCGATCGCGCCGCACGTGGACGGAGCCTTCATGAGCGCCTTTATCCGGGCGACGAAACCGCCGATCGATGCAAAGGAGTGACCCGATGGAATTTGCCGTTCCGGTCGCGCAACCGGTCGTCAAACGACTGAATCCCTTCGAACGCTACCTGAGCCTGTGGGTCGGGCTCTGCATGGTTGCCGGCGTGCTGCTCGGCAAGAGTGCGCCGGCGCTGATCGACGGACTCAGGCGCTTGGAGTTCGGACGCGACAGCCATGTCAACTTGCCGATCGCGCTGCTCATCTGGCTGATGATCATCCCGATGATGATGAAGGTCGACCTGGCCGCCGTGCGCAGCGTCGGCCGGAAGCCCCGCGGCCTGGCGGTGACGCTGTTCGTCAACTGGGTAGTCAAGCCCTTCTCGATGGCGCTCATCGCCTGGATTTTCTTTCGTCATGTTTTCGCGCCGTGGCTCACGCCGGCCGAGGCCGATCAGTATATCGCCGGCTGCATCATCCTAGCCGCGGCGCCGTGCACGGCGATGGTGTTCGTGTGGAGTTATCTCACGGACGGCGATCCCGCGTACACGCTCGTGCAGGTGTCCGTAAACGACCTGATCATGTTGTTTCTGTTTGCGCCGATCGTCGGCCTGCTGGTCAGCGGTGCCTCGTCGCTCTCGGTTCCATTCGAAGTGTTGTTGTACTCCGTCGTCGCCTTCATCGTGATCCCGCTGGCGGCGGGCACGGCCCTGCGCACGTGGTTCGTCGCCCGGCGGGGCCGAGACTGGTTCGAGCAGATTCTCTTGCCCCGGTTCGCGCCGGTGACCATCCTAGCGTTGTTGGCGACCCTGATGTTGATTTTCGCCTTTCAGGCCGACAACATCACGGGCAAGTCGCTGCACGTCGCACTGATCGCCGTGCCCATCCTGCTGCAGGTCTATTTCAACGCCGCCCTGGCGTACGGCGCGATGAAAGCGTTGAAGGTGGAACACGCCGTCGCGGCGCCTGGCGCCTTGATCGGCGCGAGCAATTTTTTCGAACTGGCCGTCGCTACAGCCATCGCGCTCTTCGGCCCGGGATCCGGAGCCGCACTAGCTACCGTCGTCGGCGTGTTGGTTGAAGTTCCCGTGATGTTGTCGGTATGCGCCGCCTGCAACCGTACGCGACACTGGTTCCCGCAGGAAGAAAGGGTAAAGAAGAGGTAAGGGGTCGTGGGGAAAAGAGCGAGCGCGGGGATCAACGTGCAAGACGCCCCGAGAACATCATGAAATTATGAAAAAAAAGAAAGTCCTGTTTCTCTGCACCGGCAATTCCGCTCGGAGCCAGATGGCGGAAGGACTGCTGCGCCATCTGGCCGGCGACCGGTTCCTAGCAGCCAGCGCCGGCACCCATCCAGCCGGCCTCAATCCTTACGCGGTGGAAGCGATGCGCGAGATCGGGATCGACATCTCCCACCACGTGTCGGAACGGGTCGACACCTATCTCGGCGAACGTTTCGACCGGGTCATCACCGTCTGCGACCGGGCCAAGGAATCCTGTCCGGTGTTTCCCGGCGCGCCGAAGTTGCTCCATTGGAGCTTTGAAGACCCGGCGGCCGCGACCGGGACGTTCGAGGAGCGCATGGCGGTGTTTCGGAAGGTACGCGATCAGATCGAGCGGCGGGTGCGGGAATTCATCGAACAAGAGGCGATTGAAACGTCTCCTGTCCCAGGCGGCGGGTGACGATCCGCTGGAGCCGCTCCCGTGCCAGCGGATGTATATCCGTGAACAAGAGCCCGATGCGGTCGCCTTTCACCGACCGGATTTCCGCGCCGGCAATCTCCAGCGGCGGCTCGCCATCCAGCGTATGGATCCGGAGGCGGAGCTGCATCCCCTTGGCCAGCGCTCCCTCGCTCCTCACCAGACAGCCCTGAATCGACAGGTTGACGATCATCCCCTCCCGATCGTTCTCCCCTTCGGCGGACACGGGCGCAAATGAAACGGGGTACTGAACCGGAAAACGTCGGTACTCCCGCCTCGGGTTGAAACTCGGTCCGGCCCGCGAAGCCAAAAAGCGGTTCCCGCACAACTGGCAGCGAAAGGGAGAAATCAGCAGGAAGGTAAGGAGAAGCTCATGGACAGCCCGGCGCGAAGCCTCGTGCACCCATCGGCTACCGCAGTGCGGGCACTTCAACATCACGTGACCTCGCCGAGCGTCAACCGTCCACCAACGGCGGCATGCCCCGGTTCCGCCGGGTCTCTACACGGATTCATCATACCGGCCCGCCATGGAAAAGCAAACCCGAGCAGAATTGTTGGCACCAAGGCCTCACCCCATCCCCATGGCTTTCCGAACAAGCCGATGGAGAGACTTTCAGGGACGCTGGGAGCCGCAATGCGGCACCAGGTGTCCCATGCCGCAACGCAGCGCAGGGCCATCGATGCGCCATTCGCTTGGGGACCATCTGCGCCAGTCGTCCATTGGCCCAATGGACCATTCAAGCTATTGATAATAAAAGACTTTTAGAACAAGAATCTCCCCCCAATTTTGTGTTAGGCTAAAGCCTCCGGTCTGGCCGGACCTCGGTGTTTGGAAACCTGGCGACTTCAAATGGTCAGCAGCGAGCGGCAGATAGCCTGAGTGAGCCGCTCTCCTGTGAGCTCACCGTTCCGAGTTGGTGGCTTCGTCTTGACAGTTCCTTGACTTGGACTGAACGGGAGCCTCAGGGCAGGTTTTCCAACTGAGGCCTTTGAAGACCAGGAGAGAGCTCGATCTCGATCTTTCTTTTCTTTTTTTATTGCGAATGGTTGGAGTCAAGAGACCATGTTGCGCATACCGACCCGTGTGGTCCTTCCGTTCGGGTACCGCATCACGGTCCGACAGGTGCCGGATTCGGAGATGGACCGTCGCGATCCGAACGCGGACGGACTGTGGGATAACGAAACCAGGACTATTTATATTCGGAAACGTCTGCCTGTCACGCGACGTCGCTATATTCTTGCTCACGAACTCGGTCACGCCTGGCTCGATTGGCAGCACCGCTATCTGGACAACGGAAAAGCAAGAACTTAGCGAAGGGTGAACCACCGGAGGCGGAGAGCCGGTCGCAAAGAGCCGTGAGCAGCCGGCGGAGAGCGGATGGCCAGGTTAGGCGACTCCCGGGCTTGGTTCGGAACTGGGGGCGGGGCTCTGCGCGAGGGCGCGAAGGACTTCGTCATCATCCACCTGGCTGAAATCCAGGTAGTGTTGCCCGACCGCGTGAAAGGGCTCGGGCATGGCCAAGACGACCAATTCATCCACTAGACGGCTGATTCGCCCCAACGAATCCTGAGGACCGACGGGAATGGCGGCGATCAGTCGCCCCGCCCGAGCCGCCTTGATGGCGGCGGCGGCCGCAGAGAACGTCGCGCCGGTGGCAATCCCGTCGTCCACCAAGATCACGGCCCGGCCCTCCAACGAGGGAAGCGGCCGGCCTTTTCGATACAACGCCTGCTGCCGCGCGATCTCACCGCGCTGAGAGGCGATCAGCGCCTCCAGTTCGCGATCGGACAGCGGAAATTCGGCCAGCGCCTCGTCGTTCATGAAGACGGAGCCGGTTTCCGACACCGCGCCAAGGGCATACTCGGGGCACCCGGGCGCCCCGAGCTTGCGGACAATGATCACATCGAGGGGAAGCCGGAGGCGCTGGGCGATCACCGCGCCGACCACAACGCCTCCGCGAGGCAGCGCCAGCACCAGTCCACTGGGATCCTCCCGATACAAATCCAGGCGGTCCGCCAAGAGCCGGCCCGCTTCTTCGCGGTTCCGAAGCAT
This sequence comes from Nitrospiraceae bacterium, assembly GCA_035573855.1. Lineage (GTDB taxonomy): Bacteria > Nitrospirota > Nitrospiria > Nitrospirales > Nitrospiraceae > DATLZU01. Next base: position 41,515 of record DATLZU010000057.1, read on the forward strand.
CGGAACTCCCACGTCAACCGACGACTTAGCCACCGGCCAGCTTCAGAATGATCGCCCATTCCGAAGGCCGGACCGGCTGGACGGACAGCCGGGAGCCCTTCCGCAGCAACTCCATGCCCCTCAAGCCCGGCTGCCGGCGCAGGAGATCAAGCGGAAGGGGCGCCGGGAACTTCCGGACGAAGCGGATGTCCACCATGTCCCACCGGGGCTTGGCCGGATCACTCGCCGGATCGTAATGCTTGTCCGTCTTGTCGAACTGTGTGGGATCGGGATAGGCGGTACGGACGACTTCGGCGATCCCCACGATCGCCGGCGGATCGGCGTTGCTGTGATAGAACAGCACCTGGTCCCCGATCTTCATGGCCCGCATGTAGTTGCGCGCCTGATAGTTGCGGACTCCGTCCCAGCAGGTGGTTTGCCGAGGCGCGTTCCGCAGATCGTCAATGGAAAAGACCTTCGGCTCCGATTTCATGAGCCAATACCGTTTTGTCTCCGGCATAGGATTCTCCTTGCCCGCGCAAGGTGTTGTTCCTCTGGCGTTCTGCGCTCAGTCCGGGTACCTTCTCGTTCAGAAATGCTCACCTCCTTCCCCTTCCTGCTCCCCCATTACAACTAAGGAGGGGAAAGGGATAATCTTAACGAGGAGCCGCGATGGAACTATCACCCTTGTGGTTCGGTCTGTACAAACTGGTCAAATACGCCGTGTACCCGCTGTCGTGGGTCGCCCTGCTGCTGGGGCTTACGGCCGTCCTCGCCTTCCTACCGCCGTCACCGCTACGCCACCGGTGGATCAGGCGGCTAGCCCTATCGGCATTCCTGGCGCTGTGGTTGCTCAGCATGCCAATCACTGCGAACCTCTTGTTGGGCACGCTGGAAGCCTGGTCCCCGCCACCCGAGCCGGCGGCCCTGCCGCGTTTTGATGCGATCGTCGTATTGGCCGGCGGCGTCCGAGCCAAAGGCACGCTGCGGCCCGCGCACGAGTTGGTCGATCTGACCAGGCAGCGGACCGCCTGCGGCGCGGACCTCTTCTTACAGGGTCTCGCGCCCAAGCTGCTCCTCTCCGGAGGCGATGCGGCGATTTTCGGCCACGGCCCGAAGGAAGCCTCGGAAATGAAACGCTGGGCCGAGCGCCTCGGCGTGCCGGAAACCGCCATCCTGCTCGAAGAGCGTTCGCGCACCACGTATGAAAACGCGGTTTACGCGAAACAGATCCTCGGCGACGCGTCCGTGCTCCTAGTCACCTCCGCCAGTCACATCCCTCGCGCAACCGCCTTGTTCCGCAAGCAAGGCCTGCGCGTGACGCCGTACCCGTGCGGGTACAGGGTGCGACACCGGCCGGCGGACGGATGGGACGAACTGACCGTGTTTGACTTCATCCCAGACGTCTGGTCGTTGGACAAAACCACAGACGCCGTCGTCGAGATAGCCGGCGTTGTGCTGTACCGGCTGGCCGGCAAACTCTAGCCGCTCACCCGCCGGTTCGTTGCGGCTCCGCCGCCAGCCGGTACACGCCCCCCCGGTGATCCACGACATACAACTCTCCCTGTTCGTCCTCACCGAAAGACGAAATGCTGAGGCCCGTCTGGAGCAGGACGCGCGCCTCGCCCGAGGCGGGTGCGGTCGCATCGAGCGCAAATAGTTCGCCGCTGCAATAATCGCCGTAGAGATACAGTCCCTGAAGCGCGGGCACGGCCCGGCCTCGATACACGTAACCGCCGGTAATCGAGCAGCGGCCGCGCTCATGTCCATACTCGGCGACCGGAAAGATCAGCCCCGCCGTCTGGCATCCGCGAGGGGGTGAATAGCAATGCGCGCCTTCCATGATGCGCCAGCCGTAGTTCCCGCCGCGCTGGATCATATCGACTTCCTCCCACTCATATTGCCCCACATCCGCCGCCCACAGCATCCCCGTCCGCCGGTCGAACGAGAACCGCCAGGGGTTCCGCAGCCCATACGCAAAAATTTCCGGCCGCCCGCCGCCGGCGACAAACGGATTGTCCGGAGGAATCGCATAAGGGGTCCCGCGATCCACGTCGATCCGCAGAATTTTTCCGAGCAGCTCATCCCGGTTCTGACTCCGGTTCTGCGGATCGCCCGCCGACCCACCGTCGCCGAGCCCGATGTACAGCAACCCGTCCGGGCCGAAGGCCACCATGCCGCCGTTATGGTTAGGATAGGGCTGCGGCACGATCAGCAACACCCGCTCCTCAGTCCGCGAACGGGTCGGCCGGTCGGATCGCCGGTACTCGGCCACCACGGTTGCGCCATCCGGCCGTCGGGTGTAGTTCACGATATAGCGGCCGTTTCGGGCATAGTCCGGATGAAAGGCCACTCCGAGCAACCCGCGCTCGCCGCCGCTGAGTACCCGCTCCGAGAGATCGAGAAACGGCGTCTTGAGCAACCCGCCGCGTTCGATAACCCGGATGCGGCCCGGCTGCTCCACGACGAACAAGAGACCGCTACCGTCGCCGGCATGGGTAAGATACAGCGGCTCTTGCAATCCGCTCGTGACGATCGGCACGAGCCGCAACGGCGGCACGGCGGCGGACGTCACGGCCCGGGCGGTCGCGCGCAACGGCGCGCGTTCGCCCGGGGAAAAGGCGAACGCGTTGGCACCGACAAGGAGAGTCACGGCCACGGCGATCCAACGCCTCATCGGCTCGCTCACTCGACGCGCTGTTCGATGAATTCGATCAGAGCCCGGTACGTCAATTCCCGGATCCCGGCCTTGGAGAGCCCCTCCTGGCCGACATTCGACTCCAACCAGACGCGATCGGCCACCTGGGCCTGCGCTTCCTGACACAACGTCCACATGTCGTGCAAAAACCCTTCCGGCAACCCGACTTGCACGCCTTCCGACTCGATGCGGTCGTCCAGGATCGCCAGCAAGTCGGAAATGGCCTGGTCCGGACGGTAGGGCGCAGGCGCGAACCCGAAGGTCCGCTGCGCCTCCGTCTCCTGACGAGCTTGCTCGACCAGATCGCGCATATATTCCTTGAGCAACCCGATCATGTGGCCGGTGAGTTTCATCGTAAGGACAGTAGCCGGTAGCGAGCAGCCTGGTTCTCAGCTATTCGCTATTGGCTATTCGCTGTCTGCCGGTTCGTCGCGCCATTATCCGTGATCGCCCCCAGCGAGGCAAGCCGAGGATCGCCCGCCGGCCTGTGCGCGACTGACTTGGTTGACCGCTTCCGGACCGTCGCCTATGATGGCGATAAGACATGCAGCTCGCAGCGCGGAAGGACTCTGATGACCGACCGCTACGACGTCTCGCTGAACACACCGGCCGGACAGGTCACGACGGCCATCGAAGTGCCGTCCGGCTTCGTGCCGATCACCGCCATCATGCCGGCGCTGCGCAAGTTGGGCGAACAGGCGCTCGCGCAAGAGGAGCGGCGGGTCACCGAGAGGGGACTCGCGATTTCGTGCCGGAAAGGTTGCGCCGCCTGCTGTCGCATGTTGGTGCCGGTTTCCGCGCCGGAGGCGTTCGCACTGCACGATAGGGTGCAGGCGCTGCCCGCCGAACGGCGCGACGCCCTCATGGCCAAGGCGGCGCAAGCCCGAGCCAAGCTGGAGCAAGCCGGCCTGCTCGCGCGCCTGACGAAGTTGGCGGAAACGGACCGCCCGTTGACGGACGAGGAGTTCGAGCCGATCAACCGCGCGTATTACGCGCTGCGCCTGCCCTGCCCGTTCTTGGAGGACGAACTCTGTACGATCTACGACGACCGGCCGGCGGCTTGCCGCGAGTTGTTGGTCACCACGCCGGCCGAGCTGTGCAACGACCTCGCCCACAATCCGGTGAAGCCAATCCCCGTCTCCGTCCGGGTCAGCACCGTGTTGGGATTCTTGTGGGCGGAGCTTACCGGCGGCGCCGCGCGACTGATTCCGCTTCCGCTGGCCCTGGACTGGGCGGCCCGCCATCAAGCCGAGAACCGCCGCACGTGGCGAGGCGCAGAATTGCTGGACAAGGCGCTCGACAAGGTCTGGCGGTTTCTCAGCCAGGAATTTGAACGCAGGCGAAACGCCGACGAGCGATGACGTCCGCCCCAACCCTGAACACCGTCGGCCGGGCCGCGACGTTGCCGACGCCGGCGCTCTTGCGCTATGATCAGCGGCCTTTGTGCGTGCCTCCGCCCTTCCTATCGCCCATTGCCGAGCGCCATGGCGATGGACAAGCAAGGGATCACAGAGCAACAGGTACGCGGGAGGCAACGGGAGAAATAGCGGCGGAGCTGAAACGGCTCGCTCAGGGTTGAGAGTTGCCCCTCTCGCTGACAACTCCCGGCTCTTCGCTGCTTGCTATTCGCTCCCGACTATGAGCGCTTTTCGAGGCGCATGACCATGGAGAAACCCGTCATTGTCTGTTTGGACCTGGAAGGCGTGCTCGTGCCGGAGATCTGGATCAATGTCGCGCTCAAGACCGGCATCGACGAACTGAAAGCGACAACGCGGGAGGTGCCGGACTACGACCAGCTCATGAAGCAACGGCTGGCGATCTTGGACCGACACGCCCTGAAGCTGCCGGATATTCAAGCCGTCATCGCCGCAATGGGGCCGTTGGACGGCGCCACGGATTTTCTCGCCTGGCTGCGCGAGCGCTGCCAGGTCATCATCTTGTCTGATACCTTCTACGAGTTCGCGTGGCCGCTCATGCGGCAACTCGCCTATCCCACGCTGTTCTGCAACCGCCTGGAGGTGGATCAGACCGGCCGGATCGTCAACTACCACCTGCGCCTGCCGAACCAAAAGAAACACTCTGTGGCCGCGCTGAAACAACTCAACTTCACGGTCCTCGCCGCCGGCGACGCCTACAACGACACGGCCATGCTAGGCGAAGCCGATGCCGGCATCTTCTTCCGCCCGCCCGACACGGTCGCCAAACAGTTCCCGCAATTCCCGGTGACGCAGACCTATGAAGAGCTGAAAGAGCACTTGCGGAAGGCCGGTGGGCTCCACCCATAGCCCTCATCCTTAACTTAAAAAAGGGGTCGAACTTAAAAAAGGGGTCGGGAATCTTTTTCACATCAGCTTTCTGTATAAAAAAGACTCCCGACCCCTTTTGATCAGTGGATATTCACGCTCCACTGAGCCCACACCTTGCCTCCTCTGGCGGCTCCTTTCCGTCCAACACCGCCGCCCCTTTGGCGGTGATCTCCAGCACCGGAAATTCGAGCCCCTCGACTCGGAGGCAACCCGACGCGATCAGGCGCTGGATCAGCCGGCTGATCGCTGGGCGCCGCCAACTTTGCAACCGGCCGAAACTCGACGTCGTGTGCAAACCGAGCCGGGTGACGGGCTTTGACAGGCTGCCGTGCAGAACCTCCGCGATCCGCGTGACGCCGAATCGCCCGTGCAGGCAGGCCACCGTGTGCAGCACCGCCCTCACAGCGTCCTGCTCTTGCGGATCCGTCGCGCTCACGCCGAGCGGGGGCGCGAGACAGCGGTCGCACTGCCTGCACGGGCCGAGCGCCCGCTCATCGACGTCACCGAAATAGTCCAGGAAGGCTAACTGGCGGCACGTCTCAGCCGAGGTATACGCGACCATCCGCCGCAACAGCTCGCGGAGCGTGTCGGCCTGCCCATTGCCGGATTGCTTGATGAAATACTCCTGGGTGCGGACATCGGGCCGATGAAACAGCAAGACGCAATTCGCCGGTCGGCCATCCCGTCCAGCCCGTCCGGCCTCCTGATAATAGGCCTCCAGGCTGCCGGGCATATCATAGTGCACGACCAGCCGCACATCCGGCTTGTCGATGCCCATGCCGAACGCATTGGTCGCCACCAGGACCGCAATCTGTCCGGTGAGGAATTGCTCGTGCACCTTGGCCCGCAGGTCATCGGCCAGACCGGCATGGTAGTAGCCCACGGAAACGGAGTGTGGGCAGAGGGATGAGGACTGAGTGCTGGATGCCCAGGCCTCAGCCGCAGTCTTCAGTCCTCGATACGTGGTCCTGAGGAATGTGGCGACTTCTTCGACATGCTTGCGGGTGGCGCAGTAGATGATCGCGCTGCCCTCGGTCACAGCGGCAAGTTCGCGCTCGACGGCCGCGAGCTTCTCCGCTGCGGTGGAGCAAGCCTGCACAGAGAATCGGAGATTAGGCCGCCGGAATCCCGTCACGACACGGAGCGGTTCGCGCAGAGCCAACTTCTCGGCGATGTCCGCCTGCACCATCGGCGTCGCGGTCGCCGTCAATGCCAGGCAGGGAGGCATCCGCAGCTCCCGCCGGAGTGCGCCGAGGCGGAGGTAGTCCGGTCGGAAATCATGGCCCCAGTGCGAGATGCAATGGGCCTCGTCCACCACGAAGAGCGACACCCAGGCGGACCGGAGCAGCCGCATAAACCACTCGTGCTGCACTCGCTCCGGGGCGACGTACAGCAACCGCAACCGGCCGAGCTTGAGATCCTGGATGACGCGATCCCGCTCCGGCTCCGACAGACCGGAGTGGAAGGCCGCCGCCCTGATACCCTTCGCGCGCAGCCCGTCCACCTGATCCTTCATCAGCGCGATGAGCGGTGAAATCACCAGCGTGAGGCCGGACTGGAGCGTCGCAGGGAGCTGAAAGCACAGCGACTTGCCCTGGCCCGTTGGCATCACGGCCAACACGTCGCGTCCGGCGAGCACCGCCTCGATCACCTCGCGCTGGCCGGGGCGGAAGTCCGTAAAGCCGAACAGCTGCCGGAGTTGCCGATCCAGATCAAGAGAAGATGACGACGGGAAGAGGTCAAGACAGTCGGACATGCCGGAGCACAGTATAAAGAAGCGCCATCCCTCCGGCAAGCCAAGAAAAGGGGTCGGGAGTCTTTTCTTGACACACCCACGGCCGCGCCGTATAAGCAGCATCATGCCTCGGCGTCCGCGTGTCGCAACCGGCGGGATGGTCTATCATGTGCTCAATCGGCGGGTCGGCCGCCTGCCGCTGTTCGAGAAGCCCGCCGACTATACCGCCTTCGAGAAAATCCTCGAAGAAGCGTATGCGCAGACCCGCCTGCGCATTTTGGCCTATTGCCTGATGCCCAACCACTGGCATCTGCTGCTGTGGCCCCGGCAGGATGGGGAGCTGTCCGAAGTCCTTCAGTGGATCACGGTGACCCACACGCAGCGCTGGCACGCCCACCGCGGCACGGCGGGGATGGGGCCGGTGTATCAAGGACGGTTTAAGTCGTTTCCGGTGCAGACCGACGAGCACTTTCTCACGGTGGCGCGCTACGTGGAGCGGAATCCGGTGCGGGCTCGGCTTGTGCGGCAGGCGGAAAACTGGCGTTGGTCGAGCCTGTGGCGGAGGCTGCAGGATGATCCGAAGCTGTCGCTGTGGTTGTCGGACTGGCCGGTGGAGCGACCGCGTAACTGGGTGGCCTGGGTGAATCAAGCGGAAACAGGGGCGGAATTGGAAGCGCTGCGGCAGTGTGTGCAGCGGGGACGGCCGTTCGGGAGCGAGAGTTGGGTCATGCGGACGGCCAAGCGTCTGGGGCTGGAGTCAACCTTGCGACCGCGCGGCCGGCCGAAAGGTTCCTGAGCGAACGAACTCGCCGGAAAAGACTCCCGACCCCTTTTCTTTTCTTCCTAGAAATTCATCCAGAGTTGGACGATGCCCCAGTCTTGATCCGAGTTGGTGCCGAGGTTCCGGCGGACGTAGTCGCCCACGAAGAAGTGCCCGTAGGTCGCGGTGAGCGCGACTTTGCCGTCGGCGAACATCCGCGTCCAGGCGAAATCGACTTCGTCGCCAACATGATTCACCGTGTTATTCGCCGCTGAGAACACGAGCGGGCCCTGCGCGCCGCGGTACCAGTTGTCCCGCGCGTTGGCCAGGTAGTGCCGCTGGCCCCAGAACTCCACATGATCGCGGGCGGTCGGCCGGGCCTGCAGATTGACCTGCGGTTGGATCGAATTCCGCCAGGCGGCGTTCAGCATATAGCCGGCGTGGATGTAGTTGGTGGGGAAAAAATTCTCGAAGGTGTTGGCGGTCTTGCACCGATAACCCGCCGAGGCGGTCGGCGCGGCCAGTTGGTTCCCGGTGTTCGCCGCGACGGCGCAGTTGGCATTGCCGTCGCCGGAGGCGTAGTCAAACCCCACGGCGAAGCGAGGCTTCCACTTCCACTCGAACCACGTGTACCCCAGCCAGTTGCGGGTCGCCCAGGCGTTGATGGTCAGGTTCCGCTGATTGTCCATCCCGAGCCCGTCGGCCATGCGGCCGAATTGCCAGGCGGTCTCGTTGATGACATCCCAATTGCCCTTGCGCAGCTCGGTGCGCAGCCCCACCATGTGGCGCAGTTGCGAGGCATGCTTGGGGGTGCCGATGCCGAAGCCGCTGTTCGCCGACTCGTGCAGGTTGTTGCTGTAGAGCACGTAGAACGGCTCGAGAAGAAAGCCCGGCACGGCTTTGATCTGGTTGTAGAGGATGAACCAGTCGGCATCCAACGAGCCGTCCGGGCGGCCGTTGCCCGCGCCCACGACGTTGCCGTCCAGGCTGCCGACCGGAGCCGCCTGCGCCAGATCGGTCTCCGCGCTGCGGAACCAGCCGACATAGGTGTCCACGGCGCTCGTCGAATACTTGACCATGACCCCATCGTGCGAGTAGCCGGTATTGGCCCAGTCGAAGTGGCCGAAGAGGGAGTGATTGCCGAAGACGACGTATTGCCGGCCGACCTTCAGACTCAAGCCCTGCACGCCGCCCAGGTTTCGGATCAGCACATAACCGGCCCGAACGCCGAGGCGGCAGGCGCCCGGCGTCACGCTTGAGCAGTTGTGGTTCAATGGATCCCCCCCGTTGCCGGCATTCGCCGGATTGCCGTTCCCGCCCCACACGGCCGAGTCGATCACCTCAACATAAAAATTCACGTCCGGCGAGAGGTCATAGCCGATGCCCAGGCGCGCCCACTGCTGGACGTAGAAGTCGTTGGCGCCCTTACCGGCATTGGCGCGGTTGGCCGTACCGGCGGCGGGATTGAACGTGTTGCAGACGCCCCCAGCCGGCGCGCCGCCGCCGAAGCAGACGCCGTTCCGCCATTCGGGCCGCACGCGCAGATCGGCGCGCAGCCAGAAGTTCTTCAGGTCGAAATTCCGGCCGATGACCGGATCGTAGGGTTCATAGGATTCGAGCTGCGGGATGGCACGGGAGAGGGCGGGAAGATTGGTGATGCGTTCGCCGGGGGGCAGTTCAAAGCCGGCCGGCGCGGCGGCCGGCCGGAGCGCCAGCCCCAGCAGGATCAGCGGCAAGAAGAGGACGAGCCTTTTGACCACTCGGACGCCTTTCCTCATTCGTACCATCTCCTATATCGATTTCGTTGTTCGCCACCCCCACCCTTCCCTCCCCCATCAAGGGGGAGGGGTTATTTTCGTTGCCCCCTCCATCAAGCAAGGGGGAGGAGTTATTTTTGTAGGCCTCCTCCATCAAGGGGGAGGTTTTTCTCGGTCCTGCTCCGCATCACGGTTGCCCTCTCCCTCCCCAGCATTGGGGAGGGGGCAGGGAGGGGGGCACAAAAAAATCCCCGCTGAGCATCGGGCAGATCCCCAGCGGGGACGCTTTTTTAGAACGGGGTCGCGGGATATCGGGGAAAGGAGTCCGGGGCATTCTCCCCGCGATCCTTCTACCCCTCTCTCCTTTTCCGATTACGGGGCCACGTAGCTGCCGAACTTGGGTACCTTGTCGCAGACATCCGCCGGTTGTCCGCCGGCTTGCTTGCAGAGGTAGTACAGCGCGCCCTGCGCCGACAGCCGCGCTTCCTTGTGCAACGTGGCTTCCGCATAATCCACCGCCAAGTCCAACTGCGCCCTGGCCTGCGGATCGGTCGTCTTGTTGAGCGCCTCGCGGAGCAGGACGGCGGCTTTCTTGATCTGCGTAACATCAGATCCCCAACGCTTGTTCAGGTCCACAGTGGTCCGCTGCCCGAGGGCCGGCGGATCGGTCAATTCCATGATCGCCTGGTTGACCTCGGCGATCTGGGCCTGGGCACTCAACGGAATGCCCGCCAACGCCAGAGCGGCGACGCCCAGCGTGAGTCCCCTCAGTGTGTTCATGGTTGGTCTCCTTCTTGTTAGGCTCACCCCCTCACCCTTCCCTCATCCCACTAGGGGAGAGGGCTGGGGAGCGGGGGTTCCCTTCACTCTTCCCTCCCCCCTACCAGGGGGAAGGAGATCAGGCTAGAAGTTCATCCACAATTGCACGAAGCCCCAGCTCTGATCCGACGGCGAGCCGGGCAGGTTGGCCGTCAGATAGCCGCCGGCGAATATGTGGCCGTAGGTCGCCTGGAAGGCCACCTTGCCGTCAGCGAACATCCGCGTCCAGGTGAAGTCGATTTCGTCGCCGATATGGGTCTTGGTGTTGTTCGCCTTGGAGAACACATAGCAGCCCTGCGCGGCCCGATACCAGCAGTCCTTCGAGCTGGCCAGGTTCATGTTCATGTACCAGATTTCGAAGTGATCGCGCGCCGTCGGCCGGAACTGGAAGTTGGCCTGGGGGGACAGCATGTTCTTCCAGGCGATCACGTCCGCATAGCCCATGTGGATGTGGTTCGTCGGGAAGAAGTTTTCGAAGGTATTGGAGGTCTTACATTGAGCCGTGGCCCCTGCTGTACAAGCAGCGGCCCGGCCGTCGCCGGAGGCATAGTCTAAGTTCACCGCCAGACGCGGCTTCATCTTGTTCTCATACCAGGTGTAACCTAACCAGTTCCGGGTCGCCCAAGCGTTGATCGTCAAGTTGCGCGAATTATCATTTCCCACACCATCAGCCTGCCGGCCGGTCTGCCAGGCGGTTTCGTTGATGAAGTCCCAGTTGCCCTTCCGCATTTCGATCCGGTTGCCGATCATGTGGCGGATCTGGTTGGAAAACTTGGGCGTCCCAAGGCCCTGAGCCGAGTTCAGTGACTCATGGAGTTGATTGATGTACAGCACATAGTACGGCTCGATCAGGAACCCAGGCACGGTCTTGATCTGGTTATAGAAGATGAACATGTCGGCGTCGCCACCGCCATCAGGTCGCCCATTGCCGGCTGTTCCTGCAATGTTCCCAGCCAAGCTGCCGACCGGTGCTCCTTGGGCTATGTCGGTTTCCGCCTGCCGGAACCAGCCCAAGTAGGAGTCGAAGGCCTTGGTCTGGTAAGCGAACATGATGCCGTCGTGCGAATAGCCGGTATTGGCCCAGTCGAAGTGGCCGAAGAGCGAGTGGTTCCCGAAGATCACGTACTGTCGCCCTGCCTTCATACTGAGACCTTCGATGCCAGCGAAATTCCGGACAAGCACATAGGCAGCACGGACGCCCAAACGACAAGCACCGGTTACCTGGTTAGAGCAATTATGGTTCAGCGGGTCCCCACCATTGCCAGCATTTTTAGGGTCTCCGTTTCCCCCCCAGGTCGCCGCGTCGATGATTTCCATGTAAAAATTCACATCTGGCGAGAGGTCGTAGCCGATGCCCAAGCGCACCCACTGCTGGACATAGAAGTCATTGGCGCCCTTGGTGATGCCGGCGCCGCCGTTCTGAAACGCCGGCGCGTTCGCCCGCGCGCCGACAATGGTGGTGCAGGCGCCGCCGACCGGCGGGCCACCGCCGAAGCAGACGCCGTTGCGGAACTCCGGCCGGACGCGCAAGTCGGCGCGCATCCAGAGGTTTTTGATGTCGAAGTTCCGGCCAATGACCGGGTCGTAGACTTCGTAGGCTTCCTTTTGCGGCATGGCCCGCGGGATGTGCGGGAGGTTGGTGATGCGTTCGCCGGGGGGCAGTTCGTACCCGGCGAAGGCGGGAACGATGAAACCCTGGAGCCCGGCGGCCAGGATGGCCGCCCCTGCGGCGATCGCGTAGCGCAACCACCGCGTCCGTCCCTGGATGGTGCTCATAGTGTTCCTCCTGTTTGATTGGCTAGCGAATCCCCCTCGCTCGTCCTCTCTCCTACCCGGGGAGAGGGAATGAGGAGAGTTCTCTCGCTTACGAGTCCAACCGTGCCACTACGATGCTGGTGTGTCCCCTCACCGCTTTCTCTCCCCCTCCCCTTTCCCACCAGGGGAGAGGGAACTGGGAGAAGCTCCTCTCCGCCAGGAGAGGGCTCTGTCCAGGCAGAGAAGATGCACGGTGAAGGCCTCTCTGTTCACGCGGAGGCGACTGTGCCCACGCCTCCGTCCGTCCAACATAAAGCCGACCGCGAATAGCTCGTCGCCGGCCGCACGACGCTCTTAGCTCCCGGCTGTTCGCTATTCGCCTTGAAGTGGCGTCACCTCCCTTCTTCTTCCGCTGCAAGCTGAACGCTCATCGTCTCCATCTGAAAGCCGCATGGCTTCCAGACTTGTTCTTACCGGCTGTTTTTTCCCGTTCCATTCCCTTGGATTCTGCTGTCACCGGCTATCCGCTCTTCGCTATCGGCTCTGTCCCGAACAGCTCTTCCACCTTGCAGGCGAAACCCGGGAGCACCTCCGCTCCGTCCAGCGCGTCCTTCTCACTCAAGTCGCGGGCCTCGCCGCCGGGCCGATAGACGATGACGTGCCGGGTATCGGGATAGAGGACCCACACCATCGCCGCACCGGCCGTGAGACACTCTTGCACTTTCCGTTCAACATCCTGCGCCAAATCGTTGGGCGAGACGACCTCGATCGCCAGATCGGGCGCGCCAGGGAAGAAGCCGTCGCGTGGCAGATCCGCCAGGCGCTCCCGGCGCACAAAGGCGACGTCGGGGCCTCGCACGGTGTCGGGGTTGCGGCTGAGCAGAAAGCCGGTGTCGTTCCCAAACAGCTCGCCCAGCGGATGCTTCTGGAGAAACGTCTGGAGGGGAAACGCAGCCTTCAGCGTGATGTTCCCGTGCTCGACCGATCCCGGAGACAATTCGATAACCTCCCCGGCTACAAGCTCCCGGTTCCGGTCTCCATAGAGCTTCCAGAACTGTTCGGCTGTGACGTGTGCGGTGGCGGTGGACATCTTAAAGTCCGTGATGCGTGACCCCTTGTGTTCCCTCAACGCTCTCCCGCCCGGGGAGCGGGGGCCGGCTTGCAAAAATGGTAGCCGGTAGCTCTGACCTTCCCGCCCCTGGCTACCAGTTTATTCGCTATGAGCTGCTCGCTTTCTGTTCAGTTCCTTCCGCCGTCTTCGTGGCCGCGTTGATTTCTTCCTCGGCTTCTTTCATCGAGGCTTCGAAGTCCTGCTCGACCATCTTGACTTCTTGCGTGATCATGGTGATCTCCGGCTCGACCGTCTTCCGGAGATCGTCCGCCGTTTCCTTGAAGCCCTTGACCGCTTTGCCGACCTGCCGGCCGATTTCAGGCAATTGCTTGGGCCCGAACAAGAGAAAGGCGATGATCAAAATGATGAGAATCTCGCTTGCGCCGAGGCCGAACATCGTGTTGTCGGCGAGCGGCTTGGAGCCGGGGGCTCAGGGCTAGAAACCTCTCCGACCTTTCTTGGCCCATCACCTCTCGCCTCCAGCCTCTTGCCTTCTCCTTAAAAATTATCCTTGCTTCGGTTGTTCCGTCGGCTGGGAGGTAGTCGCGCCAGATTGCGGCGGCGCTTGGGGTTGTTGCGGCGGCGCGGCCTGCGCTTGCGTGATCGGTTGGGCTGGCGGTACCGGCTCCGCCTGCGCCGTGACGTCGATCGCGTCCGGCTCGTTGACGGACTTCTTGAATCCCTTGATCGCCTTGCCCAACCCTTCGCCGAGTTGCGGAATCTTGCCCGCGCCGAAAATGATCAGCACGATGATCAAGATCAGCAGCAACTCCATCCAGCCGAACGACCCGAACATCGCGTGCCTGTCTTGTTTCTTCCGGTGATCTCGTCGTCGTGTGTTTCGGTGTCTCTCAGGCCCCCTACGCCCCGTCGCGCCGGCCGCCACCCTGCGGTTCCTTCACGCGAAGGCAGGGGCTGTTCTCCACGAACGGGGGTGAGGCTATAAAAGTTTTCCCAAATAGTCAAGGCAATTCTCGGGGTTCCGGGTCTTTTCGCGGATCACGACCCGCGACTAGCTGGTAGCCGGTCGCTGGCGACGCATCGCTCCACGCTCGTCGCGGCTTGCTGTTTGCTGTTCGCGCTTCGCTAGTTCAGCGCGCAAAACATATGAAAATACTCGATGTCGCTAAGGGGGGCTTCGAGCGCCATTTTGATCAGCTCCCGGTCGTAGCCGATCGCTTCCAAGTCGGGCATGGCGCGATAGAGTTCGTCTTCCGTGAGGTAGGCCACGGTGTCGGGCACGCCGTCCTTCTTCAAAGAGAGCAGGATCCCCTGCAGAGTTTCTCGTTCCTCCGGCGGGGTTTCTTTGCGGATTGGGAACTCCAGCTTGCGCTCGTAGGGGCTGTGGACCGTCTCGTTGAGCGCGCGGATCGTCTTGATCACCAAGCGATCCCGCTCCCAGGGTTCCAGTTTCTGCCCGGCCGACGGATGGACAGCTAGCAGATCCATGAGCGTGATGACGTGGGTGTTCAGGCTGCGCCCGACGAATTCCCGCTGGGCTTCCACGACGACCGCTGGGATGCCGAGTTGTTTGGCCACCGCCGCAACCAGCGGGAAATTGATCATGAAGCTGTACTGGCCGCCGAACTGGCCGTAGCAGGGCTTGTCGGGATTGTTCAAGACCTTCAGCTCGGCTGCGCCCGCGTCGAAGCTGCTGAAGCCAACGGCGTCCGGCGTGAGAATCCGCTTGGCCTCCTTGAGCGTCGCGAACGCGCCGAGATTCACTGGCACGAGCACCTGCTCGTCGATCTGCTTGAGAAACTCGACGATGGTCTTGCGGTAGGGCGTGTCCTTCCACTCGACTTTGTGGTACTCCTTTTCCCAGACAAGGTCCTCGAAGAAGGGCGGGAAGCCCTTCAGCGTGTCGGCGTCCTTGGCCTCAAAGGCCCGTACGAATCCCGACCAGTCCGTGATCTGCGCGTGTTTCGTCTCGCTGAGGTTCGGGCGCAGGTGTTCCTCTTCGATCTCGCCGGCCTTCCTGACCATCAATTTGGTGGGCAGATCGTTCCACAGCTCGTTGCAGATGATCCGATCGACTGTGCCGTCTTTCACCGCGGCGAGGTTCGCGACATCGGCGCAGAGCGTCTCCACCCGCTCCCGATGCGGCGCCAGGTCGGGATGCGCCTTGGCCTGCTCCAAGGTCGCCGGATGCTTATCCACCAACACGTACCGGATCCGCGGATACACGCGCCCGTCTTTGTCGAGGCGCTGCAAGTGGGTCAAGAAACAGGCGGCCAGGTTGCCATTGCCGGGCCCCCATTCGTGGATGATCAGGGGGCGAGGCGGGCGGGACTCGCCCTGGGCCTCTGTCTCGCTTTTCTCTCCGGTCCCGCAAGTCGCGCCGAGCGTTTGCTCACGTTTCGTGACGCGCTCGTAGTAATCCTGCGCCAGCGCGTGCGCGAGGCGATAATCGGCGGAGGCGAAGGTCTGATAGTATTGGCGAAGCTGGTCGCCCCGGAGGCGATAGAAGAGCTCGTTGATATGGGCCTGCCAGTAGTCAACCGGCTTATAGTCGCCGATCGGCTGGGGCAGGGCCTCGAGGTCGTGCAGCATAGCTCATAGCCGATAGCGAATAGCTCTCATCCTCAGCTGCTCGCTACCCGGTATTCACCTTTCCCTGAAGCGGCAGCGGATTCTAGCAAATGGCTTCGCTGGGCCGCAACCGCGGGATCGCTCGCGGCCATCGGCTTTCCGCGATCAGCCTTCAGCGGAAGATTCCTGAGCACTCCTCATTCCTTCCACAGGGGGAAAAGGGAGGTGAGGGGGGAGCTGAAGACGGCTGGCTGAACGCTCAGAGCTGGCAGCGGGCGTAGGGGAGGGACGGACGAGGGCCTTGCTTGACAGCCGCGAGTGCCCGGGTGTACGAACATAAATTAATGATAAGCGGCAAACAGCGCACAGCAAGGGACATACTCGGATCGTGCATGGTCGTCGCACTGCTGGTGTGGTCGGCGGCGTGGGCGGAAGACCTGCCCTTGACGCGCAACGTGCCAATCGACCAGTTCCAAAACCGGCTGGAGGATGTCAAGCCCTACAACTTCGACGCCCCTCCGGAAGGCATGTTTCGCTCCATTGAAACGACGGAAGGGTTCGAGGAGGAACTGGGCTTTCGGCGACAGAACGAATATGTTCCGATTAATCCCACCACGGAATACCGGTCGGACTCCAAGCCGGTGTTCATCGTGTTTCGCCTGCACCAACACTACCAGTCCTTTCTGATCATCGGCGTCTGCTATCCGGAGGACGTCCCCGGACTCGATCCCAAGGTCGAGCTGACCCGCGACACGGTGTACATTGCCACCGAAGATGAGAGCGGCTACCTCAAGCTCTTCCCGCCCCAAGGCGGCTGGAAGCCGGGCCGGTATAAGGTGGAGATCCACGTGGGCGAGGAAGTCAGCCCCATCTCCCTGATGGGGACCATGCGGTTCACCGTCTCGCCCGCCGCCAGCGCGGCCACCCCGGCCGCAGGGCCAAACTGAGCTTGCAGCCAAGAAAAGAGCCAAGAAAAGGGGTCGGGAGTCTTTAATTTTTATATTGTGAAAAGACTCCCGACCCCTTTTCCCGCCTTCTTTTCTTGCCTTGACAGGCGGGGGCGGCTTTGCTATAGAGGTGTCCGTTCAGAATAGGCTGACGAGAAGACAACGAGGTCTTTTCTCGTTTGGCGGGGCAAGGACAAGGACGTCCTTTTGGTCATGACGGGCCGAAAGGGCGTTTTTTTGTGCCCGCGACGGCCCGCTCCGGAGGGCAACCCCATGCGATTCTCGACCGTCGCGGTGGTCTTGATAGGAGTAGGGCTGTCGGCAGGCTGCGCGGGGACTGTTCCCCCGGACACGTCGTTGCGAGAAGCACGGTACGAACGAGAGGCTGCTTCCGCCCGCTTGCTGAAGGCCCTCGCGCGCTACTGTTCGTTGACCGCTCGGTCGCTCGACGCCCAGCATCAGTGCATCGTCGAGCATCGTCTCCTTCCATTCCTTCCCGAGCCCGGTTTCCCGAGCGCGCACTCCACAACCTCCGCTGCTCCGTTGCAATTCGCCGATGGCACGCCTGCTTCGCTCGTCCACTGCCAGCGGGTTCGTTCGCAGACCACCTGCCGACGGGCCGATCGTCTCTCTACCCCGTCCGGAGGAGGGTAGCCGCCGCACCACGCCCGGTCAGTACTTCATGTTGTGCGGCAGTTGCCGCTGCGCGTCGCGCGCCAGTTCGTCCGCCTGTTGAGCTTCGGCTCTCAGTTGCTTCGCCAGCTCACGACTCTTGGCCACCGGCTCTGCATCCTGTCCCAATTCCCTGGCCTTAGCCATCGCTTCCAACTCATACCGTTGCGCCAGCGCGCTGAGTTCCGCCGCCTGCTGGCGGTATTGGAACATGGTGTCCCGGAGACAGGTATAGTTTGATCCGCATTTGGCCACGACAGGATCGGATGCGGTAGCGCACCCAGCCGCGACTACCGACATCGCCCACAGGGCCCCCAGTCCCACCGTTCTCACGCGTTTCATGGCCGCCCTCCTTTCGCGTCGGTCCTCGACGATCCTGTGTTCTCGTATCATTCTACACCTCGTTCGGCTTTTTTGCCGTCATCGCCCCGGCAGCCGCCGCAACCGTCCCACGGCGTCTTGCCTGTTTGGTTGACAGGTTCCTTGGCTTCAGTGTAGGAACTGTTCACAATACGGTTTTCCGGGCCGGGTGATGGGGTTCACCCTAACCGCCGCCTCCCCGGGAAAGGATGATGAGGCGGCTGATGACTCCTACTCGCCATGGCGGCGGTGGGAGTTTTTTGTTTCGGAGGTGAACGCCGACCGAGGGAGCATGCCGATCGGGGACTTCCTGCCTCAATATGTCCGCACGAACGTCGTCCGGGACATTGTCGCCCATCTCAGCCTGTTTCTCCGATTGGAGCGCAGGATGCTCGGGATCATCGCCTCCTATGCCGTGGCGATCGGCCTGTTCATGCTGGGCGTGCCGATCGCAGTCCAGGAATTGGTCAGCACGTTTTCCTTCGCTGTCGAACCGCGCATGATCCTGACGCTCGCCCTAGCGGTCGCCGGGACGTTGATGGGCGTCGCCGCCTTCCGCGTGCTGCAGGCCCGTGCGGTCGAAACGCTCAACCAGCGTCTCTATACTCGCGTCGCTGTCGCGTTCACCGAGGCCCTGCCCCGGCTGCGCGAAGACCATTTCCTGCCGCAACACGCCTACCGCTTCATGGAAGCCGACCTGTTGACCCGTGCCCTGGCGGCGATGACGGCGGATCTGTTCAATGTCGTCGTGGTTGGGTCGATCGGCATGACGATGCTGGTCTTCTATCATCCCTTTTTCGCCGCCTACAACCTGGCGCTGGTCGCCGGCTTCGTCTTCCTCGTCTCGCTGTTCGGCCGTGGCGGGTTCCTCATCACGCTGGACATGTCTCGTCTGCATTACGAGATTTTCCACTGGATGCAAAACATCGCGCTCAATCTCGCCCACCTGCGGGCCGCCGGCTCCAGTCCCTATTTGCTGCACAAAACCGACGCGCTGACCCGAGCGTACGTGAAAGTGCGGCAGCGCCGCTCGGATCTCCTCACTGGACGCCAATACAAAGCGGCGTCCCTGTGGCACGTGGCGGGCCACAGCGGCTTGATCGCTATGGCCGGCTTGTTGGTCGCCGAGGGTCAGCTCACTGTCGGGCAATTCGCCGCCGCCGAGGTGATCGTGGGCAATCTCCTGTTGAACTTGGACACGCTGGCCCGCCGTATCGCGGTGCTGTTCTTCGCCTTCGTGTCGTTCCGGGAAATGGCCGGATTCTTCGCGCTGCCGAAGGAGGTCCCGCTTCCCAAAGTTCACCTCCCGATCGCGCGGTTCGGCGAAGGGGTCACGGTGACGGGCAAGAATCTGGCCTTCGCCTATCCAGGCTCGGCTCCCCTGTTCAGTCATTTCAACCTTGAGGTCGCGCCCGGCGAAAAAGTGGCGGTCCTCTGCCGGAGCAGCACCGAGAAGACGGCGCTGGCCAAGGTGTTGGCCGGCCTCTATGCGCCGACCGCCGGGGTCGTCCGCTATAACGATATGAATCTCGTCGACCTCAGCATGGATTCGATCAGCTCGTGCCGGGGGCTGGTGCTGGATTCTCATCCCACGCTGCTGGACGGTACCCTGGAGGATAACATCGTCTTGGGCCGTCCGTCGATTTCCTTCGACGATATCCAGTGGGCCCTGCGCTTCGTGGAACTGGAAGAGGAGGTCGACGCGCTCCCGGACGGCTTGCGGACCATGGTCACGGGACACGGCAAGGATTTCACGCTGAGCCAGATCTTGCGGATCCTGGTCGCGCGAGCCATCGTCACGCGGCCGCGCCTGCTGATCTTCGACGGGACCCTGCACAGCATGATCCCGAGCCTGCGCGAGGTCCTGCTTCGCCGGCTGTGCTCGAAGGAGGAAGAGTGGTCGGTCATTTTCGTCTCCAACGACCCGAGCTTCACGAGTTATGTGGATCGGCATGTCTTGCTGCGCTGATCCGGCGCTGCCGCGGGCACGCGGGTGTTTCATGATCCCGCAGCGGAACTTTGGCGGCTGGGCCGGGATGCTCCGGACCGGCGTCGTCCTCGCGCTCGCCAGCTTCTGCGGCGTGCTGTCGCCGCCGTCCGCGACCGCCGGCGAGATGGAGCGGGACCCCGGAGGGTTTTACGGCATCCGCTGGGGCGCCAAGCTGGCTGATGTCCCGGAGCTCGTCCAGGTCGAGGCCGGAGACCGCCTTCAGACGTACGAATTCAAGCACGGTGCCCCGCTGTTGGGCGATGCCCGGCCCGACTCGGTCCGATTGATCGCTATCCACGGGCAATTCGCGCGCGCCACCGTCCGGTATCGTGGCGCGCAGACTCATGGGCAGATCCTGGCCTATCTGGAGCGAGAATTCGGCCGGGCTGACCGGACCCCCGGCTCGATGATCCGCGGGCTGAACCAGGAATTCAACTGGCGCGGCTCCGATACGGAGGTGAACCTGACCTACGAGGGCTTTGGCGAACGCGGCATCATCTTCATCGAAAGCCGCACCCTGGCGCCGCGGTTCAACGACGTGATCCCCGAGCACGGTTATTGATGGCGATTTCCCACGAGCCGCCCTCGGGAATCCGCGTTGGCTGCCGACCGGTTGACGGAGTTTCCGAACCGGGTGTATAAAAACTCAGTACTCTGTCATCAGGTGATGGAGTTCACCTGAAGCGCCGGGCTGGACGGCCCGGCTGATGACTCCTACCGGCGGTTTCCGCGGTAGGAGTTTTTTTATTTATGGCGCCTGCCTCCGCTCAACCCAAGGAATGGCTGATCGCTCGCCTCGCCGAATTCCACGGCGTGTTGGCGGAGATGGGCTCCGACTTCACCGGGCTCGCCGCGCGCGTCGCGGAATTGTCCGATCGTTACGACCAAGGCCGGTTCCGGCTCGCAGTCTTGGGACAATTCAAGCGCGGGAAGAGCAGCCTGCTGAACGCCTTGTTGGGCGAACCGCTCCTCCCCACCGGCGTCCTCCCCTTGACTGCCATCCCGACCCTCCTGCGCTATGGTCCGGAGCGCCGGGTCCGTGTGATCCGGCTGGATGGGCGGCAGGAGGAGCATGTCGGGACGGCGGACGCGTTGACGCAGGTCCTGACCCGCTTTGTCACCGAACGAGAAAACCCCGCCAATCGGCTCGGCGTCGCGCAGGTCGAAGTGGACCATCCCTCGGCGTTGCTCGCGAACGGGGTGGAGATCATCGACACCCCCGGCATCGGGTCCACCTTGCCGCACAACACCGAGATGGCGCGGCACGTCTTGCCGGTCTGCGACGGCGCGCTCTTTATTCTCTCGCCCGACCCGCCGATCACCGAGATCGAACTGCAATTCCTCCGGCTGGTCAAGGAGGCAGTCGCCCGGGTGGTCTTCGTCCTGACGAAAGCCGACCTCCTTCCGACCCCGGAGCGGGCCGAGGTGCTCGCCTTCCTCCAACGGGTGCTGCATGAGCAAGCGGGCTTCCGCGCCGAAGAGCGCATCTTCACGATTTCCGCGCGCCAGGCGCTGGAGGCGCGCGCCACCGCCTCGGCTCCTCTTCTCTCCGAAAGCGGGATCACGGCCTTGGAGACGTACCTGGCGGACTTTCTCGTCACCGACAAGCAGGCGGCGTTGCAAGAGGCCGTTCGAACGAAAGCGGCGCGGATGATCGGTGAGGCCCTGTTTGCCCTGGACCTGCAGCGCCGCGTGATCGATCTGCCTCGTGAAGATTTGGAGCGGCGCGCGGCGCGCTTCGACGCCCATCTCGAAACGATGGAGCGCGAACGGGTGTACTTCCATGATCGGCTGGCCGGAGACCGGCAACGGCTGTTGGCGGAGCTTGACCGGCTGGCGGACGCGCTCGTTGAGCCAGCGACCAAAGCCCTGTCGGCCTGTGCGGAGACCGTGCGCGGCGAAACCGGCGCCGGCATAGCCGGCGCGGAGCTGCCACGCCGGATCTCCACCTTGCTGGCCGAAGAAGTCGATCGGGTGTTCGGGCAGGCGGCACGCGAGCTGTCGGCCGCCGTCGCTTCCCGGTTCCATGCCGTTCAAGACCTCCACTGCCGGGAGCTCGAACATCTCATCGACCGCGTGCGGCGAACCGCGGCGGACTTGTTCGAGGTGCCCTGCCTGGACACCGCGGCGGTGGACCGCCTTGAAACCGTCCGCGAGCCCCGGGTGATCAGCCAACGCTGGGTGACCTCCTTTACCGAGGAAGCCGGGGTCTGGATCACTTGGCTTCTGCCGCGGCGCTTGCGGGCCAAGCGCTTCGACCGCCGCCTGCGCGAGACCATCGCGTATCTGGTCAGACGGAACGTCGAGGAGATCCGCTGGGCGACGCGCCAGAACCTGGAGGAGACCTTTCGCCAGTTCGAAGCGCGGATGGATGCGCAGCTCGACGCCGCGATCGGGCACATCCGCACGGCAGTGCGCGCCGCACTCGAACGTCAAGCCCGACGCGAGGCGGCCGGGCTTCCGGAGCTGGAGCGGCTGAAGGGTTTTCGGCCGCGGCTGACGCAGTTGCTGGCGGAGCTGTCGCCGCCTGGGAAGGCAACCTCGTACGGCAGCCCGTTGTAAGGCGTTCGAGCAGACGCGGCCGAGCGCGGCGTCGGCGATGCATGGTGAGCGACGATGGACGTTCGTGAAGCGGATCGTCATCCGGCCGATGATGAGGACATCGAGGCTCTCGTGCGCGGCCTCGACAACCTGCATTGGAATCTTCAGGTTCAGGCGGACATCCTGAGACTGGGCGAACGCGCCGTCCCGGCCTTGGCGCGCTTCCTGCTCGGGCCGCCCAGCCAATTCCCTCAAGGACGGGTGCTGGCGGCCGAGGCCCTCGGCCGGATCAAAGGAGAGTCAGCCTTCCACGCACTGTTGAACGCCCTCGATCCCCGGCGTCTCGTCGGACTCAGCCCGCTCCTGCGCCTTTCCGAGGAAGACGTGCAGAACGCCGTCGCCCGCCAACTGGCTCGGATCGGCGATCGGCGTGCGATCCCGGCGCTGCTGGACGCCTTGCGCAGCCAGCACCTGGTCAGCGCCGCCGAGGCGTTGGTCCGCTTCCATGAAACGGCGGCGTTGCCCTGGATGGTCGAGGGGCTCGAAGACGCCTTTAAGCGCGATCGTTTCGCGCAGGCTATCCTCGACATGGGCTGGGCCGCCATTCCGCCTCTCATTGCGACGTTGGCGCAGCGGCGGATGTATCGGGACGAAGAGCTGTTGCCGAGCATCGAGCGACGTGCGGAGGCGCTCCGTCTGCTCGGTCTCTTGTACGCCAAGGAAGCCGTGGCCCCGATGCGCGACGCCTTATGTGATCGCTCCGACAAGGTGCGGACGGAGGCCGCGCTCGCCTTGACGGTGGTGGAAGCAGGCGACGCGGTCTTGGAGGCGGTCCCGGCTCTCCTCGCCGGCTTGACCCACCCGGATTTTCTCCAGCGCGACCGCTGCGCCGAGGCGCTTGCCCGTATCGGGCCGCGCTGCGTTCCGCTGATCGAGCAGGCGCTCCTCCATGGAGTCGTATCCGTGGCCGGCGACACGGTTCCCTTGACCGTCAACGCGCGGTCGGCCGTGCTGGCGGTGCTCGAACGCCTGAAGGGACACGTCCCGTGCTGAACGACGCGCAACGGACGAGTCTGCGCATCGTGATGAGCCTGATTGAAGAGAAGATGCGCGACATCGAGGCCCGACTCGCCTCCCCGGAGGAACATGGCCTGATGTTCGACGTTTGCAACGACCTCGCTCCGGACGTGGAACAGGCGTTGCGACTCACGGTCGCAGAGGTCTATGCGCTGATTTCGACCCTCCGCGACCGGCTTGCGCTGCCTCGTGAAGTCAAACCGGTAAGTCGAGAAATCCTGAAGGGGCTTTCGCAACTCTGGGTGGTGTTGCAGGAATCCGACAGCCAACGGCTGCGGCGGTACGGGGACGTGGACCCGGCCCTTGGCGCCAGCCTTGATCCCGAAATCGAGGCGCTCGCCCGTCTGATGCTTGAGTTGGAACATCTTGCCATCGGAAACGTGCCTCCGGCGAAAAACGGACGGGATGACAAGGAAGATGCCGCGCCTTGTTCGAAGCGCGCCAACATCTCCGCCCAATCAACGTGACGGGTCAACCCTTCGAGGACCATACGGCTCTTGCATGTCCGCCTCAAACCGTGACGGTCCCGCTCGGCCGCCACGTCCGTCCCATCTTATCCTCGTCGCGGAACAGGCCATCAGGCGGTTTGATCCCGTTGGCGGGCATCTGCTGAAGCCATGGGCTTTGTCAGCATTTTATTTCCGGGACCGGATGACCCGAAGGCGCATGGGACGCCTGACGCGCCCGAGTTCTTCCATGACCTGAACCTCGACCAAGTTGTGAAGGCCATCACGGCCGGCCGGGAGGACTACGATCTCGCGCCGTTCTTCCAGCTTTCCTTGCACGATCTCGATACGATCGCCTATCGCCAGGAAGTCATGCGCGATCTCGAGGATCGGACTCTGCTGCATGCCATGACCACATTCGCTCAAGGCATGCGCGCGATGCGTCAGCATCTTCACCGGTCGAGGACGCTTGATTACAGGTATGAGCAGGAAGGGTGGTTTCTCGCCGCCGCCGCACTCTATTGCGACACGGTTGAACGCCTGTCGCAGGACCTCGCTGAGCTTCACCCGACATCCCGCGGCATGCGCGCCTTCGGGGAGTTTCTGGTGGCCTATGTCCGCTCCGCCATGTTCCGTACGCTCGCGGCCGAAGCCAGGCAACTGACGGCCGCGTTGGCCGCCATCCGATACACCCTGCTCCTGAGGGACAGCAGCATCACAGTTTGCCATTATGACGCGGAGATCGACTACCGCACCGCTGTCGAACGGACGTTCAACAAATTCCGGCGGGGCGCCGGGAAGGAGTACCGGGTTACCTTCCCGGAACGCGCAGGCATGAACCACGTCGAGGCCCAGATCCTGGATCGGGTAGCGCTGTTGCATCCGGCCACGTTCCGCGCCCTCGAAAGATTCTGCGCGGAACACGCCGAGTATCCGGACCAGACGATCATGACTTTCGACCGCGAGATCCAGTTCTACGTCGCCTATCTCGAGTATGTCGAGCAATTCCGGCGCGCCGGCCTGAGCTTCTGCTACCCGCAGCTTTCGGACAGTCGCAAGGAGATTCACGTTCGGCATGCCTTCGATCCGGCACTGGCCTATACGCTCATCCGGGAACACGCCGCCGTCGTGACCAATGATTTCTCCCTGCGCGGCCCGGAGCGGATCCTCGTCGTATCCGGCCCGAACCACGGCGGCAAGACGACGTTCGCCCGCATGTTTGGCCAGTTGCACTACCTGGCTAGCCTCGGTTGCCCGGTCCCGGGCATGGACGCGCGCCTGTTCCTGTTCGACCGCCTTTTCTGCCATTTCGACAAGGCAGAAGACATCACGAACCTCCGTGGCAAGCTGGAAGACGACTTGGTCCGGATTCGGCGGATTTTGGCTCAGGCCACGCCGAACAGCCTCATCGTCATGAACGAGATTTTCTCGTCCACCGGGCTCAAGGACGCGATCTATTTGAGCAAGAAGGTGTTGGCGAGGATCTCGTGGCTCGATCTGCTGTGCGTCTGCGTCACCTTTCTTGATGAACTGGCCTCGCTCAACGAGAAGACGGTCAGCATGGTCGCCCTGGTCGATCCGGTCAATCCGGCGGTTCGAACGTACAGGGTGGAGCGACGGCCGGCCGACGGGCTCGCCTACGCCCTCGCTATCGCGGAAAAATACCGCATGACCTACGACCGGCTGAAGGAGCGGCTGCGAGCATGAACGCGCGTCTCATGCACCGGCATCGGGATTTCGCCGCCGGCCGGGATCTGCAGGGCCACGAACGTCTCCTGCTCCAGGACCTGGAGCTGAACACGCTGTTTCGTACCATGGCAAACGGCGACGAGTTTCTTTTCGACGTGGCCCGGACAGTCCTTCTATCGGGCCTGGAGAACGATGTGGACACGGTTCTGTATCGGCAGGCCGTCTTGAAGGACAGCCTGAAACATCCGACAGTGGTCAGAACCTTGTACGACCTCGCGATGGAGGCGATCGATGCGAAGCGGAAACACTGGTTGGGCGTGTTCAGCCGGTATCCGAGCGCGATTCTGCACGGCTCGATCGAACTGCTGCAGCTGTTCCTCGGCGTCCTCAGGAAGCTCAGGGTCGTCGCCGAGCAACAGACGGGGCGCTTCGAGTCGGAGGGGTTCTCGGCCTTTTTCGCGATGCTGCAAACGGAGTTGAGCGACGACTATTTGGCCGAAATCGAGGAACATCTCCGGAACCTGAAGTTCCCGGAGGGCGTTCTGATGAGCGCCGAACTGGGTCGCGGCAATCAGGGCACGAACTACATCCTGCGCAAACCGCACCGTAGGAGACAGACTTGGTTGGCCCGACTCCTCGGGAAGGGGCCGCCCGCGTACACCTTTCGGATCGCCGATCGCGATGAAGCCGGCCACAGAGCCCTGTCGGAACTGCGGGACCGGGGCATCGACCCGGCCGCCAATGCGCTGGCTCAGTCCAGTGACCACATACTCGGGTTCTTCCAGACGCTCAGGGCGGAATTGGCTTTTTACCTCGGTTGCCTGAATCTGCACGATCGCCTCACGGCCAAGGGAGAGCCGCTGTGTTTTCCCAAGCCGGCGCCAGCAGGCACGCGCAGGTATCGCGTCAGCGGGTTGTACGACGTGTGCCTGGCGCTCCACATGGAGCGCCGCGTCGTGGGCAACACAGTCGACGCCGACGGCAAGAGCCTTGTGATCATCACCGGCGCCAACCAGGGTGGGAAATCGAGCTTCCTGCGCGGCATCGGTCTGGCGCAAGTGATGATGCAAGCCGGCATGTTCGTCCCGGCCGAGTCCTTCGACGCCGAACTATGCACGGGTCTCTTCTCCCATTACAAGCGAGAAGAAGACGCGACGATGAAGAAGGGGAAACTGGACGAGGAACTGGCGCGATTGAGCGAGATCGTCGACCGTCTCGCACCGAACTCGATGCTGCTCCTCAACGAATCGTTTGCGGCCACGAACGAACGAGAGGGGTCCGAAATCGCGAAGCAGGTGGTGCACGCTTTGCTGGAGCAGGGCGTCAAGATCTTCTATGTGACGCACCTGTACGAGTTCGCCCACGGTTTCTTCGAAAGGAAGACGCAAGACACCCTGTTTCTCCGCGCCGAGAGGCGAGCCGACGGAACGCGAACTTTCAGACTGGTCGAAGGCGAGCCGGAGGAGACCACTTATGGCGAAGACCTGTACCGGAAGATCTTCGGCGATGAACCGGATGCGACACCCGCGGTCGGAGTTTTTGCAGGTGATCGGCATCCGGCAGGATCCCCGCTCGGCCGACGAGACGGATGATGAGGATGCCGGCGGTCATGGCCGCCTTTGCTCGCCGTCGGTCGCGACGAAGGCGATGCGGTTCTCACTTCGTCGTCGCCTCTTGACACGACTGTTGTGAGTGGATTATGTAACATCCCAGACGTATTGGTGATGGAGTTCACCAAGAAGCGTCCCGCCGCAACGTCGTGGCTGCGGGGCTGATGACTCCTACCGGAGTGAATCTGGTAGGAGTTTTTTTTCGCGGCGCACGACCCATTCTCCTGCCAGCTAGGCTCCAACGACTTCTTCCCGTCACCCATGTCGCCAAAGGCTTCGCATGGGGCATCCAGCTGCAGGATTACTGAAAGTCGGCAAGATCCTGGTCGCGCTCGATGGATCGGATAGGGCGAATAAGGCCCTTCGTGTGTCCGTCGACCTTGCGAAGCGGTCCGGCGCCGACCTGCACTCGATCTCGATCGAAGAGGATTTGCCGCACTACGCGGTTGGGCTTCTCACGAATCCGCGGCGGCCCCTCTTGAAGTTTGACCCAGCAGGCACCGTGCCACATCCTGGTTGTGAAATGAGCGAGAGCCCGAGGAGTCATTGGTCGTGAGACTTCCGGACGTCGTCCTTCAAATCCTGCAGGTCATCACGGTGCTCCTGTGCTCGCCGCTGATCAGCGGCGTGATCACACGCCTGGAGGAGATGGTCGAATCAAAACGGGGGCCGAGCATCCTGCAACCCTATTACGACCTGCAGAAACTCTTCCGGAAGGTCTGGCTTCTCCCGAGCGCGGCGTCCACCGTGTTTTTGGTCGCACCGTTCGCGGCCTTCACGGCGATGATCACCATCACGCTGCTGATCCCGGTCCTTACAGACTTCCCGCTTCCACTCGGCTTCATGGGCGACATGCTGGGCGGCGCGTTTCTTTTCGCTTTGGCCGGCTTCATGGTGAACTTGGCCGGTATGGATACCGGCAGCCCTTACGGAGGCCACGGCAGTAGCCGCACCACCTTCGTCGCGATTCTCGCCGAGCCGACCCTGATCCTGGTGCTGATCGGCGTCGCGCTCATCGCCCAATCCATGCTGCCTTATGTGGTCAACCACACCTTGCGGGACAGTCTCACCGCGTATTTCAGTCCGGCCCACCTGCTGATCCTGGCGGCCTTCTTTCTGCTGTTTCTGGCCGACACGGACCGCTTACCGTTGCACAGCAACACGCATGTGGAGATCAGCATGATCGAGGAGGCGCGGATTCTCGAATATTCGGGCTGGGGGTTGGCCCTGTTGAAGTGGGCTTCCCATATGAAGCAGTTCTTGTTGTTGGTTATTTTCTGCAACGTCTTGCTGTTCCCGTGGGGGCTCTCCCGGGACGGGTCCGTCCTTTCGGTGCTCGGGGCTCTGGTCGGTCTCCTTCTGAAAATGGGGGTCATCGTGGTCGTCGTGACGGTGGTTGAGACCTCCATCGCGCGACTTCGGTACTTTCGCTACCAGGAGTATCTCGGCAGCTCGTTCATCTTGGCGCTCCTGGCCATCATCGCGCACCAACTGGAAGGAGGTCCGTGATGGCGACCGTGCTCCTGAATCTGATGATCGTGGCCATCCTGTTGTCCGCGCTGGTGATCCTGGGAACCCGGTGGCTCCGGGTCTACATTCATGCATACGCCTTCCAGTCGCTGACCCTCTCGCTTCTGACGGGGCTGCTGGCCGTCCAGACGGGGCATGGGGTCTTGTACGCGGTCGCGGTGCTGACCTATCTGGTGCGCGGCCTGATCGTGCCGCTCATTCTGCTTCGAGTCACAAAAAATCCTGTGATGGAACAGGAGATGAATCTTTTCCTCAAGGTGCCCAGTTCCCTCTTGATCGGGATCAGCCTGGTGATCTGCGCCTATCTCGTGTCGCTCCGTCTGTTGGGTCGCCAGGGCAATCCCTTCGTGATCGGGGCCGTCGCGGTGGCCCTGGCGTTGGTCCTGATCGGCTTCTTCGTGCTGTCGTGTCGGTCTCAAGCCGTGACCCATGTGCTCGCGCTTCTGATCGTGGAGAACGGCATCTTTCTCGGCTCCGTGGTGCTGGCGCCGGGCATGCCGCTCATCGTGGAACTGGTGGTCCTCTTCGACATCCTGGTGACCGTCATTGCCATGAGCGTCATGGTCCAGATCATGGCCATCCGTTTGGGAACCACCAGTGCGGCCGAACTTCAACGGTTGACCGGATAGGAGGCGCCGATGGTCTTGACGGCTCTCTTCGTGATCCCGCTCGTGGTGGCGATCGCCGCCGTGATCGGACGCTACCGCCGGACTCTCGAGTGGGTAGTCGCGGCCGGAGGAGTCGGCGTGCTGGTTTGCGCCGTCCTGCTGCTGATTCAAGTGGTGACCGCGGGTCCCGTTCGCCTGCTGGACGGGTTTTTGGAAGTGGACTCCCTGTGCGTCTTTACGATTCTCACCGTGGCCCTGGTTTCCTGCACGGCCTCGATCTATTCCGTGGGGTACATGCGGTATGTGCTGGGGAACTCGCCGGAGAGCCAGGCCCGGCTCCACCGCTACCATGCGCTTCAGGCGCTCTTCATCCTGACCATGCTGGTTTCACCGGCCTTGAGCAACCTGGGGGTGTATCTCATCGGCATCGAGCTAACGACCATCATGTCCACGTTTTTGGTCAGTTTCGAGCGGGCACACGAATCGCTCGAGGCGGGATGGAAGTACATCGTGATCGTCTCGGCCGGCATCTCATTGGCCCTCCTTGGCACGATCCTGTTGTACTTCGCCGGGACCCCGGTGCTCGGATCGGTCTATTCGCTGGATTGGCGGACCGTACACGCTGTGGCTCCCCAACTGGATGCCCGCATGGTCAAGGTGATCTTCATCCTGATCCTAATCGGCTACGGAACGAAGGTTGGTCTGGCTCCGATGCACACATGGCTTCCGGACGCCCATAGCGAGGCGCCGTCGCCGGTCAGCGCGCTGCTCTCGGGGGCATTGCTTAATACGGCGATGTTCGGAGTCCTGCGCTTCTACACGATCACCGCGGCCAGCGTCGGGGAGGCTTATCCGCAGGCCTTATTGATCATCGTGGGCCTGCTTTCGATGGCCATCGCGTCGTTCGCAATTATTCAACAACGCGATGAGAAACGTTTGTTCGCTTATTCGAGCGTCGAGCATATGGGCATCATTGCCGTCGGCTTCGGCTTCGGCGGCACGCTCGGCGTCTTCGGCGGGCTGCTGCACATGCTCAATCATTCGCTGGCCAAGTCCCTCCTGTTTTATGGCGCCGGCAATGTCCTTCGAAAATACCAGACCAAGGAGATCGGCCGGATCACCGGGATCATCCGCGTGATGCCGGTCACAGGAATCGTCTGGATGCTGGGCGGATTGGCGATTCTCGGAGCCCCGCCGTTTAGTCTCTTTCTCAGCGAGTTTGCGATTCTCGCCGCCGGGGTCGGTCGCCGTCTCTGGCTGCCGAGCCTGATCTTCTTGGGCCTGATCCTGATCGTCTTCGTCGCTTTTTTCTCCTACCTGAACACCATGGTGTTCGGCAGACCCCCCGAGCGACTGTCTCGGGGTGAACTGAACGGCTGGACCGTCGCGCCGCTGGTCCTGAGCTTCATCCCGGTCCTCTGGCTGGGCCTCTACATCCCCCATCCGGTGCAGCACGTCCTGGACCAGGTGAGCGAGCTCTTGCTGGGAGAGGTCTCGCCATGATCGGCCTCACGGAGCGACTCCAGGCTCGGATCGCCGTCGAGTGGAAGAACGGGCCGGTCGAGATTGCCGCCGGCATGGAACCCGAGGTGTCCTGCCGGGTGTTTCCCGACCAGTTGCCCGAGTTCTGTGCGTTTGTGTCACGCACCTTGAAGGGCAGCTTGGCTACGGTCGTCGGAACCCAGGAGGGCGATCGATTCACGGTCCTCTATGTCTTTTCGATCCCAGACGAGCACGCGTTCATCGGCGTTCGGACCAGCCTCGACTCGGCCGACCGTTCGTTCAGATCCGTGACTCCGGTGTTGCACGCCGCCCATTGGGCCGAACGTGAACTGCATGACCTGTTCGGAGTGGTCCCATTGGGCCATCCCGGCTTGGCCCGATTAGTGCTGCATCCCGACTGGCCCGTCGGCGTCCATCCGTTCCGCCGGGAGTTCGATCGTTTCACTCCGGTTCCCCGGCTCGACGCCCGGCAGCCGGACCTTGGTCCCCGACGGGACGGCGAGTTCGAATTGCCGTTCGGTCCCATTCGCGCAGGAGTGGTCGAATCGGCGCATTTCAGGTTCCTGACCGTCGGAGAAGAAATCCGGCGGTTGGAGATGCAGCTCTTTTACAAACACCGGGGTATCGAGCGGTTGTTCGAGGGACAGCCGATCGTTCTTTGTCCGGTCATTGCGGAACGGATTTCCGGCATCTCGTCGTTCGCGCACTCGTTGGCGTTTTGCCAGGCGGTGGAACGGGCCGCCAGCATCGAGGTGCCGGTTCGCGCGCGACTCCTCAGAACCATCTATGCCGAGTTGGAGCGGCTCTACAACCACATGGGAAACTTGGCGAACCTGTCGGAGGCGACGTCCCTCCGTGTCGCCCAGGCCCAGTGCAGTCTAGTTCAAGAGCGGATCAAGCAATTGAATGCGCGCTTGGTCGGCCATCGGTTCCTCCGCGGCATCAATACCGTCGGCGGGCTCAGACGGGACCTAAGCGCCGACGCGCTTGAGGACCTGCTTCAGAGCATCGACCACCTGGGGAGGGAATGCGTGGTCTTGATCGACCTGCTGCTGTCTACGAAGAGTCATCTGGATCGCCTGGTCGGCACCGGCGTGTTGCCGGAGAAGGCGGCTCGAGACTACGGCGCCGTGGGGCCGGTCGCGCGGGGATCAGGCTTGAAGCGCGATCTCAGATACGATCACCCGTACGCGGCCTACGCCGGACTGACGTTCACCGTTCCCGTGTACCACTATGGCGACGCGCTGGCCCGGATGCGGGTGCGGATGGATGAGATCTCGGAATCCCTCCAGTTGATCAGGGAAGCCGCGGCTTGCCTCGAACCCGGGCCGATTCGTACGGAACTGCCGACGCTGTCCGCGGGGCAGGAAGCGATCGGGTACGCCGAATCACCGCGCGGCGCCATCGTGACGTACGTGACGATCGGCGAAGACGGCACGCTGCGACGCTGCAAGATCCGATCGCCCTCCTTCAGCAACTGGTACCTGTTTCAAACGACCGTCGAGAACACGATGATGATGGATTGGCCGATCAACGAGCGCAGTTTCGAACTGACCCATGCGGGCTGCGATCTCTAGCCGATCATCGAGAGGAGCGCCATGGCTCTTTGGACGTTGAAAGGCATCATGACCGGCATCGTCTCGGGACGCTATCCGGACGAGCCGGAGGCCATGCCCGACGGGTATCGCGGGAGACCCACGCTGCATCAAGAGCGCTGTGCCGGTGACACCTGTCGGCGCTGCGTCGAGGTATGTCTTCCGAAAGCGCTGACCTGGACGACAGGATCCGAGGCAACCGAGCTGAGGCTGGATTACAGTCGCTGCGTGTTTTGCGGCCTGTGCGAAGAAGCCTGCCCCGAGCAAGCCGTGACCTTGACCAGGAACGTCGAGCTGGCGGCGCGGCGCAAGGCGGATCTGACCGTCGGCTTGCGGATCCTCGGTAACGGACACGCATCATCGGACGCCTCCGCCGCAGACCTCGAAGCCGAAATCGAAAGCACGCTGCGCGACGAGATCACGCGCGTGTTCGGCCGGTCTCTTCACATCCGCCACGTGGATGCCGGGTCCTGCAACGGATGCGAATCGGAGCTTCAGGCATTGAACAATCCCTATTACAACCTGCATCGCCTGGGGATTTTCTTTACGCCGTCGCCCCGGTTCGCCGATCTCCTGTTGGTGACCGGACCGGTGACTCGTCCGATGGAAGAGCCCTTGCGGAACGCCTACGAGGCCATGGCGGAGCCCAAGTTGGTGGTCGCGGTCGGCGCCTGTGCCTGCAGCGGAGGGATATTTCCTCCGACGGCGTTCACGCTCGGCGGGGTAGACCGAATTGTGCCCGTGGATGTGTATATTCCCGGGTGCCCGCCACCGCCCGTGGCGCTCATGCACGGGCTGCTGGTCGCGGTCGGACGCCTCGAACCGAAGATCAGAGCCGGCGCGGTGAACACATGACTCCGATCACGCTGCACCTCCTAGTGGTGGGGGCACCGTTCTTCCTCATAGGGGCGGTGTTGGCTGCCGTGTTGAGACCGGCTCGGCTTGCGAGCGGAGCCGGGTTCGCAGCCAGTGCAGCGTCATCGTTTATCGGGTTGCTCCTGGCGGGATGGTTTCTGGCCACCGACCAAACCTCGGTGCTGGCTTTGGGCACCTTCATACCGGTCGGCCGGGTCCGCTTTTCCGTGGATGCCCTGGCCGCGTTCTTCTTGATTCTCACCTTCCTGGTGGTCCTGGCCGTGTCGGTCTATTCGCTGGGCTACATGCGCCAGTATGAGAGCCGGTACAACGTCCGCTACTTCGCGGTGCTCCTGAACCTCCTCTCCCTGTCGATCACGCTGACCGTCGCGGCGGACAACGCCGTCCTGTTCCTGATCGCCTGGGAGGCCATGGCGATCCTCGCCTATTTCATGACCGTGTATCGGTTCGATTATCCCGCCACGCCGCGGGCCGCGTTCCTGATGACCGTGATCATGGAGATCGGAGCGGGGATGCTGATTTTCGCGTTCTTACTGCTCTACAGCTATGCGGGCGAATTCGGTTTCGACGCGATTCGCCGGGCCGGTCCGACGATTCCGGAGCACACACGAGGACTGATTTTCGTCCTGGCGCTCCTCGGATTCGGCGCCAAGATCGGCATCGTGCCGCTCCACATCTGGTTGCCGGAAGCCCACCCGGCGGCTCCCAGCAATGTCTCGGCGCTGCTCTCCGGCGTCGTGGTCAGCGCCGGGCTGTACGGGTTGGTCCGTGTTTTACTCGTCCTCCTGGGAGGCGGTCCGGTCTGGTGGGGCATCGTCTGTTTGACGATCGGAACCGTCACCGCCGTCCTCGGCGTGATGTACTCGATGCAGACGCACGACCTTAAGTGTCTGTTGTCCTACAGCACGGTCGAAAACATGGGGATCGTGCTGCTGCTCTTCGGAGCGGGGCTGATCTTCGGAGCCTCCGGGCTTCCGGCGCTGGCGTCGCTGGCGGTGCTCGTGGGACTCTACCACACGCTGAATCATGCCGCGTTCAAAGGGCTCTTGTTCCTGGGGGCAGGCGCGATCGAGTACGCCATCCACAGCATCAACATGGACCACATGGGGGGACTGGCCAAGCGGATGCCGTGGACCGGCCTCTGGTGCTTCATCGGCACGCTCGCGATCGGGGCGATCCCTCCGCTCAATGGCTTTGTGACCGAGTGGCTCACGCTCGAGGTGATGTTCCAAGGGTTTCGCCTCACCGAAGCGTTGAACAAGATTCTCCTGTCGCTCGCGGGCGCGGCGTTGGCGCTCACGATCGCGATGTCGCTCACGATCTTCATCAAACTGTACGGTCTCTCGTTCCTCGGCATGGCCCGAAGCGACGCGGCCGCACGGGCGCACGAAGTTCCGGTGTCCATGCGCTGGGGGATGGGCATCCTTGCGATCAGTTGCGTCGGGCTGGGGGTCCTGCCCTTTCTCGTGATCCCGTTTCTGGACACCATCACGACCCCGCTGTGGGGAACATCGGTAACCAGTCATGTGGTGGCCGGGCTGATCCTGATTCCGTACGACAACCGTTTCTCAGCCGCTTCTCCCACCTATCTCGCGTTCATGCTGCCGATCCTGCTGCTGCTGCCGGCGGGGATCTCAGCGGCTTGGGGGAGATTTCGTGTGAAGCGGGTGGAGCGGATCTGGATCGGCGGACTCCCGGCGCTCCGACCGACCATGCAATATTCCCCCTTGGGCTTCTCCAACGCGATCCGGATCATTTTCGGCTGGATCTACCGGCCCCAGCCGAACGGGGCATCGGCCGCTTTTCCCTATTCTTCCTACTTCGTGCGGTCTACGGGATACCGGTCGCACATCTTTCCGTTCGTCGAACGGTTCCTCTACCTGCCCTTGATCAAGGGAGCCAAATCGATTTCGCGGTACGCCGTTCGCTTTCAATCGGGCAGTTTGAACCGGTATATGGCCTACATGTTCATTCTGTTGCTGGTCGCGCTTCTGTTCGGGAGCTGAAGGAATTCCGGCAAGGAGGGATGAGAGACCATGTTTCAGAAAATCCTGGTGGCGTACGACGGCTCCGATACGGCGAAACGGGCGCTTAATACGGCTCTCTCCGTTGCGCGATTGTACAGCGGGGAGCTGGATTTGATCACCGCGCGCGAGCCGCTCCCGCACTATGTCTCCCGGAAGCAAGGCGAATCGACACCCGCCGGCGGGCAAGCCGATGACTACTTTCGGCAGCTTCATCGGGAAGTCATGACCGTCGCGGATGAGGCCCAGGTGCTCCTTCATCCGCATCTGCTCCACGGCCACGAGGTCGAATCCGTGATCGCCTTCGCCAAGGAACACC
Organism: Nitrospiraceae bacterium; assembly: GCA_035573855.1. Classification (GTDB taxonomy): domain Bacteria; phylum Nitrospirota; class Nitrospiria; order Nitrospirales; family Nitrospiraceae; genus DATLZU01. Next base: position 76,754 of record DATLZU010000057.1, read on the forward strand.
GGACCGACCTCCTCGTCATCGGCCAGGTGGGGCATACGAGTATCCTTCGGCGGGTCTGGGGCGGAGCTGCGCAAAACCTGACCCGACTGGCCCCCTGCAGTGTGTTGGTCGTCAAGTAATCAAAACGGGGGTCTCCCCGACTAACCCTGTCACATTCGACGCGAGGCGCGCCTGTGACGGCGAAACCCTTGGGTCGTGAAGAGATCGTGGAATTGCTGGTCAACTCCATCCGCCAAGGGCAGTCGGTTCTGCTGATTGGCGCGGAGGGGACGGGCAAGACGGCGATCCTTCATACGGTCATGGACGACGCCGGGCGATTTGGAAACGTACGTACTCCGATCTACTGCGAAGAAGCGGCCACGCTGAAACACCTCCTGCGGGCGATCGCGCAGGCCCTGTTTGTCTGGCGCGAGCGCCGACCCGTCGCGCGAAGGACGGATCCGCCTGATACCTCCTCTTGCGGCGCAGTCAGGAACGGGTCCTTCACGACGTGCTCGATCGGCCAGCTCAGACGGATGGTGTGGCCTCGGCTGCGGTCGGGACGGTATGCGCTCCTGCTGGACCATATCGGTCAGGTACGCGGAGCGTACGCCGCCTTTCTTGAAGAACTCGCGGAGGATCTCGGCGTGCCGATCGTGGCGGCCGTCCGTTCCTTATCCCCCCGCGAGATCGGCAAGCTGTGGTGGGTCGGATGGGGCTTTGCGAAGATCGAACTGTCCAACTTGGCTCCGAGTGAAGCACGTCGGTTGATCGAGCACCTTCTGGACCGCGAGGGCGCCACGGTGCCGGATCGGGAGGACTTCGTGCGGAAGGTGCTCCGATTGACCGACGGCAACCCGCGCCTGATCACCCGCCTCTGCGAGATGGCTCGGCAGCCTCGATACCAGATCGGCGGACGGACGGACGTCCGTCTCTTGTCGCTTGACCTCAAAATCCAGCAACTCCGGCACAGGATCGACGCGGCAGCTCGGACGCCGCTCCGCGGCCCGGTCTCGCTCGAGGCCGATTGGGGTCCCTGATGCCGGTGTCATGCCGTGTCTCTCTTTGGATCGTGCCGGAAACGCCGATCGATTGCCGATCCGGCGAATCACAAGCGTGGCGGACTTGACTTTACCTGTACGGGGTTGTATTGTTTGCGTACAAACGGCTGGTGATGGAGTTCACCGGAACCGTCCTGCCCTCATCAGAACGGGCGCGGGACTGATAACTCCTACCGGAGACAATCTGGTAGGAGTTTTTTATTGGGCCCGCTGCACTGTTGGCAGCCCCTCCTACCCCACTGGTTCACTTCAAGCAAGGGCGAGAAGCATGGGCGTCATTCGCGTTCTGTCATAAGGATTCAGCCATGCGCTCTGCGGCGGAGCGCACGCGACCGACGGGATGCTTTCTCACCCGGGAGGAATGCCATGGACATCAGGACAGCCATACTCGCCGGCGCCTTGGTCACGATCCTGATTCTCTTTGGAATCGGGATGTTCGGCATTAGTTTCGGGGAAGAACCGCGCACACCCGGCATCGACATGCAGGAGGCCGTGCGTATCGTCCTCGCGCAGTTTCCGAACGCCCGCATCACGGAGATCGAACTGGACACGGAAGACGGCAGATTCGTCTATGAAGTCGAATTGGTGACGGCGGACGGGCAGAAAAAGGAACTGCACGTCAACGCGACGACCGGCCGGATCGAGAAGATCGAGCATGACTGACGGTGGACACCGATCGGGAAGGAGTGAACGATGGAAGTGACCTGGCAGGTCGCCGCGATCTGGATCGGCATGGCCTTGGTGGCCACGCTGTTGTCGGTCCGGCTTGGGATGTCCGTCGCATTGGTCGAGATTTGCGTGGGGATCGCCGGCGGAAATTTGTTGGAGCTGCATTCGACGGTCTGGATCGACTTTTTGGCCGCCGTTGGCAGCGTGCTGTTGACGTTCCTGGCCGGTGCGGAAATCGACTTGGTGGTCCTTCGCGTTCGATGGAAAGAGACGATCTCCATCGGCCTTGCGTCGTTTCTGGCCCCGTTCTTGGGCGCGATGGCCTATGCCCATTGGGTGGCCGGCTGGTCGCTCGCCGCCTCCGAGATCGCCGGCATTGCGCTCTCCACGACCTCGGTGGCCGTGGTCTACGCCGTCATGCTCGAGCGCGGATACAATGCCACGGCTCTGGGCAAGGTGATTCTCGCTGCGTGCTTCGTCACGGACCTGGGCACGGTGTTGGCACTCGGATTGATCTTCGCCCGCTATGACTGGTGGCTGTTGGCGTTCGTCCTCGTCATGGGCGTCGCGCTGTGGACGTTACCTCCGGCCACCGCGTGGTTCTTCGCTATGGTGGGCCCGCGAATCAGTGAACCGGAAACCAAATACATCCTCGTGATCCTGTTCGCCTTGGGCGCACTGGCCACGACGGCGCAGAGTGAAGCCGTGCTGCCGGCCTATCTCGTCGGCATGGTGCTGGCACCGCAATTCCTCGCCAACCGGACGCTGGCCCAACGGATGCGTGTGATCGCCTTCTCGTTGCTCACACCGTTTTATTTTCTGAAAGCGGGGTCCTTGGTCGGCCTCCGCGCGGTGCTGGCAAGCGCCGGACTGATCGGCATCTTTCTCGTCGTGAAGATGGCGGCGAAGTTCGTGGGCGTGTGGCCGCTGGCCCATGCGTTTCGCTTTGGCCGCCGCGAAGCCACCTACACCACGCTCCTCATGTCCACGGGGCTGACGTTCGGAACCATCTCGGCCCTATACGGCCTCAGCCACGAACTGATCACCCAAGATCAGTATGCGGTCCTCGTGACCGCGGTCATTCTCAGCGCGATCGTGCCGACGTTGATCGCCGAGCGCTGGTTTGATCCGGGCGGAGCGCCGCAAGAGGAGGCGCTCGATCGGCGTGCGACCGAGCGGGTACCGGCGGTCGAGCCCGACAAGGCCCACCGCCCGGTCCACCAGAGCTAAGGAGGAATTCCCCATGTTTCGGAAGATTCTTGTGGCGAATGACGGATCGGAGGGCGCCAAGAAAGCGCTCCACGCCGCCATCGACGTGGCCAAGCGCTATGAGGCCGAACTGCACGAGATCTCCGTCGAAGAACATCTGCCCCACTACGCCGCGACGGTGGGGGAAGTGGTCGAGGCGAAACAGGAAGCGGCGGACTATTTCCGGAAGGTCACCCATGAGGCCGAGATGGCCGCCAAGGCGCAGGGGCTTCGACTGACGTCCCACGTGGTTCCCGGACACGAGGTCGAAACGATCGTCAAGTTCGCCAAGGATCACGGCTTTGACCTGCTGGTGATCGGGTTCATGGGTCACTCGCGCGTGTTCGAACGCATTTGGGGCGGGACCTCTCAGAACCTGACGCGACTTTCGCCCTGCTCCGTGCTAGTGGTGAAGTGACGCGCGGCCTCGCGGACTGGCCGTGAGGGATGCCGCCCTGCTCGGCACGTGGCCCAGCAAGAGGACGAACGCGAAGGAAGGAATCACTCTCATGTTGCACAAGATCCTCGTCGCCTATGACGGATCCAAGGGATCGACCAAGGCGCTCACGGTTGGGAGCTATTTGGCTCAGCAATGCGCGGCCGAACTGCACAGCATCACGATCGAAGAGCAACTTCCGCAGCACCGGGCTCCGGTGGTCGGTGGAGAGCTCCGAACCGACCCCAAAGCGACCGAGTATTCCCGTATCGAGGCCATCCGATCGGGATCGATCGCGCACTCCTTCGGCGTGCCGTTGACTCAGCATGTGTTGAAAGGGCATCCGGCGCAATCCATTGTGGAATTCGCGGAGAAATATCGGTTTGACCTGCTCGTCGTCGGTCTTACCGGCCATTCGCGGATCTTCGGCCAGAACACCTGGGGCAGCACATCCCAGAGCCTCACCGCCCTCGCACCCTGCTCCGTGTTGGTGGTGAAGTGAATTGCCCCGCGCAAAGCGCGAAGCTTTCTGGGCAGGTTCGGTGATCGACCATGGAACGCGCTCTTGATCGGATCAAGCGAGAGATCACAATCTGTCGCCTTGTTTTGCAGGACGACCGGGTTCCACGGTTCGCGAAATGGCTCCTTGCACTCGCAATCGGCTATGCCGTTTCGCCGATTGATTTGATCCCCGATGTCCTTCCGCTGCTCGGGCACCTGGATGATGTCATCATTGTGCCCGCTTTGTTCGGATTAGCTGTCGCATTCATTCCCGAAGACGTCATGCAGGGCTGCAGAAACCGGATCGCGGATGACGCCGACCAGCCCACTGGCGAAGTTTTGCTCCGGCGTTCACGTGCTGGAGCGGGCAGCGGGAAACCGGATGGAAGAAAGCCCGGCTCATCCTAAAGGGGTTGGCCGTACCGATTGTCTCAGTGAAAGGAGATTCTATGAATAGGGCCCCCTTTCAATTGGTTAACGGGCGAGGCACGAAGGCCCGACTGTCTGCGGTGAGCGATCACCACCAATGAAAGGGGGCAGCGTATGGTGTACGTCGGATTGGATGTCAGTGGCAAGAGCCTGGTGGTCTATGCGGTCAATGAACGGAAACAGCGCGTGTTCGCGGGGGAGCAGCCGGCCTCCCGGGCGGGACTGCGCGCGTTGCTGCGACAGGTGGGCCTCGGGGCCAAACTGGTCGCCTTCAAGGCGGGCAATCAGATGAAGTGGATCGCGGAGACCTTGCAGACGCTGCCGGAGGTCCAGGTGCATGTGGGGCATCCGAACGAGGTGAAGTGGATCACCGAGAGTCGGGGCAAGACGGATCGGGTGGATGCGAAGAAGCTGG
>DATLZU010000058.1:0-31853 GCA_035573855.1 Nitrospiraceae bacterium
GTAGATCCCTAGCGCCACCGCCAGCACAGGCAAGCGGAACGCGGCACCACGCGCTGCCAGCCGCCGATCGAACCAAATCACGAGCGAGCCGATGATCATACCGCCGCCCACAAGCGTCCACGGCAAACCTTCTCCGAAGACGCCTCGCGCCAGGCTTGCCATCAACATGGCCTGCGGCGCGCTCAAAGGGTGCGGATGTTCCACCGTCGGATCACCGATCCCGTATTTCCTCTGTAACAACGAAAGAACAGGCGCGATCACCACGGCAGCCGTCGCAACCCCGACGATCTGCATGATCTGCTGTTTCCACGGCGTCGAGCCGACCAAATGCCCGGTTTTCAGATCCTGCAGGTTGTCCCCACCCATCGCGGCCGCGCAACAGACCACAGCCCCGATCAACAAGGTCGCGGCGGGGCCAGCCGGGTGACCCCGGCCCATGATGGCCACGAGCAAGAGCGAGGCGAGCATGATGGTGGCGATCGTCACACCCGACACAGGATTGCTGGAACTACCCACTAACCCGGCCATATAGGCTGCGACCGACGAAAAGAGAAACGCCGCCGCGACCATCACCAGCGTCATGCCCGACGCCACAATGAGGTCCTTGACCACCGCGCGATAGATGAACCACATCGGTACGACAGCGCCTACCAACGCGAGGACGATCCAGGGAAGCGAGGCGTCCCGCTCAGTTCGCGGTTGGCGAACAGCCGCTGGGCTGTGCGTCTTGCCGATGTCGGCGACGGCCTTCGACAACCGTCCGTAGGATTCGGCCAGCCGGCTCACGCTCTGGAGAATCGGGGTCCGGATCTGAATCAAGGTCCACACACCGCCGACCAGCATCGCTCCGATGCCGATGTAGCGAATGCGGGTGCTCCAGAGCGTCCGGGCCGTGGCTAGACCGTCCGCACTCTGCGGCATTTCCGCCACTGTGCCGTACAGGGGAAGCAGAATCAGCCATCCGATCGCGCCGCCCAGAAAGACGACCGCTGCGGTCCGGAGGCCGATGATGAACCCGACCGCCAGCAAGGCTGGCGACAAGTTGATCCCGGCGTAGAGCACCGTCCGTCCGACTCGCCACGCTCCTTCTGCCGCCTCCGTCCAGAGCCGTACGCCGCTTTCGGCGAATTTCACGGCCCCGCCGACCGCCGCCGCTGCGGCCAAGGTTCGAAAGCCCGACGTCGCCGTCCGATCCCAGCCGGTCCCCACCTTCAAAACCTCGGCGGTAGCTATTCCCTCCGGAAAGGTCAGCCGCGCCCCGACTATAAGCGCCCGCCGCAGCGGAATTGTGAAGACGACACCGAGCAAGCCGCCGACGAAGGACACGGCGACCGTCTGCCAGTAGTCGAAGACCCGCCAATAGCCGATTAAGAGGAGCGCGGGAATAGTGAAGATCACGCCGGCCGCCAGGGCTTCTCCGGACGAGGCCGCCGTCTGAACGATGTTGTTCTCCAAAATGTTGGAGCGGCGGAAACAGCGCAGGACCGCCATCGACACGACGGCAGCGGGGATCGACGCAGAAACCGTCATCCCGGCGAACAGTCCCAGGTAGGCGTTGGCTCCGGCCAGAATGGCCGCCAGGACAACCGAGAGGACGAGCGCTTTGATCGTAATCTCGGGCAGGACCGTCGAAGCTGGCACGACCGGCCCGGCGCCTTGTTTTTCCTGTAACGGCAGCATCGACACAGCGCCCTCGATGGACGTTTCACAGAACCTGCAGGATCAGACACTTCAGGTAGCGGGTCTCGGGCATCGCGGCGAGCACGGGATGATCCCGACTCTGCGACCGGCTTTCGATCAGGCGCACCCTCCGTTTCGCATCACGCGCGGCGGCGAGCACGGTCCTCCAGAAGTCCTGTTCGCCGACGTAATGGGAACAAGAGCAAGACACAAGGAAGCCACAGGCGCGTATTAAGCGCAACGCCTGCCGGTTGAGTTCCTTGTAGCCAGCCAGCGCAGGGGCCACCGCCTGTTTGCTGCGGGCGAAAGCCGGCGGATCCACAATAACCAAGTCATATTGGCGTCCGGCCCGTTCCAGCTTCGGCAATTCCTCGAACGCATCGGCTTCCCGATACGCGCAGACCTGCTCGACTTTGTTCAGTGCGGCATGTTCACAGGCCAGGGCTAGCGCGTCGCGGCTCGCATCCAGCCCCAGCACCGAGCGGGCGCCATGGAGCGCCGCCTGGATGCCGAAAGCGCCCGTGTGGCAGAACACGTCCAAGACATCCAGATCTTGTGCCAACGAGGCGACGGCCAGCCGATTCTCGCGTTGGTCGCAAAACCAGCCGGTCTTCTGTCCTCGCTCCACATCCACGACGAAGCGGGCATTCCCTTCGTAAATCTCGACCCTGGTCGGGCCTTGCCCGCGCAGAAGCCGCCGCTCGAGCGGCAAGCCCTCCAACGCCCGGCTCTTCGCGTCGTTGCGAAGGTACACGGCTTGCGCGCCGGTCCGGCTGCTCAACAGTTCGGCAAGGAGGTCCTGGCGCCGATCCATGCCGAACGCCAATGTCTGCATCACAAGACACTCGCCGTAGCGATCCACGATTAAACCGGGAAGCAGATCCGACTCACCGTGAACAATCCGATAGGCGTTGGTGCCGGATACGACCCGCTCGCGCAATCGGACGGCCCCGTCCAGGCGGGTCGCCCAGAATCCTTCGTCGATGGGCTCTTCCTCCGAGGTAAGGATGCGGACCCGAATTTTGGAATGCGGATTGAAGAAGCCGCGGCCGTAGAACCGACCCGCGTGAGTGTACAGATCGACAAGATCACCGGCGGCGGGCTCGCCTTTCACCTCCTGCACATGTCCCGCATACACCCAGAGATACCCCGGGTCGACCCATTGCTCCCGATCACGCGACAGCACCACCCGGGCGGTCGGCTTCTCCGGCAGCGAAGACATGGCGTACTTATCGGTCTCTCGCCGCCTCCGCGTCAAGCCGAATCGATCCGCTACATTCACGCGCAACTTGCGCGCGCCAAGAGGCCGTGCGAAACTAGCCCCATGACCGAGGCTCATCCTTCGTATCGCCAACTGCGATCCCGCCTGCGCATGGCGCTCGCGGTCAATGCCTGTATCATCCTGGCGGAGTTCGTCGGTGGTCTCCTGCTGGACAGCGTCGGTTTGATGAGCGACGCCGGGCACAACCTCATCGACCAGGGTTCGCTCTTCCTGGCGCTCTACGCGCACATGCTCACGTCGCGGCCGGCCAGCGAGACGCGCACGTTCGGTTACCACCGCGCCGGCATCGTCGCGGCGTTTTTGAACGCCTTCATCCTGCTGCTCACCGCTCTGGGGATTACGCTAGTCGGCGTGAAACGGATTCTCGCCCCCGTGCCGGTGGCCGGAGGATGGGTCATGCTGATCGCCGCGCTGAGTTTCGCCGCCAACCTGGCCATTGCCTTGCTCCTCCAACATGGGGCACGCGATGACTTGAACATCCGCAGCGCGTTCTGGCATATGCTGGCAGATGCCTGGGTCTCGCTCGGCGTGGTGATCAGCGGCGGGATGATCCTGCTCACGGGCTGGTCGATTCTCGATCCGCTCGTCAGCCTGGCCGTCGTCGGCGCCATTGTGAAAGGCGCTTGGCCGCTCTTCCGGGAATCCCTGGAAGTGCTGCTGGAATCCACCCCGCCAGGTATCAGTCCGTCCCAGATCGCCGCGACCATCGAGTCGATCCCGGGAGTCAAGAACGTGCATGACCTGCACATCTGGGCGGTGGAACCGCGGCTGGTCATGTTGACGTGCCACGTCCAAGTCGACGGCGACGACACCGTGCTGACCAACGGCCTGTTGCGAGCGATCCGCGCGCGCGTGGCCTCGGACTTTGGTATCCGTCATGTCACTGTCCAAATGGAGACCCAGTGCTGCCACTCGGACACGGTCCATTGCGATTTAAATCAGCTCGCCGCTCGGCACCGCTCCGTTGAAACTCTCGACCTCCGCCGTTGATCTTTTCTCCGATCTGACACTCCGAGTAGAATGCCGGCTCTGATTCGGCGCGTCCGGCTGGCTTCACGGCATCACCTATGGCGACACAACACTCGGCTCCGTTTTATCTGCTCTGCGGCTCATTGGGAGCCGGCAAGACGACCCTGCTTATGCGGCTTCTCGAACACTGGCGTAACCACGGGCGGCGGGTTGGCGTGCTGATGAATGAAGCCGGCGCGGTCAGCATCGACGGCCCCCGCGCTGCGACGCTGGCGCAACAGGTGCTGAATCTCGCCGGCGGCTGCGTGTGCTGCGATACCAGGGAGGACTTGGCTTGGGGCATCGCCCGATTGGTCATGGACTATCGGTCTGACCTGATCGTGCTGGAATGTTCGGGGATAGCAGACCCGGCTGAGGTGATCGATTCCATCACGGACGTCTCTGTATCGCGGCTCATCCGGCTAGAGCGAGCGATCGCCTTGCTGCATCCGGCCGCGATATCGGACGGCGCCATGTTGGACGTCACCGCCCGTCATGCCGTCCGGTATGCTGACGACGTAATTCTGAACAAACGCGATCTCTACGTGCCCGGCCTATGGGAAAAGTTCAAAGGCGCCGCGGTCAAGGAAAATCCACACGCCAGGATTTGGGAGGCCACGCATGCCCGCATAGACCTGCACGCGCTGCTTGAGGCCGATCCACCCGCTCATGCCGCGCCGAGTGTCCCCGTCGCCTTCGGACGCGCACAAAGCGTGTCGACCGCGCCGACCTCCCACGTTCGCGATCATCCAATGGTGATGACGATCCGCCTGTCCGGCCCGTTGAATCGCCCGCGTTTCCTTCAGTGGATAGGCGCGCTGCCGAACGGAATCGAACGGGCCAAGGGATTCTTCCGTTTTGCAGGCGAGTCCGAGCTGCAGGAGTTCCAGTTCTTTCCGCCGCGCGTCTACACCATTTCACCTGTCATGTTGCTCGGCGAACCGGACCATGTCGTCGTTCTGATCGGCCGGGATTACGACCGGGAACGCTGCTGGAATGAACTTTTAGCCTGCGTCGAACAGTGAGCGAGCGAGCCGATCATCCGCGGGGCTGGTGACACGGGGAGGGGGCAGGCTTAGCCGCCGGACGAGGAAATCGCGGCCACCGCAGCAGGACCCACGCGGCGCAGGCTCCGCACGACCCGCCGATCAGCCAGCCTCCCGCCACGTCCGTCGCATAGTGGGCGCCGACGTACACGCGCGCGAGCCCGACCGCGAACACCACCGGCCAACTGATCCAGCCGGATCGCGGATAGAGGACCTGCAGAAAAGCCGCGGCGGCCGCCGTGTTAACGGCATGGTTGGAGGGAAATCCGAACGTCCCGCCGCAGCCGACCAGTTCGCGGACATCCGGAAGGGCTTCGCAGGGACGCAGCCGCTGAGTGAGATGTTTAAGCTGCGCGCCGATGGCATCCACCAATCCGATGGCCCCCGCCAACACGGGAGCGGCTACGAGCGCTTCCCGCCAGCTCAGCCAAAGCCAGTACACCCCCAACAGGACTCCCGGCACCCAAAGCAGTCCCGGCTTGGCCAACTCCATCATTACCCAGTCGACACTGGGCGACCGGCCGGCCAGGCCATTGATGGCGAGGGAAAGTTGTTCGTCCCAGTTCATTGTTCGGCAGAAGAAGATGGTCTATTAGGCTTGTCCGGCTGGTCAGAGCTGCCCGTTATCCGCTCTCAGCTCTTCATCTATCGCGTGCGAAAATGGATGCGAACCGTCAGCTCTCCGTCAACCGGCTCGTCCCCTTTCATCTGCGGCTCAAACGTCCATTGGTTGAGGGCGGCGATCCCGGCGATCGTCAACTCCCGATGTTTAGCCGGTTCCAACACGACGACCGTCACCTTGGCGTCCTTGGAGACCAGCATGCGGGCCTTCATCCAGTCGTCCAGCTCTTTCCCTTCCAGCGACGGTGGAATGGCAGGCCAGGGGGTGGATTTGGGCACCGGACCCAGTTGTTGATCCTTGTTGAGCGGAAGTCCGTGCACATGGACTTCCGGCAGTACCACGAGGTCTTCATCGTGATCGGATCGATGCGTCGCGCGGTCCCCTTCGACCGCCAGACTCTTTCCCGCCAGAAGAACGATCGGCATAACGAGTCCAGCTACCGCGGCAAAAGACCCGGCAAGCACGAAACGGCGCTTGGTTGTTCCGACTCGAGGTTTTGACGCTTCACGGTTCACGCTTCGTGCCTCATGGTTGTTAAAAGAACCACTGCCCTCTGAAGAAAAACGAGCGCGGCATGCCGGCGTGCGCAACGCCGAGACCGATGCTCCCCTCGCCCTGGTTGATGAAATATTTCTGGTCCAGCAGATTGATCACATCGAATCCGATGAGGAACTTCTGCCGATCCCAGGGCAACGGAATGACATGATTGATGGACAGATTGTATACCGTGTAGGAAGGGCTGTGAGTCGAATTGGTCTTCGCCCCCTCATTCTCTGCAGTCCGAAGCCCCGATCCGTAGAGCATCTGGCCGCTGATCGTCGTCCGCTCCAGAATCTTATAACTCACCACGGCCGAACTTGTCAGCAATTGCATGTGATCGCAAAACACGCCGCCCGGCGAGTTGATATCGTCGATTTCTTTCTGCTCCAGCAAAAAGTGGCCGGACTGGAGGCCGTAGCCCTTGCATTGCCCCCAGGCCACGTTCCCGCGCGCGGTCAGGTTGTCTGTCACCTGCAGCTTCAAGGCGCCATCGATCCCCCGCTGCCACCCCCGTTCGAACGCAAAGAAATTCAGGAGCGGCGTGGTGCCGAACTGGCCGGCATCCGATTGGTACCGGTTGAGCTTGTAATAGCCCGTCAGTTCCAGCGTGGCCCACGACGTGAGCGCGTGATAGCTCCCCACTTCGAAATAGTGGGACCGCTCAGCCCTGACCGTGTTGTTGGTCAGATTCTCGGGTTCCGCCGTCGTGCCGACGGCGTTGAGCTTGGCGAACGAGATCGCCTCCAAATTCGGCGGGGTGAACAACCTGCCGTAGAAGGCATGAAAGACGTTGGCATTGTCGTACTTGTACGTCACGCCGACGCGCGGGCTGATCTGTCCCTCGCTCATTTGGTATTGGATCGCATCGCCGCGGACGCCCAGGTTGAACGTCCAGTGCTCGTTCGGCGTCCACTGATCCTGCAGCCAGAACTCCTGGCGCCAGCCGATCAGCCGGTTGTCGGCATCGAGCCCAAGCACGTCGCCGACCGGCTCGCCGGTCCCCGGATCCCGTTGAAAAGCGAACAGGCGGGTCTTGTTGATCGCTTGGGTGCGGTCGATCTGAAATCCCGTTTTGATGAGATGTTCTTTGCTGTGCACGTAGGTGTAGTCCAGCCGCACACCGCCTGAATAGGCCATCCGATCTTGATCGGCCGCCGAGAACGGCTCATCCGGATCCGCGACATGCGCCAGCACATTGAATGGATCCGTTCTAAAAATAGCGCGGGTCTGGCGAAAATATCCGGCCAGGCTGAAGAAATTGCTGGCGTTGAGATCGTGCCGCCAGACCATGTGCGCGTACTGGTTGTGTTCTTTCTGATTTTCATCGATGGCCTGCGAGGCGACCGGATTGAACGCCGGGTTTTGCGCTTGCAGCAGCGTCAGGACGTCCGGGTTAACCGCCAGTCCGGGCGTGGTGGGGATCTGATACTTGGCCACCGAATTCAGAAAGAGCCAGGTGAAATTGTTGTGATTGTCATGTTGATAGTCGCCGCGGAGGTACGTCTGGTTGCGCTCACTCTGCCCGTGAAAGACCGAATGTCCCAGCGTGGGCGGCTCGATCCCGCGATTGGTGGAGGTATAGCTGTTCAACACGTAGTAGCGGAACTTCTCGCCCACCGTGCCGCCGTATTCGAACGAGGGGTTAAGCGTTTCGTTCGATCCGCCGAACATCTGAAACGAACCGAAGCCGGGTCTGGTCCCGCTCTTGCTGGTGATATCGATGACCGCCGCAGTTCTCCACCCGTACTGAGCCTCCATCCCGCCCAGGATGATATCGGCCCGTTCCCAGGCGCGAGGCGTGATCACGTCCGTGAAGGTAGACGACACCGTGTCCGGAATCGGCACCCCGTCGATGCGGAACTGCAGGTTGGCGTGGTCCTGCCGAATGTGCAACTGTTTTAGCGCGCCGTAGGTCGCACTCGGAATGGTCAGCAACACATCGTGCAACTCGCTGTTGTTTCCCCGCGGCAACGCTTCGATGTCTTTCCGGCTCACCGAGTAGGTCTCGCTCGACGCCTTGTACTGAATAGGGGGCAGCGGCGACACCACTTCCAGCGCGATTTCCTGCGTGAGAGCCAGGGTCAACCGAATCGGCGGCGGCGGTTCCGTTCCAATTTTCACGATCACATACTCGCTCCGATACGTCTCCTGCACAGCGCTGACTGAATAGGTGCCTTCCTGCGGCACCGTCACCGCAAACTCCCCTGCGTCATCGGTGACGGCAGTCGCGACCGGATTTCCTTCCTGATCCTTGACTTGCACGACGGCCTGGGGAATGCGCCGCAAGTCTTGATTTTGGACGAATCCCCGGACGATCTTCCGCCCACCCTCTTCCGCTGCAGAGGCCGAGCTCATCCCCCATCCGGACACGGTGTACAAACCCAATAACACGAATGACATCGCGCGGGCGAACCAAGAGACAAGGCTCATCGCTTTCCCTCCACCGGCAAAAATTGAATGAGGACGAGGACGCAAAACCGCGCATCGCGCGGTTGCGCCCGATTCGACTCACCGAAAGGGACTGCTAGCGGAGCGGAGGCGCGCGCGAGGGACCGTCAGGAAAGAGATCAATGGACAGAAAAACAGTTTCGGCCGGAAATTCTCGTAGCCCGCCGGTTTCAACGACAGGGAGCTTTGGAGGACTGACGTCAAGCGACCCGGCCGTTTGGTGCTGCACCCACTGGCAGAGGTCCGTCTCGGAGTGTTCATGTCCGTCCGCATCGGCGGCGGCCAGCTCGTGGTGAACGTCCAATGCGACGGCGAACGGCGCTAAGACCAGAAGCACCAGGCTCACGGTCAAAGCCGTTATCGAACACGCGGTGCGACGGACGGCAAGCCGTTCCAGAAAGGTCTTCATCAGCGGACGATCTTCCAGCCAAGGCCCGTGTTCAAGCCAAGAGCGTGGTGAACAACCAGCGCCAGGATCAGACCCGACACGTCTCAGTGGCATTCCGGACACCATCCGAAAAATTCCAGAGCGTGGCTGTCGACGGTGAATCTGGTCCGCCGCTCGACCAGTTCGGTCAGCTTGTTCAGCGGGCAGAGCATCAGATCAGCGATGCGGCCGCACCCCCGGCATTGGATGTGATGATGGTGCCGCCGGCCATGCCGCACCTCGTACCGCGTCTGCCCTTCATGGAACCCCACCGGCTCGATCAATCCGAGTTCCTGGAGCATGGCCAGATTCCGATACACGGTGACGAGATCCGCCGCGCAATGCGCCTTCTTCAGGCGTTCGTGCACCTCCGCCGCGGTGATCGGCAAGGGGCTCTCCCGAAGAATCTTCAGGATCGCCATCCTGGGCTTGGTGAGCTTCTTGCCGCCCGCTTTCAGACACTCAAGCATCGGATCGCGCATAGCAGATCGCGCCAGAGAATAGTTGCAAGCGATTTGCATTTACCACGCAGTGCCGGCGTTGTCAACGCCGTTTTTTTATCCGGCTTGACGCATCTCGCCACGGCAGCGGAGCCCGTGCTAAGATCTGCCGCCGTGCTGATCGACACCCACACGCATCTGGACGACGCCCGATACGACACCGACCGCGAGGCGGTGCTCACCCGGGCGCGGGAGGCCGGCGTCAACGCCCTCGTCACGATCGGATGCGACCTGGCCACTAGCCGCGCGGCGGTCGTGTTGGCGGAGCGGTACCCGTTCGTGTACGCCGCGATCGGCGTTCATCCGCACGAGGTCAAGCACATTGGGGACGGATGGTATGACGAACTGAGGCGGCTCGCCCAGCATCCCAAGATCGTGGCCTACGGGGAAATCGGTTTGGATTACCACTACAACCATTCGGCGCCCAAAGAGCAGCGCCATCGGTTCCGCGAACAGATCGGGCTGGCTCGCGAGTTGAAACTTCCCCTGGTGATCCATACACGAGAGGCGCAGGCGGATACGATCGCCATTCTGAGAGAGGAGCGCGCCTCGGAGGTCGGCGGGGTGTTTCACTGCTTCTCGGGAGACGCGTGGCTGGCGAAGGACGCGCTGGATCTCGGCTTCTATCTGTCCTTTTCGGGAATCATCACGTTTCAGAATGCGACCATGTTACGCGACATCGCGAAGACCGTGCCGCCGGATCGCTTGCTGATCGAAACCGATTGCCCCTATCTCACGCCGGTCCCTTACCGCGGCAAACGCAACGAGCCGGCCTATGTCGCCTTGGTCGCGAAAACGCTGGCGGAGGTGAGAACCCCTTCTGAGACCGCGGAGGACATCGGCCGGATCACGGCGGAGAACGCCCGCCGGTTGTTCAGAATTTCCTGAGCTGCCGGTTTCGCCGGCGAAGCGCTTTGGGAAGCTTCCGCGGGTTGCCCTTCTTGTCCGGGTTGCGCCTGGGCGAGTCCTCTTCCTCGACCACTCGTCCTTTGAACGCCGTGGCGGCGGGGGATACGACCGGTGCGGACAGCCTGGCAGCAAACTCGGCGGCGCTGATGACGAACGCCCCATGCGCCCGTGCGAAGTCCGACACCTCGCGATCCGACGACACCACGGCGCAGTCCCGGCCGTATTCCCGCGCAAGACGCTGGATGACTTGATCGGCCCGCTCGCCGCGCCGCGAATAGATCACTTCGACGCCCGAGCGATGTTCGTGGCGTTCCGCACCCGGGCCCTCCCGCCACCCGTCAAAGACCACGGTGATCGCATGCCCTTTGCGTTGCCGATAGCCGGCCAGGTCGCGCAGCAACTGTTCGCGCGCGAACTCCCCTGAAGACCAGCCGGAAAACGGACCGGTCAACCGGACGCCGAGCACGTTGTATCCGTCGATGATCAGATGCGTTGCCATACGCGATCGGCACCCTAGCCGACTCGGGAAAGCCTGTCAACCCGGGGAATGCCGCGCGAAAGGCTTTGGATTTCACCAGATTCCGCTTGACAACATCAGGCGCATCTGAGAAAAGTTTTTCGACTGCTCCAACGCGCGAACTGTCGGAGGAACCCTTCGTGACCAAGCGGCGTCGGTCCGTTGCGTGTGTGCTCCTCGCCCTGTTCTTCGCGGCCGGCGCGCCGCTTTCTCCGACTCCGTCCGCGGCGCCGCTCCGCGTTTCCGCGCCTCCGCAACTTCACGCCGACACTCTGGTCGCTCATCCAATCGCTAAGTCCGGAAAGAAGTCCGGTCCCTCAGCGCTGACGCCGGCGGTGATCCGGGATTTGCGGATCGCCACGTATCCGGACTGGACCAGGCTCGTGCTGGATCTCGAGCGCAGCGTGCAGTTCACCGAAAACCGGCTGAACAATCCAGGCCGGGTTATCATCGAGCTGAAGAACGCCAAACTAGGAAAAGCCGCCAAAGGAAAGCTCTCAGTCGGAACGCTCCACGAAGCCATCACGATCACCCAGCGAACTCCCAGGACCGTCGCCGTCTCGCTGAAGACGAAACGCATCAGCGGCTATAAAATCCTGCCGCTCTCGAACCCCGACCGGCTGGTGGTCGACATCGTGCCCCATCTCGGCCCCGAGAATGCGTTCAAAGCCGGAGACCAGCCGGCCGCCAACGGCCATGACCCTCAGCCGCGGGCGCAGCCGGGTCCCCATCACACAGTCAAAACGATTGTCATTGACCCAGGCCACGGCGGCAAGGACCCGGGCGCGCGCGGCGCGCGCGGGACCGAAGAGAAGGATATTACTCTGAAGGTCGGGCTGCTCCTCCGCGATCTCCTCCGCAAGGAACCCAGTACTCGGGTGCTGATGACGCGGGATCGCGACGTGTTCATCGAGCTGGAGGACCGGGCCAAGTTCGCCAACAGCAACAACGCCGATCTGTTCGTCTCGATCCACGTCAATTCGCACCCGCAGAAGGGGATCAAGGGCATTGAGATCTATCACTTCGGCGAGGCCAAGGATCAACGCGCGCTTGAAGTGGCGGCGCGGGAAAACGGCACGCCGCTGAACAGCACGGGTGTCGGCTGGGAATACCTCGTCGCCGACCTCCTCACGACGAAGAAGATCGAGGACTCGTTGGAGTTGGCCTGGACAACCAAGCAGGCGATGGTCGCGCGTCTGAATGGCCATTACGACACAGTCGATCACGGGGTCAAAACAGCCCCGTTCTATGTCCTGCGCTTCACCACCATGCCCAGTATCTTGGCCGAGATCGCATACATTTCCAATCCGGCCGAAGAGCAGCTCTTGAAGAGCGCGTCGTTTTTGACGCGTGTCGCCGAAGCCCTGTTCGATGGCGTCAAAACGTTCGTCAGTCCGAACCGGCTCTCTGTGAAGTAACAAGCCGCCTCTCGTCGGTGTCCCGACTGCCTCTTGCCATGCCCACCTTGAAAGTCACCTTGGAATATGACGGCACCCGCTATGCGGGCTGGCAACGTCAGCCCAACCGGCCGACGATCCAGGAAGCCGTGGAAGCGGCACTCACCCAGATCGCCCAGACCACGGTCTCGGTCGTTGGGGCCAGCCGTACCGACGCCGGCGTCCACGCGCTCGGCCAAGTCGCCAGCTTCCGGACCGACCGCATCATGCCTCCCGAAGAATGGACTAGGGCGTTGAACGGGCTCCTTCCCGACGACATCAGCGTGCGGAGCGTCGAAGAGGTGGACGACGGGTTCCACGCGCGCTACTCTGCCCGCGGGAAACTTTACGAATACCGCATCCTCAACCGGCCCGAGCGATCGGCCTTGCAGCACCAACGGGCCTGGCATGTGCACAAGCCGCTCGACATGCCAGCGATGAAAACCGCGGCCGACTTGCTGATCGGCAAGCATGACTTTTCGTCGTTCGAGGGCGCCCTGAGCGACAACGAAAATCCCTGGTGCGACCTCACGCGGCTGGACCTCAGCCGCGAAGCGGACCTTCTCCGCATCCAAGCCTATGCGGACCGTTTTCTCAAACAGATGGTGCGGGCGATCGTGGGAACGCTAGTGGAGGTGGGGTTGAAGAAACGCGCACCGGAGACGCTGAAGGAGATTTTGGAGAGGCGGGATCGCTCGGCGGCGGGCAAAACAGCTCCTCCCTACGGGCTTTACCTCGTCAGGGTGGATTACGAGCGGGAGGGCGCGCCTCCCGTCTGCAGAGACCGACTGGACGGTCAGCGCTCGATTCCTGACCGGAAAGACATCGACCGTGTAAGCCCGGGGAGCCGTCTGTCATGCCGCTAACGGCGTCGCCGGCACAGGCTCGGATGTTCGGCTTGCCCGCGCTCCGGGTCGCAGGAGGCCTGCGGCATTCGGTGGATGCGCGGACGCGCATGTATCCTCTTGCGACCAAGGCTGAACATCGCGCGCGAACGGCCGATCGTTGTGCGCTGGCGACCTGTCAATGTTCCGTCTCAGTCCGCAGTTGATGCATTTCCATTCATAGAAACTCACCTGCGCGTCGAGGTACCGTTCCTCCACCATCAACCCGGCGCACTTGGGACACTTCATCCTGTCACCACCTCCCGGTCTTGCCGCACATGAATCGTGGGCTTTGAACGGCCACGACCCGTACCATTGAATAAGCCGAGTTTTCGCCTGGTCAAGCCGGAAGCACGCCGGCCTCTCGGCTGGAAGCCTCACGCCAAGTTGAATTTGCCCGGAGGATGATTATCAAAACGGCATCACAATAAAATCCTTTCAGGAGGACACATGGTCAGCGGAAACGCCGACATCGACAGGCAGGACGTAAATCGGCAGAATGCAGTGACCGGTTTGCTGAAAGCCGAACTGTTTAAGGCCGTAATGGCGGCCTGTGCCGAACGGCTCAGCCAAGACATTGGCGTCAACGCGTCTGACGTCAGCCAGGCGCTAAAAGAGCTGGCGGTTCAGTATGAAACGGCCCGTCCCGTGGCCCACGAATTGGATCCTTGCGTGATGTTTCTGCATCGCTGGACGGAAGCTTGAATCGGCGCGTTTTCTGAGTCTTCGCTCGCTTCTCGTCCCGGGTTCACGTATCCTGTCAACACGCGTGGTTGGCGGATTCACCCTGCCGGCGTACAGGACGTATCGATACAAGGATAAATCGGGTGAAGTTATTCCTGGTTGGCGGTCCCGCCTCCCCGCAGGTTTGTGTGTGGGCGCTTCTTCTCATCCTCGCTGTCCCCGCCCTCGCCCAACAGCCGGACGACATTCTCAAACTCAGCAAACGGATGGTGGACCTCCAGCGGGCCGGAAAGCACGCTGAAGCGCTTCCTCTGGCGTAACACGCGGTCGTACTGTCTGAGAAAGCCCTGGGTCCTGAAAACCTGGCGGTCGCCGTCTATCTGGACCATTTGGGCGCGCTTTATCATCGCTGGGTCAGATGGACTAGGCCGAGACGATCTTGCAACAAGCGCTCGCGATCCGGGAAGCGGCGTTGGGCTCCGACCATCCGGCTGTCGCCGCCACCCTAAAATTACTTGGGCGCGCTTTACGTCGCGTCGGGAGAGACGGCGAAGGCCGAACAGCTTCTCCGGCGGGCGCTCTCGATTCGCGAGAGGGTGTTAGGACCGGCTCATCCTGCCGTGGCCACGACGCTCGAACACTACGCCGCGTTGCTGCGCAGCAGCGGTCGCCATGAAGAGGCCGCGCGGGCAGAAGCCTGCGCCCGGCGCATTCGCGAAGAAGATCAGGTTCGGCAGGCTCCCCACCCATAAGGCCGCCGCGCCGCCGGAGAGAACCCGCGGCAGGGAGCGGAACGAGGTGAAGCGAGTGTGGGATGTCAAGAGGGGGGCAGAACCATCTAACTCGGACTCGGCGGGTTCTCGAGCTTCTTCCGCAACTCGATCAGTTCTTGCTCCAGGGCCGCGAAACGATCCGCAATGGGGTCAGGAATGTTGGTGTGATCCATGGTGGCGTCGGGCACCCGTTCGCCTTCCGTCTTGATGATGCGGGCGGGCACTCCGATGACCGTGGAGTTGGGGGGGACGGATTTCAGCACCACCGAGTTGGCGCCGATCTTGACGTTGTCTCCGATTTTGATCCCGCCGAGAATTTTCGCGCCGGCTCCCACGACTACATGGTTGCCCAGCGTCGGGTGGCGCTTTCCGCGCTCCTTTCCCGTACCTCCCAGCGTGACCCCTTGAAAGAGCGTCACGTAGTCGCCGATTTCGGCGGTTTCGCCGATGACCACGCCCATGCCGTGATCGATGAAGAACCCGGTCCCGATTTTGGCGGCGGGATGGATCTCGATCCCCGTCAGCCAGCGCGCGAACTGAGAAATGGCTCGTGGGACAAACGGCACCCCTTTGCCGTGCAGCCAGTGCGCGAACCGATAGGCAAGAACAGCATGAAAGCCTGCGTAGGTCAGGACCACCTCCAGTGTACTGGTGGCGGCCGGATCGCGGTCAAAGACGGCTTGGAGATCTTGTCGGATGGTCTTGAACACCAGCAACACTCTTCACCATCCACTCTCAGCGCACGCTAAGAGTCCGACGGCTTGTTTACTCATTTATTCAGTGTTCCACAATCAGGCACACGGCTTGGGTCGCAATGGCCTTCTCCCGGCCGACGGCATCCAGCCCCTCCCCGCTTTTGACCTTGACATTGACCAGGTCCGGATCGACTCGAAGCACCTCCGCCATTCGTTTCTGCATCGCCGTCAGATACGGGCTCAACCGGGGAGCCTGCGCAATGATAACCGTGTCCAAATTCACCAGCCGATACCCTTTTCTCTCCAGCTTGCCGACCACGTCTTCCAAGAGTCGCAGGCTAGAGATGTCTTTGTAACGAGAATCGGAGCTCGGGTAATGACGGCCCAAATCTCCCTCTCCCATGGCCCCCAGCAGCGCATCACAGACCGCGTGAACGAGCGCATCGGCGTCAGAATGCCCCTGCAGCCCCTTGGGGTGCGGGATTTCAACACCGCCCAGGATGAGTTTTCGACCCGCCGCCAACGGGTGAATGTCGTATCCGATGCCGATCCGCATTTTTCCCTTCAGCAGCAACAACGGTCAATAGTCATCCGTCGATCGGAAACCCAACCGCCCGGCAATGTGTTCTTTCTCCATTGATTGATTAATGACGAATGACTAGCGCCTCGCCCGCGCAGCCAGTATCGCTTCGCCGATGATCATGTCTTCCGGTCTGGTGATTTTGATGTTCTCTCCGCTGCCTTCCGCCACCATGACGCGTCGGCCGAGCAATTCAACCAGGTGCGCGTCGTCCGTCGCCCAAACGCCTTCCAGTTGAGCCTTGCGGTGCGCCTCTTCCAGCCAATCCCTCCGAAACGCCTGCGGCGTTTGGGCCAGCCAGAGGTGACGCCGATCCACCGTCCGTTCGACGGCTCCGTCGGCTCCCACCTGTTTGACCGTGTCGCGCATCGGAATCGCAACGATCGCCGCGCCGTGCTTCGCCGCCAGTTCGATCACCTCCCACACCATCCGCTCGGTGAGGAACGGCCGGACCGCGTCATGCACCAGGACGATCTCCGTTTCCCCGTCGACTTCCGCGAGCGCATGGCGCACCGAGTCCTGTCGATGCTCGCCACCGGCCACGATCTTGCTGACCTTCTTGAACCCGTGCGCAACGACGATCCGATCCAGACAGTATTCGCGTTCGGTCTCGGGAACCGCGAGAATGATCCCGTGGATCGCGGGCGACGCCTCAAGCACGCGGAGGCTGTGCACGAGCAGCGGCTGGCCTCCCAGCGTCAGAAATTGCTTCGGGACGGTCCCACCCATCCGCAGACCCCGTCCCGCGGCAGGCACAAGGGCGACGGTACGTCTAACCACGCGCGACTTGAAACTCCTCCCGCTCGCTCTCTTCCTTGAGGCGCGTGAAGATCATGCGCCCCGCCGTCGTCTGCAGGACGCTGGTGACCACGACGTCCACATTCCGGCCGATACAACGTTTCGCGTTGTCCACGACGATCATGGTTCCGTCGTCCAGGTAGGCGACCCCTTGTCCGGCTTCCTTGCCTTCCTTAAGCACGAACACGCGGATGGTCTCGCCAGGGAGCACGACCGGACGCAGCGCATTGCACAACTCGTTGATGTTGAGCACGCGGACGCCCTGCAACTCGGCCACCTTGTTCAAGTTCAGGTCGTTGGTGATGATCTTCGCGCCGACCTTTTTCGCCAAGACGACGAGCTTGGCATCGACCTCCTTGACATGCGGGAAGTCATCCTCGATGATCCGCACGTCGATGTCGACCATTTTTTGAATCTTGTTGAGAATATCGAGCCCGCGCCGACCGCGCGCCCGTTTCAGCGAATCCGACGAATCGGCAATATGCTGCAACTCGTTCAAAATGAAGTGCGGCACCAGAAACGTGCCCTCCAGAAATCCGGTCTCGCACAGGTCGGCGACGCGCCCGTCGATGATCACGCTGGTGTCGAGAATCTTCGGATTCGCCGCCGCCCCGCCGAACTCCGCTGGCTTCGCCCCGCCGGGGAATTGCTCCCGGCCGAATCGTCCCCCCAGGACGAGGCCGAGATACGGGAAGCCCAGCAAAAAGACCAGTCCGCCGATGTGAAAGAGGAACGTTTCAACGTCGAAAATCACGCTGCCGACCCATTCCACCAACCCCGCCAGAAGCAATCCCACCGCCAGTCCGGCCGTTCCGCCTAAGATGATGCCGAACGATAATTTTCGAAGCGCGTACTCGCTGGCGATGATCAAGCCGCCGGTCGCCGCCCCGATTCCCAACCCCATCAGCAACAACTGGCCGTTGACCTCTTCTGCGCGCAGGAAAAGGGCCATGCCCGCCAGCGCGCTGAGAAGAACGAATATGGCTCGCGCCACCATACGCTTCACCTCCTCACGAAATACGATGTGTACATCCACCCCCCGGTCGCGGGTCGCGGCTGCAGGGTCAAGCCGGCGCGGCCGTGCCGGCGGTCCACATGTCCACGACGACCACCTCGTGCGGCCCGGCCTTGAGCCCGTACCGGGTTGCCGCCTCCTCCGTCGGTTCGTACACATCCCTCTCCGACTCCGACGAGAAGCCGACCGGGGCAACCGGTTGCGCCCGGTCATCGTGGTTCTCCGCCACGGACCGCGGCTGTTCGGCGATGGTCACCTCAACCGACTTCGGGGCGTTGTTCCGAACCAGTTTCATCCTCACCCGTTTGCCGATGGGAGTCTGTGCGACGGCGTTTCGCAGTTGCGCGGGGGTTTCCACCGCTTTGCCGTCATATTCGACGATCACATCACCGCGTTCAAAGCCCGCTTTCTTGGCCGGGCTGTCTTCCACCACATCGCTGACCAACACCCCTGCGGTTCGGTCCAGTCCGAATCGCGCCGCCAGCTCCGGCGTAAACTCTTGAATCGACACGCCCAGCCACCCCCGCACAACTCGTCCCCCATGAACCAACTGCTCCATGACCGAGTGCGCCAGGTTGCTCGGCACCGCAAAGCCGATCCCCATGTTGCCGCCGCTCCGGCTGAAGATGGCAGTGTTGATCCCGACCACCTCGCCCCGCACATTGACCAACGGCCCGCCGGAATTTCCCGGATTGATCGCCGCGTCGGTTTGGATGAAGTCCTCGTATTCGGTGATCCCCACGCTGGCTCGGCCCACCGCGCTGACGATTCCCATCGTCACGGTCTGATTCAGCCCAAACGGATTGCCGACCGCCAGCACGAGTTCCCCAACCTCCAGCCGGTCGGAATCGGCCCACCGGATGGTCTGCAACCCGTCGGCGTCGATCCTCAACACCGCCAGGTCCGTCTTGGAGTCGGTGCCGATCAGCTTGGCTTTGAATTCGCGCTTGTCGGACAGAAAGACTTTAATTTCCTCCGCCCGGCTCACCACGTGGTTGTTCGTGATGATGAGCCCGTCGGCTTGGACAATCACCCCCGACCCCAGGCTCCGCTCCTGATGGGCCGGCGGCGCCTCGAAGCGACGGAACCATTTGTCGCCGAAGAAGCGATGGAAAAACGGTTCGTCGGGGGGCGCGCCATGAGGTCCCTCGCTCCCGCGACCGCTCTTCGTCGCGAAAATATTGACGACGGTCGGTTTCACCGCTTTGGCGATCTGCACGAACCCTTGTTCGCCGCCCGCAACAGCGGTCGGCGGCGCCGGAACCGGCTTCGGCGGCCGGCGATCGGGCACCGCATACCCCGTCGGCTGCCATCTCATATCGGAGGCCAAAACCACGCCGACCAGCACTCCGCCGGCCGCCAACAGGCCACTCATCCACCGCGGGGAGCGATTCCGGTCTCCGCGCTCGGGCGCTTCCAGCGGATTCACGGGGCCCTCACGAAATCTCTCCCGCATAAATCCCCATGATCGTGTGCAGGAATTTGACCGCTTCGGCCCTGGGCCGCTGGAAGGAATTGCGGCCGATGATCGAACCGAATCCCCCGCCGTCCCGGATGGCCCGCACCTCTTCGAACACGGTTTTTTCATCGCTCTTCGCGCCGCCGGAGAAGATGACGATGCGGCGGCCGTCGAAGGCGGACTGGACGACATGCCGAACCCGTTCCGGCAGCGTCTTAATGGGCACCTGCTCGGCCTCATAGACCTTCTTGGCCGCGGCCTGTTCAAGGTGCGCCGTCGGTAGCTTGACCTTGATGATGTGAGCCCCCAACTGCGCCGCGATCTGCGCCGCGTAGGCGACCACGTCCACCGCGGTCTCGCCCTCTTTGCTCAACCCCGACCCGCGCGGGTAGGACCAAACCACAACGGCCAGCCCGCACCGTTTGGCCTCCTCCGCGATCTCCCGCAATTGCTGATACATCGTGGTGCAGTGAGCCGAGCCGGGATAGATGGTGAATCCCACGGCCGAGCACCCGAGCCGTAAGGCGTCGCGCACGCTCCCCGTCACAGACGGCAACGGATCCTTATCTTCATACAGCACGTCGTGATTGTTCAGTTTCAAGATCAGAGGAATCCGTCCGGCGAACTGCGCCGCCCCCGCCTCCAGGAACCCCAACGGCGCCGCGTAGGCATTGCATCCGGCTTCGATCGCCAATTCGAAATGATAGAGC
This sequence comes from Nitrospiraceae bacterium, assembly GCA_035573855.1. GTDB lineage: Bacteria > Nitrospirota > Nitrospiria > Nitrospirales > Nitrospiraceae > DATLZU01. The sequence continues at coordinate 20,014 of DATLZU010000058.1, forward strand.
GGATTGTAGCCCGGGGGATTGGGCGCGAAGCTCCGCGCCGGCCCGTGTTCGAATCCCTGATCCACGGGCAGGATCACCAACCGGCCGGTTCCGGCCAGTCGGCCGCTATTCAAGATCCTGAACAGATTCGCCTTCGTTCCCGGATTGTCGCTCGCATACCAACTCAGGATTTCCTGAATGCGCTCGTTCATCACACCCTCCTGAAAACGCGATTCGTGACCCATGATGCGCAGCCCATAAATCAGCGCAGGATTTTTCGTGAAACGCTCGGCCACCCGAGGCGGGACAGTGATCGGCGTGTCACCCTTCCCGTTTTCCTTGAATGAACTCTTCCGCTTCCGCCACATCCTCGCGGCTGCCGATGATCAACGGCACCCGCTGGTGCAGGCTCTTGGGCTCGATGTCCAAAACCCGCGTAGTGCCCGTGCTCGCACTCCCGCCCGCCTGCTCCACCACAAACGCGAGAGGATTGGCTTCGTACAGCAACCGAAGTTTGCCTTCGGGCTTGTCCACTTCGCCGGGATAGAGATAGATTCCGCCGCTGAGCAGCATCCGATGGACATCCGCCACGAGACACCCGGAATAACGGGAACTATACGGTCGACCGCTCGCTTTGTCCGGAACCTTGAGGTGATCGATATAGCGCTGGGTCCCAGCCGGCCACTTGTGGTAGTTGCCTTCGTTCACCGCATAAACTTTCCCCCGTGGCGGAATTCGGATCTGCTCATGCGAGAGAAGATACTCCCCGATACCCGGATCGAGGGTAAACCCGTGCACGCCTTGGCCGACCGTAAAGACCAACATCGTGCTCGACCCGTAGAGCACATAGCCGGCCGCCACCTGGTCGACGCCCTTGCAAAGCAGTTCGGTATCGGATGGCAAACCGTCCTTTTTCTCGGAGCGGAGCACGGAAAAGATGGCGCCGAGCGGCATGTTGACGTCCGTGTTGGACGAACCGTCCAGCGGATCAAACAACAGGATGTATTTGCCGTGCGGCCAATTCTCGGGCACCAGCAACGGCTTCTCTAACTCTTCGGAAGCCAGCGCGCACACGATCCTGCTGTATTTGAAGACCTTGACGAACGTGTCGTTGGCGATCTCGTCCAATTTCTTGACGACTTCCCCCTGGACATTGGTCGCCCCGGTGGAGCCCAGGATGTTGATCAATCCAGCCCGGCGCAGATCCTGGGCGATCATCTTGCCCACCAGCCCGATCTGCGAGAGAAGGACGGAAAATTCGCCAGTCGCGGCCGGATGAGCCGCCTGTTTCTCGATGATGAAGCGATTCAGGGTGATGGGAAACTGCGCCACGGTCGATCCTTTTTAAGGTCGGTAGTCGATGTCGCCGCCGGTCGGAAGCCGAAGGTGGAATCGACGGCCATTATATCGGTTTTGGGCAAGGCGGGCAATGAACGATCCGCTCAAGGGACGGACGCCGTCGAGAGACTGAAGCCTTCCACCAGCTTGGCAACGACGGAGCCAATGATCACGTTCGCCTTCATCATCACTGGGATCCGCCGCTCATCGGCGGTGAACCAGACTCGGATATTTCCTTGATTCAGGAAAATCCCCTGAAAAGGCATGATCGCGATCACGCGAGCGGTCTCAACCGCGCCCCAGGAACCCTCGACCTGCTCCAACGCTTCGACACGCACCTCCAACTTGTAGTTCTTCTTGTCATGGTGCACGTTCATCACCAGGGTAGCCCCCGGCGTCATAGGCAGCATGCTCCGCATGTAATACAAACAGGAGATAGCGTCCTGCACGTCGTTCGGGATCGCCAGCACATCGGTTCGGCCGTCTTTGACGGCAGTGACCGTCCCCGCCGCGTGGTGAAAGGCATACTCGAAATCGTTTTTCCGGCGGCCTTCCCGCCGTCGAAAGGTCATGCGCCGAGGTAACAGCGTGGCGGCATCGACCTGGGATTCGACACGATTATCCACCGGATAAAACCTGGTCACTAGGGGACCGGACCGCGCGGCGGCCACGAACCTGAATCCCGGCTGACCGTCGGAGGTCGTGGATCGATCCGCCTCCAGCACGGCCGTGCCGGCCAGGATGCTGAACCAGGAAATGTGATAGACAAACCGCTCTCCGTTCGCGAACGGAGGGAGAGCCGCGGAGGCGCCGGATGTCGACGGCCTGGACACCCCGGAAGCCACCGCGCGGGCGGGGACCGAGAAGGAGAGGATCAGGGAGAAGACAAGAACGGAAAGGACGAAACGATCGGAACAGGCAGGTCGCTTCACCTTCACGTCAGGGAGTCACAGGCGTTGCGCCGCATCCAGTTCGCGTTCGACCGTCGCTCGGATCGCCTGGAGCCGCTCGGGAGAGGCAGCTTCGAAGCGCAGCACCAAAGCCGGCTGCGTGTTCGATGCCCGAATCAGCCCCCAGCCGTCCTCGAAGATCGCGCGCACGCCGTCGATGGTCACCAGGTCCCGGAGCCGCAGCCCGGAAGGCTCCAGCGGCTGGCCAGTTTTCACATAGGCCGTAAGCCGCGCCTGGACCCGGTTCACCAGGTCGAACTTGATCGTGTCCGGACACTCCACGCGGATTTCCGGTGTCACGGCTGTCCGCGGCAGATCCGCCACCAGGCTCGAGAGGGGCTGCTTCGTCCTGGCCAGAATCTCGACCAGGCGGCAGGACGCGTAGATGGCGTCATCGTACCCGAAGTACCGATCCGCAAAGAACATATGGCCGGACATTTCGCCGGCCAGCGCCGCTCCCTCGGCCTTCATCTTGGCCTTAATCAAGGAATGGCCGGTCTTCCACATGATCGGCCGTCCCCCGCGCGCGGCGATGTCGTCGTAGAGACATTGGGAAGCCTTGACCTCGGAGATGATCGTGCACCCCGGCTTGGCCGCTAGAATGTCGCGCGCGTAGATCACCATGAGCCGGTCGCCCCACAGGATGTTCCCCTGTTCGTCGACCGCGCCGATGCGATCGCCGTCGCCGTCATATCCGATGCCGACATCCGCCCCTTGTGATTTTACGGTCGCTGTCAAATCGCGAAGGTTCTCGATCACGGTGGGGTCGGGATGGTGGTGCGGAAACCGGCCATCCAGCTCGCAGTAGAGCCCGGTCACGCGGCATCCAAGCTGTGCCAGTGCCTGTTCGGCGACCAGAGCGGCCGCCCCGTTGCCGCAGTCAATGACGACATGCAGGTGATCCGCGCGCACCCCAGCGAAGCTCTGTTTTAAATAGGCGAGGTAGTCGGGAATAATCGGATGGGTCGAGACCGTTCCGCTTCCGGAGACAAAGGCTCCTGCCTCCATGATCCGACGCAGCTCCTGAATCTCCTCGCCGTGCAAGGTCTCCCTGCCGAGACAGACCTTGAACCCGTTATAGTCGGCGGCGTTGTGGCTGCCCGTGATCATGATGCCGCCGTCGACCGGCAACCGGAACAGTGAGAAATACAATAAGGGCGTCGGACAGACACCCAGATCCACTACATGGACGCCCCCGGCTGTGAGCCCGCGCACCAAGCCATCGCGGAGACTTGGCGAACTGAGCCGCCCGTCGCGGCCGACGCTGACGGTTTTCACGCCCTTTGCCCCGGCCATGGTCGCATAGGCGCGCCCGATCCGTTCAGCCACCTCCTCGGTCAGGTCCTTCCCGACGATGCCGCGGATGTCGTATTCGCGAAAGAGCGCCATCGTTTCTCCGCACCAGGCGAACAGGTTACAGCAAGCAGCTAAAAGCTATGGCTACTCGCTATTCGGTTCTCCCATAGTCGTCCTGAAATCGCACGATGTCGTCCTCGCCCAGGTAGGGGCCATTCTGAACCTCGATGATGTGCAGCGTCTCCCGGCCGGGATTCTCCAATCGATGCTTGGTTTCAACCGGAATAGCGGTACTCTGGCCGACCGTGAGATCGAAGACGTCCTCCCCGCGCGTCACCCGCGCGGTGCCGCTGATGACCACCCAGTGCTCGCTGCGCCGATGGTGCAGTTGAAGGGACAGACGCCCCCCGGGGTTCACCGTCACCCGCTTGACCTTGTATCCCGGCCCCTCATCCAACACGGTGTAGGACCCCCATGGCCGGTACACCGTCAGGTGTTCCAGATGCTCCGGCGCCCCCTGCCGCTTGAGCAGTTCCACCACTTTCTTGACATCCTGCGACCGGGATTTGGGACAGACCAGCGTCGCGTCCGGCGTATCCACCACAACCATGTTGGAGAGGCCGATCGTCGCTACCAGGCGCCGATCGGCGTAGAGAATCGAGTTGCGACTTTCCAGATCCACCACCCGGCCGCTGACTACGTTTCCGGTCTTGTCCAGCGGCGCCACTTCCTCCAGGCTGCTCCAGTTCCCGACATCCGACCAGGCGAAGTCGACTGGAATGACCGCCGCGCGTGAAGAACGCTCCATGACACCGTGATCGATCGAGACCGACGCCACCTTGCGGTACGCGTCATCGACCTCACTCCTGGACGCGCCGCTGGTGATCAATGCCTCCACCCTGTTCATCGAGCGGGCGAGGGCTGGTTGGTGTCTGGCCAACTCATCGAGAATGGTCCGCGCCCGCCAAACGAACATGCCGCTGTTCCAATAGTAGTTCCCCGCCTTCAGATACTGGGCAGCCTTGACCGCGTTCGGCTTTTCGACAAACCGCGCCACCGGATGGCCGACTAGTTTTCCCGCCTTCGCTAGACGGACTGCCTGCTTCGGCTGAATATACCCGTACCCAGTCTCCGGCCTGATGGGCTTGATACCGAAGGTGACCAGATAATCCTTCATGGCCAGATCTATTCCGAGGGCCACGGCACGCTGGAACTGCCGTTCGCCCTTGATCACATGATCAGCCGGCAGCACCAGCATGACCGCGTCGGGATCGCGCCGAAGCAGTTCCTGCGCCGCGAGCGCGATCGCCGGCGCCGTGTTGCGGCCTTCCGGCTCGATGATGAAGTTGTCCCGGATCGCCTCCTTCCATTCCCGCAGTTGAATGCGAATGGACTCCGCTTGAGCCGGATTGGTGGAAATCAACACCCGGCCGGCGGACGTGAAGCCCAGGACCCGTCGCATCGTCTGCTGGATCAGCGTTTCCTCGCCGATGATGCGGAGGAGTTGTTTGGGATAAAGATGCCGGCTCAACGGCCAGAACCGCGTGCCGCTCCCGCCGGCAAGGATGACGGGGTAGAGATGTTCAAAGTGCGAAGCGCGAGGGTTGAGGGTGCTCACGTCATCTCCCCATCTTCGAGCGCCGAACCCCGAACGTCGAACCTTTGGCCGCCAAAATGAGGTCTGCCACCTCGCGCACCGCGCCTTCGCCGCCTCTTTTGTGGCAGACATAATCCACCGCCCGCCGCACTGGCGGAAGTGCATCGGCCGGCGCGGCGGAAAAGCCGACGGCCTCGAGCGCCGCCAAATCGTTCACGTCATCACCCATGTAAGCCACCTCTCGCAGCGTGAATCCGTGCCGCTCGGCCATTTCCTTGAGGACGGTCAGCTTGTCGAAGGCCCCTTGGTGCACTTCCGGGATCGCCAACTTCTCCGCGCGTCGCGCCACCAGCTTGGTGTGTTCCTGCGTGACCAGCGCGGTGAGTAGTCCCGCCTTTTGCAGCAACTTGATACCCATCCCGTCCCGCGTGTTGAATTTTTTCCACTCGTCCCCTGATTCGGAATAGTACATCCCGGCGTCAGTGAGCACGCCGTCCACGTCGGTGGCGAATAGACGGATCCGCTTCAGCGCTTGAAACAGCCGCGCCTGCGTCGCCCGCCGCCGACCCGTCGCCTTGGACTGAACCATAATCGCCTTTTCCCTCGCTTCCGGCTCACACCCGGGTTCGCGGCGCTCCGCTCAACCACTGCAGATCAGCCTCGACCATCTCTTCCACCAGGTCCTTGAAAGAGAGCTGGTACGACCATCCCAGAGCTCGCCTGGCCTTGGAGGCGTCGCCCAACAGCGTTTCCACATCGGCCGGACGCAGAAACTGGGGATCGACCGTGACATAATCGCGATAGTCCAGGCCGAGATGCGCAAAGGCGATCTCCGCGAACTCCCGGACGGTATGCTGTTCCCCGGTCGCAATCACGTAGTCGTCGGGTCGGTCCTGCTGCAGCATCATCCACATCGCCTTCACGTATTCTCGCGCATGCCCCCAATCACGCTTGGCCTCCAGGTTGCCGAGCCGCAATTCTTTGGCCAGCCCCAGCTTGATTCTGGCAGCATGCGACGTGATCTTCCGGGTGACAAACTCATACCCCCGCCGAGGCGACTCATGGTTGTAGAGGATGCCGGAGCACGCGAAGAGCCCGTAGGCCTCGCGGTAGTTTCTCGTCAGGTCGAACCCAGCCACCTTGGAAATGCCGTAGGCCGACCGCGGATGAAACGGCGTCGATTCGGTCTGGGGCGTCTGTTCCACCTTCCCGAACATTTCGCTGGAAGCCGCGAAATAGAAGCGGCACTGCGGCGCGCAGTCGCGCACCGCGGCCAACATATGGTGCGTGCCGTTGATGTTGGCATTCAACGTCGAAAACTCGTCCTCGAACGAATAGGCGACGAAGCTCTGCGCGGCCAAATGGTAACACTCGTCCGGTCGGACAGCCTGGAGCACGCGATAAATGCTCGGAAAGCTTTCCAGGGAAGCGGCGTGCAGATGGAGGCGTTCTTTGATTGGAAGAATGCGCCACAACCGGTGTTCCGGGTCTTCGATCGCCACTCGGCGGACAATCCCGTGCACCTCGTAGCCCTTCTCAAGCAGAAATTCGGCCAGGTACGACCCGTCCTGTCCAGTGATGCCGGTAATCAACGCGCGCTTCATGTTCACTCCTTATCTCTCCACCTCCTTATCCCTTTACCGCGCTGCACCCGATCCCTTCCTCACGTACGAACCGAGTCAGCGACTCCCTCCAGTGCGGCATGCGGATTCCGGCGTCGTGTAGTCGCCGGCACGACAACACCGAATACGCGGGACGCCGGGCGGGTCGACCGGCTTCGTCCGTCGAAATGGGCTCCACCCGCGCAGAGAGGCTTGTCGAGGAGACGATCGCGCAGGCGAATTCATACCAAGTGCAGTCTCCTGCCCCGGCCACGTGCAGAACGCCGCGCAAATCCTGAGGCAAAAGCCGGCACAGCGCGTCAGCCAAGTCCCCGGCATGCGTCGGGCATCCCCGCTGATCCGCCACAACCTTGAGCACGGGCTGCTCGGCCGCGAGTCGCAGAATGGTGCGCACAAAGTTCTTCCCAGTCGATCCGTAGAGCCAGGACGTCCTGACCACCAACGTATTCGGACAGTGCGCCATCGCTTCCCGTTCGCCTTCCAGCTTCGATCGACCATAGACATTGATCGGACGCGGTTCGTCCGTTTCTACGTATGGAACTCGTTTTTCCCCATCGAAGACATAGTCGGTCGAGAGATAGATGAGCTTCGCCCCGACCGCGGCCGCGGCCTGCGCCACCCGCCGCGTGCCGTCCGCATTGATACGCATGACCCGGTCCGGCTCGCGTTCGGCCTGATCCACGTTCGTATACGCCGCCGCATGGATGACCACGTCCGGCCCGGTTTCGACGATGGACCGTTCGACGTCGGGTTTCTCCAAATCGAACTGTGGCCAGGTTCCCAACAGAAGCGTCTCGCCGCGCAACATGCGGCGCAATTCGCTGCCAAGCTGTCCATCGGCGCCGGTGATGAAAATACGCATGGGGCGAGGTGTAGAGAGCGGGTTATGGGGGTAGTGGGGCCCTCCTCCCTGCCTTTATCCCGTTACCCCGTTACACCCTCTCGGAGCCGTTTCCCGTACATCCGCTCGTAATAGGCGCGGAACTCGCCGGATTTGATCTTCCGCCACCATCCCTCGTGGGTTCGGTACCAGTCCACCGTCGCCCGCAAGCCCTCCTCGAACGGCACGGTCGGAGCCCAGCCGAGCGCGCGGAGGCGGCTGCAATCGACCGCGTACCGGCGGTCATGCCCTGGCCGGTCTTCAACGAAACGGATGAGCGACGTCGGCTTGCCGAGTTGTTCCAAAATCATCTCCGCCACGGCGATGTTTTCCCGTTCATTTCCGCCACCCACGTTGTACACGGTTCCCGGCCGGCCGTTGAGCAGCACGTGCTCGATAGCCGAGCAATGATCGTGGACCGATAGCCAATCGCGGCGGTAGCGACCGTCCCCGTAAATCGGAAGGGGCTGATCGTCGATCGCGTTGGTCACGCAGAGCGGAATAAATTTCTCCGGATACTGATGGGGGCCGTAGGTATTACTCCCCCGCGTGATCAGCACGGGGAACCGATACGTCGTCCAGTAACTGCGCACCAGCAGATCGCCGCCCGCCTTGCTGGCCGCATAGGGACTGCGGGGAATCAGCGGATCCTCTTCGGTCGACATGCCCGTTTCCACGCTCCCGTACACCTCGTCCGTGCTGACCTGCAGATAACGCTCGACCTTCGCCTTGCGGGAGGCCTCCAGCAAAACCGCGGTGCCCACGACATCCGTCTTGGCAAAGCTGTGAGGATCGAGAATTGATCGATCCACGTGGGTTTCCGCCGCAGCATTGACCACGGCTTCGATCCCCTGCTCTTTGAGCACCTGCTCGACGGTCGCGGCGTCGCAGATATCCCCGTGAACGAAGGTGTAACGCGGATGTCCGGCCACGTCGGCGAGATTCTCCAAATTGCCTGAGTAGCGCAAGGCGTCGAGATTGACCACCTGGTGGCGCGGATCCGCCAACAGTCTCCGCACAAGGTGAGAACCGATGAATCCGGCGCCGCCGGTCACGAGGATTCTCATCCGTCAACCTTCCAGCTTATTCGCCCCCGTTTGGGCCACCAGTTGATTGGCCAGTAAGAGGGATTCGATCGTCCCGGCGTCCGTCCACCAACCGTCGAGAAGATCCCACGTCAGCTCGCCCGCTTCGATATAAGCGTTGTTCACGTCCGTGATTTCCAGCTCGCCTCGGCTCGAGGGCTTGAGGGTCTTGATAATGTCGAAGACCCGCGCGTCGTAGAAATAGATGCCCGTAACGGCATAGGGCGAGCGCGGCTGCTGAGGCTTTTCCTCGATCCTGACCACCCGCCGGCCGTCCAGCACTGGCACGCCAAAGCGCTGCGGATCCTTGACTTCTTTCAGCAAAATCTTTGCGCCGGTTTTTTGCTCCCGAAAGGCCTGCGCCGCGCGGAGAATATTGCGCTCGATGATGTTGTCACCCAACACCACACAGACCGATTCACCGTCGGCAAAGTATTCGGCCAGCCGAAGCGCATCGGCGATCCCGCCTTCGCCTTCTTGATACGTGTAATCGAGATGCCTGAGGCCGAACTCTTTGCCGTTTCCCAACAGCCGCAGAAAGTCACCCGCATTGTTGCCGCCGGTGACGAGCATGATTTCCCGAATCCCGGCGTTGACCAGGGTCTGGATCGGATAATAGATCATCGGCCGGTCGTACACCGGCAACAGGTGTTTGTTCGTCACCCGCGTCAGCGGCAGTAGCCGCGTGCCGAGCCCTCCTGCAAGCACGACGCCTTTCATCGGAACTCCTTGATCCCTTGCCACGAACCAGCCTGTCCCCTTCCCTCCAACACGCGCCGGAAGTACTCAATGGTTTTGAGCAGTCCCTCTTCCAACTTGACGTGCGGCTCCCAGCCCAGCAGCGCCTGCGCTCGTCGGATATCCGGGCGGCGCACCTTTGGATCGTCCACCGGCAGAGGGTGGTACTGGATTGCGCTTGAGGAGCCGGTCAGCTTCAACACCAGCTCGGCGATCTCCATCACCGTAAGTTCGCGGGGATTGCCGAGATTGACCGGGTCATGAATGCTGGCAGGCTCCGTCGAAGACGGCGCGGTGAGGAAACGCGCTCGATCCGTCCGTTCATCGACGCTTCTGTCCGATTCGGCCAGAAGCAACGCCACAATACCACGGATCAAATCGTCCACGTAGCAAAAACTGCGCGTCTGCGTCCCGTCGCCGAACACCGTGAGCGGCTTGCCTTGCAACGCCTGAACGACGAAATTGGACACGACACGCCCGTCATGCTCCCGCATCCGAGGGCCGTAGGTGTTGAAGATCCGGACGATCCGGGTGTCCAGACCGTGATAGCGATGGTAGGCCATGGTGAGAGCTTCCGCAAACCGTTTGGCCTCGTCGTAAACTCCTCGCGGGCTGATCGGGTTCACGTTCCCCCAATAGGATTCCGGCTGCGGATTGACCAGCGGATCGCCGTACACTTCCGACGTGCTCGCCAAAAGAAACCGCGCCCCTTTCGCCTTCGCCAGCCCGAGCGTCTTGTGCGTGCCCAAGGCGCCGACCTTCAGCGTGGCGATCGGCAGCTCCAGATAATCTTGCGGACTGGCTGGCGAGGCGAAGTGCAACACCGCATCGAGCGGGCCGTCGATGTGCAGATAGTCGCACACGTTGTACTTCACAAAGCTGAACCGCGCGTGGCCCAGGAGATGCGCGATGTTCTCCGGTCGGCCCGTAATGAAATTGTCCATGCAGACCACCTCGTGCCCCTGCGCGATCAGGGCGTCGCACAAGTGGCTGCCCAGAAAGCCGGCCCCGCCGGTGATCAGAACTCTCATACAGGTTCAGGTTCGACGTTCAACGACTTGCTCGTACACCGCCACCATGGCCCGGGCCGTCCGGTCCCAGGTGAACCGCACCGCCCGAGTTAATCCCCTCTCGCGGAGATCGCGGCGCAGGTCCGCATCGGTAAGCACCCGCGCCATCGCGTCGGTAAAGCCTTGGGTATCCGTCGGATCGACCAGGATGGCCGCGTCGCCCGCGACCTCAGGCAGCGACGCGGCATTGGAACTGATCACCGGACAACCGCACGCCATCGCTTCCAGCACCGGCAAGCCGAAACCCTCGTACAACGAAGGAAAGACGAAGACGGCGGCGTGTTGATACCACTCGATCAAGCGCTCATCGCTCACGACGCCGGTGAAGATCGTTTGCTTCTCGAGACCGGCTCCGGCAACCTGGTCGCGTACCTCGCTTCGCTTTCTGACATCCCCCACGAGGACCAGATCATGTGCTTCCCGGATCGGGAGCGCCAGTTTAGCGAACGCCTCCACCAACGTCGAGACGTTTTTGGTCGGATCTGTACCAGCCACGCAGAGGACATAGGGACGCCCCCTTACCCCTCCCCTCTTCCCCGAGGGGAGAGGATCTGGGCGAAAGCGCGTCAGATCCACGCCCGGCCGAACCACGGTGACCCGAGACGCCGGAAGTCCCGCCAGTCGCAGAAGGTCTTGTCGCGATGCCTCCGAGTCGGTCACCACATGGTCGAGGCCGGCCCATCGATCCCCGACTAAGATCCGCTGGACCACGCTGCCGAAGTTCCTACGCGGACGGAGTTCGCCGAAGAGGAGCGGCTTCACGTCATGAACAGTCGCGATGAATTTGCCTCGCTTCCACGCCACACGGGAGTCGTAAGGAAAATGGAGGAGGTCATAACGTCCGACGAGCAAGGGAGCCGCTTGCTCCCAAAAGCGCCTCCGGAATAGGGGAAAGCGAATCACCCGGTAGCGAAAATTGGGCCGGTCCGCAAACCGGCAGACATCCGTCGGCATCAACACGTCGTACTGATTGTCCCGATCCACCCGCCCAATCGCTTCAATCAGTTCCCGGCAATAGCGCCCGAGTCCAACGTTGAAATCCTTCAGATGCCAGGCGGCAATGACGAGCTTCACGAGGTGAAAGCCGAGACGGTCGATTCGCCGGCGGCGGGTGGAGCATAGCTCGAAACCAGTGCTTTGAGCACGTCGAGCATCCGGTTCGGATCCTGACAGTGGAGCGAGGTTTCAAGCTCCTTGAGCGCGCGGTCCCACTCGAGCGGCAGGCTCCCGCGCCAGACCGCCCGTTTGATTTTCGGGTGGCACGTCGGCTCGACGCATTCCGTTC
>DATLZU010000059.1:0-40945 GCA_035573855.1 Nitrospiraceae bacterium
GATGGTGGGGGAAACGCGTGCGCGCCTGGCCGAAGAGATTCGGAGCGTGAAGGAGGAGCAGTTGCCCAGCCTTCGAGGAGACATCCAGGTGACGGCGCATCAGGCCATGCAGTTGGTCCGGTCTCAAGAGGACAAGCTCGCCAGGCTGGAGCAGGTTGTGCACAAGCTGGAGAACGAGCAGAAAGCCCGGCTCGCGTCTTTGGAAAGCAAGTTCGACAAAGACCTGCGCGAGCACGCTGCGGCCTTGAAGCAGGAGTGGGGGACGGAATCTACTAGGACATCGGCCCGTCTGGATGACGTGGCAGCCCGCTTGGACGCCGTGCACAAGACCATTACCGCGTTGACCAAAGCGATCGACGCGCGGCTCGACGAGCAGCAGAAGTCGATCGCTGCCGTCGACGCCAGGGCCGTCGCATTGGCCCAGCAACTGGATGCGCAAAGCAAGGCATCGAGCGAACAGGCGGCGAAGTTCAGTCACGCGCTGAGCGATTTTAAGCAAGGCCTGGTCAGGTTGGGCGAAGAAGTGAAGCACCAGGAGCAAGCCGTCAAACAACTGTCGGCGTCTTTCGAGCAGCAGAATGCTGCACTCTCGAAGCGGACTGACGCCCTGGCGGCGAAGGTGGAGGCGGACACCAAGGCTGCGACCAACCACATCAACGAAGTGAACCGGATCATGACCGGTCATCTCAACGAGGTCAACCGGAGCGTTTCGTCCGTCGCCAAGGCGCTCGAAACTGCAGGCGAGAAATTCGCCGCGCGGTTGGACGAGCAGGATCGTCGTCTGGATGAAATCTCCAGGGCGGTGAGCGAGGTGGCGCAGGTTCGTTCTCAGCCTGGTGTGGTCCAGCGGCAGCCGAGCCAACGGCCGGCTCAACGCTCGACGCTCAACCAAATGGTCGAACAGCCCAAGGCGCCCACCGAGGAGCCGGGTGGGGCGACTTCGTCGTCCGTGCAGGGGGATGCCGCCGGTCCCGTCGAGGCGACGTCCAGGATCGAATCCGACGCCGCGGACGCCAATCCCCGCGAGGTGTACGAGCGCGTGCTCAACAAGTTCAAGGCGGGCGATCTGGAGGGAGCCCGTCAGGGGTTCGCTGCCTTTCTGGCCGAATATCCCAATTCGGACCTCGCGCCGAACGCGCGGTTTTGGTTGGGGGAGACCTATTACGGCAAGAAGGATTTCAAGCGGGCGATCGAAGCATACGATCAAGTACAATTGGATTATCCGAACAGCGAAAAAGTGCCGGCTGCGCTGCTCAAAAAAGGCTATGCCTATCTGGCCTTGAAGGATCGGAAGCGTGCGTCCACGACGCTGAAGCAGGTCATCGAGCTGTATCCCCGAACGCCCGAGGCTGGAAAGGCGCTCGACAAACTTAATCAACTGAAGGATTCCCGCTAGGCGGGAAGGCGTCCCTCATGTCCCGTCGCGCTCAGATGCTTTCCGGATTGTTAACGTTGTCGTTAACCGCCCTCGGCTGCGCCAAGCACGCGGATTTCGTCGATCTGCGGGAGGAGCTGCGCACCGTCGCCAAAACGCAGGAGCAGGAGCTGAAGCGGCAGGAAGCCATGCAACGGCGGCTGGAGTCTTTGGAAAAGAGCCGCGATGCCGACGGCTTCAAACAGCGGCTTGAAGACGTCGCCGCCCGACTGCAGAAACTGGAAACGCGCTTGGCCAAGTTGGAAGAAGGACAGATCAGCCAGGCGGCCGCTTCCAAAGCGGATGCCGCGGTGGCGGAATCCTCCCGTCCCTCCAAGCCACCGAAATCACCGGTTGCGCCGGATCTCTCGCCGGTGCTGCCCGGCATGCCGGCGATCACGCCGACCTCGGCTTTCAACCTGGCGTACAACGACTACCTGAACGGCCGGTACGAGTTGGCCGTGACGGGGTTCCAGCGGTTCATCAAAGACTTTCCCGCCACCTCGCTGACGCCCAACGCGTATTATTGGCTTGGCGAATCCTACTACAACATGAAGGATTACGTGCGGGCGATCCAGTCGTTCGAGCACGTCGTGAACGAGTATCCTGGGAACGAGAAGGTGCCGTCGGCCTTGTTCAAATTGGGGTTGTCGACCGCCGAGACCGGCGATATCGCTAAATCCCGTAAGTACTTGAAGCGGGTGATCGAAGAGTTTTCTTCCTCCGACGAAGCGAAGCTGGCCAAAGCCAAGTTGGCCGAAATCCGATGACCGCAGGCTCGCCGCGACAGTTTCCGTTCGCCCATGTTGTTCCCTCCGCTTCTCCTGGAGCGTGATCGATGAGTCCCGACGGCGGCGTCGGAAAAATCCGTGTGCTGCCCGTCGAAGTCGTCGGCCGCATCGCCGCCGGTGAGGTCATCGAGCGACCGGCGGCCGTCGTGAAAGAGTTGCTCGACAACAGTCTGGATGCCGGAAGCTCCACGATTACGGTCGAAGTCAGAGACGGAGGATTGGGGCTCATCCGCGTGACCGACGACGGCGAAGGCATGAGCCGCGCGGATGCGCCCCTCGCCTTCCAACGCCACGCCACGAGCAAGCTGCGCTCGGATCAAGACCTCTGGTCCGTGCGGACGATGGGGTTTCGCGGTGAAGCCCTGCCCAGCATCGCCGCCGTTTCGAAAGTCCGGCTGCTGACGAGCAGTCGGGATGAGCCGGTGGGCACGCAGGTGTCCGTTGTCGGAGGGTCGGTGATTGAGATTGAAGACGCCGCGGCGACGCGTGGCACCCGCGTGGAGGTCACCGATCTGTTCTACAATACGCCGGCGCGCAAGAAATTTCTCAAGAGTCCGACCACTGAATTCGCCCATATCAGCCAGACGGTTCAGCAAGCCGGCCTGGCGTGGCCGTCCGTCCATTTCCGACTCTTCCACAACGGCCGTGAGGTGCTCAATCTCCCGGCTGTCTCTTCGGTGCGCGACCGGGTCCTGCAGATCTATCGCCTCCCCTTTCTCGACCGGACGGTCGAAGTGAGCGGACAGTGGCCCGGCCTCAAAATCGGCGGCTTTGCGATCCAGCCAATTCACGCGCGCGCGTCCAGGACACCGCAGGATCTGTTCGTCAATCGGCGGCCGGTCCGCAATGCCACGGTCTTCCATGCGATCGCCGACGGCTATGCGTCCTTTCTCGCAAAGGGCCGTTATCCAGTGTTCGTGCTGTTTTTGGACGTGGATGCGAGCCGGGTGGATGTCAACGTCCATCCGACCAAGCGCGAGATCCGTTTCGTCGACCAGGAGACCGTGCACCACGCCGTCCGACAGGCGGTACGGGAGGCCCTGGGCGCCACGCCGCGCTTCGTTTCAGTGGCGGATGTCCGATTCGCGGGCTGGGGCAGGGGCGGATCTGGGCCGAGGGAATCCACCGCCGCAGGCTCCGACCAGTCCATGTTGCGCCCGCCGGATGTCTGGTCCGGTCCGCGATCCGGGATGGCGGTGGCGACTCCAAGGACGGCGATCCGGGACGTCTCAGACGGCGAGACCCTTCAAACCTCATTTGTTCATGAACCGGGGCAACCCTATGAAGCGGCGGAACTGGAGGTCCTCCCGCTTGGACAGATCAAGCGGACCTTTCTCGTCGCGCAGGTCGGGTCGGAACTCCAAGTCGTCGATCAGCACACGGCTCATGAGCGGGTCTTGTTTGAACGGTTGTGGCGGGCCTGGCAGAGCCGAGCCGTTCAGTCGCAACCGCTGCTGCTTCCGGAGCCGATTGACGTACCGCCCGATAAGGCGATTCTGTTGGAACGACGTTTGGACGATTTCGAACGACTGGGATTGGCGATCGAGCCCTTTGGCACGGGAACGTTCATCGTTCGAGCGGTTCCCGCGTTGTTGGGCCGTCTTGATGCGGCGTCCCTGATCCAGGACCTGATCGACGAACTGACTCAATGGGAGTCGCTGTCGTCGCTAGAAGCGAAGATGCGCCCCATCATCGCCACTCTGGCTTGTCACGGGGCGGTTCGAGCGGGGCGCGTGATGAATCTGCCGGAGGTAAAGCAGCTGATCGAAGACTGGGTCACGGAAGGGCTGATCATGACCTGTCCGCATGGTCGCCGAGTCGCCTTGCGCCTGCCGGCCGAGGAACTGGCGAAGATATTCGGTCGGGTCTGAGGGTGGTGAGGCTGTTGTCGCGCGGTTTTCCCATGAGCGGCAGCGAGGACGTCATCGGGTTCAAGCCGGTTGTGGTCGTAGTCGGCCCGACCGCCGTCGGCAAAAGCCGGCTCGCCGTCAGACTGGCCAAGCGTCTCCAGACCGAAGTCCTGGCCGCGGATTCCAGACAGGTCTATCGAGGGATGGATATCGGGACGGACAAGCCGACTCCAGAAGAGCGGGCCGGCGTGCCGCACCGGCTGATTGACTTGGTTGACCCCGACGAAACATTCAATGCGGGAATGTACCGGCGAGCGGCGTTGCCGGAGATCGAGCGACTGCACGGTGAAGGCCGTCTGCCGCTGGTCGTGGGAGGCACGGGGCTCTATGTCCGCACCCTGCTTCGTGGACTGTGCGAGGGGCCGAAGGCTGACCCGATGTTCCGAGCCCAACTCGAAGAGGAAGCAAGACGACGAGGGCCAGAGGCTCTGCATCGTGAGCTGACTCGTGTCGATCCGGAATCGGCCGCCCGGCTCCATCCGCATGACCGGGTCAAAGTCGTGCGGGCGTTGGAAGTCTATCATCTGCTGGGACGACCGCTCTCTTCGATCCATCAAAGCCATGGGTTCGGCGAGAGGCCGTTTACACCGCTTCTGATCGGCCTCACGAGAGAACGGGAAGCGCTGTACCGCCGCATCGAAGAGCGGGTGGACGCGCAATTAGCCCGAGGGTTGGTGGACGAAGTTCGGGGTCTGTTGACGAAAGGCTATGATCGGCGGTTGAGCTCGCTGAAGGGGCTCGGGTATCGGCAGATCGCCGCGTATCTCGACGGGGACTGCGGATATGCGGAAGCCGTTCGGTTGTTGAAGCGGGATACACGGCGTTTCGCCAAGCGGCAACTCACCTGGTTCCGGAAGGAGCCTGGCATTCTCTGGTTGTCGCTCGCGGAAGACGAATCGGAGGAGCGAATCGTCGACAAAGTGATGACGATGATCGAGCAGTTCCTCGCCGGTTTGGGTCGGCAAGCGCAGGTGGACACGCTGAGCGGACGCACGGTTGCAGCGGGAGTCACGGCGGGATGAAGACGGCAACAGACAAGGTTCAAGCACTGCTGGGAATTATCGGGGGGAGTGGTCTCTATGAAATGGACGGTCTGAGCCAGGTCCGCCGCGCGACCGTGCGGACTCCGTTCGGGCGGCCGTCGGATGACGTCGTGCTCGGGACGCTCGATGGAGTGCGGGTGGCCTTCCTCTCCCGTCACGGCCGCGGTCATCGGTCCAACCCCAGCGAGATCAACTATCGCGCCAATATCTATGCGCTGAAGTCGCTCGGCGTGCGCCGCGTCATTTCAATCAGCGCGGTTGGGAGCATGAAGGAGGCGATCAAGCCGGGCGAGGTCGTCCTGCCGGACCAATTCATCGACCTGACCAGACGGCGCGCGTCCACCTTCTTCGAGGGCGGGCTCGTCGCGCATGTGGCCTTCGGCGATCCCGTATGCCGGTCGTTGGCCCGCTCCTTGTCCAAAGCGGCCCATGAAGCGGGCGCCACCGTGCACGAGGGCGGCGTGTATCTCTGCATCGAAGGCCCGCAGTTTTCATCCCGCGGAGAATCCCTGCTCTACCGCAAGTGGGGTGTGGATGTGATCGGAATGACCAACATGCCGGAAGCCAAGCTGGCGCGGGAAGCCGAGCTGTGCTATGCCACGGTCGCCCTCGTGACGGATTACGATTGCTGGCACGAGACCGAAGAGGCGGTCACGGTCGAAGCCATACTCACGACCTTGCGCAACAATGTTGCGCTGGCCAAACGCCTGTTGCGGAAGGCGCTGCCGACGGCCGTCGAACCGGCCAATTGCGGGTGCGGCCAGGCGCTGAAAGATGCCATCGTGACAGATCCGCGGATGATTTCCCAGGCGATGCGGAGACGGCTGGATCTCTTGATCGGCCGGTATTTGAACGCGAAGCGTCATGCGCGAAGCGGACCGTGAAAAACAGGTCGGGAAAACGAAGGTGAAGAGAAGATGGGGAAATTGCTAGTTGTCGGGTCGGTGGCGCTCGATACGGTCAGAACGCCGTTCGGCGAGGCGGCCGAAGTGCTGGGAGGGTCGGCGACCTACTTCGCCACCGCCGCGAGCTACTTCACCAGCGTCGATCTGATCGCCGTCGTCGGGGAGGATTTCCCGGAACACCATGTCAAGTTTCTCAAAAGCCGCGGAATCGATCTGGCGGGTCTGGAACGGCGGCCGGGGGCGACCTTTCGGTGGAAAGGCGAATACACTCATCAGCTCAATGAGGCCCATACGTTGGACACGCGGCTGAATGTCTTCGAGTCTTTCCGGCCGAAGATTCCCGCGCACTATCGAACGCCCGACGTGCTGTTCCTCGGCAATATCGATCCGGATCTGCAGTTGGACGTGCTGCGGCAGGTGGAGCGACCGTCGCTGATCGCTTGCGACACGATGAATTTCTGGATCACGGGCAAGCGCGAGGCTCTCTGGCGGGTTCTCGATCACGTCGACATGCTGATCGTCAACGATGCCGAGGCCAGGGCTCTCGGTGATCATCCCAATCTCGTTCGGGTGGCTAAAACCATTTTGGCGAGAGGGCCGAAGCATCTGATCATTAAGCGCGGGGAATACGGGGTTCTGATGTTCAACGAAAAGCAGATGTTCGGCGCCCCGGCGTTTCCGTTGGAGGAAGTCCGCGATCCGACCGGAGCGGGCGACACATTCGCCGGCGGGTTCCTGGGCTATCTGGCGGCGACGGGGAACCGGTCTCCCGAGGCTATCCGTCAGGCGGTCATCTTCGGCAGCGTGATGGCCTCCTTTACCGTTGAAGCCTTTAGCCTTGACCGCTTGCGCGTCCTGGATTACAAAGAGATCGAGCGCCGATTCCGCGAGTTCAAGCGGTTGACGCATTTCGAGGACGTGCCGTGACGGTCGGAGCCAACAGCCGTTTCGTCTTCGGGAGACATGACCGCCGCACTCTGTGCTTTTGGCTGCTGGCGTTCGCGGCGCTTCAGCCTTGGATGCTTGCTGGATGCGCGACGGAAGAGATCATCAAAAAGTCCAACGGCTACTATCAGGAGGGAGTCGCCAACCTGAGCGTCGATCGCCAAAAAGCGTTCGTGTCCTTCCAGAAAGCGATTCAACTGAATCCCGACAACAAGCAAGCCCATTACGGGCTTGGCCACATTTACGCCTTGCAGGGCAAATTCAAAGAGGCGGAAGAGGCGTTCCGTGAGGCGATCCGTCTCGATGACGACTATTCAGAAGCCCACACGTATCTCGGACAGGTGTTGGCTCAGCAGGGCCGGTGGACCGATGCGATCAAGTCGTATAAGCGGGCGTTGAGTAATCCGCTCTACGCCACGCCCGATCTGGCGCGCTACCACTTGGGGCGCGCCTTGGCGCATGAAGGCGATATGCAGGCGGCCGTGGAGGCGTTCGAAGACGCGTTGCTAGTCAATCCTCCGAGCGTGCCGCCAGCCATGCTCCATCTGGAGTTGGGCCGCGCCTACTATAAATTGGGTTACGACAGCAAGGCGCGCGAAATCTTGGCGAAAGTCTCGACCTTCGACAAAGGGGGTGAGTATACCGCCGTCGCCGAACAACTCCTGGAGCGGCTGAAACGGTAGGGCCTCGCATGGAATCGATCGGCGAATTTTTTAGGCAAGTGCGGGAGACCAAAGGTCTGACAATCGACGAAGTGGCGTCCAAGACCCGCATCCGCTCCGACTTTGTCAAGGCGCTGGAAGAAGGCAACTTCGCCAAGTTGCCCGATCAGGTGTTTGCGAGAGGATTCGTCCGATCCTATGCCCGCTCGCTGGGGCTGGACGAGGAGGATGCGATTCACCGGTTCGTCCAGTCGGCCGGCGCCTTCTATGAAAAACAGGAGGAACGGGAACGGTTGCGGATACGTCAGGCGGAAGAAGAGCGACGCCGAAAAGCGAACCGTAAGGCGGTCGGCATCGCGATCGGCGTCGCCGTGTTGGCCCTCGTCCTTCTCCTGAGTCGAGAACAATCCTCGATGATCCAGCGTTCCGTTCCGGAACCTTCCGTCGTTGTGTCGAAGAAAGCCGCGCTTGCGCCGAAGGACACGCGCGAAACCGCACAACGACAGATGCAGGAGCCGGCTGAGACGAGCGGCCTCTCCACGGCTGGCGAAGGCTCGACTGGCAGAGCGGAAGGCCGGCCGTCCGAGTCGGCGTCTCAGTCGGCGACCGTCTCAGTGGCCGAGCCGGAGCCGTCGAGCCTTCCGTCAGCGGGTTCGGACGGTCCTTTGGCCGGGTTGGCGCTCGACGGACCGGGCTCGGGAGACGAGCCGTTGGTTCTGGATCTCGAAGCCACGGAGTTAAGCTGGGTGGTCGTACAAGTCGACGGCGGCAGTCCGCAAGAAGCCCTCCTCAGGCCAGGCGAAAAAGCCCGCTGGAAGGCTCAGGGCCAATTCACGCTGACGCTGGGGAACGCTGGCGGCGTTCGAGCTGAACTGAACGGGAAACCGCAAAAACCCTTCGGCCCCAGCGGCAAGGTCGTACGGGATATCGTGCTGAAGCGCTGAGCCTGGTTTCCTGCCCCTCTGTTATCCTTCTCCGCCACGCTCCAGATGGAAATCCCTTTGCCGGTAGGAGGGACATGAAAGCTGAGGCGCAAAGGCGCCACATGTATCCGAATTGCGAGCGCCGTCCGAGGCGCGTCTCTTCGCTAGGCGGTTGGCATGAGACGCTTCTTTCGGCGTTACCTTGTGGCATAGTCCTTGTGTTCGGAACGGCCGAGAGGGTCAGTGGGTGATACCTGAGGAGGTGCGAGCGGAAACCGGAAAAGCCCGCGCGGCGGAGGGCTTGACGCGGCATCAAATTCTTGACAAGACGCGCACTCGTTGCTATAGTGCCGCCGCTTCAGCGGCTGGGATGATCGCTGTCCACTCATCCGCTTTATCTGTTTTCTTCAGGGCGCAACATTAACCACGGAGTGGTTATTCTCTAAAAAGGAGGCGTCGTGATGGGGTATCTTTCGAGATCGCTTGGTATCTTGACCGCGCTCATATTCGTGACGGCCACTATGGCTGTTGCGGAAGAACGCGATCCACTCAAACCCCGGGTTCCGCCGGATCAGATTGCTGAGGCCAAGGCGCTGAAGAACCCGATCCCCAAGACACCGGAAAACTTGGCCAAAGGCAAGGCCCTGTTTGAAGGAAAGGGCACCTGCTTCAACTGCCATGGTAAAGAAGGGAAAGGTGACGGGCCTGCCGGGCAGATCCTGAACCCCAGCCCGCGCAATTTCACGAATTGCAAGTTCCATAAGAAGCGGAAGGACGGAGAGCTGTTCTGGGTCATCAAGAACGGTAGCCCGGGTACAGGCATGGTGTCTTTGATCCCTGCCGCCATTACAGAAGAAGAAGCCTGGACGATCATCAACTACGAGCGGAGCTTCTGCAAGGAAGGCACCGAATAAGCAGTTCGGACGTCTGCGCACGAAAGGCGGCGAGGGGCTCAAGTCCCCCCGCCGCCTTTTTGTAGTTGTTGAAAGCCCGGGCGGCTTTCTCACACGTCCGCCGACTTACCGAACCTCCGACAGCGCCCCCGTAAGCCCGGGTTGGGTCAGAATCACGCCCGCCGCCGTATCCATTGACCGCAGAGGCGGGACGATAAGCGGACGTTGCTCCTGGCTGAAGCCAGATTTGGCGGCGGCCGGCACCTTCTGATCCAGGAAACTGCTCAATTCACCCAGCGTTACCGCTCCGTCATGGTTGGCGTCGGCGTCGCCTTGCAAGCCGCGGAGCAAGTAATGCGTGAACAGGCCGTGCCGGAACTTATCGGACTCTAGTCCCTTGCCGAATCCGTCGAGCCCGATAAGCCGAACGACTCCGTGGCCGGCAGTGTCCCAGCGGGGAGCCTTGCTTTTCATGCGGGCGTCTCCGCCCAGCCTGGCGATCCCTCCGTCGAAGATAAAGAGTGTCTGTGCGGCCTTGAGCTTCCCTAACGCCGCCTCCAACTCTTTCACCGGGTAGAGTCGCGAAGTGGAGGCGCTGCCGCCGTCGTAGGGAACGAGAAAGGTTTCGCCGGTTGGTGTTGCGAAGGCCTGTCCGGCAAAATAGACGACGACAAGGGCATCGCCGTGGACGCGGGTGGGTAACCAGTCGAGCAACGCTTCCTCGATGTCCGGCCGCAGGGCCTTGACATCTTGGAGGATTCGTATGTTGGCGTCGGGCACGCCGCCCAGCGATCGGAACGAGGCGGCCACGTGCTCGGCATCCTCCGCCGCGTATTTGCGCCCTGGGATCTGTTGATCGCGATAGACGCTGAGTCCGATCGCGACAAGGTAGGTTTCGAGACGGTGGAACGCGTTCGGAGCAGCGGTCGCTGCCTCGGCTGATTCCGGTTTCGAGCCCCTTGAACGGATGGATGCGGTCAGGGTCTGAACCGGCGCGACCGGCGCGCCGGTCGCATCCGAAAGGGCCACCTGCAATTCGGCGCGTTGCGGCTGGATCGACGACGGAAGCGTCGCGACGAATTCAATCGAGCGGGACTCCCCGGGTTGAAGTGTGCCGACCGGCAGCGCGGTGGCCGGAAATTGCGACACCACCGCCGGCGTGCCCGTTATCGATGCGGACACGCCGTGAACAGCCTGCCCGCCGCCGTTAGCCAGGTCGATACGAATCCGAACGCGTTCGCCTCCTTCCAGCAGCAGATCGCCGTTCTCATCCACCAATGTCGCTTTGAACGAGACGGCGGAGACTGGCGTTCTCGCCGCGGCGGATCCCGACGGCGGACCCGCCGGCTGGGTCACAGTGGCCGAAGGCGTAGGCAACGCCTCCCGGGCGCCGGACTCATATTGGGCTCGGGCGGCCCGGATGAACTGGGTTGACAGCGCAACGGCCGCCTCGTAGATGAATTCGTCCATGTTGCCGTAGTTACATCGACGCTGCGTCGGTTCCAGGATCAATCGCTGCTTGTGCTGGACAGAGAGGGCTTGTTGCGACAGGACACTCCCGGACGCATCTTTGAAGGTCGCGACGGCTTCCAAGACCAGTTCGGCAGGCACGCGATCATAAATATTGTCTGTGAGCAGCTTGAGCCCCGACCGCTGCAAGTCGAGGTGTATTTCGTGGGTCGGCGAAGTCGGCTGGGGGTTCGCTCCGGAGGCCAAAACCGACTGGAAATTTTGCGCGGCCGCGTCGAGTAACACCGACTCCAGTTCGGCGCCGAGCGGGATGTCATATGGGCTATTGCAGGCGTCGATGTACTGCACCCGGGCGTTGGTCAGCGACGGATCGAATGTCAACCTCACGGTGACTGGAAGGCGAGGACCCATGTCCGGCAAGGGTGTGCGTCGAACCAGGCCGGCGAGTTTGTCACAGGCCGTCAGCTCCAGCGCGAGAAGCCCCAGTGCCATAAGGATCCAGGTTCGCACGGCGGGGTTCGCCGGCGACCGAGGATCGATTGAACGAACACCGCCGCGACCAAGCATCGACACCTCATCACCTCATCGGCAACAGGAAAGGAGACAGCGTGCTCACCGTACAGAAACTGGCGGACGATTGCAACACGTCCCTTTAGGAGGATCGCGCCTTGCCAGTGGAGGAGCGCTCGTTTATCCTTACGCCGCCGGGAGAGGCGGTACGAGGGCCGGGCTGCGGAGGTAGTCTGTGTTGGTTCTGGGGTTCTCGAATATGCGGGATGCGGCTGCCGCGCTCGTCCAGGGTGGGCGGATTGTGGCGGCGGCCGAAGAGGAGCGCTTCGTCCGCATCAAACATGTGACCGCCTTGCCCCTCCACGCAATTCGCTATTGCCTGCGCGAGGCCGGGGTGCGGCTCGACGAGGTGGACGCGATCGCCGTCCCGTGGAAGTACTGGGTGCTGGGACGCCGGGCGGTGCTGGCGCTCGGGGCGATGCTGCGATCCCCGCAACTCTTCCGGGTGAAGGGCCGGCGGAGCCTCGAACGGCTCGGTCAGGAATGGGCGGAGCTGGCGTTCCTGAGAAGCCGGTTGGGTCGAGATTTCGGCGCCATCCACCGCCGTCCGGTGTTTCTGGATCACCATCTCTGCCATGCCGCGAGCGCGTTTCTGGTGTCGCCCTTCGAGCGGGCGGCGATTCTGGTGGTCGATGGGGCGTCCGAAGCGCATACGGCATTGCTGGCAGTGGGAGAAGGCCGGGACATCCGTGTGCTGAAGCGGATCCCATTGCCGCATTCCCTTGGGCAATTCTATGCCGCCGTCACGTCGTTTTTGGGATTCCGTCCGGACTCCGACGAGTACATCGTCATGGGGCTTGCCGCCTATGGGGAGCCAACATTCGCGTCCGCGCTTCGCACACATGTGCTGCCTCTGCGACCGGACGGCGAATTTCGGCTGAACACCGAGTTGCTGGATTTTCACCTGGCGCGGGTGCGGATCTTTTCACCCGAGTTGATCCGCTTGCTGGGGCCGAATCGGCAACCCGGCGACGAGATCACTCAGCGTCACCGTGACATCGCGGCCAGCGCGCAACGGGTGTTGGAAGACACGTTGCTGCATTTGGCTCGATCGCTGCACGCGCGCACCCGTGCCGAATCTCTCTGCCTGGCCGGAGGCGTCGCTTATAACTGCGTAGCGAACAGCCGGTTGCTCCGGGAAGCGGGGTTCAGACGAATCTATGTCCAGCCGGCGGCGGGGGATTCGGGTGCGGCCTTGGGCGCCGCGCTGTGGTGGGCGTCCCGTTGCGGTGGGATGCCCGACCGGGAGGTGCTGCGGTCGGCATACTTAGGGCCCGCCTTTGACGAGCAGGAGTGCCGGCGCGCGCTGGATAGGGCCGGCTTGGTCGCCGCCGCCTTGCCGGAGGAGGAACTCTGTGCGCGCGCGGCGGAAGAACTGGCGAGGGGCCGTCTGGTGTTCTGGTTCCAAGGCCGGATGGAGTGGGGGCCGCGCGCGTTAGGCAACCGCAGCCTTTTAGCCGATCCGCGGCGCGAAGACATGCGCGAACTGATCAATGCCAGGGTGAAGTTGCGGGAATGGTTTCGTCCGTTCGCGCCGTCGGTCTTGGAAGAACGTGCTGGAGACTATTTCGATCCACCGTCGCCATCGCCCTTCATGCTTTTCACCGCGCGGGTGTTGCCGGCCGCGAAAGGTCTCATCCCTGCGGTCACCCATGTGGACGGGACCGCCCGGGTGCATACTGTCGATCGCGAGTCCAATCCGCGCTTCCGGAAATTGCTGGAAGCCTTCGAGCGTCGGACCGGGGTACCGGTCTTACTCAACACCTCCTTTAACGTGAACGAGCCAATCGTGTGCACACCGGACGACGCGGTCCATTGTTTCCTCCGCACGGACGTCGACTGGCTGGTGTTGGGTGATCTGTTGGTCGGGCGGCCGGTCGCCGCATCGCAATGACCGCGACGGCTTGGCTCAGGCGCGGTCCGTGACGACCCACGATTCACGCGGAACGAAGAATCCGGCTGCGGGGTTTCCCGCCCTCGATGCGCTGCTTTTGTTCTTCGTTGTGAACCTGAGCCTCCAACCCCTTGTCGAGCCCGACTTCGGCTGGCACTTGAGGGCGGGGCTTGATCTGATCCGTCAGGGATGGCGCTTACCGGCTGTCGATCCGTATTCCCACACCATGCCCGATTGGTCCTGGGTAGAGCATGCGTGGCTGACGGACGGGCTCATCGCCGCCATCTATCAAGGATTGGGTCCGGTCGGCCCGTTGGGGGTCATCCTATTGTTCGCCACGGTGACGCTCGGCGCCTGCTGGGTGGCGGTGGAACCAGCGGCGGCCGGGCGGACCCAGAAACTCCTCGCTGTCGCCGCCGTCCTCTGGGTGGCCTTGCCGTTCCTGGGGGCCAGGACGCAACTGGTGACGCTCCTGGGAATGGCGCTCACGCTCCGAGTCGTTCGCCATGCCTGCTCCACCGGACGGGGCCGCTGGTGGGTGTTGCCTCCGTTATTCCTGCTCTGGGCCAATCTCCATGGCGGGTTTACGGCCGGACTGTTCCTGCTGGGATTGACTTTGGTGGCCTCCGTGGTGATGCGATGGATCGTTTCCCGTCGGCCAGGGCTGGCCGATCGTCTCGACGAACCGGTTATGCCTGGGCGCGAGATCGGACGGTTCGCCGTCGCTCTGGCCGCATCGGCATTGGTGACACTGATCAATCCCTACGGCTGGCGGCTGTATGCGGAAATCTATGCGTCGCTGAGCGACCGCTTCATGATCGACGTGTTGCACGAGTGGCAGCCGGTCTCTCTCCAAGGCCGCGCCGGTCTTGTCTATGTTACCTATGTCCTGGGATTCAGCTTGACCGGGTTCTACTGCTATCGCCGAGTCGAACCGGTTCGCTGGACGGTCCTCCTCGTCTTCCTCGTCCTTTCCCTGCGACATTGGCGGAATGTGCCGCTGTTGCTCGTCGTCAGCCTGCCGTGGTGCGCGGAACTGGTGGCGGCGGCGATGGAGCAGGCGACACGACTCGTGCTCACGGCGGGTTTCCGGCCCAAAGCTTGGCTGTTGGCTGCGACGGCGGCGATGGGTCTCATGATGGGGTTGGCCGGACCGGATCATCTCCAGCGGGTGGCGCTCTCGGGACTCGATCCCGGCGAATTCTTCCGCCAGACCGACTATCCCATCGAAGCGGTGCAGTGGGTGCACACGCATCGCGACCAGGTAGGGACCAGGTTGTATAACGATTACGGCTATGGAGGATTTCTGCTCTGGTGGCTCCCGGAAGAGAAAATTTTTATCGACGGCCGCATGCCGGCCTGGCGGATCGGCGATCGATGGATCTTTTATGACTACGTCGCGTTGACCAACTGGGATCCTCCGGCGCTGGGCGTGCTCGATAAGTACGGGGTCGATTGGGCGCTCGTTCGCCGCGGAAGCCCGCTGGACCAAGCCCTTCGGCGGGAAGCCGGTTGGCGCCCCGTCTACGAAGACGCCAAGGCCGTCATTTACGTGAGACGCTGAGGAACGAACTCAGGAAGGCGGGGAGCCGGGATGGCTCAACACCACCTCGGCGGCGTGCGGCAACGACTCGGTGGGAGCGTACCGTCCCTGCGCGTCATTGCGTCGGATGGCAAAGAGGTCGCGCACCATGCGAAGGCCGTCGCGAAGGACCCGGACCTTCGAGCCCGGTTGATCGGCCCAGTTGACCGGAACCTCCGCGATGCGATAGCCGCGGCGTTGAGCGACGTAGAGCAGTTCGAGGTCAAAACCATATCCGTCGATGCTGGCGACCGAGAACAGGTCGCGGGCGACGGATCTTCGAAACAGCTTGAACCCACACTGAGTGTCGGCGATGCCGGCGATGCCCGCGCGCCGGACCAGCATGTTGAACAGCGCGCCCAACACGCTGCGATGCCATCGCGCGCGAACCGTGTAACGCGGATCGCGCGAGGCGAGTGTGCGGGACCCGATGGCCAAATCGGCTCCGTCGATCACGGCCTGTTCCAATCGCCAGAGTTCTTCGATCGGGGTCGCCCCGTCCGCATCGGTGAACAGTTGCAGTCGGCCGTTGGCCTCCAACATGCCCTTGCGCACGGCGGCACCCTTCCCTTGATTCGCCGGCAGTCGGATCAGTCGGACCGCCGGGCACCCGGCGCGGAAACGCTCGACCGCCGCGGCGGTGCCATCGCGACTGCCGTCGTCCACTACGAGGATCTCGTAAGGCGCACCATGGCTGTCGAGGTAGCGCGCGAGACGATGGAGGGGAGGAAGAATGCGCGCCGCTTCGTTGTAAGCCGGAACAACAACCGAAAGATCCGGGAGGAACGAAAGATGTCGCACGGACATCGGATGCTCCGGGGGGCGCCTCCCTGCCGCTTTTCCATTTTTCCATCCGGAGACGGTCGGAGGCGGTTGAGCCGCCATACCCTAGCCGAGTCTGAAGTCGATTGCAAGGTCCGGGGGCTTGACAGATCCGCCGAACGGGAGCGAACGTATGAAAAAGTCCGGAAGCAGGCTGAGCGACGGAAGATAAGAGGGGTGGGATATGCGAATCCAGGTCAGATCCATCTG
This sequence comes from Nitrospiraceae bacterium, assembly GCA_035573855.1. Lineage (GTDB taxonomy): Bacteria > Nitrospirota > Nitrospiria > Nitrospirales > Nitrospiraceae > DATLZU01. Next base: position 16,035 of record DATLZU010000059.1, read on the forward strand.
GCTGGCGTTAGGACTGCTCTCGCTGACCGCCTGCGCCTCTGCGGTTCCTCCGAGCCGGATGGCAGACTATCTCGGCCCGCAGGCGATCACGGAACCGTCGGTCTTGCATTTGCCCACGGAGCGACCCATTCACGCCGGGCTCGTCGTGATCGCCGATGCGTCGGCTCCGGATGCAGCCCCGCCTCCGCCGGACGAAGCGGTGAACCGGCTGGCACAGACTCTGAAGGAACAGATCGGTCAACATCTTCCGATCGTCATCGACAAGATTCTTCCGGCCGATGGCCTCAAGCCCGCAGGAGACATCGCCTCGTTCCGCGAGTTGGGCAAGCGGTACGGCGTGGACTATTTGGCTGTCGCGGTGCTCTCCAGTACCGAGCAAGAATATCCGATCTACGTGTTTCTTGGATGGACGGCACATATGCAGCCGGGGTTCCGGCGCGATAACTGGTCGTTGATCGAGGTCGCGTTGATCGATGTCAACGCCGGCCGGGCTCTGCTGCGTGCGGAGGGACGCGCATGGGCGACGCTCGACAGTCCGTCAGCTCCCGGGATCAACCAGTGGTATCCCGTGGTGTACCTCCGGCCGCAGGATCCCGAGCGGCGCTTCTGGCCGCCGACCTTCGAAGGCGCCCCGAACACCCTGCGCGTCGTCTCCATGAACCAAGCCGCCAAACGTCTCATCTTAAGTCTCCAGGACGCCTGGCTCCACAAACTACGGACGGAAATGAATCCGGCCCAGGGATGAACCACACAGCCTGGCCTCTGGGGCTACCCTCCATCATGATGAGAGCGAACGGCGGGCAGCGAACAACATGGCTCTGTGCGCTGTGTGCCATGGCTACTCGTTGGGTTAATCGGTGAAGGATGGTCCCTTCCCGGCGAAGTCCTGCCTCGTCAGAAGGGGGCTTTTAGTCTTTGAAGGCGGTTCCGCGAATGGTGTACAATCACGCTTTGCGGAGCGGACACAACCGGACAAGGTGAAGTAGACGCGGACAAGAGCGCCTGTTTCCGCGGTCCCGGTGCTCTTGCCTGGAACAGGTGAATTGGATCGAGGAAATCGGTATGAAGTCCATCAGCAATGCGGAGGAATCCGTTATGAGACATTGCAGTCAACGAGCTCTCGCTGCGGGCTCAGCTTTGTTCTTGGGCGTGGTGGTTGCAGCAGGGATCGCCCTTCAGCACGTGACCACGGCTGACGCGGCAGGCGTGCCGCCGGCGTTTGCTCAGGGCTTTTCGGAAATTGTGAAGCGGGTGACCCCGGCGGTGGTCAACATCGCCGTGACCGGTGGTGGAGAAGGGCGCCGCGAAGGCCGCCGTCCCTTACCGCCCGGTCCATTTGGAGGACCTCCGGGCGAAGAACCGCCAGGAGCTGAGCCACCCGGCCCTCCACCGTTTCCTCCGGGTCCTCGTCATCCAGATCAGAGCGCAGGTTCCGGGGTCATTCTGGACCCTAACGGCTATATCGTGACCAACAATCATGTGGTCGAAAACGCTTCCCAGATCACGGTGACCTTGAGCGACCGACGGGAATTCACCGCGAAAATCATCGGGACCGATCCGAAAACCGATCTGGCAGTGATCAAAATCGACGCGAAAGATCTGCCCTATCTCAAGTGGGCGGACTACGAAAAACTGCAGGTGGGCGATCTGGTGCTGGCGGTCGGGAGCCCGTTCGGGCTGAGCTCGACGGTAACGCTGGGCATTATCAGTGCGCTCGGCCGCGGCAATGTCGGGATCGCGGATTATGAGGACTTCATCCAGACGGATGCGGCGATCAATCCCGGCAACTCCGGCGGGGCGTTGGTAAACATGAACGGCGAGTTGATCGGAATCAACACTGCGATCTTTTCGCGGACAGGCGGATCGGAAGGCATCGGCTTCGCCATTCCCAGCAGCATCGCTGTGGACATCGTCGACAGCCTGACCAAAACGGGTAAAGTCGTACGCGGGTGGATGGGTGTGGCGATCCAGGAGATCACGCCGGCGTTGGCCAAGTCGTTCAAGATTCCCGAACAGCGGAAGGGCGTATTGATCAGCGACGTGAACGAGAACGGACCGTCCGCCGCGGCGGGGATCAAGCGCGGAGACGTGGTCATCGCGTTCAACGGCAAGGAAGTGCAGAGCGTAAGCCATCTGCGCAATATGGTCGCGCGCACCGTCGTCGGAAAGGACGCAGAGGTGAAGATTCTGCGTGACGGCAAGGAGCATACGATCAAGGTCAAAGTCGCCGAGCGGCCGCCCGACGAGGTATTGGCGCGGAGAGAACCGCCTCCGCCTCCGGCTGAAACCGTAAAACCGCCGGACAACGTGCTGGCCGCGATCCGAGTGCAACCGCTCGATCCGGCGATGATGGGTCAATTAAACCTGCCCGCCAAAACGACGGGCGTGGTGATCAACCAGGTGGAAGCCGGGAGTGCGGCGGAAGCGGCCGGTTTGCAACGGGGAGACGTCATTCAGGAAATCAACCATGAAGTCATCAAGAGCATGGAGGATTACCAGAAGGCGTCGGCCAAGATTAAAAAAGAGGAAATGGTCGTGCTGCTGCTCAGCCGGCAGGGGAACAACCTCTTTGTGGCGGTGAATCCGAAGTAATCGGCGAACAGCCGACGGCGGTCAGCGACAGGATTTCTGCGCTGATGGCTGCACGCTGGCATCGGATAGCTGTGGCGTATGGCTGAGGGCCTGAAAAAGTTCGAAAAGTGGTTGCACGACTCCGTCTTCAAGCCGCTCGAAGACAAGAAGATGCCGGTCATGGAGCACCTGGTCGAACTCCAGGTCCGGCTAACCCGGGCGGTTATCGCCACGGGGATCGTCTTCGTCGTCACGTTTTTCTATGCTGACACCTTGGTGCAGTGGCTGCGGATTCCCCTTCAGAATATGTTCGTGCCGGGATCTCTGACCTGGGTCCCGACCGATCTGCCGACCGTGCCGTTTGTGTTCCTCGCTCCGGCTGAAGCGCTGTGGCAAAATGTCAAGGTCGCCGGTCTCTTCGCGGTCGTGCTGGCCACGCCGTATATTCTCTGGGAAATTTGGCAGTTCGTCGTGCCGGGATTGCACGTTCATGAGCGGCGATTTGTCGGACCGTTCGTGCTGCTCAGTACCGTCGCGTTCTATGCCGGCGTGTTGTTCTCTTTTTTCTTCGTCCTGCCGTTCGCGCTGAACTTTCTCATTTCCTACGGCGTCAACGCGGGGTTCATTCCACAACTCTCGATCGCCCAATACGTGGGATTCGCCCTGTGGTTCCTGATGGTCTTCGGGGTGATTTTCGAAGTGCCGTTGGCCATTACGTTGATGGCCAAGCTGGGTTGGGTCGATGCGCCGTTTCTCAAACGCTACCGGAAGTGGGCCTTCTTGGGAGCGTTTCTTGTCGCCGCGATCCTGACTCCGACGCCCGACCCGTTCAACCAGTGCATCATGGCGCTGCCGATGTATTTTTTTTATGAGGTCGGCATCGTGAGCGCGGGTGTGTTCGGCAAAAAGCGTCCGGTTTCGGACGCGCAGGCCGGAGCGGGCGTGCCCGCGGCGGGAGCGAAACCGGTTGCGCCGGTGCCGAACCCGGTGATGGCGGCGGAGGGCGAGTATGTAGGAGTCCCTTCGTCGGGGCGCCGGCGTTGATGGCGAGGTGCCATCCTTGTCGCGGTCCTGTTCATGATCAGTCGGGTGGTGTCCGAATAGGAGGCGGATACGGGACATGAAGGGAGCCGAGGACGGCTTCGCCGCCACGCCGTCGACCTGGACCGCCTGACGGAGAAAGTCACCACAGATGTGAAGCGCGAGGGCAGGGAGTCAAGGGTGGAACATAGCCGATTTTTCTACGCCTCACAGTCTTTGAAGGAGAAAGCATGCCGCGCGAATTAAACGTCATCCAGCCTCGAGGGTCGGGCAACGGCGACGCCTGCACATACATGTGGGCCTGCGCTATCTGCGACGAGAACGAGACCTGTCAAAAAGACAAGGAAGGGCACAGCCGGTGGCTTGTCGCGAAGCGGATGGAGCGGATCGAGCACAAGGTGCTCGTGATGAGCAACAAAGGTGGGGTGGGCAAGAGCACCGTCACCACCAACCTTGCCGTCAGCCTGGCGCTCAAAGGTTGGCACGTCGGCATTTGCGACATGGATATTCACGGGCCGAACATTCCGAAGATGCTCGGGGCCGAAGGGCAAAAGCTGAAGATCAGCACGTCCGGCGGTATCATCCCGTATCAAACCTACAATCTGAAAATCGCTTCCATGTCCTTCTTGCTGCAGAACTCCGATGACCCGATCATCTGGCGTGACGCCTACAAGTACGAATTCATCAACCAGTTGCTCGGCGGGGTGGAATGGCAGGATTTGAATTTCCTGCTGATCGACTTGCCGCCCGGGACGGGCAATGAGTCGGTGACGACGATCGATTTGCTCGGCACCGTGAGCGGCGCCGTCATCGTGACTACGCCGCAGGAAGTCGCGCTGCTGGATTCGCGCAAGTCCGTCACGTTCTGCAAAGACAGCGAGGTGCCGATCATCGGGATTGTGGAAAATATGAGCGGGCTTGACTGCCCGTATTGCCACAAGCACATCGAAGTGTTTCGCAAGGGCGGAGGCGAGGCTTCCGCCCACGACATGGGTGTCCCGTTCCTGGGGAGGATTCCGCTTGATCCTGACGTGGTCACGCAGTGCGACGCGGGCGAGCCGTTCGCCATGTTCTACTCGGACACACCGACGGCGGAGGCCTATCACGAGATCGCGAACAAGGTTGAAGCGTTCTGCAAGAAGAGCGGCTCGTTGGTGAAAGTCGCGCCGAGACGAAGCTGACCGTGAACAGCAAAAAGCCAAGAATGTCAGAACGAACCGTGCGTGCTCTGAACTGTTCGCAATTCGCCGCGTGTTCGATGGAGTCGCCATGCAAGGGTTGACGCCGTTGGATGAGGCGCGGAAGGTCGTCCTTGAAGCGACCACGCCCCTTGGTCTGGAGAAGATTCCCATCCTGGATGCGCTGGGCCGCGTGCTCGGCGAAGACATTGTCGCGGAGCGCGACAATCCGCCGTGGGATAACTCGGCGATGGACGGCTTTGCGGTGCGATGGGAAGATATCAAGCAGGAGCACGCCATCGCCAAGCCCGTTACACTGAAAGTGATCGAAGACGTGCCGGCGGGCAAGACGCCGACCCAGACCGTCGGGCCAGGGCAGGCGATCCGCATCATGACGGGCGCGCCGATTCCAAAGGGAGCCGACACGGTCATCAAGGTGGAGGACACGGAGCATACGCGGGACTCGGTGAAGATTTTCAAGCCTGAGGCGCGCGGAGCCAACATTCGTCCACAGGGCGAGGACGTGAAGAAGGGCGACTGCATCATCGCCACGGGGACCCGAATCCGGCCGGCGGAAGCGGGCATGCTCGCGATTCTCGCCAAGTCCTTCGTGTTCGTCTATCAACGACCGCGCGTGGCGATCCTCTCCACAGGCGACGAATTGGCTGATCTCGACGAACGATTCAGCGAAGACAAGATCATCAACTCGAACAGCTACGGTTTGGCCGCGGCGGTGCAGGAGGCCGGCGGCGTTCCGATCCTGCTCGGTATTGCGAAAGATCAGCCGGCGGCCTTGAAAGAAAAGATTTCGCACGGCCTGAACGCCGACATCCTGGTGCTGTCCGGCGGCGTGTCGATGGGGGACTACGATTTCACCAAGGCCGTCTTCAAGGATCTGGGCGCGGAGATGAATTTTTGGAAGCTAGCGATCCGGCCCGGTCAGCCGTTGGCTTTCGGGAAGATCCAGGGCAAACTGGCCTTCGGCTTGCCAGGCAATCCCGTCTCCTCCATGGTGACTTTCGAACAACTGGTGAGGCCGGCCATCTTGAAAATGGGTGGCCACCGTAGCTATGGCCGGCCGATCGTGCAGGCCATCTTTCAGGAAAAGTTCTCCAAGAAACCGGACCGGCGGCATTTCCTGCGCGGCATCCTCACCCGGGAAGACGGCGTGTTTAAGGTGCGGACCACCGGCGACCAAGGTTCCGGCATCCTCACCTCGATGGTGAAGGCGAATTGCTTGATCGATGTGCCGGCGGAAGTCGAGCGGCTCAATCCCGGCGACACCGTCTCGGTGCAACTCTTGAGCGGAGAGATGTGGCTGCGTGAGGAAGACGTCCCGCAAACCACAACCAGCGGCCGACCGTCATGTTGTTGACCGCCTAACCTGGTCGAGGCTGAATGTCCATTCCGATTCTCTGCTTCGTCGGCCGGTCGAACAGCGGCAAGACCACCCTGATTGAGCGGGTCATCCCCGAATTGGTCCGCGTCGGGTATCGGGTGGCGACCATCAAACATGCCGGCCACGGGTTTGATCTGGACACGGAGGGTAAGGACAGTTGGCGGCATAAACGGGCCGGCGCAAGCGCCGTGATCGTGCTGTCCAAGGGCAGCCTCGCGATGTTTGCGGACGTCTCCGACCAGATCGGGGTCGAGGAGATCCGGGACCGCTTCCTTGATCAGGCCATCGACCTCGTCATTGCCGAAGGATGGAAGAGCGAGGGCTATCCGAAAATCGTCGTCGTGCGGGATCAACTGGGGGAGGTGCCGGTCTCGCCGGAAGGGCTTCTGGCGGTGGTATCGAATAAACCGGTGGACCCGCCGGGGGCGATTCCCGTGTTTGATCCCGACGACGTCGCTGGTGTCGCGGCACTCATTGTTCGACGGTTCCCCAAACGCGAGTCGCATGAGACGTAAGTCCCGGGCTATTGTGAGCGTGGCGATCGGCGTCGGCGCAGTGGCCTTGGGCGGAGTGGCGATCCCGCTGACCAACCATCCGAAGTTCTGCGCGAGCTGCCACACGATTAAACCTTCCTACGACAGCTGGGTCCAGTCATCCCATAAGGACGTCACCTGCGTGGATTGTCATGTGCGCCCCGGGGTCAAGGGCTGGCTGCAGGACAAAGCCTGGGCGGGAACCAAAGATGTCGCCATTTATCTCTTCGGGACGCCGACCGACTCCCATAATCTTCAGGCCAAGGTCGATTCCGATGTCTGCATCGGGTGCCACCGGCACATCTTGCGCGTGTCCGAAGTGGCGCCGCGCGATCTTCCACCGCCGGTGAAGGATGTCGGACTCGTGATGAGCCATCGAAAGCACATGGAGGCCTTCGCCAAACGGGGCATGGGAGAGGGTTGCAACACTTGCCATTCGGGGGTCGTGCATGAGAAGCCGATCAAAGGCTATCCCATTGTAATCCCTCGTGGGCACGTGAAAGCCGACACCAGGCCATGGTACCCCGATCATCCCGAGGGTTCCTATCTGCGCGAGCGGGCGCTCGCGGATTGTTTCCGATGTCATGACGGGAAGACCGAGTATGAAGGCAAGATCCTCAGCCAAAAGTGCGAGACCTGCCATATTCCAGAGAAGGTCGGAGAATTACTGTTTAATTGACGTGATCGTCTGGACTGGAAGCCCTTGGTGAGCCACCTCCGGCTTTTGGTGTTGATCCCTCAATCCGGAAAACCGACCGTCGATAGCCGACGGTCGATACGCATGTTCCCATGCCACCCATCGTTCAGGTCAGAAATCTCACCAAGCAGTTCGGCGATTTTACCGCGGTGGACGGAATCTCGTTCGATATTCACCAGGGCGAGATTCTCGGACTATTGGGACCCAACGGAGCGGGCAAGACCACCACGATCCAGATGCTGCTGGGGTTGATTACTCCCACGGCGGGCTCAATTCACATGTTCGGTTTGGATCTCGCCACGCACCGGGAGGAGATCCTCCAGCAAGTCAACTTTTCCTCGACCTATATCTCTATGCCGTTCTCGCTCACGGTGGAGGAGAACCTCCGCGTGGTCGCCAGACTGTATGGTCTGTCAAACATCGATCGCCGCATCGACGACGTGGTCAAGAAACTGGAGATGGACAGCTTTCGCAGCAAGTTGACGCGGCGTCTCTCTTCAGGCCAGATGACCCGCCTCACGCTCGCCAAGGCGATCCTGACTGAACCGAAGATCCTCTTCCTCGATGAGCCGACGGCCAGCTTGGATCCCGATATCGCCCACAAGACCCGCAGCCTGTTGAAGGAAGTCCGTGCCGCGACCAGCCTAACCATGCTCTATACGTCCCACAATATGCGGGAGATGGAAGAGATGTCTGATCGGATCATTTTCCTTCAACGCGGAAAGATCGTCGCTGAAGGCACTGCACAGGAGATCGTAACCCGCTTCGGCCAGTCGGACTTGGAGGAAGTGTTCTTGAAGCTGGCGCGGGAACAATAGTCAGTGGGTTAGGGAGAAGCCGTGAGGGGAGAAGACCGAATGTTTGTTGGCGGCACCCCTAACGCTTCACGAAGCCATGAAGGTTCATCGTATCGCCGCTCTGATCACCCGGCACTTATACCTATACCGTCGCAGCCTGCCGCGATTGATGGAGATCTTTTACTGGCCCTTTCTCGACCTCGTGGTGTGGGGCTTTATCACGGTCTATCTCACGCGGTTTCAAGGTCAGTTGCCCGGCGTCGTCACGTTCTTCCTGGGCGCCCTGATTCTCTGGGACGTCTTGTTCCGTTCGCAGCAGGGCATCACCATCTCGTTTCTCGAAGAAATTTGGGCCAGAAATCTCATGAATCTATTCGCCAGCCCGCTCAAACCCGGCGAGTTTCTGGCGGCAACCATGGCGATGAGCGTCTTTAAGGTCACAGCGGTCTCCTGCGTGATGATTGTCTGTGCGTTGCTGTTCTATTCGTACAACCTGTTTGTCATCGGGCTGTGGCTGCTTCCCTTCGTCCTCAACCTCATTGTGACGGGATGGGTCATCGGCGTGCTGACGACGTCGCTCATCATGCGATTCGGCCAGGAAGCGGAGGTGCTCGCCTGGGGCATGGTGTTTTTGTTCCAGCCCATTTCATGCGTGTTCTATCCGATGGATGTCCTTCCGGGTTGGCTGAAGGCTTTGGCCTGGTTAAATCCGGCGGCGCACGTCTTTGAAGGCATGCGCGGCGTGTTGAACCATGTCGTGCCTCCGCTCTCCCCTCTTGCCTGGGCGACCGGGCTTAATCTTTTCTACCTCGTCGTGATGATTGCCTGGTTCCACCACACGTTCAGTGTCTGCAAGGAACGGGGGCTGTTGGTCAGGGTCGGCGAGTAGGCGGGCCGTCGCCCGCTTGTCTCCTGGCGAAAGGTTCCGCAATCGGAGTATGATTTGTCGAGTGTCACCGCCAACCAAAGGAGGTTTCCCATGCCGGCGGTTGTTCTTGGTGTCATCACGGTCCTGGTTCTCGTCTTGGCGGTCTGGGCGTCCGTCACGCAGGAAGGCGATACGACCTTGATCGGCGAGAGCGAACCTGATTGGGGGGGCGAGACGTCCGAGCGGGAAGAGCTGCGCAAGGCGGGTTGAGCTGCGGCTCCGAGTCTGAGCGGCCAGTTAGCGCACTTCCGGCGAGCGTGCCGTTCGAGGAAACGGCGCGCCGGAGGAGCTGAAATTGTTTCCTGCGCATGAAAGATTTGTAGGCGCTTCAGTACAGAGCAAGATCGAGAGAAATCAAGCACCTAGGTCTCTTGCATCCGGAAGGATGAACTCGTTTCCCTCCCTTGCCCCATGCCTCGATGCGAGTCCTCCCTCACCGGATTTGCCGATCTCATACGTAATTTCAACGGTTCTCGGTCATTCGACGTGTTGTTCGCGTCGCGGCATTTCCTTTGCTCCCGCCACCGAGTGTGAACCCCGCTTACTCGGACAAAGGGAGGGCGTCACTATGAAACCTCACCTTCTTCAGAAGGTTATGTCCTTCTGTGCTGGGCTCGGACAGCCGAAAGCCGGACGCCGAGAATGGAGGGTCTATCAATCGGGCGATCTGCAGCGCCAGCCGCCGCCCGTGCAGGAATTGCGCTGTGAAGAACGCCTGGATTTCACGCAGCCTTGCGCCTATGAGATGATCGAGGGACTGGATGAGCGCGCCGTCGTCATTCATTACGGCGAGGCCTGCTCGCTGAACATCAGTTCAGGGGGAATGCTGCTGATGATGGATCAGGCCCCCCGCGTGCGGCAGTTGCTCGAAATTCATACGCCGATTTCCAAGCGGCGCCGAGCGTTAATGCTGTTCGAAGTGCGGTGGACCCGTCCGATCTGGAATGGAAACGATATCGACGGGTATCTTGTGGGTTGCAAGCTGACCTTCGGGCCGTGCCCGTACTTTCTGTTTCAGCGTGATCGGGCTCAAGAGAGCGCGTGAATATTCGCTTGGCCTTCAGCTTCTCACGGCAGGGCGGCTGGCTGTTCCCTTCCCGCTCTTCGGCGGGACCCGCGTTTCTAGCGCCGCCTGTTTGCGCGATAATATCCGGTCATGCGGCGTTGGAGCGTCGATGCTTTGCTGATCGCGGTTCCCTGTTGTTTCGCATTGCTGGTCTATGATTGGTTGGCCGTTGTGGTTTTCGGCCATCAGCTCTCTCGCCTGGTGCCATGGCACGACTTCGCCCGAGGCATGATGCAGGACCTAGGATTGACGGCGGCTTATACGTTGACGGTCACGCCGCGAGTAAGCGGGATCGTCGCGGCATATCCCGGACAGAGCGCGGTGTAGTTGCCTGATCATGCTGGGGTTGGGGTTGGCCTGGTACGAGGTTATCTGCGCTTGGGTAACTCGGGTGTTGGACGCTCCACCTGACGTTGCCATGAGTCTGATCGTGTTGTTTGTCATTCCTGTGCTCTTGGCGCCGTGGTATGTACGTTGGCTCAACGAATGGGTGCAAGAGGAAAGGTGAGAGTCCAATCTGCTGAACGGCTCTGGGGCAGTTTGCCACAGTTCAGATGCATCCTGTCCTTCTGAAAAGACAGGACCTCTTGCTGACAAGTAGGCACCCCTTGCTTTCTGGAGTATCGGTCAAGACGTATCCAGATCGGTGCCCACCGCTTTACTCGCTGATTGTCTAGCAGGGCAAGCCGCTTACAGCTGTCACCCACGGCTATGCCCTGGTAAACCATCCTTTCCATAGTTACTGTATTCTGACGCTTGCAGAAACTAGAAAACCAATTGCGCATTTGGTATATTATTTGCATAAATAGACTGCCGAGGATTTCACACTGGGTGAAATTAAAGGCACTGGGAGAGACACTAAAAACGCTGATTATACCGATCCCCTATGGCAATTCGTTTGAAACATTTGAAACATTGGTGTCTTGGTCGGATCTTGGCCGCTGTCGCGGCAACCCTTTTGCTTACAGCGCCGGCCTCGGAAGCTGGTGCCGTAACGGGTTCGCGCGAGCAACTGATTCCGATTCTTGGAGTGACGATGGGGAATACGCCAGAAGGAACGGTCGCGTACTTGCACCTGTCGTTTGAAGAGCGGCCGGATCGGAATGGCCTGGTGATGCGGTTCATGAACAAGCCCGGTCGATTTTCGCGCATGGCGCAGACCGCCGTTGAACAGGCGGTTTATCGCGTCGCCCAACACTTGAACCTGTCCACGGACTCATGGACCGTTGTGTTGACGGTTCCTTATGAAGGCATCACGGTGTACGGAGACAGCTTGTCGGCGATGGTGGCGCTGAGCGTGGCCGCGATGGCGAACGGAAAGTTCATTGCGCCCGATCGTGTCATGACCGGAACGGTCAGACCGGATGGTCACATTGGAGCTGTTACCGCTGTCCCGCTGAAGGTCGAAGCGGCCTATGAGGCGCACTTACACCGGGTGATCGTGCCCGAAGAGCTGGATATCTCCGACCCAGACTGGCGAACGCCGTTTCTGTTACAGGTCTCTCCCGTCGGTTCCGTCAAGCAGGCCTACGCAGCGCTGACCAATTAGGATCCTGGTTCCGCAAACGGCCATCCGTCCGGCTGCGTTCGGTCCTTCACTCCTTCCGCTTCGACGAGGATCGCTGCCTTAAGGCGTCGAGGCGGGTGTTGTCCAAACTGACGAACAGGGATTGTTCCTGCGTCACCGTCACCGTACCTGGCGGTTGACCGTTGACTTTTCTGACCCACTTCCGTCGGGTGTACATCACTTCTCCCTTGCCACTCTTTTTGAGATCGCTATACAGCAAGGCAAGGGCCGCGGCGTCCTTCAACGTTTCAGGCGGCGGGGTTGCGCCTTTTTCCAGCCGGACGACGACATGGGAGCCCGGTGCGCCTCGAGCATGGAGCCAAAGATCGTCGCCCTTGGCCAGACCGAACGTCAGTTCCTCGTTCTCGCGCGCGTTGCGCCCGACATAGATGGGCAAGCCATCGGACGAAATAAACCGGCGGAACGGGCCGGTTCTGCCCAAAGGCTGACCGCCGATTGCCGAGAATCGTTGACGGCGAGCAGAGGGTTTCCCCCCCGTAGCTGGATAAGGTCCACCCTGCGCAGAGGTTGGGCGCCAGGTGCCTCGTTGAAGCGCCTCCAACTCCGCGCGCAGCCTCTCCAGTTCATGCTGCGCCGTTTCCAGACGGGGGCGAATCTCTCGCTCGGCCGCCAAGTATTTCCGGTGCTTCTTGAAATAGTCGTCCATGTTGCCCCGCGGACCTTTCCTCGGATCGAGCGGGATCGTGATTTCGGGCAGCCGCTCGTCGAAGTAATCGATCACCGTGACACAGTCCTGACCCGTGACGATCTTGCTGAGGTTGGCCTTGAGGAGCTCGCCGTAGCGACTGTAGTTGCGGTAACGCTCGGCCTTGTTCAAGTCCGCCTGCAACGCCTCGATCCGCCGGACGGTCTGTCTGAGGTGCTTACGAATGTCGGCCAAGCGGGCCTGCCGCTCCCATTCCACAGTCAGGTCTGCTTCGCGCCGCCCATAACGTGCGTCGATCTCGGCAGACACGGGAAATGCCGGAGGAGCAACGTCGGCGGCATGGGGGAATTCAATGACCGTGTCGAGTGTTTTCCGGCCAGAAGCTGACGGAAGACGATAGGGCCGACCAATCCGATTGCGGTCGTGATTTAGATCGGCCAGAACTGTCCCCGATTCGTCGAGCAGCAACACATCCGCGTTTCGACCGATCAGTTCGGCCATGATCGCGCAGGGTCCCCTGCGCGCCGTGAGCCGAATCTGGACGATGCGATCGCCGTGCAGTTGCTCGATCGCCTCGATACGCGCTCCCTCGATGCGAGCCCTGAGGAATTGGCAGAAAGGCGGCGGAGCCGGGGGATTCTGCAGCCGACGGGTGGTCAGGTGAAGCCGGGCGGTCTCCGGATGGACCGACAGCAGGACCGTATGGGTTGCCCCCGGAGTTCGGATGGTCAGCGTGACGACGCGGGGCAGGGGTTGATGGATCTTTTGAATCCATCCGCCGGTCAACGCGGACGCGAGTTCATCGACAACCGCGCCGATTTCTGTCGCCGTCAACGACATGTGTTGGCTTCGAGGCTCCCTTGTTCGGGGGTGTCGTCCCGCCGCCTTACGTAAATGGGCGAGGTGGCGCTGCCCCTGTTCACTGTCGCGCGCACCATTCCGAATCCCTGGGATCTATTCGGCCGCCTCCTGCTGTCTTTTTGGTCTGTGCACCGTCTTGCTGTACACATGGCGAGTCGGTGTCCATACGTGGATTCCACCGACCTGGATATTGACACCGGCATTGCTTGGTTCTCGTCCACGAAGGCACGAGCTTCTGGCCGGCCAGGCCTTCGTCGAGGGCAAAGCCGAAGCTCGAGTGGATAGTCCGGATACCGAAAGGAGTCGCTCGATGCACTGTGTTCGCTGCCAGGGATTATGGTTACGGAGGACTTCATCGATATGACGGACGGGAGTGGTTCGACGTGGCGGCGGGGCTGGCGTTGCGTGAACTACGGAAATCTGGTCGATCGCGTCATCGCTCAATACCGCGCGATCCAAGCGTCCTGTCGGCGTCCGTTCGTATGGCCGTCGCCGGGTGACGGACTCCTACTTCATCACCTCAGCTTTGCAATGCCACCCGTCGCCTTTCAGCGCGTTGACGGCAGCGGTGAGTTGCTCGGGTTTCACCTTGCCTAGGTCGGCGGTGACGATCGCGTGACCCTTCATGCTTTTGAGATCGACTGCCGTCACACCCGCGATCTTCCTCAACGCTGATTCGACCTCGCCCTTATACAAATCGCAGAACTTGCCTCCCAGCATCAACGTGACCTTATGTGGATCGGCGCCAAGGACCGAGAACTCCGCCAATCCGAGTGCGAATAGCCCCGCAAGCCCAGCGATCCATCTCCTCATGTTCTGGTGTTTGCGCCGCTTCATTATCGAACACCTCCTTCGTGATCGACTTCCAACCGACGACGGCAGTGATCTTATCGTACTCGACGCCTTGCGCAAAAGGGGCGGGAGTGTTCAAAGATCGTTCATCGCTGTGCGTTCTAGGTCCTGTCAAGGCCCTTTCGTTGTCAGGTTCCTGCCATGCCGGCGGAGCTTTCACCCAGGAAATGAGGGGGGTTAGGCATGAAGACCGGAAACGCGATCTTACCGGCACCCGACTTGCTCATGTTTAGAAATGGAAGACGAGACAATGAGAGTCTGGGCCAACAAGATACCGATGCCTATTGCAGCGTTGGGTGTCTATGTCTGCTTACAAGGGTGCTTGCCAGCCGCCTGGGTTGTGATGGTGGGAGTTGATGTGGCAAGAAGCGGTGATGTGGAATTCCTGCCCTTCGAGCATTCCTGGATGGCTTCCCACGATGCGTCGCAGTCGGCGCCGAGACCGGTGACCAGCATCGCAGTGGTGCCCTTTGATGGGGACCGCGAGATGGCGAGCCGGTTCTCCAGCGTGCTCGAAATACAGGCCGGGCTTACAGTCATCGGTCCGACTCAAGTGGCTGACTACCATCGGGAACCTAGCGCCTGGGCATTCGAAGAGGAGCGGGCACGCGAGGCAGCGCGCGCGATTAGCCGGGAGTTACAGGTGGAGGGCGTGCTGTTCGGCCATGTCCAAACCGTCCGGCCGCTTCATCCCAGCGATTGGGGATGGAGCGAACGCGAAGAGAAGCGATTGTACCTCTATCTGACCGACGCTCAAGGTGCGCTGGTCTGGAAAGACGAGTTGCCCTTCACCGTCGTCAAAGGCGCGAAACCTCCACTGGAAGAGGCGGTGCGAGGGCGTCTCGCCACGCATTTCATGGCCCACGCGGATGAATTGGGACTCGATGACCTCTGGGCAACCCGCAAAAGACCCGATTCCTGATCCCCTCCGGCAAGATCGTGCTTCTTCGTTATCGGTCGTTCTCCTGAGCTTGTCGTTGTCGGCTCTTGCCCCTCGCCAAAGTCTCCGGTAGAGTCCGGTCATTTCGCGCCAGAGACGGTCGGGCGTTCGCCGTCAGAGCCCGTATGGTTCATGGAACTGTTCGATCAGCGGTTCTTAGACGCACTCCTTCGAGAATTCCGCGAGACCATGCGGAAGCTTCTGGGCGATCTGTGCGATGATCTGGAACAGCATTATGTGCGAGCGACGGCCTCGCTGGGCCTGCCGGTCGGCTACTTCAGGTTGGTCGGCGCCTCGCTGCCGCAGGAGAGTTTTTCCGGCTGGAAGGTTGTGGGCTGGATCGAGGAACTCAATGACTTGGTCTACTTCATCGATCTCCAAGAACAGCTTGAACGTGAGCAGGATCCCCGCGGGTTCGCCGAGGCCTTTTTCGCGGAGTGCGAAGAGCAGTTCTACGAGAACAGTTACAAGGACGAGTTGTTCCCGACCGGCCTCCCGCAAGCTCGAGGCTTTTCCAGCCGACTCTCCAGGCTCTGTACAAAACTAGCGCAGCACGTGACCCAAGAGGCCCTTTTCCTGGTACCGGGCTTGCCCTGTGCCTGGCTTCGCCGCACGGGCCGGCGGGTGTGGCGGGTGCCCTGCGACCTGAGTCCGGACTTTGAGCAGGGTGTGGGAAGAGGATGCCTGTCCGTCGGTCTCGATGGTGCCTTCTGTCAGCTTCCGAGATTGCTGCCACGCCCGCTTTTAGGTCCTTGGCGCAAGGCCATGTGGTGGGTCAGGCCGTCCGGCATCTGTCTGCAAATCGGCCGCGACGAGTTTCCGGTTCTTGACTATGGATCGTCCCTCCGATGGAGATGGACGTACCATCCTCCTGAACCCGTTTCGGGCGCTCGAACCGGGAAACTCACCATCGGGCCGTCGCTGATCTACAGCAAGGACAAGGTTCCGATTCGGATCGGTGCCACGCCGGCCGATTTCCCGCCGCGCGTCCAGCAGGCGCTCGCGATTTTGGAACAAGCTTGGCCCGAAGGAGCCGGGCTTTTTGCGGCGCTGACCTCCCGTCTCGTTCCGCTTCGAGCGCGTGGGGTCGTCAGTTTCAGCTATCGCCATCGACCCGGTCTGTCATTCATCAACTGCTTCGATCGCGACGATCTCGATCTGATCGACGATCTGATCCATGAGAACAGCCACCATCATCTCAATTTGTTGTTGCGGAAGTATGTGCTCTACCGCGGCGACCGCAATCTAGAAATGTTTTACTCACCCTGGCGGAGAAGTCTCCGGCCGATCCGCGGTATCCTGCACGCCGCCTTTACCTTCACAATGGGCGCGATGCTGTTCGAACGGCTGTCGTCATGGGCCTCCGGTGTCGACAATCAAGCGCTACGGCGAGTTGGATTGAGCGCTAGGGACGTTCTCCGTGCCCGCTTTCGCTGCCTGGAGGAAATTGAGTCAGTCCGGTATTCGATCCAGGACCTGGAATATGCTGCCCGGCGTCTGGGCTGGCTCACCGGTTCGGGCAAGCGTTTGGTCGCGATGCTGGCGGCGGAAATCAGCAAGGTCGAGCGGAAGATGATGCCCTATAAACAAGCCGTGCTTCGCTCGAAGTACGGCCCCGCGCTTCGCCGCCATGTGAAGGAATTGCGTCGCGCCCGCAAAACTTACGGGCCCGTTCGATTGCGCGAGGTGTAACGGCTGATCCGAATAGGTTGCCGTCCGGTTGTCGTCATCCCGCCGCTTCGCCCATCCGGTTCACGACCAGGACGCCGTCGCGGACTCTCATCAACTCGGCGCTGATCCGAGGGTCGGATTCGGTGAGACGGGCAAGTTCCTGAATCGCGGCGATCGCAGGGTCCTGCCCCGGATCGACGGGTCCCAAGGCCATGCCTTGGGTGTTGTCCATGAGCAGTATTCCGTTCGGGGCGAGCAGTTCTAAGGCCCGGTGATAGTAGCGCACGTAGTTCCGCGTGTCCGCGTCGATGAAAATCAGGTCGAACGGACCGGTCACGTTGCGCAGCGTCTCCAAGGCCGGGCCTACCAGCACCTCGACCTTCCGCCCGTGCGGGCTTCGCCCCAGGCGCTTGCGGGCGAGCATGGCGAAGCCGGCGTTGATCTCGCAAGTCAGGACCGTGCCGTCATCCGGCAGCATTTCCGCCATCGCCAGCGCGCTAGTGCCGTCCCCTGTGCCGATTTCCAGCACGCGGCGGGCACGGATTTTCTGGACCATTGCCTTGAGAAAGGCGGGATCCTTCATGCGATTTTACGGTTCCACAATCACATCTACATACGCTGGCAGACTGTCCGCGCCTTTCTTGTCCGTGACCTTCAGCCGGAAACGGAACAGTTTGGGTTCGGAGACTAACGGAGCGACGAACGAGGCTTTGGGCATGTTAAGGTCCAGGAGCGGGACCTTGCTCCCGCGGACTTGGCTCCAGGTGTAGAAGAGGGCTTCGCCTTCCGGGTCTCGGCTGTTGAGTCCGTTCAGCTCCACCTTGGTGCCGGATTTGACCCGCCGGTTCGGTCCCGGAATTGCGATCGGCGGTTCATTCGGTTCCTCGCCGACTTCGACGGAAACATCCAAGGAGGCCTGCTTCCCGCGGTTCGTCACCGTGATGGTCGTCTTACCGTTTCCCACGATCTTGAGCAATCCGTCCTGCAAGACTTGGATGACCTTCTCATTCGACGAATGATAGGTCGTCCCGGTGGCGGGGGACGTGAGTGGTCTCGTCACCCCGTCGGCGAATTCGCCGACCACCGGCAGTTCGAAAATCTTTCCCGGCACATCCACCTGTCCGTAGGTGACGACCTGCCCCTTTCGACCAAGGATCAACGGCTTCTCGGTTTCGAAATCAATGGCTTTCAGCTCAGCCTCGGGCTCGACGTTGACAATGATCTCATCGAAGACGGTACGGGTGCCGAGCCGCCCGCGCGACACTTCGGCAACGGCGAGGAGTCGCATGGGGCCGATGGCCTCCGGAGGGACTTTCAGGGCGCCGCCGAATGGGGGGGTGCTGTCGGCAGTGGAGGTCAACGTGGCCACCGCGACCACGTTGGCGAACACGCTTTCTTTTTGGAAGAACCGATCGTCGGCGATCTTCTCTTGGGTGGGCGGGCCCGATCGCTCGACTTCGTCCTGTTGCACCAGAGTTTCGTCGTTCTCGCGATACCAAAAGTATCGGACCTTCACAATCCCGGGGTCCGAGCCGACGTCGACTTTGGCGGTCACCGTCTGCCCGGATTTCAGGGTGCTGTTTTCCTTCGGCTCCACGATCTTGAAGGCCCACACCGGCGAAGCGATCACGACCTGCAAGGCGACAGCCGTCGCGATGGCTCCGGGGCCGCCGATGAGTCTGGTCATGGTTGTTCTCCTTATTTCATCGTTCCAGGTGGAACGGGACGTCGGTCAAGATGACGCGTTCCTTGAACAGCAGTGCGGCCTTCAGCATCAACGCCCGTTGATTGTGCAGGATATTCTGCCACCACCGCGCCGGCAAGATCTCCGGGATCACGACAGTGACCCACCCTTCGGGATCTTTCTGCAACAGTTCCTCGATGTAGTCCAACAGCGGCTTGAGAATCGAACGGTACGGCGACGGAAGCACGACCAACGGAATGCCACAGCCCCACTGTGCCCATTGGATCTCCACTTTGGCGGTCTCTTCCTTGTCCACGTCCACCAGGACGGCCCGGATGTCGCCTCCTCGGCTTCGCGCATAGTCCAAGGCCCGCACCACGGCTCGATTCACCCCGCTGATCGGGATGATCACCGTATTACGCCGTGGCTGCGGGGGCCGATGATCACGACCCAGGCTGACTTGCTCCGCAACGGCTTTGTAGTGAGCATGCACGGACCGGAACCAGGCGATCAACACGGGCAATAACACAATGACGATCCAAGCGCCGTGCAGAAACTTGGTGCTGGCGATGATGAGAGTGGCTAGGCCCGTGGCCACAGCGCCGACTCCGTTGACGAGCAGTTTCTTACGCCAATGAGGGCCTTTTTTCACAAGCCAGCGGCGAACCATCCCGGCCTGCGAAAGGGTAAAGGACAAAAACACTCCGACGGCATAGAGCGGGATCAGCGCATGGGTTTCGCCTTTGAAGAGGATGATCAGCAGGCAGGAGAAGAAGCCCAGGATGATGATCCCGTTGGAAAAGACAAGCCGGTCACCCATGAGGGCCATCTGGTGCGGCATGTATCCGTCGCGGGCTAGAAGGGAGGCCAGACGAGGGAATCCGTTGAAACTGCTGTTGGCGGCTAAGATCAAGATGAGCATGGTGGAAGCTTGAACAAGGTAATAGAGCGGACTGGTGCCGAATGTCGCGCGGGCAATCTGGGAGACTACCGTTTCATTCTCTTTAGGGAGCACGCCGAAGGAGTACGCCAGCGCGCTGATGCCGATGAACATGGTGCCCAGAATCGCGGCCATCGCGGCCATGGTGATCGCCGCGTTCTTCGACTCCGGCCGTTTGAACGCCGGAACGCCGTTTGAGATCACTTCGATGCCGGTGAGAGCGGCGCAGCCGGATGAGAACGCCCGTAGCAGGAGAAAGAGCGACAAGCCTTCGATGACCGACCCGGCCCCACGCTCCGGAAACACACGGACGGCCTGACCGAACAGGATCTGGAAACTTCCGGCAGCCAGCATGAGAAAAATCGCACCGATGAATAAATAAGTCGGGACGGCGAAAATCCGGCCGGATTCGCGGACCCCACGGAGGTTGATAATCAGCACGACCAGGATTGCCAGGAGGCATAAGGCTTCACGATGCGGAAAGAGTGATGGAACAGCGGACGTGACCGCCGCGATGCCCGCCGCCACGCTCACCGCGACGGTCAAAACATAGTCGATCATGAGGGCGGCGGCGGCTGTCAGACCAGGCCACTCGCCCAGGTTCGACTTGGCCACGATGTAAGCCCCGCCTCCTTCAGGGTATTCAAAGATAATTTGACGGTAGGAGATGGTGAGGAGGCCCAAGAGCAATACGATGGTCAGACTGATCGGAATCGACCAGGAAACCGCGGCGGATCCGGCCAAGATCAAAACGAGCAGGATTTCTTCGGTCGCATAGGCGACGGAGGAGAGGGCGTCGGAGGAAAAAACAGCCAGCGCGAGAGGGTTGGAAAGCCGTTCATGAACGGCCTGCGTTGTCTTGAGCGGCAGGCCGACCAACACACGCTTGAGCAGCATACCGCCATTATCGCACGAATGGGACGCCAGTTGGCAGAGGCTTTCCGCGGTCGCGGCAGATCAGGGACGGCGGGACGGGGCGAACCTTGACACGTCCCCAAGCGGGTCTTAGGATTTCCCACTGCCCGTGAGACTGTTTCCTCTCTCGTTAGGATGGAGCGTGATCGCGCACACAGCAGACCGTCAATCGCCGAGAGCGTTACGCTATGACCGGTCGGATTCGCGGGTGGTGGGACCGGCTTCGGGTCCAACAGAAGATCTGGGTCGTGTTGCTGGGGCTTTTGATCCCGCTTCTGTCAGCCCTCGAAGTTCATATCTATCTCATTAACCAGCTCCTGTCCGTTCAACAGCAGCGCGAGCAGGTGCTGCTCGCGAATCAACATGTGCAGGTGGTTCAGCGGTTGATCTCTGATTTGGACGAAGCCTTCCACGGCTATGCGCTCACACGACAGCCTGCCTATTTGACCCGCTTCAACGAGACCAACGCCAAGCTCAAGTCTGTTCTCGATAAAAGCCTCGCGCTCGCCGTAGATGCACCGGGATTCAAAGGCGAACTGCGGGCGGTTCAGGAGCGACTGGCCCGGTTCATGGCGGCCAGGCGTCCGCTTGTCGAGCAGCTTCAAGAAGGGCGTGATGACTTCGCCATGACCCACATCCGATCGGGCCGAGGCCTCGTTCTCTCCGAGGAAGTGCGTCTCGATTTGAGGGCCATAGAAGATCGGCTCACCCGCGAGCTTCAGAGACTCGCTGCGCGTTCATCAGGCCTGTCCCGCCGGACGTTCTGGGGGCTGATCCAAGCGGTGATCGGCGGACTGGTGATCGGCGCCCTCGGCGCGCGCCTGCTGGCGAATTCGATCACGAGGCCGCTGGCGCGGCTGCGGGCGTCGGTGGGCGCGTTCGGCCGGGATGTGGATTCAGGACGATGTGCTCCTCCGATCTCGATCCGGTCTTCCGATGAGATCGGCGAATTGGCGCGCGCGTACGAGGAGATGGCCGAACGCATCAGGCGCCATATCCGCGAATTGGAGACCCTCGGCACGATTGGAAACGAAATCAACACCATCAGACCGGACGGGCTCGACGGCGCCCTGAAGCGGATCGCGGATCGCGCCCTGGAATTGATCGACGCGGATGTCTGCCTAGTGATGCTGCGAAACGAACGGATGCAATGCTGGGTGGTGGAAGCCGCCTCCGGAGATTGGAATGATCGACTGCACAAGTCGGTTATGCTGTGGGAAGAATTTCCCACATCCGTGCGGGCCTTCGAAACTCAGCGGCCCGCGGTCGGGGAGGGGCTTCGCGGTGACGATCGACCGGAAGTGATCCGCCGGAATCTGATCGGGGACAGCGAACTCTCGATCCCCTTGCTTGCGCCCGGAGGGCCGTTCGGAGTGCTGGCCCTGATTCGAGAGCACAAGGACACGCGGGGCGCGTGGAACCTGCACTTGGCTCGCGGGCTCGCCGCCGAAGCGGCGCTAGCGATCTCGAACGTGCGCCTGTACGAGGCGGCCTATCAAAGGCAGAAGGACCTTATGGCTCGGCTGCGGCATCTGGAGCATCTGGCCGAAACGTTGGCGCATGATCTGAAAGGACCGGGGGAGCGGATGGAGGGCCTGGCGGCCTTGCTGGCGAAGGAATATCGGGAGCGGCTGGATGAACGCGGCGCCCGCTGGCTTGCCTTGATCGAGCAAAACGGGCGGGAATTGGTGTCGCGCGTCGAGGGGCTTCTGGCAGTGGCGCGGGTCGGCGCCCGTCAAGAGGCGGTCGCGGCGGTCGATCCGGCGCACGCGATCGGCGAGGTCTTGAAAACGAGAGCCTGGGAACTGGAACAACGCTGTGCACGGATCGAGGTGCAAAAAGATCTTCCGCTGGTTGCCTGCCACCGCGCATATCTCCGCCAAGTGTTCGACAACGTCATTTCCAACTCGTTGAAGTTCACTCCCGACGATGCTGCGCCGGACATTGCTATCACGGCCGTGCGCGAGGGACATATGGTCTGCTTTGCAGTCCGCGACCGCGGGGTCGGTATTCCCGTCGACAAGCGCGACAAGGTCTTCGAGCCCTTCGTGCGTCTGCAGGCCGAGGGCGCGAAAGGTAGCGGCATCGGGTTGACGATCGTCAAACGGATCGTCGAACTCTATGGGGGAACAGTCTGGATCGAGTCGAACGAAGGGCCGGGGTGCACGGTCAAATTTACGCTGCCGGTGTTGGGCGAAATCGAGTCCGTCGTCTCCGGTTCGCTTTCGTCGGTGGAGAAACGGCCACGGTCGGGCGACTGACCGTGCCGGCAACAGGTCCGCACAGGTTTTGGGGGGGAGACACGATGGCAAGCATCACCAGCGAACGACGAGCGGTCGCGCATCAGAAAGGGCATGCGCCTTTCACGATCCTGGTCGTCGAAGATGATCCGTCGGACACCGAATTGATCCTGCACGCCCTGGAACAGGCTGAGCTGAAGGCGGTCGAGGGAGATCTGGAAATCGAAGTGCGGGCGACAGCCGAAGGGGCTCTGAAGCTGTTGGAGGAGCGAGCGGTGGATCTCGTACTGACCGACATGGTGTTGCCAGGCATGGACGGGTTGGACTTGGTGTCCAAAATCCAGGACATCGACCGCAACCTGCCGGTGCTCGTGGTGACGAGGATGAATGGTGTGTCGCAGGCCGTCGATGCCATGCGGCGTGGTGCCTATGACTATCTCGTAAAGCCGGTCAATCCTGAAGACCTCGGCATGCGCTTGCATCGGGCCATCCGGATTTCCGAGATCCTGCGGCGCAATTCCATGTACGAGCGCCTCGCGCAGCGAGAGTTGCAGGCCGGCAGTCTGGTCGGCGTGAGTCCGGCTTTCCAGGGGATCATGCGACGCGTGCGGGAAGCTGCACAGGTCCGTTCGACCGTACTGATCACCGGAGAAACCGGCACCGGCAAGGGGTTGATCGCCCGGGCGGTCCACGAACACAGTCGGGAGCGCGACAAACCCTACCAGGTGATCGACTGTACGACCGTGCCGGAAGGTATCATGGAAAGCGAACTGTTCGGCCACGTGCGCGGCGCCTTTACCGGCGCCGTCTCCAACAAGCCCGGTCTGATCGAGCTGGCAAACGGCGGCAGCGTGTTTTTGGATGAAATTGGCGAACTGCCGTTGTCGCTGCAGGCCAAACTGCTGAGGGTGTTGGAAGACAACGAAGTTCGTCCGGTGGGTGGAACGGCGGTGAAGCGGGTCGACATGCGGTTCATCGCGGCGACAAACCAGGATCTCGAAGAGAAAGTGAAACGCGGTGCCTTCCGTGCCGACCTCTATTATCGGCTGGCTGTCGTGCTGATCCGTGTGCCTCCCCTCCGGGAACGTGTCGAGGATATCGCTGTGATTGCCCGGCATCTGCTGGCGCAACTCGGACGGGAAATGGGCAAGCCGCGGTGCTACTTCGATGCCTCTGCGATCGACGCGCTGACCGCCTATCCTTGGCCTGGGAATGTGCGTGAGCTCCGCAATGTCGTCGAACGAGCGGTCATGCTGACCACGGAGGACGTCATCACTGGAAGCCAGATCAACGCGCTCCTGCCCTCGACCAAACCCGATCCAGCCGTCGGTCAGGGTTCGCCCTATATCGCGTTGCCGTACATGGAGGCCAAGAGAAAAGCCATTGCGGATTTCACCAGGAGCTATCTCAAGGCCAAGCTAGCGATGCATGCGGGACTCATTACCAAGGCCGCTGAGAGCAGCGGGATTCCTCGCCAGCATTTTTCCCTCCTCATGAAACAGTATTTGGGGTTATCCGAGTCCGGCGGACAAAACGGCTGACTTTTCCCTTTCCTCCGTGTTCCCAATCCGAGTTCGGTTCGGTGACATGCACGGTGTTAAAATCCGTTCGTATAGCTTCTATGTCGCCGGAACGTGTTTCTCTCGCGTGACGTTGCTCCCGCGCGTCTAGCCATTTCCCAAACATTTTCTTGCCTGATGCGCCGTCGGCCAATGACGAATACGAAAATATGCGTTGTCTAAGTGCTTCAACTGTAAGAGCGTTTTGATCGCGGAGGCAATGGAGGCATAAATGCATATGCGCGGCAGGACGAGATGCTCTGCAAACCGGCCGTGTCACCAGCGCCAGGTATTGAGAAAAATATTTGGTATGTCAACCGCTTAGGAGTTTCCTCGGCAAAGCGACAGGAAACCAGCTTGGAGTGGCAACAACCTTGCTCCATGGGATGATGCCTTTGTTGTGTGCTGATTCGGGAACGAAAAAAGGAGGTGATGGACTGGGGCGAGAAGGAAAGCACGTCCGTGAGAGCATGAGTCATGGTCTTTAAAGCAGGAGGTATTCACGATGTTTCTCTCAAGAAGGCAATTTCTCAAAGTCTCGGCGGGGACGGTCGCCGCGGCGGCCCTGGCCGACAAGGCCTTGGCCTTGACGGCCCTGCAGCCGGTCATCGAGGTCGGCAACCCCCTGGGCGAGTATCCCGATCGGTCCTGGGAGCGGGTCTATCACGACCAGTACCGCTATGACTCCTCGTTCACCTGGTGCTGCTCCCCCAACGACACCCACGGCTGCCGTGTGCGCGCCTTCGTCCGCAACGGCGTCGTCATGCGGGTAGAGCAGAACTACGACCACCAGACCTACGAGGAC
>DATLZU010000060.1:0-40462 GCA_035573855.1 Nitrospiraceae bacterium
GGGCGCGCTGAGCCTCTGTCTGTTCGCGTGGCTGTTGTCGCTTCATCCCACCGCTGCAGGCCGGGTCTATGCTGCCTATGGCGGCGTGTACGTTGCCGCAGCCATCTTGTGGCTCTGGTTGATGGATTCGGTACGGCCCACAGCATGGGATCTTATCGGCTCAGGCGTGGCGATAGTGGGTATGTGCATCATCATGTTCGGCCCGCGTCACCCATAACCGGCACGGTGAGCGGATGGCCCGGCTCCCCTCGGCCGGCGCTGGAGTGCGGCGGGAGAACGTTATAGCCGGGGGGGCTGACCCCTTATTTTTGTTCTTCGCCGTTCAAAAGCTTGCGACTAATACGCTCGAAGACTCCATCCCGCCGCAAGGGAGCCAAAGAAAAGGGGTCGGGAGTCTTTATTGTTTGTCAAGCCTCACGGATAAGCATTGTATTTGGAAAGGACTCCCGACCCCTTTTCCCCATGCGTGCCGACCTTTCAATTGCCGGGCGTCACCATCACCCCCGGAGATCTAAACCGTGATCCGGATCTGGACACTGAGCTGCGGCGCTCACCCTTCACTCGCGTATTCGTGTACAACATGCTCGGCCACACGGTCTACGAGTGGCAGAGTGAAACTGGCTGGCGGTGCATCTAGGAGATGCCCCGCGGCATCCACTGCAACGGGCACCGAGCTGTGGTTCAAGCGGTATCTAGCTGACCCCGAGATATGCAAAGACCCGAAGGGCTGGGCGATGCGTGAAGCGGAGCGTGTGCTGAACGAGCTGCGGGGAGTCCGCAAGAATCGCAGCCACCCATGAACGCGTCGCCTAATTTGAAAAGGCGCGTGATGTTGGACCGGCCGCATGACCGCCGGGATAGCCGCTGGAGGCAGCTTTAGGTAAGGCACCCATGCGGTCCACGGCTAAGGTACGGAGGCAGCGGTGAACTGGGAAAAGGGCTTACAGCGAATGGGTATCGTCTGCTCGGTCGCGGTCCTGGTGCTCGGGATCGTGCGCGACGCCCGGACCCTGACGGAATACCAGCGGGCCGAGGTGACGTTCAGGGATGGAAAACGCTACACCGTGGTGCTGCCGCACCTCAGACAGCTGGTTGACCGAGTGGACGGTACTGCCTGGTTGTACCCGTACTGGGGGGAATGGAGCCAAGACAAACTTGTTGAGGCGGAAACACGGATCTACGGGACGTCGAGAAACAAGTTCCTCACCGATCAGGGGGATGTGGGACCATTCAGCCAAGAGAAGCTTGACAGGGTCGTCAGCAGAATAAGCAAAGAGTTCAAGGAAGCACAAAAAATATTCCAGGAATTTGGCGGCCTGATCTTTCCTCACTTCCATTCGAAGAGGGAGCAAAGGGTCCACAGGTTTAAATTACTGGGCTATCCCTTAGGAGAACCTGAAGATTTTCTGTTCGATCAGATTGCGGCGGAGTTGGTGACTACGCATACCGTGCCCCAGGAACCGATGCGAGCGATCACCGTCACGTGACACGGCTATGCGGTAAGGTCCTGGGCCGCCAAGGTCCCTTCGCCAACAGCGCAGCCGACCCAAGAACAGATCGCAGAGGCGAAGAAGAGAACTCTAGATTACCTACTTTTGCGCATCCCAGCAGTGCGCCGGTTCCAGGAGGAGGATCGACAACTCCGCGAGAATAGGCGAAGGGCCGGGCTGCCGGAGTACTCTGAAGAAGAGAAACTCGCGCGGGAATTCTGGGATGATGAAACGAAAGCCATCTATTACCATCTTGAGCTGAAGGAACCACCCCCAACGGTGGAGGACCTGAAGGTGTGCCTCGAGGACGTGAGCGATGAGACTCGCATGGCCATGGTTGAGATGCAGATCGTGCGCGTAACGCTTCAATAGCCGACGCGTCGCCTGTCCGAGGCGTTCTACATCGCCCGCACCGCTTTGCTCGTCATCGTCCTCTGGAGGGTGTTCTTCCCGGCCTTTGGACGCTGCAGGGATTCAGGCGTTCCCGATGAGGCGAAGGGCACCGGTGGTACCAGCAGGCGCAAGGCGGTTACGTCCTCAGCCGAGAGCGGAGGCAATCCCGTCCGAACACGACCTTGACAGGCCCATTGGCATGCCAATGCATTCCGGTTTTCCTCAGCACTGGTCGGAGTGGCTTGACCGGCACATTTGGCCGCAGATTCAGACCATGATGTTCCATGACAGCTTTTTCAAACTATTCAGCTATGCTCGGGAACTCACTAGGGAGTTCAGCGGTCCTATCGGATGGCTCATGGAGGTCGGATATGTCACCACTCAGGCGGCGGCTATTCGCAGACTGTGTGATCCCCGCAAGGATGTCATTTCCCTGAGACGACTGCTTGAAGAACTCAAGTTACTTGTAAGACTCCAGTCAAAGAGCAACTTTCAGGTTGAAGAGCTTTCCGGCAAGCTGAGACGCTGTGACTATGTTTGCCGCATGGCGAATAACTACATCTTCCACACCGCAGACCCGCGCCGCAGGCCAAACCTCAGCGAGTGGAAGTTGCTGGTCGATCACCTGACTGAAGCACAGAAAGCAATTTGTGAGGTTGCCGTTACACTCGACCGTGACTTATTGAAGCGAAGGAACTACGTCGAAATCATTCCTGTACCTCAGTACAACTTCACGGAGGAGTTCGAGTCGTGGGTAGGAGCCAGTAACATTCAGAAGCTCCGGGACTACTTCCATAGCTACCGTCGTAAGATAAAGGCTTGGATGACCCGCCCTAACTAGACAGCCTCCACGTTTGTTGAACCATTCGAGAACAAGAAAAGTTCGACACAGAGTCCTAGCAGGGTGTTTATATTGACTCCCCCTTTGATGCAAGGTCATGAGTCATGGCGATGAGTTCTGACTCCGCGCAGATATTCGGCCTCGTGGTGAACCCGTCTGTGATGGGAAGAAAAGGGGACGTTCTACTTTTCTGTTGACCGGACGTCTAGGTCCTGCTGGCATGCCAGCATTCCCGCACGGCCCGCGGCTCGGGAGGCCTGTGCTCCCACGTCATCAACCGCAGCGCCCGGTTCGCGATCGAAGCGTGGGGACAGCTGACAGTGCGACGGTTGGGCTTGGAGGCGAGCTTTCTTCTCAACGTGGGTTCCTGACACGTTTATAAAAGTAGAATGTCCCCTTTTCTTCTTCTTTTCTTCTTCTTCTTTTCTTCTTCTTCTTTTCTTCTTCTCCTTTTCTTCTTCCGCGCAATCTCCTCCCGCAATTGTGCGGCCCAGCCATCGGCCAATCACGTCACCGTCTGCTGGGTCGAATACCAGTACCGGTTGCCATCCATGTAGAGATACGTTGCCCGGTCGGACAGCCACCGCGGGGCATCCCCGAAGACCGCCGTTCTCGCCCGGCTACACGCACCCCAGCCGCACCTACCGGTTGCCAATGCCGCGGTGAGCCGCATGCTGGGTCGGAGCCGAACCCAGATAAATCGTCCTCGCAACGCGCCGGCAAGCTGAATACCACCCCAGGTTCGGGTCCTCGCGATCCAGCGCCAGCGAGTGCGGACTGTCCAGGTTTCTCTCGATCACCGACCCTTATTAGTGGGTCGAACCCTTTTATTTTTGTTCTCTTATTTGTGTTTTTTGTTTCGGTCCCGCTTGGGCCATGTGTCATGCACAAGAGGGAGGCCGGAGGCTGCAGGGTGGGGCAAATCGGCTGCCTGGAGCCAAATCAATGACCAGAATCACATGTTAGGCGTCGGCATCGAACTGCACTTGCGGAATCGACCACAGGGCGGTGATCCCCAGCACGGCATCACAGAGCCGGTTGGGCATTGTGGCGTTTTGACTCTCTGTGTGGCGCTGACATCCTGCCAGAAATTCCAGAAAGAAACCTCCTTAAAAAACAAAAAGCGATCTTGCCGAGCAATGGGCGCGCATTGCCCAGCCCTCGGTCGCCCCTAGCAGTCCGCTCCCCGCTTGTCCCGGTTCATCCCTGAACTCCCCGGAGCCCCGTGTTCACGCCCTTCCGAGGTTTCTTCCGGCCTCCCTTCCTGTCGCATCGGATCCCCAAAAATGCTCGCACAACATGAAAAACTTTTCACCTGCACATCAGACGCTTTTCATCTTCGGTTGTATCGTCTTGACGAACACCATCACGAGGTGTGGCAGAAACGGGCGGGAATGTCGATAAGGGAAAGCACAGTGCATAGGAGGCAGCCATGAAGACTGACGATCTGATCGGATTGGCATTGATCGGTGCGTTCTTCGGCATCATGGTCTCGGTCGCGCTTCTCTCGAACGTCATCAAGGGTTGACAGGCTTACAGGCTTCTCACTTGGGGAGCAACTTCGGACCGAAAAGGTCGGACCGTGGAAAGAGGATTGAAAACGGAGGAGGTGGCCCATGAAGCACCCGCAAAACACCGTGTACCAGTACCTGCTCATGGTCGGGATCTTCAAGTTGGCCGTAATCTTTTGGATTCTCGCATGGTTCATCTGACTGTCATCAGAAGAGGTGGTGTCCTTTTCGGCGACCTCAATCGATAGCAGCGCTCAGGCCATGGAACGGCAGGGTATGGCAGTGCCTTCTCAAGAATTTTCGCCCTTCTCAAGGCACCACCCTGAGTTGTTAGAATCATTGAGGAAAGCCGATGGGATCGCCCATGCTAACCGGTCGACCGGCATCGGCGGCGGATCGGACCTCACGGAGAGTCGTGATGCGCATTCTGTTAGCCGAAGATGACGAGGATCTGGCCCGTTTTATCTGCAAGGGGCTGCGGGAAGAACAGTACGCGGTGGAAGCGGTCGGAGACGGCGAAGCCGCGCTCGAGCTAGCTGAGACGGGCGGCTTCGACCTGCTGATCTTCGACCTGCTGCTGCCCAAGCTGGATGGCCTGAGCTTGTGCCGGAGACTGCGCACTCAGGGAGATCACACACCGATTCTCTTGTTGACGGTGAAGGATACCGTCGAGGACAAGGTCCGTGGCTTAGACGCTGGCGCGGATGATTACATGACCAAACCGTTCGCGTTCGCCGAGTTGCTGGCGCGCGTACGGGTTCTCTTACGCCGTGGCACATCGGTGAGCGGCACTCGCCTGAAGGTTGACGATCTGGAAGTCGATCCAGCCGCCCGGCGCGTCTGGCGGGCAGGCAAGGAGATTTCTCTGACCAACCGAGAGTATGCCCTATTGGAATATCTGCTGAGAAATCGGAATCGCGCCTTGTCGCGTGCAGCCATCATCAATCACGTTTGGGGGCTTGCCTATGATCCCATGACCAACATCGTCGATGTGTACATCCGTGCCCTTCGAGCCAAAATCGACAAGGGCTATGCTCGCTCGTTGATCACCACAGTGCGTGGCGTCGGATACATGCTCAAAGACGATGAAAAATGAATACTCAGGGGGACGAATGAAGTCCTTTCGAAGTCGAATCCGGTACTCCGCAGTGGCACTCGTGGCCGTCCTCTTGGCCACGTTCAACGCCTTCGTGTATTGGGGGTTCGAAACCCTGTCCGGGCAATACATGGACGCCCGGCTTCACGGGCTGGCTCAGACGCTGGCCGAACTGTTCGAACGACACCCGGAGTTCCTCATGGCCTCCGAAGGTGAAATTGCCCGCTACCAAGGAACCTTGTCGCCTCGCGTGACGGAACTCCGGGAAGTTCTGCACTCCGTCCAAGTGCTGTCCCTCAATGGAGAGGTCATCTGGAAGGGAATGGATGTCCTTCAGAACCACCCTGCCAGCGGTGTGGTTTTGGACCGTGTCCGGAACGGCGAGTTCGCTTTTGAAACGGTGCGGACGCCCGCGGGCATGCTGGTCCGGCGGATCGTCATCCCGCTTCACCGCGAAGACGAAGTTCGGTTCGCTCTCCAAGCCGAGGCATCGCTCAGCCATTTCGAGAAGACGCATCGCAACCTAATGGGGCTCCTGTCGATCGGCTCGGTCTTTGTCATCGGGGTGGCTTGGCTCGGCGGGAGTTGGATCGCGCGGCAGGTCCTCCTCCCGGTCGAGGCCCTGAACCGCGCTGCGGAGGAAATCTCGGCCTCGTCGCTACGGAGTACGGTGAGCTTGCACGTTCCCTACAAGGAGTTCACACAACTGGCCCAGGCATTCAACGGCATGCTCGAGCGGCTCAGAAAAGCGTATGAAAGTCAACGCCGTTTCGTGGACGACGCAGCCCACGAGATTCAGACCCCGCTTACCGTCATTCAGGGCAATCTGGAGTGGGCTGCGCAAAAGCCTCGCACGTACGAAGAGTACCGTGAAGTGCTCACCACGAGCTTACGGCACGTGGCCAGACTGATTACCTTGGCCAAGTCACTGCTGATGCTCACCCGGTTCGGCGGCGAGACTCCACCGGTTCACCTTGCCCCACTATCGCTGGAGCCAATCCTCAGTGAGCTTGTGGAAGACCTCAGGCCCTTGGCGCAAGATCGTGGCCTCACGTTAACACTAGAACTGGAACCTATACCAAAAATTCAGGGAGATGCAGAGCGACTCAAGCAAGTGCTGATCAATTTACTAGACAACGCGTTCCGCTATACGCCGCCCGGCGGATCCGTCACCGTGCGAACCAGCCGAGTAGGAGATAGGGTCGCCATCGCGGTCCGCGACACCGGCGTAGGCATCCCAGTCGACGCACTACCTATGATCTTCGAACGTTTCTACCGGGGAACGGAAACCAAAGGTCACAACCCGGACGGTGTCGGATTGGGCTTGGCGATCGTCAAGGAAATCGCCCAAGCCCATAACGGCTCGGTGACTGTCGACAGCACAGTCGGCTTGGGATCCACATTTACCTTATGGTTGCCAGCCGTTGCCGCGTGAAAGTGTTTTCATCATCCCTTCATGCCTTTTTCACGTTCACAGGTTAGGATTGAAGGTAAGGGAACCTGCGAAAGCGTCGGACCGGTCACGGACACAACGATCACACAGAACGATTGTTCGTGTGGAAAACGCAAACGGCGGAAGACGGACTGAAGGAGGGAGGAAACCATGAGCGCGATGGGAGCGATTGCAGTTGTGATGTTTTTCTGGTTGTTGGGGGTTTTCGGACTCGTCCTCGCGCAACAGGCCGGGGAGTCGTACCAAAATCAAGACCGGCGCAACGGCCAACGAGTCGCGGCGTAACCGCATGGAGGCTCGGGCCGGGGAGTCCATTGTTCCTTGTTCCGAGTCCCGGTATCTTCTTCCGCTAAAGATCCGCATCTGTCAGCACCCGCGTAGGCCGCCCGACTCCCCGTTGACCACCGGTAGGGCCCCGGCTTCCCAACTCGTTGAATGCGCCGGTCATCTTAGGTCCACCGAATCCACACCGCATTTCAGGAGCCGGCTGTCTGAATCGACTCGGTGAGCTGTCCGTTTCTGCCACGCCTGGTTCCAATCCAAGGTAAACACGGGCCGCACCGCAGCCCAGCGCTCTTTCTAGGGTGGCGAATTCATTCGCTCGGTTTAATTCATGAAGCGCGGTGGGCTGGGATCCACGTTGCGGCCCTGCAGGCGGCCGCAAGGGCTCGCAAGAAAAGACTCCCGACCCCTTTTTTCCATGATTGCCGACTCCACGCTGAATATGCTTTAATCCGCCGCATGTCAGCGGCCGGCCGATCACATACCGTCTTGCCAGCTCCATTCCCGCCGCTTCACCCACGCTAATCACGGCAGCGTCGGGTTGTCGCACAGGCTATGTCCATGACTCAGTATTGGAGACTCATATACACGTCCGTCGTTCAAAGCAGCCTTGCGTTGCTCCTGACGCTCGCGGCACCGGCTGCTGGCCTGGCCGAGACTCCGCACTCCTCCAGCGATCTGTACATCCGGCAGTTGGATGAACTCTCCGCCCTCTGGAGCTTCTACAAGAAGACATACATCGTGAACGGCCGCGTCATCAGCCTGGACGAGAACGGGATCACGACCTCGGAAGGCCAAAGCTATGCGATGCTGCGCGCCGTGTGGTCGAACGACCGGCCGACCTTTTCCAGCGTGTGGACATGGACGAAGCAGAATCTGCAGGTCCGGCCCGACAAGCTGTTTGCCTGGAAATGGAAAGGCAAGGTCCTCTCCCTCAATTCCGCTACGGACGCCGACGCAGACATCGCGCTGGCGCTGATCCTGGCATCGCGGCGATTCGACGAGCCGACCTACGAGCAAGACGCCCTCGCGATTCTGGATTCGATCTGGAAGACGGAGGTCCTGACGATCGGCCGGCGGGCTTACGTAACCGCCGGCAACTGGGCGCCGCAGGAAGACTATCCGACGATCCACACGGCCTATCTGGCGCCCTATGCGTACGAAGTCTTCGCGAACGTCGATCGGCGCCATCCGTGGAGACAGCTCATCGAGAGTTCCTATGCGATCCTGCGGTGGCTCTACTTCGAGAAGAAGCTGCCGCTGCCGCCGGAAATCATCTACCTCAACAAGCGCACCGGTGAGCTGCTGCTGAAGCATCCGCAGTCCGGCGCGTCGGCCCAGTTCGGCTATGATGCAGTGCCGTTGTTCTGGCGGATGGCGGTGGATGCCGATTGGTTCGGCCACCGTGCGGAAGCGGATCTCCGACGCCAGATGCTGGCCTTCTTTTGGAAAGAATGGCAAGCGCGCAAGAAATTCTTCGACCAGTACACCGTGACCGGTGAGCCCCGCTCCACGCTCGAAGGGCTGCCGCTCTACGCGACTGTCCACGCGCTCGCTCTCCAGGAAAGCCACGATCTCGCCCGTATCCTGAGCGAAACGAAACTCGGACCGCTGCACAGCAAAGCGCTCGCCGGGAAAGACACGCCTTACTATCTCCACAACTGGCTCTGGTTCGGGCGCGCATTCGAGCTGCATCTCATACGGACCTACGACGAGTTCCTCGGCTTTCTCCGCCCGTTCGACTTCAAAGGCTTCGCCGCCCATTTCCCCTGGGAACTGTTTTTCGTGACGATCGGCCTCTATATCGTGGCGCGGTACCACCCGCTGTTGCAGCTCGCGTTTCTCGCCTGCGGCTTTATGCTGTGCGGCCGCTATCTCGTTTGGCGTTTCACCCACACGCTGAACTTCGTAGAGACCGCCGGACCGTTCATCAGCCTCTCGCTCTGGGCGGCGGAGCTGTACGCCTTTTCGACGGTGGTGCTGCTCCTGGTGCAAGTGGGACTGGGAAGGAAACAGCCGCGCCACGCGCCCCCTCAGGCGCCGCCCGGTTTCGCCCCGTCCGTAGACATCTTCATCCCGATCTACACGGAGTCGTGCGAGATTCTCGAAAAGACCCTCATCGGCGCCGGTGCGATCGAGTATGCGAACAAGCGTCTCTACGTGCTGGACGACGGGCATCGGCCGGAAGTGGCCAAGCTGGCCGCCGACTACGGCGCCGTGTATATCAAGGGGCCTCGCCGGCATGCCAAGGCCGGAAACCTGAACCATGCGTTGACCCACACGTTGGGCGAACTGGTGGTCGTGTTCGATACCGACCACATTCCGGTCACGAGCTTTCTTAAGGAAACCGTCCCCTTCTTCGCCGACCCGAAGGTGGCGTTCGTCCAGACGCCCCACCACTTCTACAACCAGGACATCTATCAGCGCGCGCTCGCCGCCGGGCCGCGGATTCCGAACGAGCAGGATCTGTTCAACCACGCCATTCAGGGCGGGCGCGCGCCGTGGAACGGCGCGTTTTTCGTCGGCAGCGGCGCGGTCTTTCGGCGCAGCGCGATCGCTGAGATCGGCGGGTTTAACCTCATGAGCATTACCGAGGACATTCACACCAGCCAGCACCTGCACGCCAAGGGATGGCGGTCGGTGTTCGTGGACAAGGATCTCGCCGTCGGGCTGACGGCGGAAAACCTGTCGTCCTACATCGTGCAGCGGCGGCGCTGGATGCTCGGCTGCTTGCATATCTTCTTCAGGGACAACCCACTGTTCTGTCGGGGGCTGACACTGCGGCAGCGTTTGGGTTATTTCGCCTCGCTCTATTACTTTTTCTTTCCCGCCGCGCGAGTTATCTTCTGGATCACCCCGCTCTACTACCTGTTCTTCCATCTCCATCCGATTTTCTCGGAGGTCTCGATCCTGGTCGCATACCTGCTCCCGTTTCTTGTCGTCCTGCCGTTGCTCTCCTACGCGCTCCTGCCCGGCTGGCCCCGTCTGCTTTGGGCTTCTCTCTATGAAATGCCGATCAGCTTCCCCCTGTTCCGATCCATGTTCGATCTGCTGCTCCCCAAACGGCTGGGCTTCAAGGTCACGCCGAAGGGGCTTACGTCAGACCGAAGGAAGTTCGCCTGGGATTCCGCGAAAGGTCTCGTCCTCGCCACCGTCATCACGATCGTCGCCATCGGCAAGGGTCTGACGGAGTTCTTTTACTTCGGCATCGAAAAAGACGCCTACTTCTTCAACCTGAGTTGGGCCTCGCTGAATCTACTCCTCTTGCTGGCCGGACTCCTCATCGCCTGGGAGAAGCCGCAACGGCGCGCGGAAGAGCGGGTGCGAAAATCTGTGCCCTTCACCCTGCAGGACAACACCTTCACCCTGCATGGGCAGACCACGGATCTCAGCTTGACCGGCATCTCCTTCATCACCCCATCCGCTGACCCGATCCCGCCCTCTGTCGAGCTCACGCTGCATGACCGGCGCCCCATCACGTGCCGCTGCCGGGTCGTTTATCACGAACGGATCGGCCGTCAATACCGATGCGGCCTCACCATGCTGGACGTGAATCGGGAGACGCGCCGGGCATTGATCTTGAATCTCTTTGCCGACGCCAATACCTGGCGGGACGCACACGAAGACCGCGTGCGGAGCAACATGTTGATGGCCTGGCTTTTCTTTTGCGGGATCGCGCGCGGGTTTCGACCGGCCAGACGGACTCGCCGTCGTATCGCGCGCCGCAGAACCTGGCGGCTCGTACATGTCCAGGTCGGATCGCACCGGAGGCTAGTGCTGGTCCGCGACTGGTCCGCGCGCGGCGCCGGCGTCATTTGTCTGAACGGTCAGACTCCGCAAGAGGGACTGTGGCACTTCCTTGACCCGGTGTACGACGACGCGCCACTCCGGCCCGTGTACGAACGCCGCGTCCTCCTTCTTTTCCGCCGGGTCGGTTTGCAGGCCGATGCGCGGCTTCCTCGAGAGCCCGAGTGGGAATTGGCGTTTTCGAGCACCATTGAACAGTCACATTCATGAGGCCATCACGATGCCCCGATTGAGCAAGAGGCTTTCCGCCGCAGGCCTGCTGTGCGCGGTCTTCTGGAGCGCATCCGTCTGGGCCGCCGACTTTACAGAGTCTTGGTACATGTCCCGCGGACGGGCGAACATGGAGATCGGCAACTACAAGGCGGCGATCGAGGCGTTCGAAAAAGTCGTCGAGAAGAATCCGGACAATCGAGAGGCGATGCGCAGCCTGGGTCTCGCGTATGAAAAACAGGGTTTGCGGGACAAAGCAATCGAACAATTTGACCGGTATCTCGAGAAATGGGAGGACGATCCGGAGATCGCGTTCAAACAAGCGCAGGCACTTGAATGGTCGCGTTACGCCTACCGCGAGAAAGACATGATGAAGTATTACCGGATGGGACTGAAGCGGAAGGACGACCCGCGCATGCGCCTGAAGTACGCGGCCCATCTGGCGAAGCGCAAGGAGACCAGCCGGGAGGCCATCGCGCAATATGAAAAGGTCCTGGTGAAGGAACCGCGCAATGTCGAGGCCCATCGGGGATTGGCCAAGGCCTATGCCTGGCTGGGCGACAACGACAAGGCGCTGTACTACACCAATCTCGCGCGGGACTATTCGCGGCGCGAACCTGGCGACATGACCGTGCTGCGCCGCGAGATGATGAAAGGGCGGGAGCCGACCGTAGAGGGCATCATGGGCGTCCTCGCCCAGCCTGAGCGACCCTTCGAATTGTACGGCCTTCGGCTCGGCTCGCGCGGGAAGATGGACTTGACGCCGTTCACCACGAGCACGCTGGAAGTGGGAGCCGAACACTTCTGGGATTCATCGGAGAACCGGTCGGGCGGATACCTGTCGCTCGGGAATCAGCTTCGCTTCAATCCGACGATCCGCCTGGACACCCTGCTCGAGTATCACGGGGTGACCAGAGGCGACGGGCTGGCCTACAAATTCGAGTTCACGCATGAAGCGACGGCCTTCACGATCCGGCCCGGGGTGAAACGGGAATTCCGGTACGATTCATTCGCCGCCCTGGTTGGATCGCGCAAGACCGGCCCGCTCCTCGGCCTCGCCCGTTCGACGCTTTTTTACTCCGACCTGACGTTCGAGACCGGCCAAGCGCGGGTGGACGTGACGCCGTTCGTTGGATGGGTTTCGGCCGAGAACCTCGACAACAACGCCCAGGTGGGACTGGATATGAAAATCACCGTACCGTTCTGGCAGGACGATCGCTGGGACGTCTACGCGGAATATCTTTTCTACCTCACCCACTACACCGAGGATCAGTCCGGCTTCAGGCCCAGCGTGATCGAGCCGCTGCCGGGCGGCTATTTCAGCCCCAGCGTCTTCGTGAACCAGATCCCGCGTTTCGCGGCCACCTATGTCGCCGAGAACAAGGGTGAGTTGTACATGGCGGCCGGCCCGGCGGTGCAGTACATCGACGAGGCGACGAAATCACCGGTCTTTCGGGTCGGCGGCGACGCCCACGCCTCGTACACCATGAAGCTTCCGCAGCGGTTCCTGTTCAAGGTACTGGCGGACTTCACCCAGATTGCCACCGTGTATATCCGGTTCCAGATGAACGCGCTGCTGGTGTATACGTTCTGACTTTCCTTGCTGACGGCGAACAGTGAATCATTCACAGCTATTGGCTACTTGCCACTCGCTATTTTTTAAGGCGTGAATATTTCGGGCCAGGATGACTTGCCGTCGAGCGGAAGTATTCTGTTCGGCGCTTTCGGTTGGCTATGCCATTGACCGAAAGATGTGGACGATCCGGCCTCACAGCCGTCGGTCATCGGCGGCAGGTGTCCGAGGAGCCCGCTAGTCGACGAGCGCCGTTCAGGCTCCTTCGCCCGTCTCCGGTGTATACTGTCTATTACGTTCGCCCCGTTATACCCGACGACGAGGTCGAATCGCGGGCACGGGGCCCCGACGGCCAGCATGTGCACAAGGAGCCGACATGACCTTGACTGCCTATAACCAGGTGCCGATCCCCTCGTTCATGTACGGCACGGCGTGGAAAAAGGAGGCGACCACGGCCCTGGTCCAGCAAGCTGTGCGGGCCGGATTCCGCGCGATCGACACAGCCAATCAGCCGCAACATTATGACGAGCCTCGCGTGGGAGAGGCCTTGCGGCTGCTCGCGGCCGACGGCATCTCACGGGAGAGCCTGTTTCTTCAGACGAAATTCACACCCCTGAACGGCCATGACCACCGGATCCCGTACGATCCCACGGCCGATCTGACCACCCAGGTCGCCCAGTCGTTCGAGGGCTCGTTAGCGCACCTTCACACCGACTATCTCGATTCCTATGTTCTCCACGGACCGTATTCGCGGCGAGGCTTGGGTCAGGCGGACTGGGAGGTGTGGGCGGCCATTGAAGGACTCTTTCGGGCAGGGAAAACCAGAATGATCGGCATCAGCAACGTGACGGCTGAACAACTCGCTCTCCTGTGCGAACACGCTACCGTCAAACCTATGGTGGTGCAAAACCGGTGTTACGCCGTGCTGGGATGGGATAAAGAGGTGCGAGAGATTTGTCGAATCCACGGTATCATCTATCAAGGCTTTTCGCTTTTGACCGCCAATCGACAAGTCCTCGTGGATTCGGACGTGCGCGCCATCGCCGCGCGACATGGGACCGGCGTCGCCCAGGTCATCTTTCGGTTTGCCATGCAGGTGGGCATGCTCCCGTTGACCGGCACCACGAACCCGCAACACATGAAGGAAGACCTCCAAGCCGAACAGTTCACCCTCTCTCCGGAAGAACTCGATCGGATAGAAACCATCGCGCTGTAGACCGAACATCCGATGAATGAGACTCCGGCATTCCAGACAGGCCCCTCGGTCCGAGGCACCAAATCAGTCGCCACAAGGCCATGTCATGCGGAAGTCGAGTTCGGACAGATGGCAATGGCGGATATGCCGGTGACAAGGCTACCGGCCGCCTTTTTTGCGAGATCGCTTCACGGGCGCGGTTCGGCTGGTCCGCCGAGACCGACCACCGGCCAGCTTTGCCGGTCTTCGCGCGATGCCAGTCACACCGACATCCTCCACCAGTGCGCGCAACGGCTCCGCCACCGACCAGGCTTGCGCCGGACAGCCGCGCGGTCGGTGCGGCGCTTCCCCGTCGAAGATTTCCGAGACCTGTCCCAGACAGGCCTCGCCGAGGTGTCGCTCGATTCCCTGGAGAAACGCCTGTGCGGTCTTTTTCGCGGCGGCCGTTTTGCCGTGGACCTTGATCCAGGCCGTGAGGAACGGACCCAACAAAAACGGCCAGACCGTTCCTTGATGATACGCGCCGTCCCGCTCCGTCACGCCCCCTTCATAACGGGCGCGATAGCGAGGATCGGTCGGCGCCAACGTGCGGAGGCCGACTGGCGTCAATAAGTGTTCTTGCACGACCTGCACCACTCGCTTCGCCTGCTCATGGCTGAGCAGCCCGTCGTTCAGCGAGACGGCGTAGAGTTGGTTCGGTCGGAGCGACGGATCGTCGCCGTCCGGCCCATCGATCACATCGTAGAGATACCCTCCGGCTTCATACCAGAAACGGGCGCGAAAGGACGAGCTGGCACGCTCGCGATCTTCCCGACAACGGGCCGCATAAGCCGGATCCTCGAACCGTGTCGCCAAGGCTTCCCCGACCGTCAGCGCCCGCACCCAGAGCGCTTGAACCTCCACCGGCTTGCCGTGCCTGGGGGTGACGACCCAGTCTCCGACCTTCGCATCCATCCATGTCAATTGCGTACCGGGCACGCCTCCGACAATCAACCCGTCGGCGTCCATGCGGATACCGTAGCGGGTGCCTCCGCGATAGCCGTCAAGAATTTGCCGGACGGCGGGCCAGGCTGTTTGGCGCACATGACGCTCGTCGCTCGTGGCCTCCAG
Organism: Nitrospiraceae bacterium; assembly: GCA_035573855.1. Lineage (GTDB taxonomy): Bacteria > Nitrospirota > Nitrospiria > Nitrospirales > Nitrospiraceae > DATLZU01. The sequence continues at coordinate 14,962 of DATLZU010000060.1, forward strand.
ATACCGGCCGACGGCATCGACGAACCACAATGACGCATCGATCGTGTTGTACTCGGGCTGCCCCTCCGCATCGGGAAACCGGTTGGGAATCATGCCCTGCGACACATGCGTTGCAAACGCCTCGATGATCTGCCGGGCGACGTCGAAGCGGCCGGGAGCCAAACAGAGCCCCGGCAACGAGATGAACGTGTCGCGGCCCCAATCCGTGAACCAGGGATAGCCGGCGATCACGGTCTGCGCTTTGCCGCGCTCGGACAGGTAAGCGCCAGCAGCCGACCAGAGCGCACGGACCAGCGGATTACCCTTGGGCGCCCGCGCCACTGCGCGTGCTCTCCGGCGCTGCTCCTCTTCCGCCAAGGCCGCCACATCCGCGGATTCGATCAACTCAGTGGTCAGAACCATCCAAACCGGGTTGTCCGACGCAAGATGAAACACCAGCTCCCCCGGCGACCACCAGTCCTCTTCACAATCGAGACCGCGTTCCCGTTCGACCGGATAGTGCAAACGTCGATACCAATCCGGCTGATGACGATAGGTCCCGTTGTGCAGAACGCGGACGCTCGGCAGGTCGCTATAGGGACTCCAGCTCACGTGTCCGTCCGCGATCACCGCCTGCGGAAACAGCGCGCCGTTTTCGTGGTGCAAGGCATGGTAATCGCGGCCGGTGAGCATGGGCCGAACCCTGAGCGAGAGCAGTGGACCGGACACGGTCTTTACCTGCCATCGAGCCACGACGGCATCCCGTCCGTGCGGGTAGAAGATCTCCCGCTGCACCGGGACACCCTGTACGTCGAATGTCCACGTCGGCCACGGTTCGGTCGAAAAGCCCGTACATCGTCGATAGCCGTCCGGGTGAACCGCGTCGGGGTAGAGATTGGTCGCCAACGGCACGACCTGGCCGCCGACTTCCACCCATTCTTCGAGATGGTTCACCAGCGCGATGCGATCGACCGGCGGCCGGCGCGCGACCAGCAGCAACGCATGGTACCGCCGCGTGTTGGCACCGGCGACGGAACCGGACGCGAAACCGCCCCGCCCGTTCGTTTCAAGCCATTCGAGACTGAGCGCCCGATCGAGGTCCTGGCAGGTTGCCTTATTCACGCGCATCGTTGGCGGCTGGTCGCTGTTTCCACATATCTCGTCTTCCGTCTCTCGTCATTCGCGAGACACGCTTCATGAAATTATTCCCCGCTTTGCTGAATGAGCTTCGCCACCAACGCCGTCCAGCCAGTCTGGTGGCTGGCGCCGATCCCCGCTCCGTTGTCTCCGTGAAAGTATTCGTAGAAGAGGATCAGATCCCGCCAATGAGGGTCCTCCTGAAATTTCCTTGTGCCTCCGTATACCGGGCGCCGGCCGTCAGGCCCTCGCAGAAAGATGTGCGTAAGCCGGCGCGACAGCTCGGCGGCCACGTGATTCAGCGGCGCCAGGCGGCCGGAGCCGGTGGGATATTCCACCTTGAAGCCATCGCCCAGGTAGTAATGGAACTTTTGCAGCGACTCGATGATCAGATAATTCACCGGGAACCAAATCGGGCCGCGCCAGTTGGAGTTCCCGCCGAACAAGCCGGTCGCGGATTCCGCCGGCTCATAATCCACCCGGTATTCCACGCCCATCACCGAGAGCGTATAGGGATGGTCCCGGTGGTATCGCGACAATGCGCGGATCCCGTAGGGAGAGAGAAATTCCTGCTCGTCCAGCATATAGCGCAGGACCTTCTGGAGCCGCCGGCGATTCACCAACGACAAGAATCGCCGCACGCTACCGTCCAGGCTCTGCGTCTCCACATGCGCGGCGAAATCCGGCCGGTTCTCGATGAACCATTGCATGCGATGCTTGAACCGCGGCAAGCGGTCCACCAACTCAGAGTCCAGCGTCTCCACCGCGAACAGCGGGATCAAGCCGACCATCGACCGGACTTTCAGCGGAACGTTGCGCCCGTCAGGCAGATGGAGGACATCGTAGAAGAAACCATCCTCCCGGTTCCACAACTCGATGTGTTCATCGCCGATGTTGTTGATTGCGCGGCAGATATAGACGAAGTGTTCGAAGAATTTGCTCGCCACATCCTCGTACGCCCGGTTCTCCTTCGCCAGCTCGAGCGCGATCGCCAGCATGTTGAGGCAGTACATGCCCATCCAACTCGTGGCGTCGGACTGTTCGATGTGTCCGCCAGTCGGAAGCGGCGCACTGCGGTCGAACACGCCGATGTTGTCCAGCCCGAGAAATCCGCCTTGGAAAATGTTCTTGCCTTCAGCGTCCTTGCGGTTGACCCACCAGGTGAAATTCAACAGCAATTTGTGGAACATCCGTTCGAGGAAGACTCGGTCGCCCACGCCTTTGCGTTTTTTCTCGATCTTATAGACACGCCATGCAGCCCAGGCATGAACCGGCGGGTTCACGTCGCCCAGCGCCCACTCGTAAGCGGGAATCTGTCCGTTCGGATGCATATACCACTCGCGCAGCATGAGAATCAGTTGTTCTTTGGCGAACGTGGGATCGACGAGCGCCAGGGGAATGCAGTGAAACGCCAAGTCCCAGGCGGCGTACCAGGGATACTCCCACTTGTCCGGCATGGAAATGACGTCGGCGTTGTACAGATGGGTCCACTCGCAATTGCGCCCCTTCAATCGCTCCTTGGGCGGCTCCGGCCCGGCGGGATCGCCCTTCAGCCAGCGGGCGACTTCATAGTGATAGAACTGCTTGCTCCACAGCAGGCCGGCGAAGGCCTGCCGCTGAACCAACCGGGCATCCTCCGAGAGGCCGCTGGGTGCCAGGGCATCATAGAACTCATCGGCCTCCCGCCTGCGCTCGGCGAAGACGGATTCAAAGGCCTCCCATGTCAGCAAGTCGTTCGCCGTCGAATCAGTAAAACGGAGGCGAAGGGTGGCGGTTCCGCCCGGCTCCACGTTCACCACGTAGTGGGCCGACGCCTTCGAGCCGATCTGGTCGGGATTCACCGCGTCCTTGTCGCCGTGCACGATGTAGTCGTTGATACTGTCCTTCACATACCGTGCCCCGTCCGGATCGCCGTAGAGCCGACGCGTGTTCGTTTCGTTTTCCGTAAAGAGCAGTTCCGGCCGGCCCTCGCAGAGCAGGCGCCGATATCCGTAATAGTCGTGCGTGAACTCGATGACGCTCATGTCCCAGACCGGATCGCCTCTGCGAAGCCTGGGGCGCCGAACATCCAGTCCCCACGACCAGGTGTTGCGGAACCAGAGGGTGGGCAAAACCGTCAATTCGGCAGCTTCAGGTCCCCGATTCACCGCCTGAATGCGGATCAACAGGTCTTCCGGCGTCGCTTTGGCGTATTCCACAAAAACGTCGAAGTAGCGATCGTCGTCGAAGACGCCGGTGTCCAGCAGCTCGAATTCCAGATCCTGCCGGCCGCGACGCCTGTTCTCTTCGACCAGTCGGGTGTAGGGAAAGACCGCTTGCGGATACTTGTAGAGATACCGCATGTAGGAATGGGTCGGCGTCGAATCCAAATAAAAGTAATACTCCTTGACGTCCTCGCCATGGTTGCCCTCGTTGCCGCTCAGGCCGAACAGCCGTTCTTTCAAAATCGGGTCGCGACCGTTCCACAGGGCCAAGGCGAAACAAATCATTTGATGCCGGTCGCAGAACCCGGCCAGGCCGTCCTCGTTCCATCGATAGGCTTTCGACCGTGCATGGTCGTGCGGGAAGAATTCCCAGGCGGTCCCGTCAGGACTATAGTCCTCGCGCACCGTCCCCCATGCCCGTTCGCTTAAGTAAGGTCCCCATCGCTTCCAGTGTCGTTCACGACGGGCATCCTCCTCCAGACGTTGCCATTCCGTCATACCTGAACCCGGACTGCTGATCCTCGGCTGAACAGCGCCATCCTGGTGCGCCTTTTTGTCACGAGGGTGCGTCGATCCTCACCGGCCGGCGGCAGGCCGCGCCACGATTGTTTTTTCCAAGATGCTCCTTTCCGGATCATATGCGCAAGTCCTTTCTTTCTCCTTCGTCGTCACAAGACGCGCCGCGAAGGAGGCTTGCTCACGACGAACGTCCACGCCTCTCCCTGCATCGCCTGCACGAGTCCGCCGGAAACGGACAGTAAACTAGGGGAGCCCTTACAGAATGACAGGAGGACCGAGGGGAAGAAGAGTGAGCGCCGGCAGGTGAAGCCACCAGGCCGGATCCAGGGAAACCTAACTCCAGATCACGGTGTCCTGACGGAGGAGATAATCAATGACCTCAATACTGTCTCGGAGTTGCACCTGAGCCTGCTCGGACATTGGGACGACAGCCCCGACAAGCCTGCCGGATTCAAGCTCATCCAGGGAGGGAATTCCATCAACACTGGCTTTTTCGAATTCCGAGCGGTAGCTAGCCACGGTAACGCCTTTCTCCGGTCCTATCCACGGATGTCACTGAGAGCAATTCCAGACCCTTTTCTCTAAAGACCGGCCTCTGAGTGTTAGCATACCATAGGATTTACCTCCGGCCTGGCAATTCGATGGAACCGCTCAATTTCCTGGAGCTTTTCTGGCTGGACACTCACGGAACCGAAGCGATCGGAGCTAGCGCGCCGAGATAGGAAAACCCGCCGACCTTGAGAAGAGGAGTATCCGGCCTGAGGCGAAAGTCGTCCCGGCCCGGATCCACAAAGCGGGGGTCTACCGCCAGATCCGACTCCGCCCGAAGTTCCGGCGCCGGCCGGAGCGAGGCCCCAGCCCACAGATAATCGCCCCCGTTGGCATACAGCGCATTGTATGAAAGCCTCGCCTGACTCGACGGCGCGACCACAAATCCGACCTTATTCAACCCGACGATATTCCCCGTGACTTCTCCCTGCGAGGTCCCCAGAAACGCGACGCCTCCGCCGTTCTTGACGATCGTGTTGCTGATCAGCGCGGCACGGGCCTTATCCATGACGACCACGCCTTCGAACAGGTTGCGGGTGATGACGTTCCGCTCCAACCGCACGTCGGACCGGCCGGCGACCGTCACGCCATGGTCGTTATCATGGATGACATTGCCGAGGAGGACTGCGTGGGCGTCGGCCAGTTGGACCCCTGTGGTCTCGCTTCCGCCGATGGTGCAATGCTCGATGCGCACCTCCCGCACCTGTTGGCCGAACAGCATCCCATTGACGCGAACCTCGCGCAGGACGATCCCCCGACCGTTGAAGATGCCCATTGCATGTCCGCCGTGCTCGTTGATCGTCAGCCCGCTGATTTCGATGTCGGACGCTCCGTAGGGCCACTTGCCGATGTGGAACACCCCGACCCGTTGACGGCCCAGGATCGTCACCCGATCCATCCCGTCCCCGATCAACCGGAGCCGCTCCTTACTATGAATCGTCACATCCTCGCGGTACGCGCCGGCCTTGATCCTGATGGTATCGCCTTTCCCCGCCGCATCGATCGCCGCCTGAATCGATGTGAATTGGCCGCTGCCGTCCTGAGCCACCACCAAAGTGCGGAAAGATTCCGTCTCCTCCGCCCCGGCGGCTAGACCGACGCGGACGAACAACAGCAGCGCCGATATCAGCATGCCGGTTCGACCCATGACTCGCATGCTGAGGGTGATACAGGGAAGAGCGTCCGGGAGTCAATGGTCACTTTCAGCTTTTCCCTTCGCCGCTCGCCCAACCATTCTGCTACCCGATGACCATTAAACTGTGACGCCTGATCGCTTGGATCTGGCGTCCTTGTAGCGGTCATTTGGCGCATGCTAGGCTCCCTCCCATGATTGTGGTGGGATTGACAGGCGGTATCGCCACGGGAAAAAGCACCGTGGCGCGGCTGTTTCAGGAATGCGGTGCGGCGGTGATCGACGCGGATGTCTTAGCCCGCCAGGCCGTCGAACCGGGCAAACCGGCCTGGCGCGACATCGTGCGGACATTCGGCAAGGGAATCCTCAACTCCGATCGCACGATCAACCGCCGCGCCTTGGGGGCAATCGTCTTCCGTGCACCCGCCAAACTCCGCCGGCTCAACGCCATCGTCCACCCGCGCGTCGCCAGAGCGCAGGCGCGGCTTGTGCGGGAGATCGCCCGCAAGGACCCGGACGCTGTCATCATCTACGACGTCCCGCTCTTGTTCGAAGCCGCCGCGCACCGACGTATGGACAGGGTCGTGGTCGTCACCGCCGATCGAAAGACCCAGATCGCCCGTTTGCAACAGCGGAATCATTTGACGCGCGCCGAAGCCCTGCGCCGGATTCGAAGCCAGATGCCGTTGGGGAAGAAGACGAGCCGGGCCGATTACGTGCTCGACGGCACCCTGCCGATGGCGCGGCTCCGCCGGGAAGTGGCGCGGATTTTCGAACACTTGCGGCACAGCGCGTGAGGACGCCCCTTTTCGCTTCCCGATCGGCTGTGTTACAGTCCTTTCATGGTTCGTAACGTCGCGATCATTGGATCGGGACCAGCCGGGCTGACCGCCGCCATCTACACGGCGCGGGCCGCTCTGTCCCCCTTGGTAATCGAAGGGTGGCAGGCGGGCGGGCAATTGACGACGACGACCGAGGTGGAAAATTACCCGGGGTTTGCGCACGCGATCATGGGTCCAGAACTCATGAAGGAGATGCGGGCTCAAGCGGAGCGGTTCGGCACCGAGTTTCTGACGGGCGATGTCACCGCCGCGGATTTCAGCCGCAGGCCGCTCAGGCTGACAGTGGATGGGGAGCAGACCATCGAGGCGAAAACGGTAATCATCGCCTCCGGCGCCTCCGCGCTCCACCTCAATCTTCCCAACGAATCCCGCCTCTTGGGCCGCGGTGTTTCCACTTGCGCCACCTGCGACGGCTACTTCTTCCGCGGTAAAGAACTGGTGGTGGTCGGAGGCGGCGACAGCGCGATGGAAGAAGCTATCTTCCTGACCAAGTTCGCCACCCGCGTCTTCGTCGTCCATCGTCGCGACAAGCTCCGCGCCTCCAAGATCATGCAAGACCGCGCCTTCAAGAACGACAAGATCACCTTCATCTGGAACAGTGTCGTCGAGGACATTCTCGGCGATCAGGTCGTCACCGGCGTCAAGCTCCGCAACGTGGTGACCGGCCGGACCTCGGAGCTCGCCTGTGCCGGCGTCTTTGTCGCCATCGGCCACAGCCCGAACACCGGAATCTTCAAAGGCCAGATCGAGATGGATGCAAAAGGGTACATCATCACCCGAAACGGCACCGCGACTAGCGTGCCGGGCGTCTTCGCCGCCGGCGATGTACAGGACTCCAGGTACCGCCAGGCCGTCACCGCCGCCGGCTCAGGCTGCATGGCCGCGATGGACGCCGAGCGCTATCTCGAATCGCTCGGTGAGTGAAGCGCCGTCCGCGAACCTCACGAGAGACGCTTCATCAGACAGATACGGGTGATGAGTCGATGCGCTGCGCGATCCTCCACTATCACGAGCTGGCCCTAAAGGGGCGGAACCGGTCGTTCTTCGAGCAGCGCCTGGTCCGCAACCTCCGCCTGGCGCTCAAAGATCTCGGCGTCAGACGGGTCGACGCGTTGCCCGGCCGCATTCGCGCGATCCTTCCCGATACGCTTCCCTGGGAGCCGGTGAAGACCCGCCTCTCGCATGTCTTCGGCGTCGTCAACTTCTCGCTGGCGCAGTCAGTCCCGTTGGATCTGATCCATCCGAATCTCGACGCGCTGAAAATCGCCGTCGCCGACGAAGTGCAGGGGCTGGCGTTTCAGACGTTTCGGGTCACCGCCAAGCGCGCCGACAAGCGCCTGACGCTGACTTCAATGGATGTGGAGCGGGAGCTGGGCGCCTACCTATGCGCGGTGACGGGCAAGAAAGTGAATTTAACGAAGCCCGACCTGACCGTCTATGTCGAGCTGCTCAGCTCGGAGGCGTATTACTCCGTGAAGAAAGAAGTCGGCCCTGGCGGCATGCCGACGGGCGTGAGCGGCAAGGTCGCGTGCCTGATATCCGGCGGCATCGACTCGCCGGTGGCGGCCTACCGCATGATGCGGCGGGGCTGCCAGGCGGTTTTTGTCCATTTTCACGGGCGGCCGTTCGTCAGCCGCGCGTCGGAGGAGAAGGTGCGCGAGATCGTGGAGCTGCTGACCCGCTACCAACTGTATTCACGGCTGTATCTGATTCCTTTCGGCGAGATTCAGCGCCACATCGTGCTTGGCGCGCCAGCCGCCTATCGGGTCGTGCTCTACCGCCGCATGATGCTGCGCATCGCCGAAGAACTCGCGAGGCGGGACCGGTGCTGGGCGCTCATCACGGGAGACAGCTTGGGACAGGTCGCGTCGCAGACGCCGGAGAACCTGACCGTGGTCCAGGAAGCGGCCCACCTGCCGATCCTCCGCCCCCTGATCGGCATGGACAAGATCGAGATTACCGAACAGGCGCAACGCATCGGGACCTTCGAGACCTCCATCGAACCGGATCAGGACTGCTGTCGGCTGTTCGTCCCACCGCATCCCAGCACTAGGGCCGATCTCGACCAGATCCGCAAAATCGAGCGCGGCTTCGATCTCGACGCCCTCGTCAAACAGGGTCTCGGCAAAGCGGAACTCGTGGAAGTTACCTTCCCTGCGCAGCCCGTTCGACCGCCTTTTCCCTGACCAGCCGGAAGTGCGCCTCCAGCTCGCGGCGGAGCGAGAGCGCGACGAGCCAGTTCGGGACCACCATGTCCACCTCCACGATCAGCTCGAAGTCCGCACGCGTCCGGCTGCCGTCCCCTTCCGGCGCGAGCCGCCAGGTGCGCTGATATCGTTTGAAATCGCCGCCCAACAAGGTGGTCAACAATCCCCCGTTCGGCAAGGCGCGCGATTCGCAGAGGAGCCGGCGCTCACCCGGCAGCAGCGCGTGCCGGATGCGGAGATCGGTGACGGCCCGTCCGTCCCGCCATTCCACATTTATAAGACGCATGCGGACCTCGAATAACTCAGGCCATCGGGCGTAATCGGTCAGAACCGCCTGTAAGATCGCCGGCGCGACAGGAACCCCGATCGTGGCCGTCGCCCGGACGCCCACGGCCGGATCGGGCCGAACATCCAGCGCGCGAACGCCCTCGGTCGCGATCGAGCTCCCGGCGGGCGACGCCCGCGCGGCTGAGGGACCGGTCCCGCAAAGCCCGAGCATCAGAACGGCTGTCACAGCCACAGCGGGTCTGCGCATGGGATTATTTTTTTACAGTGAGAACGCCGTACGTGACACGTCACGCGCCAACTATCGTCTCTCGCAAGATCGAGGTCCGCCGAGCGCGGGCAGGATCTCGTCCGCTCCCAGCGTATTGACGACGTCGGCAGGCGAGAGTCCACCCTTGCGGGCGACGCTGACGCCGAACGGTACATCGCGGAGGCCGTCGGTCGCGTGGGCGTCGGGGTTGATGCTGACCTTCACGCCTTGCGCCTTGGCGTAGGCGCAAAGCCGCCAGTCCAGATCCAACCGGTGAGGGTTGGCGTTGATTTCGATGACCTTGCCGTGTTGCCCGGCCGCTTCGATCACGCGTTTCATGTCGATCCGGTAGCCCTCGCGAGACAAGAGCAGGCGTCCAGTTGGATGTCCCAGCATCGTGACGTGCGGATTGGACAGGGCCCGCAGCACCCGCGCTGTCTGTTCTTCCTCGGAGAGGTTGAACCGGCTGTGGACGGAGGCGATCACGAAATCGAACCGCGCGAGCACCTCATCCGGATAGTCCATCGAGCCGTCGGCCAGGATATCGGCCTCGATGCCTTTGAAAATCGCAATGCCGGTCACCCGCTTCCGCAATGCGTCAATGGCGGCGTGCTGTTCCCGAATCCGATCCTCTTGAAGACCGTTGGCATAAAAAGCCGACCGGCTGTGATCGGAGATGCCGATGTATTGATAGCCCAGCGCTTTGGCCGCGGCTACCATGTCCTCGAGCGAAGCCGAGCCGTCGCTGTAGGTCGTGTGGTTGTGAAAGACGCCTCGGATGTGCCGCGGCTCCACAAGCGGGCCGAGTCTGCCGGCCTCCGCAGCCTCGATTTCCCCCATCCCTTCCCGGAGTTCCGGCTCGATGAACGGCAGGCCGACCGCGTCATAGAGCGCCGCCTCGCAATCGGCTCGAGGGGCCAACTCGCCCGCCTGCGGATCGAGATTCCATTGCACCCCCCGACGCGCGGCGCGCGCCGCGAGCATGTCGAGATGCGCCCGACTGCCGGTGGCCGACAACAGCATGTGCGCGGTGATCGCCGGCGTCACGGACACGATGATTGGCAGGCCCAGGCCGGATGTGCCGCAGACGACGGCCCCTTCCCGGCTCACGCCTTCCACACCTTCTATCCGACCGAGCGCCTCCAGCACCCCGTCCGGCCGCTCCGCCGCTGCCAGCAACTCAATCGCCCGAACGACCTCCATGCGCCGCCGGATTTCCCCGACCACTTCCACCTGCCCGATCCCAGGAGACGCCGCGAGCCATCGGACGACCCGGTCCGCCTCGCCGAGGACGTTTGCATAGAGGTGATATCCTCGCCGCTTCTTAAGCTGGAGAATCCCCTGCATGATTTTCTCCTGCGTCTTTTGCCCGAAGCCCGGCAAGCCGACGAGGCGATTTTCCACGCAGGCGTACTCCAGCTCGCCGACCGTGGTGATCCCCAATTGTTGCCAGACGGCCATGATCTTCTTCGGCCCCATGCCGGGAATCGCCGTCATTTCCAGCAGCCCCTCCGGCACGCTCCGCTTGAGTTCCTCGTAATACCGCAGCCGCCCGGTTCTAACCAACTCCGTCAGCTTTTCCGCCAGCGCCGCCCCGATGCCCTTCAGTTCCCGGATCCGGCCGGAGGCGACCAACTCCCCGATGTCCTCGGACAGGGCCTCGATCGTGCGCGCTGCGTTATAGTAGGCGTTGCTCTTGAACGGGCTTTCGCCTTTCAGCTCCAGCAACAAGCCGATCTCCTGGAGCATCGCGGCGATCTGGCGTTTGTCAATCATCGGAATTGGGCAAGTAGCGCGGGCGATTCTCAACCTCCTGGCCCGTCGCCCGGGTGTCCGGCTGATTCTACGCGCAGTTCCCATTGGCTGCAATGGAACGGAATGTGATAGGATCGCGCTCATGCCATCCGCCGGTCCCGCAAGCCGCATGCGATCACGCAGCATCCCGCTGGCGTCGGCCGTTTTGCTGGGGGTCGTCCTGCTCGACCTCGCCGCCGCCCAGCCGCTTGAGGAATCCACTGCCACGACGGAGTTGTCCTGCAATTTCGGCATGGGCAAAGGCGAAACCAAGCGGAGTTGCCGGGTTCCGTTTCCGGCGGGCTGCATCGTCGCGAATTTTCCTGGCACGACCATACCGTGGGCCACCATCTCGAAGGGCGGCCGGACAAAGTGCCGGTTCGACGAGAGCCAGACGGACTGGAAGACCCGCATCACCGGCACCTGCGGACGCTGTACCTCCCCGCAGTGCTCGGCTCAATTCAGCGTCCGCTTCGACTGTTCGAAACGGTAGCCACATGTCGCTCGCGGCGGCGATCAAACGTGAGGCCCGTGCCCTGGGCTTCGACGCGGTCGGCATCTGCCGGGTGGATGCTGACGATTCGAACTTCGAGATTGGAACTTCGCCGGCGGTTCCTCAATCGGCATCTCCTCTTCTTCCTGATCTCGGAACTTCGAACGTCCAACAGCGAACGTCATTGACCGACCTGCTTTACCGGCGCTTACGCGAATGGCTCGATCGCGGCTACCACGGTGTGATGGCGTGGATGGAGCGCGCGCCGTCCAGGCGGGCCGACCCTCGCGAGGTCTTGCCCGGTTGCCGCTCCATCATTTCCGTCGGCATGAACTATTACACGGACCACCGGCCGGACGAGAGCCCCGGTCACGGCCGGATCGCGCGCTACGCCTGGGGCGCGGATTATCACCAGGTGCTCGGTGAGCGGCTGGCGCGGTTGGAGGCACGCATCAAGACCCTGGCGCCGGAAGCCCGGACCCGCTCCTACGTGGACACCGGACCGGTGATGGAAAAAGCCTGGGCCCAGCAGGCGGGCCTGGGCTGGATCGGCAAACATTCGAACCTCGTCTCGGCCCACTACGGCTCGTGGCTCCTGCTCGGCGAGATCCTGACGACACTGGAGCTGGACCCCGATGAGCCCGCGACCGACCTTTGCGGATCCTGCAGCCTCTGCGTGAGAGCTTGTCCGACCGGTGCCATCGTGGAACCCTATGTCGTAGACGCCAGGAAATGCATCTCCTACTTGACGATCGAATTGCGAGACTCGGCGGAGGCGATTCCGGCCGAGACGGCGTCCAAACTGGGCAATCGGATTTTCGGCTGCGACGAGTGTCTGGACATCTGCCCGTACAACATGAATGCGCAACCGACCTCCGAACCGGCCTTCCAGCCTTCGCCGCTGACCCTCGCGCCCGTCCTCGCGGACTTGGCGGCGCAACACGAAACCGATTTCACCGCGATGTTCCGCCGCAGTCCGATCCGGCGCGCCACGCATGCAGGGTTTCTCCGCAATGTCGGCATCGCGCTCCGCAATAGCAAGCAGCAAGTCGCATGCAGCCAATAGCTCGTTATTCTTCCTTTCCCCTTCACCGCTCGCAGCCACTTCTCCTGCTGCTTCGATAAATGGTAGGCTATAGCGGGATTCCACCCTGGAGCAGCCGGTTTATCCGAATCCGGACACGCCATGCGTCCCCCCACGCTCCTCGTCATCGAAGATGAAGAACGCATGCGGCGCCTGTTGGAGTTGGTGCTCAAGCCCGAGGGCTATGACCTGGTCCTGGCCGGGAGCGGCGAAGAGGGCATCACGCTCATCGGCGAAACGCAGGACTTCGATGTGATTCTCACCGACCTGCAACTCGGCCATGTTTCCGGCCTGGATGTCTTGGAGGCGGCGAAGAAAACCGTGCCCGACGTCCCCGTGCTGATCATTACCGGGTACGGCACCGTGAAGTCGGCCGTCGAAGCCATGCGGAAAGGCGCTTACGACTACATCTGCAAACCGGTCGACAACGAAGAGTTGAAAATCGTCATCGCCCGCGCGCTCGAGTTGCGGCGGCTGTCCCGAGCCAACCAAGCCCTCCGGGCTGGCCTGCAGGAGCGGTTCGGCTTCGACCGGATGGTCAGCGTCTCTCCGCAAATGGCCCAGTTGAAACGCCTGGCAATGGAAGTCGCCAAGACCGACGTCACCGTGTTGATCACAGGCGAAAGCGGCACCGGCAAGGAACTGCTGGCGCGGGCCATTCACCTCGCCAGTCCGCGCGCGCAAGGGCCGCTCGTGGCGGTCAACTGCGCCGGCTTTCCCGAACAGCTTCTTGAATCCGAACTCTTCGGATACGAAAAGGGCGCTTTCACCGATGCGAAAAAGTCTAAGCCCGGGCGCTTCCAATTGGCGGACCGCGGCACCTTGTTTCTCGACGAAATCGGCGAAATGAGTCCGGTCGCCCAGGCGAAGCTCCTCCGGGTGCTGGAGACGCATCACGTGGAGCCGCTGGGTAGCGTGCGCAGCCTCGCCGTCGATATCCGGGTTATCGGCGCCACGAACCAGGACCTGTCCGAGCTGATGAGGAACGGGCGGTTCCGGGAAGATCTGTTCTATCGTCTGAATGTCTGCCACCTGCACATCCCCCCGTTGCGGGAACGTCGGGAAGACATCAAACCCATCCTGGAATCGTTTCTGGACGCCGCCGGGCGCGAGCGGGGGAGCCGGATCCGCAGCGTGTCGCCCGACGCACTGAGGCTCCTCCAAGCATACGACTGGCCCGGCAACGTGCGCGAGCTTCACAATGTGGTGGAGTGGATCACCATTACTTGCAAAGAGGGCGAAATCACACCGGACCACCTGCCGCCGTCACTGAAAAGCGCACAGCCGGCCGCCAAAGGGGCCAAGGAGCCGCTGTCCCTCTTATCGCTCGGCCTGTCCGTGGAAGAGGTGGAGAAAGCCATGTTGCAGGAGGCCCTCAAAAAAACCGGCGGCAACATCTCCGAAGCCAGCCGGCTGCTGAAGGTCACACGCAACACGCTCCGGTATCGAATGGCGAAATACAACCTCAAGTGAGGCGTCGTGCGTCTCTCGTCTCTGGTTGCGAGAGACGCGCACGCGCGCGAGGCACGGTATGGTCGGAGCAGGCGGCCTGCAAAAGAAGTTTTTCATCGCCCTGCTGATCGTCGGCATCGTGCCCGGCATCGCCGCCCTGATCGCCACCTATCAGTACAGCACCTATACGCTCAAGCACTCAATCGGCAGCGGATTCCAGGAGATTGCCCGCTCGACCGCCATCCGCATCGCGGCGGCGGTGGATCAGGAAATCGATCGCGCCGAACGGTTGGCGCTCGTACCCGTCCTGGTCCGGGGAGTCGTCCAAACGGCGAACCAGCGGTACGCCGGCAAAAGCGACGCCGAGGTCCGCCGCATCCTGGCCGACGGGGAAACGTTCTGGATGCGAACCCGGTTGCAGGGCGGTCCACCCGAAGTAGCCCAGACGACGGCCTATCTCCAGAATTGGGCGCGGCAGGCGAACTATTACGTGCGCGTGGTGATCGCGGACAGCCGAGGTGCGGTGGTCGCGTCCACCGATCCTGAGATTCCGTATCACAACGCCGACCAGGAATGGTGGCAGGAGGCCTTCGAGGAAGGAGCGGAGGCAGCCTATGTCAGTTCCTTGCGGTTCGACGGCCGGCTGAACGAATACGTCTTCGACGTGGCGGTCGCAGTCACCGACGAGGAGGAGCACGAACCGATCGGCGTGGTGGGACTGGTGATCAGACGCGACGTGCTGATGAACACCATTCTCCCCATCCACGTCGGGCAGACCGGCCACGGCATGTTGCTAGACACGGAGGGCACGCCGCTGATCTGTCCCGTGCTCCCGCCCACCGCGCACTTGATTCATGACGCGTTGCTGAATCAACTCGTCCGCAACGAACCCTTGTGGCTCGTGGCGGAGGACGATGCCCACGGCGGTCATCAGTCCATTGTCGGCGCGGCGCCGGTCCGCTTCAGCCACAAGTTGACCACGTCGAGCCTCGGCGGAGAACGGTGGTTCGCTTTCGTCCGCCAACAGCCGGAAGAGACCTATGCCCCTATCAATTCGATGCTGTTCACCGTCGGACTTATCGGGTTCGGGCTGGTGGTGGGGTTGGCCTCCATGGGATTCGTCGTCGGTCGGCGTATCGTCGGCCCGATCCTCGCGCTCCGGCGGGAGGCGGAGGCGCTTCGCCGTAACGTCGCCGCCCTCTTCGAGGCAACCCCATCACCGCCGCTCGAGAACAAACCGTCGGCGGACATCCGCACCGGAGACGAGATCGAGGCCCTGTCGACGACGTTCCACGCCATGAGGACGGCGCTCGAAGACAGCCTGCGCACCATCAAATCCCAGCAAAGCGAACTGATCAGGCGGGAGAAACTGGCCTCGGTCGGCCAACTCTTGGCAGCGCTCGCCCACGATCTCCGAAATCCGCTTGGCGTGATTCGCAGCTCGGCCCAACTGGTGCTCGAAGAACGTCAGGATGAGGCGGTGAAGCAAGAGGTTGCCAGATACATCGTCGATGAAGTGGATCGGCTCACCCACCGCATCAACGACTTTCTCCGATACGCCCGTCAAAAGCCGCCGGAGCTCAAAGCAGTGACGGCCTCCGCCCTGGCCGAAGCGGCGCTGTGGCAGTGGAAGGCGCAGGGCGGGCACGAACGGATCACGCTTGACACCCGGTTTGAAGAACATCTGCCGACCCTGTACGTCGACCCCGAACAAGTCAAGGAAGCGCTCGTCAACCTTCTGATCAACGCACGCGAGGCCATGCCAGACGGCGGGCGTCTCACCGTGACGGCGCGCCGCGGCGACGAGGATTCCGTCGAGATCGAGGTGGCCGACACAGGCTGCGGAATCCCAGAGGCCAATCTCGGCCGCATCTTCGAGCCCTTTTTCACGACGAAGGAATACGGCACCGGCCTGGGGCTGACCAACGTGAAACGGCTGGTGGAGGACAACGGCGGAACGCTGACGGTGACGAGCGAAGAAGGCAAAGGGAGCGCGTTCACGGTCCGGTTCCCGGTGACCAGGAAGGGATAAAAAAGAGGTAATCACCTGTTTCTGCGCTTGAGGTTCCAGACCCGCGCGGACTAAGATGGGGCTCCCGCCGGGATCGGTCGGAGGCCGAAAAAGGCAACTTCGGTGTTCTGGGAGACACGTCATAATCGCGACAAGCGCGACCGGTCCTGTTCCTTCTGCGGCAAGCGGCAAAGCGCGGTCAAAAGTCTCGTCCAAAGTCCGGCGACCTACCAATGCGCAACCTGCCAGACTGGCACGAACCTGCTGATCTGCGACGAGTGCATCCGGCTCTGCTCGGCGTTCCTCGCGGAGGAACGCGCGGGTGGCGCGACCGAGAGCTCCGCCGGCATCCGCGTCCCCAAGCCGACCGAAATCAAGGCGATCCTTGACGAGTACGTCATCGGTCAGGACCGCGCGAAGAAGGTGCTCTCGGTCGCCGTGCACAATCACTACAAGCGGATTCTGAGCCGGGAGCGGCTGAGAGACGTCGATCTTCAGAAGGGCAACATTATGATGATCGGTCCGACCGGGACCGGCAAGACGCTCCTGTCCCAGACACTCGCCAAAATCCTGCATGTGCCGTTCGCCATCGCCGACGCCACCACTCTCACCGAAGCCGGGTATGTGGGGGAAGACGTCGAGAACGTCGTGCTTAAGCTGCTCCAGGCGTGCGACTATGACGTCAAGCGTGCGGAAACGGGCATCATTTATATTGACGAAATCGACAAGATCAGCCGCAAGTCCGAGAGCGCTTCGATCACGCGCGACGTGTCCGGGGAGGGCGTCCAGCAGGCGTTGCTCAAGCTGGTGGAAGGAACGATCTGCAACGTGCCGCCGAAGGGCGGGCGCAAACATCCGGAACAGGAGTTCATCCGCGTGGACACCTCCAACATTCTCTTCATTTGCGGCGGCGCGTTCGTAGGGCTGGAACAGATCGTGGCTCAGCGCACCACGCAGAAGCGCCTGGGCTTCGGGGCCGGCACGACCACGCGCGAGGCCGCGGGGCCCGGCGGTCTGTTAAGTCGCGTCCAGCATGATGATCTGCTGAAGTACGGGCTCATCCCCGAATTCGTCGGGCGCTTCCCCGTCCTAACCACGCTTTCGGACCTCGACGAGCACGCGCTCGTCCGGGTGTTGACCGAACCGAAGAACGCGCTGGTGAAACAATACCAGGCGCTGTTCGAGCTCGAACACGTGCGCCTGGAGTTCACAGACGCTGCTGTCAAGGCCATCGCGCACCGCGCCGCCTCGATGAAAACCGGCGCCCGCGCGCTCCGCACGATCCTGGAAGACGTGATGCTGGACCTCATGTACGAGGTCCCGGCGCTGAACGGTGTCAAGTCCGTCGTCATCACCGAAGCCGTGATCAACGGCACGGGACAGCCGGACATTATCACCTGACCGGGCGCGCGGCTATGGGCAAGGGACGTTGGACATGCACAAAGCATCCCGCTTCCCGCCCGTCGCTTCCGGCTTCTTGCCTTTTGTCATTGTGATATGCCGCCCAAAATTCTCATCGCCGACGACGAGGCCAAGTGGCTGCGCATTGTTTCGCTGTACCTGAGCGGCCGTAACTGCCAGGTGACGACGGCGCTGAACGGTCACGAGGCACTCCAGAAGATCGCCGAGGATCGCCCCGACCTCATCATCGCCGACATCGGCATGCCGGGCATGGACGGCTACGAGCTGTGCAGCCGGCTCCGACGCGATGCCGCCACCCGCACCATTCCGTTCATCTTTCTCACCGCCCGCGACCAGGACACGGACCGGCTGAAAGCCCGGCGGGTCGGCGGGGACGACTACCTCACCAAGCCCTGTTCGCTGGAACGCTTGGCGCAGAGCGTCGAGACCGCGATCGATCGAATCGAGCAGGCCCGGAAGATCCCGCTCGACCGGATCGGCCTGAGCGGCCGGATCGAGGAGGTGGATCTGTTGGACCTGATTCAGACGCTGGAGCTCGAACAGAAGACCGGCGCGCTGGTGCTCAGTCACGGAGAGCGGACCGGCACGTTGTATTTTCAAGACGGGGTGATCGTGGAGGCAGAAATCCGTTCGCCGGTGAAGGAAGAACCGTTGTTTCGTTT
The DNA here is from genome assembly GCA_035573855.1 of Nitrospiraceae bacterium. Classification (GTDB taxonomy): domain Bacteria; phylum Nitrospirota; class Nitrospiria; order Nitrospirales; family Nitrospiraceae; genus DATLZU01. Next base: position 32,984 of record DATLZU010000060.1, read on the forward strand.
GCTCGGGTGGAAGACCGGCCGGTTCATGTTCATCCCGGACGCGGTGCCGGAGCGGATGCCGATCACCGCCAGCATGGCCAACCTTCTCTTTCAGGATCTCCAGACCCTGCAGGAGCACGAGCGAGAGGCCGAACAACAGTGCGCTGAACCGGCGACGGTCGCCCAGGAGCAAGAGCTTCCGGCCGTCCGCCAGGTGCTCGAACGGCTCGGACGGATCGCGCAACGCGTGCGCTCGCAACGTCAGCCCGGCAGCGGTCCGTTGGCCTTGCGGGTGCTGGTGGTCGGCGCGGCCAAATCGGGCAAGAGTGAGCTGATCCAAGGCCTGGTGCACGACCTCTCCGGCTCCCGCTGGGCGGCGCTGGGAAGCGAAGAAGGCAAAGAGCTTTACCGCATCGACGTTGGCCGCGTCCGCATCTCGCCGGGCGTGGCACTCCATCTCCTCGCGGTGCGCATCGAAAAGCGGTTCTGGTCGGTCTGGGAACAGTGCCTGCCCGGCTCCGTCGGCGCGATCGTCCTGATCGGCCGGCCGCACGATGAACTCCTCGGTCACCTGCAAGCGTTTCTCAGAGCGCGCGAGGCTCTCGTCCCCGCGCTGCCGGTGCAGATTCTCCTGTCCGGGCCGCACCCCGCCGACCGGCAAGGCAGAGCCGGCGCGGACGAACTCCTCGCCGCCGAGCTCCCCGGTCTCGACCCTTCCGATATCAGACCGGGGCTTCTGCAAGACCAGGCGGTGCGGCTCGCAGTGCTGGACCGGGTCCTCGATCGGTGGCTGGCGGCGAATTGATTCGCACCAAACAGAGATTTTGGTTTCTTTGCTGGAGCGCGAGGAAGGTAACGTTGACTTTGCGGGGACTTTCCCGCCATGTTTAAGGTGGAGTGGCGATGGCGGAGAGAATGACGTGATCGTTCGCCGGCGCGGTCAGCTTCTTTTGTTCGTATTGGCACTTCTCTTGACCGTCCAGTTCCTTGGTACGGCCTGCGCGGAAAACTGGACGAACGACCGGTCCGGAGGTCCATCCCATGTCCACGATCAATTCCCCGACGAAACCGAGGGGCTGACCGAAACCGAAGACGGCGAAGAGACGGTTGAGTCGGAGTTCGCTCCCGTGCTGGGTTCCCCGCTTCACGTGACCTTGCAGGCAAGGCCATGGTGCGCCGACCACGGCTTTTGTCCGCGGGAGACTTTCAACTCGGACCTATTTCGACCTCCCATTTTCCCCTTGGTCTCACCACCTTCCGGTCCATAGCAACCAATCTTAATCGTGGCATTTTAACGATTCGTCTCACAAGTCCAGCGGCTAGCCTCCACCCTCCTTTCCGCCAACTCGGAGAGGGTCAGGGAGGGGGAGAAGCAGGGAGGCTGAATATGGCAGCAAGATTCTTCCTTCGTGTGATATCCCTCGCATCCACGGTCGCGCTGCTTCAGGGCGCGCAGCCGGTTGGCGCGGCGAACCCCAGCCCCCGCGTCTACGAACTGTCCGACATCATCGACTTGGCGCTTCAACGGAACCCGACCGTCACCGGGGCTGAGGCGGTCATCGAGCAGAGCCGCGGCCAACGGATCGCCGCCGGGGCCTATCCGAACCCCACCATTGTGGGCCAAACAGCGGATGGCGTCATTCGAGACCCCGACGGCGCTCGGCTCGTCGAGCGCATGGTCACCCTGACCCAGCCCCTGGAGTGGACCGGCAAGCGGTCGGCGAGAAAGCGGGAAGCGGAGGCCGGCCTGGCCGGCGCTGGCGCGGGATTGGAAGAGGTCAAGCTGAACCTGATCGCCGAGGTCAAGATCGCGTTCTACGAACTGCTGCAGGCCCAGCAGGCCCTCGACCTGGCCAGACAGAATTTGGAAATCGTCGAGGAGGTGGCGCGGATCGTCAGAGCCCGTGTGCAATCCGGCGAAGCCCCGCAGTTCGAGGCTATCAAAGCCCAGGTCGAGGTGTTGAAAGCCAACCAGCTCGTCACACGGGCGCAGAACTCCGTCCGGGTGAACCGGGTGGTGTTGGACACGCTCACGGTCGGCGCCCTAGGGCCGACCTACGAGATTACCGGGGACTTTGAACACTTCCCCAAGAGCATGGATCTGAGCGACTTGACCGCCCGCGCGCTCGAGCGGCATCCGACGCTCCGCCGCCTCAAACATCTGGTCGAGCGGGCTGGGCTCACGGTGGTGAAGGAAGAACAAAGCCGGGTGCCGGACATCAACGTCTTCGGCGGATACAGCCGGGAGGCCGGCCGGGAAGCGTTCTACGGCGGCATCGCCGTACCGACGCCGATTTGGTACCTGCGCCAAGGCGAAATCGCCGCGGCACTCGGCGCCAAACGCCGGGAAGAAGCGGAGCTGCTCCGAGCCCGCAACGAATTGCTCCGCGCCGTGAACCAGCATTTCCAGGACGCGCAGACGACGGCGAACCTGATCGACGTGTTCGAGCAGGGGCTGCTCAAACAGGCCCAGGAAGCGTTACGCATCGCGGAATTCAGCTTCAAGCAGGGGGCGGCCAGCCTGTTGGAGGTGCTGGACGCCCAGCGGGTCAGGCAGCAGGTGCTCGCAGAGTACGTGCAGGCCCGCTTCAGCCTGTCAGTCTCCCTGGCGAGGCTCGAACGGGCCGTCGCCGGCTTTTTATAATGGAACGCCGCTTCGCGAAACGGAAACGTTTCACGAGCCACAGGAGACGAACGGCGAGATGAGCGTGATCGCAAAGGAGGGATGGGGACTGGCGGCCGCCGTGCTGATGTTCAGCTTGGCGGCCGGGTGCGATTCCGCGCCCAATGAAGCGACCGGCGCGAAACCGAGTGCCCAGCCGCAGCAGTCCGTCAACGAGATCCGCCTCAATCCGGAGACGGTCGGACGATCTGGCATCACCGTCCAACCGGTAACAAGGGGTGAATTCCGGATATTCCGAGATTTTCCCGCGACCATCCGCCCGAACGAACGCGCGCTAGCAGACATCACCACGCTGGTGCGCGGCCGGGTCGTGGACGTGTATGCAGACCTCGGCCAGGAAGTCAAAGCCGAGGACCTGCTGGCGATTCTGTACAGCAGCGAGTTGGGATTGGCGCAATCGGCATACCTCAAGGCGCAGGCGAAACTGTATCTGGCCGAACAATCGTACAAACGGGCCGAGTTCCTGTTGAAGGAGAAAGTCATCGGCACCGCCGAAGCCCAGCGCCGCGAGGCGGAGCTGTACAGCGCCAGGGCCGAAGCGCGGGAAGCGAAAGATCGATTGCTGTTGCTCGGCATGGAGGAACGGGACATCAAGCGCCTGGACCGCGATCACAAGATCCGGTCCTACGTCCCGATCGAAGCGCCCTTCGCTGGCCGCATCATCGCCCGGAACGTCACCCGGGGCGAAGTGGTGGAGACCACGGAGAAGCTGTTCGTGGTGGCCGACCTCTCCGAGGTCTGGGTCGTCGCCAATATCCCCGAGAAGGACATTCCCTTTATCCGTCCGAACGGAACAGCCGAAGTCCGCGTTGCCGCCTATCCCGACGAGGTGTTCACGGCGAAGATCACCTATGTCGGAGACGTATTGGACCCCACAACGCGGACGATGAGCGTCCGCCTGGAGCTGCCGAATCCGCAAGGCCGGCTCAAACCGGAAATGTTCGCCACTGTGCGCATCCATTCCGAAATCGAGTCCGGAGCGTTGCTGGTGCCAGAGTCGGCGGTGCAGCGTGATCGGAACCGCACCTTCGTGTTCGTCCAGCGCGACGCCCAATCGTTCGAGGCGCGCGAGGTCAAGCTCGGCGCGTCCAACGGCCAGATGGTCAAGGTCCTCGACGGCCTCCGCGAGGGCGAGCCGGTGGTGATCCAAGGCGCCTTCATTCTCAAATCTGAGCTCCAGAAAAAAGACATCTGACACATGGTCCGGTTGCTCGCCTTCTCTCTTCGCCAGCGCATCCTCGTCGTCGTCATCGCGTTCATGCTGGCCGCCGGCGGCGTGTATGCGTTCCGAACCATTCCGATCGACGCATTCCCCGACGTCACCAGCGTGCTTGTTCAGGTCGTGACCAAGGCGCCGGGGCTGTCGCCGGCCGAAGTCGAGCGGTTTGTCACCTTTCCGATCGAGCTGCAGATGACAGGGGTTCCGGCGCTCACCGAACTGCGTTCGCTCACCAAGGTCGGCCTGTCGCTCATCACGATCGTCTTCGAAGACAGCATGGACGTCAACCTGGCACGACAACTGGTTCTCGAACGGCTGATCGAAGTGCGGGAGTCACTGCCGCCAGGAGCCGAGCCGATGCTGGTCCCCAACACCACCGGGCTTGGCGAAGTGTTTCAGTACTACATCGAGACGCCGCAGCCGCCAGGCCAATCGGCGCACCAGGACGAGCAGGATCTGATCGACGTGCGGACCGTTCAGGATTGGGTCATCCGACCGCTGCTCAAGAGCGTGCCCGAAGTCGTGGATGTCAATTCGCTGGGCGGGTTCGTCAAACAATACCAGGTCATGGTGGAGCCCGGCCTGCTCCGCAAATACGACCTGTCACTCCGTGACGTGTTCGAGGCGGTCGCCAAGAACAACGCCAACGCCGGGGGGAACATCCTGGAAAAACATTCCGAAAAGTACATCGTCCGCGGCGTTGGCCTCATCAAATCGCTGGAAGATATTCAGAACATCGTGGTCAAGGAAGTCGGCGGCACGCCGGTGTATGTCCGCGACGTGGCCAAGGTGCAGATCGGCCACGCCGTCCGCCACGGGGCCGCCGTGCTGAACGGTGAGCGGGAGGTCGTGACCGGCATCGTCCTAATGTTGCGGGGCGGGAACGCCCGGGACGTGGTTCAAGGACTCAAAGCCAAGATCGACGAAATCGGGGAGAAGAACCTGCTGCCACCGGGGTTTCGGATTGTTCCCTTCTACGACCGGGTCGAGCTCATCACTGCGGCCCTCAACACAGTGTACAAGGCGTTGGTGGAGGGGATCGTTCTGGTCGTCGTGATCCTATTCCTGTTCCTCGGGAACGTCCGGAGCGCGTTGATCGTGACCGCAACCCTCGTCCTGGCGCCGCTTGTAACGTTCATTGTCATGGACAAAGCGGGGCTCACCGCCAACCTCATGTCTCTCGGCGGTCTGGCCATCGCAATCGGCATGATCGTGGACGGTTCGGTGGTCGTCGTGGAGAATGTGTACCGTCATCTGTCCGAACATCGCTCGCAGCCCGTCGACCGGATCGAGCTGATCCTTCACGCGTGCAAGGAAGTGGGCCAGCCGGTGATCTTCGGAATTCTGATCATCATCATCGTGTTCCTCCCGCTCCTCTCGCTGCAGGGGATGGAAGGCAAAATGTTCCAGCCGTTGGCCTACACGATCATGATCGCGCTGCTCGTGTCCCTGATCTTGTCGCTGACCCTCTCGCCGGTCCTTTGCTCGTTGGTGCTGAAGCACGGACGCGAAGAGGACACGTTGCTGATCCGCTGGGTCAAACGCGCCTACCTCCCCGTGCTCCGGTGGGCGCTGGGGCACCGTCGTGCCGTCCTGCTGGCCGCCGTCACGCTCCTTGTCGCCAGCCTGTTGCTGGTACCGTTTCTCGGCAGCGAGTTCATCCCGATCCTGAACGAGGGGTCCCTGGCGCCGCAGACCATCCGGCTGCCGAGCACTTCTCTCAAGGAATCGATCGAGATTGAGAAAGACATGCAACGCGCGCTGATGGAGTTCCCCGAAGTCACGATGGTCGTGTCGAAAATCGGGCGCTCGGAACTGGGGAACGACCCGCAGGAGCCGAACGAAAGCGACCCGGTGGTGTCGCTCAAGCCGCTGGACGAATGGACGACCGCCCGCAACAAGTCCGAACTGGTCGAGAAGATTCGCCAGCGCTTGGAACGGATTCCCGGTGCCAGCTTCCTCCTGAGCCAGCCGATTCAGCAACGGGTCGATGAATTGATTTCCGGCGTCCGGACCGAGGCGACGGCCAAACTCTTCGGCGACGATCTCGACGTGCTGCGGCAGAAGGCAGAAGAGATTGCGGCGATCTTGACGACGATCCGCGGGGTCAAGGACATCCGCGTGGAGCAACTGTTCGGCCAACCGTATCTGACGATCGACATCGACCGGAGCAAGATTGCGCGGCACGGGATCAACGTGGCCGATATCCAAGACATCATCACCACCGCCATCGGGGGCAAGACAGCCACGACCGTGTACGAAGGGCAACGGCGCTTCGACTTGATCGTGCGATTTCCCGAACAATACCGTAACAGCGTCGAGACCATCAGCAATATCCTGGTCAGCGACGCCTCCGGCGGGCTCATTCCGCTGGGCGACCTCGCCACCATCGAGCTGCGAGAGGGACCGGGCCGGATCAGCCGGGAGGGGCTCAAGCGCCGCATTTACGTGGGATTCAACACCTCGGGGCGCGATATCGGCAGCATCGTCGTGGAGGCCCAGAAGAAGATCGACGCGCAGGTGGCCCTGCCTCAGGGCTACAGCATCACCTGGGGCGGTTCGTTCGATAACATGCAACGGGCCATGGCCCGGCTGAAGATCATCGTGCCGATCACGATCGGGCTGATCTTCTTATTGCTGTTCTCATCGTTCAACTCGGTCCGTTACGCCGCGCTGATCATCCTGAACCTTCCCTTCGCCCTGATCGGCGGGATCATCGCGCTCTGGGTCACCGGCGAATATCTGAGCGTGCCTGCCTCCGTCGGTTTCATCAACCTCTTCGGCGTCGCCGTGCTCAACGGCATCGTCCTGGTGTCCTATATCAACAAGCTGCGCGACGACGGACGGCCTGTCATGGAGGCGATCATGACCGGCTGCGCCTTGCGGCTCAGGCCCGTGCTGATGACTGCGCTGGTCGCTCTGTTCGGGCTGATCCCCTTGGCGTTGGCCCAAGGAATCGGCTCGGAAGTGCAACGGCCTCTGGCCGTGGTGGTGATCGGCGGACTGGTCAGCTCCACGTTGCTCACGCTGGTCGTCCTGCCCGCCCTGTATCCCTGGTTCGATGAACTCAGGTGCCGCGACGAGATGCCGGCGCCGAAAACCCGCGCAAGCCGCGCTCCCTCCGAGGAACCGGTGAGCGCCTAGCACGCAAGCGCCAGCCGAATGAGAAGCTCTCCATCAAGAATTCCTCCCCCCTCCGGCAAGACCTGGATATTTCCTCGTTTTTAACGGGCTTTTTGTCTAGTGGGCTAGGAATCGACACTCATGGTAGCTAGAACCATCGGCAGCGGGCCGAAGACCCCCATCTGGAGGTGTCAAATGGCCGGACAGGCGGGCCAACCATATGGGCGCATTGTCGTCTTATGTTTTTTCGCCTCGCCCGCCCTTACAGATGAGAACGGACGTCCACAGAACCAGCAGCGGCCTCCTCCTGCTCATCGCGGCGCTGACGCTCATCGCTGCCTGCGCATTGCCGCAGGAGGTCTCCAAGACGCCGCGCAGCGCGGTGGAACAACTGCTGCTCACCCACGCCGTCGAACGGGCGCTGGCCAACGTGACCGTGCCGCTGCCGGCAGGCGCGACCGTCGCCGTCGAGGTC
>DATLZU010000061.1:0-27296 GCA_035573855.1 Nitrospiraceae bacterium
ACTAACCCCACCGGGCCGAGGTTTGGCTAAGAAAGGAGGTACCGCCGTGAACGAGCAGAACCCAGAGATTGGAGTGGCGTCAAGATATCTATGGGACCATCTAGAGGACTTTGTGCACGGCCACATCCAGCAATTCGTCCAGCGACTGTTAGTGGAAGAGGTCACGAGGCGGCTGGGCCGGGCGAAATCGGCGCGGCGGGCCGCAGTGGACGCACCGGAAGGGTACCGCGCAGCAATGGGTACGGTCAGCCCCGGAAGCTGGCCCTGACCTGCGGGACGATCACGGTGGCCACGGGTGCGTGGCCTGGCCGAGCGGTTCGTCAGTCGGGTCCTCCCGCTGTGCAAGCGGCGCACGAAGCAGGTGGGGGAGCTGCTCCCACAGTTGTATCTGCACGGATTGGCGCGCGGGGATTTCGAGCTGGCGCTGCGGGGGCTGTTGGGCGAGGGGGCGCCGTTGTCGCCCGCCTCGCTGCAGCGGCTGAAAGCCCAGTGGCGGCAGGACTACGTGGCCTGGAAACAGCGGCGGCTCGACGACCTCGAGGTCGTGTATGTCTAGGCGGACGGGCTGTACGTGAAAGCCGGTCTGGAGGCGGGCAAGGCGGCGCTGCTGGTCCTGATCGGGGCGCTGACGGATGGGTGCAAGGTGGTCCTCGCGGTGGAGAGCGGCCAGCGGGACTCGAAGGAGTCCTGGGGGACGGTGTTGCGGATCTGCGGATGCGGGGGCTCAAACCCTGGCGCTGCACCATCGCCGATGGCCATCTCGGCATCTGGGCGGCGCTCGCCGAGCCGCAGCCGACGGCCGCCGAGCAACGGTGCTGGAACCATCGGATCGTCAACGTCCTGGATGCCCTCCCGAAGAAGTACCAGGCTGAGGCGAAGACCATGCTGAAAGCCATGCCGTATGCCGAGACGCACGTGGAGTGCGAACGCCTCCGGGACCAGTTCAGCCGCCGGTACCGCACACTAGCTCCGAAGGCGGTCGAACGGTTACACCACGATTGGGAACGGCTGATCACGTTTTATCAGTTCCCGAAGGACCACTGGCGACATCTGCGAACCACCAACGTGGTCGAGTCGCCCTTCGCCGCCGTGCGACTGCGGACGTCGGCGGGCAAGCGGGACCAGCGCGTGGAGTCGGCCACCGCGCGCATCTGGAAAGTGCTCCAGGTCACCGAGCGCACCTTCCGGCGATTGAACGCGCCGGAGTTGTTGGCGGCGGTCTATGCCGGCACACAGTATGGGGATGGAGTCCGGACGAATCGCGTCATCCCGCAGGAAGTCGCTGCCTGATTCCATTTCCACACTTATTGACAGGACCTCCCCTAGAGCATCCCACCTCCTTTACGGGCAGTTTTTCATGTGTCATCGTTACGGCTTTTCTGACCTGACTATTGGTAAATTCAAGATAATAGTCTTCGAGCGAGCACATTCTGGTGTTTGCTCCGGGAGCAAGGGACCGACGCGGGTGTCCTGCCAATTCTTCCCTTATCGTGGGGGCTCTGCGAGCACGAAAGGCTGTCTGGTTGTGCTGCCCCCTACCTTTGTGAATACCACCGAAACCCTTTTGCTTCAGTGAAGGTTGGCTTCGGCGTGGCACCGGGTTTCTCCAGCAGTAGCACCTTGAAATCCCACAGTCCGAACCAGGCCGGGTCGCCGATCTTGTGATAGTGACAGCCGTACAGCTTGGGCAGCATGTCGCCCAGCGCCTTGGCCAGTTCTTGTTCGGTGTAGGCGCGGATCGCGAAGGATTTGCCCTGCGCTTCACAGAATCGCTGGATGGCGTAGGCAGCGCCCGTGCACAGAACGGGAGTGTCAGGCTTGATGCCCAGGAACTGCGGCAAGGCGAAGTACCGCTCCTGAAAGCCGAGCCAGCGAACCAGGTGGCGCAAAAGCGTGTATTGGACTTCGTACTCGGTATGGCCCGGCAACTTCACGGGAGCCGGCCAACCGGTGTCAATACCGAACTCGATCAGGATGGCCCGCCCGCCCGGTTTGAGGATCCGCCACAGCTCCGAAACGAAACGGAACGGCCCTAGATTGAAAATGAATTCCTCGGGAAGGTCCTGTCCCAGCGGGAGACGGGTGCGCCTGATCCAGTCCACCGCTTCTTGGTGGATGGGTGTCTCGCCCCTGTTCGCCTGCACTTCGCGTTTTGTCAACTGGACCGGCGTCATGTCTGCGAGGTTTTCGTTGTCGATGACGAGATCGACGCTGGCGTCCTTGAGGGGCAACCATTCCGCATTGGCTTGCAGCGCGGAGCGCTTCCAGCCGGCGTGGTGGGCCATGGCGAGTTGCGATTTCAAGAACGGCTTAGTCACGTCCAGAAAGAGATAATGGACGTCTTCCATTTCGCGCGGCGAGAGCTCCTGCGCCATCTCCCGCGCGACGTATCCAAGACCGCCGCCGACTTCGAGCAACACCCGCGGTTTCGGCGACCACCAACCTAATCGCCGTAAGTGTTTGGCGAGGAGGCGGCCGTAGGTCTGGCCCTGGAGGGCATCGCAGGGCTCTCTGAACAGATGCGACACGGTGGTCTCGATCGTGTCGAAGTGCCCCTCCTCCTTGGCGATGTCATGCAGGTGAAATTCGGACAGGTGCTCTTCTCCCTCGAATCCCTCGTGGCCGGACCATTTGTCGCGAATCTGCTGGAGGAGCAGGTCCCATTTGGCGCCGAGACGATGGTCGCCGGCCGGTGGGTTCACCCCGAAGTAGCAAAGGGAGTAGCCCGGCAGGGACCAATGTGCCAGGCACCAACGGCCGGTCTGTCCGTCCGGACCGCAGACCCATCTGCCGTACTTGTTGAGCAAAGCCTCGACGGTGATGTGGCCGTCCATTGAAGTCAGCAACTCGATCCCCAACCGGTTTAGGCGGACGAGAGGAAGGTTGTCATCCAGCGGCGTCAACCACCATTCGTCCGGTCCGTGCTGGTAGGCCACCATGTCTGGCATGCGCCAAGCCCGAAGCTTGAGGACCTCATCGGTCAGCGCCAGCGGTTCGCGGATTACGGTGGTTGGCTTCATCGAACCAAACATGACCTTTCTCGACGGTCGCAACATGTCAGAGTACACGATGGTCCCGGGCCGTCGCAAGTTGTCTGAAGACCGGTGTGGGCGGGGAAATCGAGTTGCGAGGTCGGAGAAGATCGATTGAGAAAGGTTGTCTGAAAAGAGATCGACAGACGTGTCGATTCGTGTTAGGAACCTACGTCTGGGAAGAAACGGAACCGTGCTCGACGACGACGAGGATACCCTGCATGATCGGGTGGACCCGGCAATGGTAGGGATAGTTCCCCGGAGGGAGGCTGGGAATCGTGTAGCTGCCGTCAGGTTCCATAATGCCGGAGTCAAACGCGCATGCCATTCCTTCCTCGATGCAGCCGTTGTGTGTGACGGTGTGATGCGTCGGGGTGGGGTTCTCCCAACGAATCGATACGCCCGCGACAGCAACAGCCTTCGCCGGCACAAAATAAGGAGACCCGTTCTCGATTGTGATGTGAAGCTGAGGCGTCGCAGCGACACTGGGCCAAGCGGCCGCAAGGGCCAGAAAACAAGTCACTATGGCGATCAATCGCAATGCTCGCATGCTGCGTCTCTCCGGTGTTAGCGGTCGTCCGCTCTTTAAAATTTAGAGCCTTGGAAAGGCGGAAAGGATTCGTCACCGATGGGACGACTTCTGTTCGGTGCCCTCGTCGCAGCGGCTTCGTCCCAGACTGTGATCCGCCCTCCCGCCCGCGCATTTTGGCTGCCCTCGCTGGCCGGGACCGAATGGGGCTGTGAGCTCATTGTACCATTGCTCCTGCAGCAGCTTCCTGGTCGGCGAGAGAAGACAAGTGGGTTGATCGGGGTATTTCTGGGGCTGGTGGTCTGCGGTCTGCCGACGTAACTGGAGAGCCGAAATTGGTAGCGGTCAGCCCTTCCCCTTTGGTGCTAAGCGAGTGGTTAACTGGTGCGCGAGCTCCACAAGTGCTCATGCGAACCGTCGTCTACATGTTCAAGGAAGGAACTGAGCTTCAGATGATATGTATCGGTCCGCTAATTCCTTCCCGGCCACGCTGGGGAGCAGTGCCGTGTCGGCCAAGGCGCCTTGCGCTGTCGTCTTGCACGGCGGGTCTTGGCAGGTCAGCCGTCTGGCCGAACAGGGCTGTCTGAATCCCTACCCGGCCGCTCGCGGCTATGGGGTAGTTACAGTCGATGATCGACTCGCTCCCCAATGGCGCTTTCCTGCCAACAGAGATGAGGTCACCGATGCGATCAACTCCCTCAAGACGCGTGCGACTGAGTTCGGTATCGATCCCGAACGCCTCGCGTTGGCTGGCCGGTTGGCCGGAGACCAATTGGACCTCTTGACGGCCTATGCCTCCGGAGATCCTGCGATCAAAGGCGTTGTGGCATGGTATGCTCCGACCGATCGTGCGGTTGCCTGTCAGCCTCCCGGCGACCCGGCGGTCATCAGTGCTCGGGGATTCTTCAAAACCTATCTCGCTCTGTCTCTTGACGAAGCGCCGGCGTTGTACGAAGCTGCTTCTCCGCTGAATGCTGTCGCAGCGAAAACGGTGCCGATACTGTTGGTCCACGGTGAGCAGGACGAGTTTGTCTCACCGGCACAGAGCGCGCCCTTGGCCGCCAAGCTGGCAGTCCCCGCTTGTCAATCGATTGCCCTGGGCAACCCATGGCTGTGACGCCAATTTTCAACGGCCCGTGCGGGTAGATCAGTTCGTATGCGATCGAGCAGTTTTTGAGCGCCGTTCTGCGGTAAGACGAGCGTAGCGATGCAGGGCAGATCTCGGTGCGCATTCCTGGTTCTTCAGACGGTGGCGGCCTGCGTCATCGCTCCTTCGGTCGCCGTGGCGTTTTCGATCACCTCGCCTCGCTCCGATGCGGTATTGCAATCCGGGCAGGATGTGCTGGTCTCCGTCGATGTCGGGTCCGAGATCGGCCTCCGCCGCGTCCAGTATTTATGGTTTCGTCACGGGGAAGAACCGGTGTCGATGCAGCAGGCCGCTCCCGCTCTGGTAGCGACCTCCGCCTCAACTCCGCCGTTCGGCGGACTGCTCCGCGTGCCCGTGGACGCAATTGGCACAATGCGTCTTCTGGCGGTGGGCGAGGTGGTGCGGGGCCGGCTGGAGGGCCGGGAAGAGTTCGATGAAATCCTGGTGCAGGTCGAGCCGGCTGCGGAGTTGTCAACCATCGAGTTTGCGGTGGAGAAGCCGTGGCGGCTGGAGACGATCGGGAAGATCGTCGAGATTCCCGTGGTTGGACAGTTCGCCGACGGGGTCTTGCGACGCATCAGCGGGGCGTCGGCTGGGAGCGCGTACCGTTCGTCGGACGAGCGAGTTATTCGGGTATTCCCGGAAGGTTTGGCCCAGGTCGTCGGCAACGGGCGGGCCGCAATCACCGTGACCAATCGCGGCAAAGTCGGGATTCTGGAGGTTGTGGTGGACGGGAACTTGGCACCTAATCGATCCCCCATCGCCCGAGCCGGCCCGGATTTGACGGTTAAATCTGGGGCAACCGTGGTGCTGAACGGTCTGCACAGCACCGATCCGGATGGAGATCCGTTGCGGTACGAATGGAAACAGATCCGAGGTCATAAGGTGACTCTCTTCAACGTGGACGAGGCCAAAGCGATGTTTGTGGCGCCGAAGGTTTCCCGCAAGCGGCTGTTGCAGTTCAGGCTGAGAGTCACTGACATGGCAGGACCCGATACCGTCAAGGGGGCTGACAGTTTTCCTTCGGTGGTGAACGTGTGGGTGGAACCGTGACGCCGAAGACGGCTGCTGCTTTTGGGCGGGGTTCGGTCGAGAGAACTGGTGCTCTCTACGTAGAGAGTGTTCGCCATGGACGGTTGCATCGCGATGCTCATTCATGCTAGATGGAGACCCCGAAAAATTCCTGCCGCGCAGCGGCTTATTGAGGAGGACTGCCGATGGCGACAAAGAAAAAGGCGATGAAGAAAAAGGCAAAGGCCGCCGCGACGAAGTCGCGAGCCAAGGCGAGATCGAGACCGAAGGGAAAGGTGGCCGCGAAGAAAGCGGCCAAGCGACCATCGGCCAAAGCGGCCGAGACCGGGAAAGCGAAGGCGTCGAAAAAGAAAGCTCCGGCGAAGGCCCCAAAGGCCGCCCAACCTGCTCCGGTGTCGGCTGAGCCAAAGGCGGCGGCCAAGCCGGAGAAGATCGCCACGGAGCCGAAGCTGCCCGATCTTGATCAGGTGATGGCGGAGGACATGGAGATGCCCGAGGATGTGGACGAGGTCGAAGAGGACATGGAGGAGCATCTCTCGCTTGAGGATGAAGATGACGACGTGGACTATCTCGAGAAACCAGAGGACCTGCTCGACGACAACGACGACTATCGGAATAATTAGCTCAAAAGCTTCTTTCCACAGGCGACAACCGCCTCGGTTATGTTGAGGCTTTTCAGCGGATGCAAAATTGGGTCGCGGCGAGGAGCTGATCGTCCGCCGGATTGTCGGCAGGGACGGCTCCTCGCCAGCGTTCTTCAACGCGGCTGTTGACGATTTTCCCAGCTCGACGCCAACCTCCCGGCTTTTCGGCATCAAAAGATGCTTCGCTCCGATGATCCATTTTCTGTTTGTGGCCGGTGCCCTGCGTGAACGAAGCTCCGTCGAAAGCGCGGAACTGCAATTGACGCATGAACTCTGGGGGCTCAGGACCGCGCTGATTCGGGACAACCTGCAAGGCCTTCTGACCGCGGGGTCCTGCGGTCTGGTCTATGTCCTCAAGGCGGGGATCTGCGCCCATTTTCGGATCGTCTCGAGCATTCTGCCATTCGACCAGCTTGACGATCTGCTCAAGGACGAATTGCGCAATGAAACGCGCTTCGGCTTTATCCGGATTCAACTCCTGAAGCGGTGGGAGTCGTCGCCTGGCGAGAGTCAGGCGCTCTTGCAAAAGGTGCTTCGGATTCCAGATCAGGCGGAGTTAGCACGGCGGTTGAATCTGGGAATGCACGCGCTGACACAAGAGGAATACGAGGCGATTCTCAAGGTCTTGGGGTGAAAAGGAACACTCCTTACAGTTTGCGGCCAGTCATGAGCTCATAGGCTTCTTCGATCGTGTGCACTTCCTTGATCGTCACGTTCAGTTCCACGCCCAGTCCAGTCAGATTCCAGTGCGGGTCAAACAGTTGACCGGCCGGGATGAGCACTGTTCGATATCCCTCGCGGACGGCGGCACGAACCTTGTCGGGAATCGACCCGACCGGTCCGATGGAGCCGTCCGGCCGGATCGTGCCGGTCAGGGCCACGCCGCGTTGAATCGGGTCCCCTTTGAACATGGCGATGAATCCGACCGCCATGGCGGCTCCGGCGCTGGGACCGTCGTTGGTGGTCGGAATGTACGTCACTTCTTGAACTGAGACGGTCCCGGTATGCGGGACGGAAGGGGTTCGTTCGACTGCGTAGCGAAAGGCGACCGCCATCGCGTCCGCATGGGTTCGCCCCAGGGTGACACCGGCCTTGAGCCATTGCAAGGCGACCGGGTTCGGTTCGGGTTTCTGATCCCAATGCAGCAGCAGGATCGCGAAGACGCCACGATCGTTGGATTTCAAGGAGGCCAACACCGGCAGCTCGACGACCGATTCGGCCGCAGCGTCGGTCGGCGGTGCGCAGAGAAAAGCAAGGCAGAGGAGAATGCGAGGTGCAAGACCGATCGTGAACAAGCGGATCCTGTGGCGCAGCATGAACGACGGCTCGTCGGCTGCACGAGTTCGGCGAAGGTATTGTATAAACGGTGTTGGAGGCTCTGTAAACGATTCGTGCGTCTTGTGCACGATCCTGCGATTGGCGTGGAAGGTCCCCGCGTGAAACGAACCGCGTTCCGGTCTTTATCCGTTTTCGGCGGTCGGTGGCTACCGCTGCTCGTCGTTCTCCTGGACCCGAATCCTCTTCCAGCAGTCTGCACGGACGAATCGCTTGCCGGAGGGGGGGGACAGGTTTTCGTGAAGCATCTGACCGGCTGCTCGGAATGGGAGCGGGAGGCACGTGCCGTCATGGCCAGGGAGTTGCTCGCCGCCATCCAATCGGGGAAGGGCATCGATCTCGCCGGGGTCGTCGTCAGCGGTGACCTCAGGCTCGATGAGTTGACTCCTTTACCGGTCGAGGCGATCCCCGGTCTGTCGCCGGATGAGCGGAACGCCGTCTTGGCGCTGAACGTGGAGAAGGTCCGGCTGATCTCCGGACCTCTGACGATTCGAGATTCGGTGGTCAAAGGCAGCATCAGCACCGGCATCAAAGAGGGATATATCGTGGTGCGCGGACCTGTCATTTTGACCGGCACGGTCTTTCAGGCAATGCTGGATCTGTCACGCGGTGTCTTTCTTGGACCGGTTGATCTCTCGAAGGCCGTGATCCTTCGGGAAGGGTACTTTGTTCATAGCCGCTTTACCCGCCCGGCCCAGTTTGCCGGTACCGCCTTCGGCGTCCACTCCCGGTTCTTCCGTGCCGTCTTTGCCGAACCCGTGACCTATCGTCAAGCCGCGTTCAGCGGCCTGGCCGAGTTTCTGCAGGTGACGTTCCAAAAGGACGCCGACTTTTCACGGGCGACCTTTAAACTGGGCACCGGCTTTTCCGGGAGCGAGTTTCTCAAGAGGGCCGACTTTTCAGAGGCCGTCTTCGAACGGGAAGCGTATTTTCTCTTCTCCGTGTTCGGAGGAGACGCCTCCTTTCGCCAAGCTATCTTTCGCTCGGTTGCGGACTTTTCAGACAGCCAATTCAAGGGAAGCGAAGATTTTACGGAAATCCGGTTTGAATCCCGACCCCGTTTCGAGAGGGCCAAACTGGTCGGGGATCGCTCCACGCCCTTCCGAGCCCAGGGTTCGACCCCGCAGCTCGTTTTTACCGCTGTCTTGTTGTTGGTGGCGGCGGTTTTGGTGATCTACCTTGTCAGGGCCAAATGACGGGCTGGAGAGCTACGTCCCCTATATGTAGCTTTTGAGCTTGCCCGCACCACTATAAGCTGATATAAGGGGCGCGTTACGGTTTCTATGAGAGAGGTATTGTGGAACAGATGGAATTGGCCTATCAGGTGCGTCTAGAGAAGTTTGAAGGGCCGTTGGATCTACTGTTGCACCTGATTAGAAAGAATGAAATCAACATCTATGACATCCCTATCGCCCTCATTACCCAGCAGTATCTTGACTATCTGAACACGATGAAATCTCTGAACCTGACGGTGGCCGGCGAATTTCTGGTGATGGCGGCGACCCTGTTGCATATCAAGTCCCGCATGCTGCTGCCTTCGGAGGAAACGCAAGCCGATGAGGAGGACGGTCCGGATCCACGGGAGGAACTGGTCCGGCGCTTGCTCGAATATAAACAGTTCAAGGAGGCCGCGAATCAATTCGACGGACGGGAACGCCTGTGGCGCGATGTGTTTGTGAGAGAACAGGGGGGCCCGATGAGAGTCCGCTCGGAAGAAGCGCCGCTGGAGAATATCACCTTGTTCGACTTGGTCGATGCGCTGCAGGAGATCATCGCCAGGACACCAGGCCGGCGGCTGATTGAGATTGTGCCGGAGAACCTGACGGTTCGGGACCGCATGAACGCCATTCTGGATGTGCTGGAAGGCAAAGACGCGGTGACCTTCTCGTCGTTGTTCGGGGAAGCGTGTCATCGCTTAGTCGTGATCGTGACGTTTCTGGCGCTGTTGGAACTGATCCGAATCGGGGTGGTGCGGGTATTTCAGGCCGAGACGTTCGGGCCGATTCTCGTTTCACGCGCGTTCTCGCTGGTCAACGAGACCGAGCCGGCGGAGATGTTGGAGGAGTCGGAATGGAGAAACCTATGAGCATGACATTGCTTCTTACCACGGATGACGCGACTCGTGACACGGAATCCGACACGCCCGGAGAAAACGGGCATGAGCATTCCGCCACCGAGAGGCGGGCTGAGCACTGCGATAGAACCGGCTGCTCGGCCAACCGCCTTCCGGAATTGCGGGAAGAGCGGGAGCTTGAGGCTATCCTGGAAGCGTTGTTATTTGTGGCGCACGAACCCCTTTCGCTTGATCGCCTCTGCGCCCTGGTGGGCGACGCGAAAAGCGCCGAGGTTGTGCAGGCGCTGGGACGGCTACACGACGCACTGGAGCAAGGAGGGCGCGGTCTGCAGCTTATCGAAGTGGCGGGAGGATATCGTCTGGCCACCAAGGCCGAGTACGCGCCCTGGGTTCGCCGGCTCGAAAAGATCAAGACCGCTCCCAAGCTCTCGCGATCCGCACTGGAAGTGTTGGCCATCATCGCCTACAAACAGCCAATCGTTCGGGCGGAGATCGAAGAGATTCGCGGCGTTGAAACCTCCAGCGTACTCAGGACACTCCTCGAACGCAAGCTCGTGCGGATCGTCGGGCGCAAAGAGGTGCCCGGGCGGCCGATCATGTACGGCACTACCAAATTCTTTCTGGAACACTTCGGCCTTCGCGACCTGTCGGAATTGCCTCCGCTCAAGGAATTCAAGGAATTGGGCGAAGCTGAGCAGACGTTCCTGCCGATGGAAGAGGAGCTTGCGCAAGGCGATCGTTCTACCGGCCACGCGAACGTCGATCCCCGTAGCGAGCCGTTCGGGGTGGATGGAGGGTCATGGGCGACCGCCGTCGGCTGTTCATCGACGCTCAATCTGGAGCCGGCGGAATAATTCCTGTCCATCTCCTGTCGGCCGGTGGCTTTCGAGGGACTCACTTGAGCGCCTTTTCCTGACCACGTGTTTAACTTTCTCAGGGGCGGCGTGCGCAAGCAAAAGAGAAGAGCAGAGAGCGTCCTCGCCTCGCCTTGACTCCCTTCTTTTTGCTTTGTTAGACTGCTCGCTTATCTACTCGAAAAATCCGCGCTTTCCCGTTGTTCAGAACGGGCATGAATCGCATGAGGCAACAACCATGATCAAGGCTTGGTTACTTGACGAGATGTTCAGATTCAATCGGTTCGCGTTGTGGGTGGAAGGCAGCCGGGACGAGTGGGGTGCGGGCGATTCGGTTACCGAGGAAGAAGAACAGCCACCGCCGCCGCCGACCGGGTTGACCGCCAAACCAGGAAACGGTCGGATCACCTTGACTTGGGATCCTGTCCCGGACGCCATGTACTACAACCTCTATTTCATGACGTCCAAGGGTGTTCAGATCAAGTTTTCGGAGCTCACCCGTCCGATCGCCGGTCCCGAGGATTTCAAGCACACCATCGGCGTGACCAAGGAAAAAGGCAGTTGCATCGAAGGCGCGACGTCGCCGTTCGTGCACGACGATCTTGCCAACGGCACTTGTTACCACTACGTCGTCACGGTGGTGACGCCGAAAGGAGAGAGCCCGGAGTCCCAGGAAGTGATGGCGATCCCGTCGCCGTATCTGTTGGCCATGCAGTTCGGGCAGGAGGGCGTCGATGACGGAGAATTCAGTTCGCCCACCGGTATCGCGCTGGACAAAGACGGTAACATCTACGTTGCCGACACCGACAATCATTCGATCCAAAAATTCGACAAGGATGGTAAGTTCCTCGCCCGTTGGGGCGGCGAGCCGAGTCAGGAGGAAGGACTGTTTTACTATCCGCGCGGACTGGCGATCGGCCCCGACGGCGAAGTCTATGTGGCGGACAGCGGCAACAACCGGGTGCAGAAGTTCGATGCTGACGGCAACTGCATGCATGCCTGGGGGAAGTTCGGCTTTGCGTGGCGCGGCGCCGACATGGGAAAGTTCGATGTACCCTGGGGCATCGCCACCGACAAGGACGGCAACATTTACGTCTCGGACACCAGCAATTCCCGCATTCAGAAGTTCAAGTCCGACGGGACGCCGTTGCTGAAGTGGGGCCGCGACGGCAGCTTCGACGGCGCGTTTTTCTTCCCCCGGGGGATCGCTGTTGATTTCGTCGGCAACATCTTCGTGGCCGACGAAGGGAACAATCGCATCCAAAAATTCGACGCCAGGGGGAGCTTTCTGACCAAGTGGGGCCGCGAAGGCAGCGGCCCCGGCCAGTTTAAGGCCCCCTGGGGCGTCGCCTGCGATGCGCTTGGCAACGTGTACGTGGTGGACAGCGGCAATCACCGCATTCAAAAATTCGACGGCAACGGCACCTTCTTATGTGCCTGGGGCAACCGGGGAAAAACCGAAGGGCAGCTTAATTTCCCATCCGGGATCGCGGTTGACCGAGAAGGATGCGTCTATGTCGTGGACAGCGGCAACAACCGCGTCCTGAAGTACGTGCCGACCGAGGAACAGTTGGCGCAGGAGCAAAAGGCCGCGCCCAAAGAATCGGGCGAGCATGCGCCGCCCAGGAGCCTCGTTGTCAAGCCCGGAGACACAGAAACCCATATCAGTTGGATGGAGGTGCCGGGCGCGGTCTCCTACAACCTCTACTTCAACACCTCGCCGAACCTGACGATGCAGACAGCGACCAAGATCGAAGGCGTGACCAGCCCTTTCACCCACACCGGTCTGACCAACGACATTCCCTATTACTACGCGCTGACGGCGGTCTATGAGGATGGGGCCGAGAGTCCGCTGTCGGAGGAGGTGACAGCGACGCCGGTTCTCATCGACATGACGGCGCCGCAGAACGCCAACGCCTTGATCAATCACGGCGCGTTCATGACGAATTCCCCGGAGGTGATGGTTACGATTTCAGCGGTGGATGTGGATACGGGCGTCGCAGCGTATTACATCTCGGAGAATCCCATGACGCCCATGGCCGGTACGCCGGGCTGGGTTGATGTCGAGCCGGCGCAAAAGTTCGGCGCCACGATTCCATTCGTGCTCTCTCCCGGGGACGGACAGAAAACCATCTATGTCTGGTTCAAGGATGTGGGCAACAACGTGTCGACGCCCGCCTCGGCCAGTATCCTGGTTAACACGTCGGGCTATCTGTGCGTGTCGAAATGGGGAAAACCGGGCCGCGGCGCCTCCCTGCTGCACGGTGGTGAATTCATGCCGCCGATATACGGGTTGGCCGTGGATCCGCAGGGCTGCCTCTTTGTGGTCGACAACGGCAACAACCGCGTGCAGAAATTCGACAGCAACGGCAACTTCATCATCCTATGGGGAAGCTTCGGATCGGCCAACGCCAATTTTCACAATCCGACCGGCGTCGCCTGTGACGCCAAGGGCGATGTGTACGTCGTCGATACAAACAACCACCGGGTGCAGAAATTCGACGGCAAGTTGGGCGGGTACCTGATGAAGTTCGGCTCGCGAGGCAACGGCGAAGGGCAGTTCAACGCGCCCTGGGGAATCGCAATCGATCGCGTGCGCGGGTACATTTATGTCGTGGACAGCGCGAATTTCCGGGTACAGAAGTTCGACATGACCGGCGAGTTCATCATGTCATGGGGCAGTTTCGGCAACGGCGACGGCCAGTTCTATTTCCCGCGCGGTATCGCGGTCGATCAGGCGGACGGCTCGGTCTATGTCGTGGATATGGGCAACCACCGGGTGCAGAAATTCGACACCAGCACGAACGTGCTGCCGCAATTACTGACCAAGTGGGGCGGAAGTTCGGAGGCCGGCCATGCTAGCAGCCCGCAGGCCCAGGAGGCCGGCCAGTTGCGGTCGCCATGGGGGATCGCGGTCGACAGCCAAGGCGACGTGTATGTCACCGATACCGGCAATCACCGCGTGCAGAAGTTCGACCGTGAGGGCAATTTCATCACCCAGTGGGGCGGCTTTGGCAATGGCGACGGGCAGTTCAACTTTCCATACGGGATCGCCGTGGATGCCAAGGGCAGCGTGTACGTGGTCGACAGCGGTAACACGCGCGTGCAGCAGTTCATGCCGGCTGAGGAAGGTAGCGAGCGGTTGAAGGAGGAAGCTGAAGCGGCTGCGGAACTCGCAAAGGCACAGGGCGCAGCGCAAGTGTAAGATCCGAATGGGAGCCGACGAAGAGGCGTCATGCTCGATAACGAGGTCCGTATAGGGCTCACCTACGACGATGTGGTGCTGGTGCCGGCCAAATCGCAGGTCCTACCGAGCGAAGTCGACACGCGGACCTTGGTGACCCGCCAGATCACGATCAACATTCCAATCGTCAGCGCGGCAATGGATACGGTGACCGAAGCGCGTCTAGCCATCGCCCTGGCCCGGGAAGGCGGACTCGGCGTCATTCACCGCGTGCTCGCGCCGGCGGACCAGGCTGCTGAGGTGGACAAGGTCAAAAAATCGGAAAGCGGGATGATTCTTGATCCCATTACGATCTCGCCGGATCAGACGATCCGCGACGCGCACAACCTGATGGCGAAGTATCGGATTTCCGGCATTCCCGTGACGAAAAACGGAAAGTTGGTGGGCATTCTCACCAATCGGGATCTGCGCTTTGAGACCCGTATGGATCTTAAGGTTTCACAGGTGATGAGGCGGGAGAAACTGATCACGGCACCGGAAGGTACGAGCCTGGAAAAAGCGCGGGAGATCCTGCACGAGTATCGGATTGAGAAGCTGCCGGTCGTGAACAAGAACTTCGAGTTGAAAGGACTGATCACGATCAAGGATATTGAAAAACGGATTAAGTACCCGAACGCCTGCAAGGACGCCCACGGTCGGTTGCGGGTCGGCGCCGCGGTAGGCGTCGGGCCGGATACCGAAGAGCGGGTCGCGGCGCTGGTGAAGGCTGGCGTCGATCTCGTGGTAGTGGATACGGCCCATGGGCATTCGCAAAGCGTGTTGGATACCGTGAAATTTATCAAGAAAAAGCATCCGGACCTGGCCGTTGTGGCGGGGAACATCGCGACAGCCGAGGCGGCGAAGGATCTGGTGAAGGCCGGCGCCGACGCGGTGAAAGTCGGCGTGGGCCCCGGCTCCATTTGCACCACCCGTGTCGTGTCGGGGGCCGGGATGCCGCAACTCACGGCAGTGGCCGATTGCGCGAAGGCGTTGCGCGACACCGGTATCCCAATCATCGCCGACGGTGGAATCAAATACTCCGGCGATATTACAAAGGCCCTGGCGGCCGGTGCGTCGGCTGTGATGCTGGGGGGGCTCCTGGCCGGCACCGAAGAATCGCCCGGCGAGACGGTGTTGTTTCAAGCCAGGACGTACAAGGTCTATCGCGGCATGGGCTCGATCGCCGCCATGGAACGGGGCGGAGGGGATCGGTACGGACAGGGCGGGCGCGCTCCACAGAAATTGGTTCCGGAAGGGATCGAAGGTCGGGTGCCGTACAAGGGCCCGCTTGCCGGCGTTGTCTATCAGTTGGTCGGTGGCGTCAAGGCCGGAATGGGTTATTGCGGTTGTCGGACCATTCCGGAGTTACAGCAGAAAGCGACGTTCATTCGCCAGACCCTGGCCGGACTGCGCGAGGGCCACGTCCACGACGTGATCATCACCAAAGAGGCGCCAAACTACCGCACGGATTGGGAGTAACGCGAATAGCGAGTAGCGAATAGCGAATAGCGCGGGGAGAAAGTTCGTACGAGTCGGCTGCTAGCTACCAGCTATTTGCTACTGGCTGAGACATGGAATTCGGGCACGACCGCATCCTCGTCCTCGATTTCGGATCCCAGTACACGCAGCTTATCGCCCGCCGCATCAGAGAAGCCCGGGTGTATTCCCAGATCCTTCCGTATTCGGCGCCGCTCGCCACCATCTTGGCGTACCGTCCCAAGGGGCTCGTGCTGTCGGGAGGTCCCGCCAGCGTCTACGAGCGTCGCGCGCCGCTGATCTCCGAGCGCTTGCTGGATCTGGGCATTCCTGTTCTCGGTATCTGTTACGGCATGCAACTGGTCACGCATCTGCTGGGCGGGGAAGTGGCGAAAGCGATCAGGCGGGAATACGGCCGGGCGGAACTGATCATCGACGATCGCACCGATCTGTTCAACGGTGTCGGCGAAGGATTGTCCACGACGGTGTGGATGTCCCACGGAGACCGCATCGAGCGCATGCCGAAGGGATTTCGTTCGATTGCCCATACAGCGAATTCGCCTGTGGCTGCGATGAAGATGGAGGGAGGCGGGCGCAAGATTTATTGCCTCCAGTTCCATCCGGAAGTGGCGCATACGGTCGAAGGACCCCGCATCCTGCGCAACTTCGTTTACGACGTTTGCGGCTGTAAGCCGACATGGACGATGCGGTCCTATGCGGACACGGCGGTTCAGCAGATACGCGACCAAGTCGGAAAAGAAAAGGTGATTTGTGCGTTGAGCGGGGGCGTCGATTCCTCGGTGGCCGCGGTGCTCACCCATCGCGCGATCGGCAACCAGTTGACCTGTGTCTTCGTGGACAACGGGGTTCTTAGGGCTGGTGAGGGCGAGCAGGTGCAGAAGACCTTCGCGTCGCATTTGAAACTGAACCTCCGGTTCCTCGACCGCTCCGCGCAGTTTCTGGCTGCGCTCGAAAACGTGGTCGATCCGGAGCGCAAGCGAAAGATCATCGGTCGGCTGTTCATCAACAACTTTGAGGCAGAGGCGAAGAAGCTGGGGACGATCAAGTTTCTGGTGCAGGGTACACTGTATCCGGACGTCATTGAGAGCGTGAGTTTCAAAGGGCCGTCCGCGACGATCAAGACGCATCACAACGTCGGCGGGTTGCCCGCCCGGATGAAACTGAAACTCATCGAACCGCTGCGTGAGCTGTTTAAGGACGAGGTGCGGGTGCTGGGCAAAGAATTGGGTCTGCCGGATGACATCATCTGGCGGCAGCCGTTCCCAGGCCCTGGGCTTGCCATCCGTGTGCTGGGAGCGGTCACGGAAGAGCGGTTGGCGATTCTGCGCGACGCGGAGGCGATCGTGGATCAGGAGATTCGCGCGGCCGGGCTGTATCGCGAGCTGTGGCAGGCCTTCGCCGTATTGCTGCCGATCCGGACGGTCGGCGTGATGGGAGATCAACGGACTTACGAACACGTGGTTGCCATCCGGGCCGTGACCAGCCTCGACGGCATGACCGCCGACTGGGCGAGGCTGCCGCCCGAGTTGTTGGGCAGGATCTCCACTCGCATCATCAACGAGATCAAAGGCGTGAATCGGGTGGTCTATGACATCAGTTCGAAGCCGCCCAGCACGATCGAATGGGAATAGCAGAGGGACGTGAAGCGCGAAGAAAGAAGGCAGACTACTTCCTAAAGATGCTTCACGAAATGCGAGCAGTGCTTCAAGAAATGCAACGGTTCGCCAATACGAGATACGCTTCACGAACGACCAGATGCCGCTTATGGAAGTGAGGCTTCAAAAACTTATCGCCGGCACCGGCTTGACCTCGCGCCGAAAGGCGGAACGGATGATCGCCGAAGGGCGGGTCACGGTGAACGGGAAGGTTGTGCGCGAACTCGGTACGAAAGTCGATCCGACCCGCGACCATGTGAAGGTGAACGGCCGGCATCTCAAGGCCGTGCAGCCTTACGTCTATCTTTTGCTGAATAAGCCCAAGGGGGTCGTCTCCACCTTGGAGGATCCCGAAGGCCGGCCAACGGTCAAGGATCTGCTGCGCGGCGTCGGTGTGCGGGTATTTCCGGTCGGCCGGCTGGATTTCGACAGCGAAGGCCTGATGCTGCTGACGAATCACGGCGAACTGGCGCAGGCCTTGTTGCATCCCCGCTATCATGTACCGAAGACCTACCTAATCAAGGTCAAAGGCGTGCTGACTCGGGAAGAACTGGAGCGGCTGGCGCGGGGAGTCGTGCTGGAAGACGGGCCGACCGGGCCGGCGACGGTCAAGCCGGTTCGGAAAGCGGAGCAGAATTCCTGGCTGGAAATCACGATTCACGAAGGGCGGAAGCATCAGGTAAAACGCATGTTGGAGGCGGTTGGGCACCGGGTGCTCAAACTCACGCGGGTCCGGTTTGGTCCCTTGTCGCTAGGCGACCTCCAACCGGGCGAGTTTCGGTATTTGACGGATCGGGAAGTGAATGCGATCCGTGTTCTCGTTCGAGATCGCGTGACCAAAGGCGCGAGGCAAACGGCTGGCGGCGCAAATGTCCATGAAGCCCATGAGCCCGTTCCCGGTCGTGTTTCTCGTCCCTCTCTCCTCGCCTTGCACCTGCACCGGAGGCGGGCATGCTGATGCGGACCCATCACTGCGGCGAGCTGACCAAGTCCCACGTGGGGCAGACAGTCGTGTTGAACGGCTGGGTGCAGCGGCGCCGGGATCACGGCAGCCTGATCTTCATCGACCTCCGCGATCGGTACGGGATCACGCAGATCGTGTTCAACTCGGAGCGGAACCCCGTCTCGCATCGGGACGCCCACGACCTGCGCAGCGAATACGTGGTCTCGGTCCGCGGGCAAGTGGCGCTGCGGCCGGAAGGTTCAGAGAATCCCGACCTCCCAACCGGCGCGATCGAAGTGCTGGGCGACTCCGTTGAAATTCTCAACGAGGCCAAGACACCGCCGTTCCTCATCGAAGACGAGGTCGACGTCAGCGAGGCGATCCGGCTCAAGTACCGGTACCTGGACCTGCGTCGGCCAACCATGCAGCGCTTGATCGCGCTCCGCCACGCGGTCACGCAACACGCCCGGGCTTTTCTCAATGCGCAGGGGTTCCTGGAAGTCGAGACTCCCATGCTGACCAAAAGTACGCCGGAAGGTGCGCGGGACTATCTCGTGCCCAGCCGCGTCAATCCCGGCTCGTTTTACGCCTTGCCGCAGTCGCCGCAACTGTTTAAGCAGATCCTGATGGTCGGCGGGGTAGATCGCTATTATCAGATCGCCCGCTGCTTCCGGGACGAGGATCTGCGGAACGATCGGCAGCCGGAGTTCACGCAGATCGACTTGGAGATGTCCTTCGTGGACCGCGAGCAGGTCATGACGTTGACGGAACTCATGATCAGCACGGTCTTCAAGGAGGCCGCCGGCGTTGAGCTGCCGACACCGTTTCCGCGAATGACCTATACGGAAGCCGTCGCTCGCTATGGCTCCGACAAGCCGGATCTGCGGTTCGACATGCCCCTCTACGACGTGACGAGCTTCGCGGCGAAGAGCGACTTGAAGGTGTTCAAAGACGCGGTGGCCAAGGGCGGGATCGTGAAGGCGTTGATCGTCAAGAACGGTGCGGCTATTTCGAGGACCCGCATCGACGGGCTGGGGGAAACCGCCAAGCGTTTCGGCGCGAAGGGGTTGGCGTGGGTCAAGATCGTTGGCGAGGGGCGGCTCGACTCCCTCGTCGCGAAATTTCTGGACGCCAAAGCGCTGTTGGCCGCCTTGCCGGATGCGGCGGTCGGCGATCTGGTGCTCTTCGCGGCGGACACGCCTGGCGTGGTGCACGACGTGCTGGGTCGGCTGCGCCTCCTGCTGGGCGAGGAACTAAATCTGATCGACCGGTCCGCCTGGCGGCCGCTCTGGATCATCGAATTCCCGTTGTTGGATTACGATCCGGAAGCGAAACGCTACGTGTTCATGCACAATCCTTTCGCGGCGCCGTTGGATGAAGACGTGAAGTTTCTGGATTCCGATCCCTTGAAGGCGCGAGCCAAGGCCTACGATATGGTCTTGAACGGGAATGAAATCGGCGGAGGAAGCATTCGCAACCATCGCCGCGACGTGCAGATGAAGATCCTTGACCTGCTCGGTATCAACAAGGAGCTGGCGGAGGCCAAGTTCGGGTTCTTGCTGGAAGCTCTCGAGTACGGCGCTCCTCCGCACGGCGGGATTGCCTTCGGGCTTGACCGGCTGATCATGCTGCTGGGCGGCGCCGACTCCATCCGGGATGTCATCGCTTTCCCCAAAACCCAGAAGGCTCAGTGTCCTCTGACCGAGGCTCCCTCGCCGGTCGGCCCTGATCAATTGGAAGAGTTGCGGATCAAGCTCGATCTCGTCGAGTAATGATCGGTTCGGCCCGCCGTTACTGGAAGGCGTATCCCACAAACACGCCGCTCTGGACCAATTTGGCGTCCGGGTCCTGAAACCCAAGCGATTTGTAGAACAGGCTGATCGTCAGGGTGCGGATACGGATTCCACCTTCAATCGTGAACCCGTAACGCGCTCTCGGGTCCGGACCGCCGACGGCATTGACGGTGAACGGTCGGAGAAGCCCGGCTGACATGTACCCTTGGTTATAGTCGAGACCGGCGCCTACATGCCAACTAAGAAAGCGCAGGCTATCCCAACCAGCTGGCGCGCCGCGGTCTTCCCACGCGTCGTAGCCCAAGCCGGCAGACGGAGAAAGCCGGACCGATCCGAATTTGAAACCATACCCGGCGTCGCCGGAAAGGCTGAGGCCTTCCTTGGGAATAATCCCTCGGTCGTCGTCCAAGCCCTCGGCCACCCACCATTTCTCAATGAGAAGCCTGGTCCCGACGCGTTCCCAGTTCACGTTCGTGGCGAACCCGACGCCGACCAGCGACTTGTGCCCGCCGACGCTTCACAATTGATCCCAGGCGATGGTGCCGACCTTTAGATATGGTCTGACTTCCGCCTCTGCTCCGCCCAGCGGGAATCCATGGCTGAGACCAATGGTTGTCAGAACGTTCAGCAAGAGCACAATGATCTGCAAAAGTCGAACGGTCGTGCTGGAGACAGACACGGGACCTCGTCTCCTTTCTGCCGGCTGAAGGTTCAGACGGTGGTAGGACCGATAGTGCCGGCTGTACGGCTGAAGCGCAAGAGCCGGGTGGACTTCCTGTCGAGCTGCGGTGGAGTTGATGCGGGTCAGCGGCTCTTACTTGAGAGCCTTGCCGGGCAAGGCCCCGTAAGGACGAACACGAAGGAAGCGTAGACAGCCTGATTCCCCGACGGAGGGCCAAGGTGTAGAATGCTAAAAAACGAACGAGAAGGACATTCCGTATCCGGGAGGTGTCTGTTGAGTATGAGCCGTGTGGGCATCCTGTCGGTTTCGGCGCTGCTAGCCGTGGGCTGCGCGTGGGTTGAGCCGACAGAAACCGCCTACTTGCGAACCGCTCAAGATCGGGCGACTCAGGAGGAAGTCCGGCAGCAGCTCGGGGTGCCAACCTTGACGGCTGCCACGCGGACAGGGGAATCGGTCTGGGTTTACCAGATTCGGACGCAGCAGCCGGGGAACCGAGTCACGGCGCCGGGTACGTGGTGCGACGAATATGTGCTCACGTTCGACAGCCAAGCCATTCTACGGCGGTGGACTAGCCGGTCCTATTTCCACGGTGGCGAGTATGCACCGACCTACTGCGTGCCCGGTGGCTATCAAGCGGCATCATCGGACATGCGCTAAGCAACTCGGAGGTGCGCCATGAAGACCATCCTGCAAATCGCTATCCTCGGTCTGTTCGTCCCGATGGCCGGATGCGGTCTAGTGATTCCCAAAGAGACCCGGTATCTGGAATTAGCGCAGGATCGGGCCACGCAGGAGGATGTTCGCCAGGAACTGGGGGACCCGCAACGAATGGCCGTCACTCAAGATGGGGAACTGGTCTGGGTGTACGAAGTTCGGCAACTGGAGCCCGGAAGTCAGAACACATGGGCGACAACGGGGTCTTGGTGTGATGAGTACACGCTCAGGTTTGACGCCGACGGGGTGCTCAGGCAGTGGACCCACAAGTCGTTTCTCCATGGCGGGGAATTGATGCCGCTGACGTGTAATACCACGGTGGGCGTACAGAAGCCGGCGTTATAAGGGGCGTCGGATTCAGCCGGTTCAGCCCCCATCAACCGTTTCTAGTGGTCGGCCCGTCCGACTTGTGGCAAACTGGAGCGTCCAATTCAATTCCTGAAGACGTTGGTCCGACTGAGCGAGATAGGGGGGTGGGCACGATGGGTTTTCTTCTCAAGCTGTCTCTTGCACTCTGCGCATTCTTTATAGGTGCGGCTCCAATCGTTTCACCAGCAGCGCCGGAAACGGATAAATCTCCTGAACGAGCCCCTACTGCCGAACTGCAGGAGATTAAGAAATTCGTCTCCGTTGAGGTGCAGACTCAGGGCAGTGCGGAGAAAATCGGACTCAGGAGTACCGAGTTGACCGACCTCACCCGCCTGGCCTTCTTGAACAATTTTCCCGGGGTAGCGTTGGAAAGTTCCGGAGGACCGTCGCTCGATGGTGTCGAGCGGCCGAACCAGATCGGCTTTATCAATTGTGAAGTGTGGACGGTCGGAGAAGAGTACATCGTGGCCTATCATGTGGATTGTAATGCGGGGCCCTACGTGACACCCAGAACGCCGAATGCGGTGTGGGGTCATGCCCTGCTTGGTTATGGGCCGAAAGACCAGGTTCCCGATAGCATCCGAAAAGGCCTGCGAAGCCTGATCGAAAAGTTCGCGCTCGTGTTTTTCAGATCCCGCGGCGTGGTCGAAAGCGCGGCGACGGCGAAATAAGACGACGTCCTTCATCGTGTGGATGGCTGCGGTGTGGGCAGAGCCGCTGTTCTTTGCCTTCCCGAGTATGAGAGGAGGTGCGCGTGCGCCTCAACCTGCCGATCATTGACCAGCTTGCGTCTTGCGAAAGTCTCCTGATCGCCGGAATGGGCGGTGGGTTCGATTTGTTCTGCGGATTGCCGATTTATTTCGGGCTGCGGCATCGAGGGAAAGAGGCCTGCTTGGCCAGCTTCACTTCTCGGATATCGCTTCGCTGGAGGACGGCATCCGTGTGTCGCCGACGCTGGTCGGTGTGGATGCCGGTCTCACGGATTTTTGCTCCATTTCCCCGAACTCTCCCTGACGCAGTGGTTTGAGAAGCGCAACCAACGTGTCACAATTTGGTCCTTCCACAAGACCGGCGCCAAACCATTACTGGAGAACTATCGGTTGCTGATCGAGCGGTTGTCTATTGACGGCATCGTCCTGATCGACGGCGGGGTGGACCGTCTAGTTCGAGGGGATGAGTCGGAGATGGGCACATTGGTTGAAGACGCAATCTCACTCTTTGCAGTCAACGAACTCGGACAGATTCCTGTGCGAATTCATGCCAGCGCGGGACTGCCCATCGAGCCAGATGTCGCGCAAACGCAGGTGCTGGAAAACATGGCGGCACTCATGCAGGCCCGTGCCTTTCTGGGAGGCTGTGCGTTGGCGCCACCGATGGAGGCGCACCAAACGTCTGAAGAAACAGCCGTATCCAGCTCGACACCCTGCCATAGCTCGGATAGAGTCTCCCTTCGGATTAGATCCCCGCCATGATCAAAATGGGGGGAACATAAGTTTCCTTCAGTTCCTTCCAAGGTGTTCAAGATCACCTATGACCGACGCAGATTTCATGCGCTTGGCGCATCCAGGCAGCCTGGCAAGGGCTTGAGAAAGGAGAAATGCCTTTCGTCGCCTGTGTCGTGAAAAACGGCCGCATCCTTTCGGTTATGCACAACAGTGCCAGGGCCAATATGGACACGACCGCTCATGCCGAGGTCCAGGCGATCAGAGGAGCGAGCCGCGAGTTGAACACACTGGAATTGTCCGGATGTGTGCTCTATTCGACTTGCGAACCATGCTCGATGTGTTTCACCGCATGCCTATGGGCAAAGCTTGGCAGGATTGTGTATGCCTGTCGCATCGAAGACGCGGAGAAAGCGGGCATCTGGCAAATTCCCATTTCACCCCATCGTATGAAGCGACTGGGACACAGCAGTGTGCAACTGGTTGGTGATGTTCTTCGTGAGGAGGGTCTAAAGCTCTTTGAGTTCTGGTCGCGCGGTCAGACTCGGCCGCGAACATAGGGCGGGGTTCGGGTAACCGGCAAGCGTCTCTCAAGAAGGCACTTCAGCAATCGGCGCAAACCTGAAGAGGAGGCATGGAAGCAAAAGTCAGGCAGGAACTCTTCAACCTTCTCGCTCTAACCCGTGCCGAGCCTGGCTGCATCAACTTCGATATGCATGAAGCCCCAAGCGACCCGTCGCTCTTCCTTTTCCATAAGGATTGGGCGAGCGAGGAGGAGCTCAAGTGCTGCTTTGAGACGCCGCATATCCCGCGGTGGATCCAACAAAACCTTGTTTCTGGAATCCTGGACCTGACGCACCTGCGGAAGGTGAATGAACAGCAGCTCCATGTTGTTTCTGGCAGATGAAACAATCCGAACGCCTTTGTCAGGCACAGAGAGGAGTGATCGATGAAGGTACACGAAGTCCTGAAAGTTCTTCTATGGGCCGGTCTGATGGGCGCATCGTTGCCCGCAGTGAATGCCCACGCAGGTTCCAATTTGGTGACCAAGCCGAGCAACTATACCGTGAGCGAGACGATCGACAGGATCGAGAAGGCCGTGACCGCGAAAGGGATGAAAATCTTCGCCCGTATCAATCATAGCGGAGAAGCGAAAAGTGTCGGACTGGAAATGAAGCCGACAGAGCTTCTGATTTTTGGCAATCCCAAAGGCGGAACCGCCCTGATGACGGCCAAGCCAACGGTCGCGATTGATCTCCCCATGAAAGCGTTGGCGTGGGAAGACCAGGACGGTAGGGTCTGGCTCACCTATAACTCACCCGAGTTGCTGCAAGAGCGACACGGTCTGCCGGCGGAACTCGCCAGTAGGCTCGAGCCGGTGGGGAAGTTGCTGGAGCAGGCAGTGGAGTGAGCTCCTCTTCGTATCTTCACAGTGAGGCGGTCAGTATTCTATCCTAATGCTAATGTCACTCTTGGTGTTATTCTCACGGGGGGATCGGCTCCTTATTCGGTGATATCCTTCCACCAGCCTTGCCTGGTGGTTTTGGCATCGGCCTCAAGCCGGATGATCTCGGTCTCTGGCATTATTTTCGGGGCTCTTCCGGGTTCTGTGTGGATACACCGTTGTCACAGGGTTCGTAGCATCTGCTGTTTCTGACAGGGAGCCAGGTCGGCCTGCGCCGTTCAGACGCTCCGGCGCGACCGCACGAAGCGGGCCTCTCCTGGCCTGAGGAACTTGCTGGCTTCGGCGCTGTGCGCGAACCCAGCGGCGAACAGTCCTCGGCCTGCGCTTCGCGCACCGTCGCTGCCCGCCAAGTTGCGGTGCCCGCGCCTCCGCGATTCGCAATGCAGCCCGACCCGGCCCCAGGTTGGACACACACAATTTCCGGAGGAGCCGTTTTTTGTTGACCCAGGTGAACCCGCGTCTCACCAGTTTATGAGTCAGGTTGAGGTGACTGCTTACCCAAACCTCTCCGGGGATGTGGTCTTTGCGCAAAGTTCTATAGGCTCTGATGAGGACCACCCGGTTTTTTACCAAGGCGACCACCATTCGCCGGGCTTCCTTTCCGTAAGGTTAGTCCAGCTCAGGAGCATCTACGCCGGTGACTTCAACGCTGCAGCGAGTCTTGTTCCGCAGACCTGTCAGGGTATCCCCGTCTTCGACGCCGACTACCATACCCTTGCTTGAAGGTACGTGAATCAGTTGCGGAGCCCGCAGAGTATCGGGCGGATAGCCCAAAGCCAAGGACGGGCTTCCATCGTCTCCAGGGATCCATTCTCTTCATCGGTTGGTCTCTAAAAGTTTAGAAGTTAGTGATATTGGTGAAACGCAGGTCGCCTGCCTCTAGCCTGTAACCGGTAAGACAATCCATCAAAAAAGAAATCGTTTGTTTTGAAGGAAGAAACGAGATCCGGAATGACCGGCGGACGGACTTGCCGGCTGCTGCCGGTGTTGCAGTGGCGATGCACGTTCGTAAAGAACACGACGGGCATGTTTATATCTCCTTCATTATTTTCAGATGAGACAATGAAAGGGTCCTGGCGCGTTTCCGTCGAAGGGCATGCGATGAAGGTGACAGACCCTTGGAGTGCCGGTAAACGCGTGGGCCAGAAGGGCGGACCGTCTAGATTTGTTCCACGTCCGCGATAATGGTGTGATACCCAGAAGCGCCGTTCGGTTGCGGGCGGACGAGTTCGGCAGTCTGCAGTTGACCCCTGGTATCCGTTGCGCGAACGACGACCTGGTACTTGCCAGCCTTCGGTGGGCGCCAGCGATAGCTCCAAATCACCCAGGTGTAGGGCGAGACCGGAGGCTGGAGCTCTGTCTCGTTCCACGTCTTGCCGGCATCAAAGCTGATCTCGACTTTACTGATCGAGTTCGGCCCGCCGAACGCGATACCACGGAACAGATGCTCAGGCCCCGCCAGCGGTTGATAGTGGCCAGGGCTGTCGATGCGGGAGAAGATCTTGATTGTGCCGTCATCGGTCCAACCTTTGCGCTGCCAGTAGCCCTTGTAATCTCCGGCGTAGACCTCAATTTCGATGATCCATTTCACGTTCTTGATGCCGTAAAGTCCGGGTACGATCAGCCGCAGTGGAAAGCCGTGCTCCTTCGGCAGTTTCTCGCCATTCATCAGATAGGCAAGCATGACATCGTCCTGCATGGCTCGGGCGAAGGGAATGCTGTCGTCGTAGCCGTCAGCGGCGCGGAACACGACGTCGCGGGCCATCTCTTCGTCGGCTCCGGCATCCTGTAACAGTTTCTTCAGTGAGATGCCGCGCCACATGGCATTGCCGAGGCTGTCACCACCCGGCAGGGTATCGATGCACTCCAGTGTGACGGCCTGATCAAAGGCATCACGATTAAGAATGTCGCGCCAGCCCAGTGTCATGGGACGTTTGACTTCGCCTTTGATGATAAGGCGCCATTGTTCCTGGTTCAAATCGCGGGTGAGGTTGGCGCCGAACGGAGAGTCGGAGTAATTGACGACGTAGAACTTATCGTTCGGCGTGAAATACGTGGTTTCCCGCGGAGGCACCGCGAACATCCGGCCGAAGAGCGAACCGATGGAATCACATCCGCCGGTTAGGCTGGCCAAAGCGGTCAATCCGCCGAGCTTGAGGAGCGTTCGTCGGCGCAGCGAGAAGTGATTGTTCATGGCCGAGGAATTGCCAAATGAAAAAAAGAAGATCGTCGCCATTATACACCGTTTGTCCGACTTGACTCTGAACAAAAGCGCTGGTATGTTGAGCAACGTTCGCGATCCTACCTGTGACCACGCCGCCAATAGCGACGTAGGCTCCAAGGGAAGACTCGATCGCAAGAAAGTTTTTTGGAGGCCCTTGACAGGGCTTGACGCGCGTCGTATAGTACACGGCTCGCGCAAGGCATGCTGTTCTTTGACAACTGAATAGAGTGAGCGAGGTAAGGTGTATTGAAGAGGTGGCCCCTGGATCAGATTCCTTAACATTTTTATGAGAGTTTGATCCTGGCTCAGAACGAACGCTGGCGGCGCGCCTAACACATGCAAGTCGAACGAGAAGGCGTCGCAAGACGCTTGTACAGTGGCGAACGGGTGAGTAATGCGTGGGTAACCTACCCTTGAGTGGGGAATAACTCGCCGAAAGGCGGGCTAATACCGCGTACGCTTCTCGGTCTGCGGATCGAGAAGGAAAGCTATGCCGTGGGCATGGCGCTCAAGGATGGGCTCACGTCCTATCAGCTTGTTGGTAGGGTAACGGCCTACCAAGGCAACGACGGGTAGCTGGTCTGAGAGGACGATCAGCCACACTGGCACTGCGACACGGGCCAGACTCCTACGGGAGGCAGC
>DATLZU010000062.1:0-141511 GCA_035573855.1 Nitrospiraceae bacterium
GATGGGATTCCGACCTGAAGAAAAAGGGATTAAGACGTTTATACGTACGCTCGAGCGGGCGGCCGAGCGCCGCCTCGATGGCGGCGGCCGCGTCGTGGCAGCCGGCGCCGAGGAAGCCCGCGGCGTCTACCGTGCCGTCGGGCAGCACGGTGAGGGTACCGCCGGAGGGATGATAGATGAGGAGCGAGCCGTCCGCCCGCTCCTCCTGCATCCAGCCCTGCGCTGCTGCCGCCTCGCGCGCGGCCTCGATCGCATACGCGCGGGTGAGTCGGTCGAGGTCAGCCGGATTGCCCCATTGTCCGCCATAATGATCCATGGCAAGCGTCCCGTCCGCACGCAACACAAGCGGGTACCGCCAGCCGGGCAGCTGGACGGCATATCCGTGCTCCGTGGTGGAATAGAGACGGTGCGCCCCCTCACCGAGGGCACGGCCGCCCAGTCGCACGGCCGCGCGGGGATGGGATTCCGACCTGAAGAAAAAGGGATTAAGACCCCGTCCCACCGGGTCCTAAGGCGCATGGACTGCGCCGATGGGATTCCGACCTGAAGAAAAAGGGATTAAGACCCGTCCGGCCGGCGTTTCCAACGCCTGCCCAATGTCGATGGGATTCCGACCTGAAGAAAAAGGGATTAAGACGCTCCGCCGCCATAAATGGTAGGCGATTATGGCGGGATGGGATTCCGACCTGAAGAAAAAGGGATTAAGACTGTGGACCGTATCACAGTCCACACAGCGCTTCGCCCTGATGGGATTCCGACCTGAAGAAAAAGGGATTAAGACTTCGCGGCGGCGGCGGGCTTCGCCGCGGGAGTGGTAGATGGGATTCCGACCTGAAGAAAAAGGGATTAAGACCTCAGAGCCCCTCACCAGCTTTGTGGCGGGCACCTGATGGGATTCCGACCTGAAGAAAAAGGGATTAAGACATACCATCCCTTGCCTAGCTGAATGTCCTCCCCGGATGGGATTCCGACCTGAAGAAAAAGGGATTAAGACGTATGGGTGCCGCGGATGACGTGATTGAAAAACCGATGGGATTCCGACCTGAAGAAAAAGGGATTAAGACGGTGACAGCTTGCTGCTGCACATGCAGCAGCATCGATGGGATTCCGACCTGAAGAAAAAGGGATTAAGACAGTTTGTCCGGGTTCGTTGCATAATACACAACCATGATGGGATTCCGACCTGAAGAAAAAGGGATTAAGACGAGATACCCGAGGTCTTTTTCTTCCTTCTCCCGGGATGGGATTCCGACCTGAAGAAAAAGGGATTAAGACAGTCCAGTGGTTTCCTCTTTTTGCCAGCCGAGGATTGATGGGATTCCGACCTGAAGAAAAAGGGATTAAGACCCAAACAGGGAGGGTTTCCCCTCCCCGTTGAAGGATGGGATTCCGACCTGAAGAAAAAGGGATTAAGACGCCTCCCAGTTCTGCTTACTTCGCGGCGGGCTTCGGATGGGATTCCGACCTGAAGAAAAAGGGATTAAGACGGACTTTTTCTAGAAGCTCCTCGGTCTCGGGCGCCGATGGGATTCCGACCTGAAGAAAAAGGGATTAAGACAGGTGTCCGAGCCCCTTCTCCTCCCTTTCTTTAGATGGGATTCCGACCTGAAGAAAAAGGGATTAAGACTCCATGTCCACAATAATCGGGAGGAAAAAAGGGGTCGGGAGTCTTTTTCTACTGAGCTTGAGCAATGACTCAAGCTTTCTCGACTCTTCAGGCGGCCTTGAGTTCGCTGACCAGCAACCCAATCGCCGCCCCCAGCGCAAGATCGGTGTGGGTGCCGAAGACTTGGCTACGGAGCTGGCCCCGTCCATCCATCCAGAATGGTCGTCAGTGCGCCCCGCATCCGATAGGCGCGCATGGTCATACGCAGCGGAGAGCCGTCCGCACTTGGCTCGCCCACCCCGAGGGGAAACGTGATCCGATGCTCGTGAAGGAACGCCGCCAGCGCGTCTGGTCCCATCACGGCGTGGTATTCAAATACCGTGTGCAAGCCCACGACCCGCCAGGGGTTCGCGCTCGAACGCCTCGGCCACGCGTTGGGCTTGGGGCAGACCGTGCAGGACACAGCCCGGACACCGCATCTGAAAAGCGTGGAGCACCACCACGCGACCACGGAAGTCGGCGAGCGCCAGCGGCTTCTCCGTATTGAACCACCGACTGGCGCGCCATTCGGGCGCCGGCCCCGACATGCTCACGAGCCCGCTGGCCTGCCGCAGGGGCATACCGACACCTCCCGTCACTCGCACTGGTGGAGCCTCTTCAGCCGCGCGTGCGCGCGACATGCACACAGACCGAGGCGAGGCCGTGAACCCACAACTCCCGGAACGGCTGCGGGTGGGAGGTGCCCAGCCCGCAGCCCCAGCCCTCCATGTCAGAAGTCGCCGGCCTTCACGTACGGATGGCTCCACAAGATCGTCTGGAGCAAGCACGACTTCACCCACGCCTGGTACATCTTCTCAACCTCGTCAGGGGAGTGATCCTTCTTGGCGAGAAACGGCTTGAGGGTGAAGGTGACAGGATAGACGAGCGCTACGAGGTAGCGAAACGGCACATGATCAGTGGCTGGCACGTTGTCAGTTTTGTTCTTCTTAATCCGATGGTGCCGGAGCCCGATTTCGTACTGGTAGTCAAGCCACTTCTGGTCATATTCGGCTCGTGCCGTATCCAAAATCCATTGGCCGAACCGCTTGCGCACAGCCGCCAGGTACTCGTTGAGCGGCTTGCCATCGTTCCGTCCTGTGAAGGCCGCTAGCAAGTGCGGATGCTGGCCCACAAAGCCGTACCAGACATCGAGGATGGCCTCGACTTGATCCTTGACGATATCGTAGGATTGGCGCAGGGCTTTCACATCATCGTCGGTGAACAGCACACTCTGTTTCATCAGCTCGAAATCGGTCAAACTCACCGGCGAGCGCGGCACCGCGGCGGTGCCGTAGGTATATCCGGAAATGGGCGGTGTTTGGTTCATGGCTTCACTCCTTTCATAAAGGGGATTGGTCACCGATGCCCGCCAGCGTGCACAACATCCCCCCTTCGCCACAAGATCGCACCAATCGGTACGGAGGGCACCGAAAAGTACCGTGGGCTCGATCTGACCCGGCGGGGTCTCCGTCATCTGCGGAGGCACGCCCGAGCGTGGCCGCCATGGTCGAAGATGTGATCGGCTGCAAGTGGACCGTTCGGCTCTTGTGGCTCTTATCCGACGGCCTGGCTCGACCGAGCCGGTTGCTCAAGGCCTGTCCTGGCCTTTCGACCAAGGTGATGAACGAGCGCCTGCGCAAGCTCACGCGTTTTGGTCTGCTCGACCGCCGAGTTCATGGGGAGAAGCCGCCGGTTGTCGTCGAATATCGGCTCACGCCCTTGGGCAGACGGTTTATGCGCATTTTGGCCGAGGTGAAGAAGCTCCAAGAAGCGTTGGATGCAGGCCTCGGGGCCCCTCCATCGCCGTGACGCTTGCGGATGAAAAAGGGGTCGGGAGTCTTTGACCGGTCAACACCCCAAAAGCGAGCGAGCAATCTTGTTCCTCGATGCAAGGCTCGCGGCGGAGCACAGTAGCGGCGAAAGTAAACGGAGGCCTTGGGTCTCCCATTGCACTGACCGCTCTTCTCGGGACGAAGATACGATTCAAGAAAGACTCCCGACCCCTTTTCGATCCCCCGCTTGCCGAATGCCCGCCATGCCGCTACAATTCTTTCGCCAATCACCTGCCCATCATTTGCAAAGGAGGCGTCTATGTCGGGAGTGCGGGTGTTTATCGGTTTTCTGATGGGTGTCGGGCTGTTGATCGCAGACGGGCTGCATGCGTCAGATTCGCTCCCCGATGATGGCTCGCATATTCAAATCACGGCGCCCAAGGACGGCGAGACCGTGGACTCAACCTTCGAGCTTAAGTACGAGCTGCACGCCGGCTCGCAAGCCCATCACGCCCACGTGTATTTGGACGGGCAGTACCAAAAAGGCTTCAAGGGCACCTTCACCAACGTGCCTCCCGGCCAACACGAAATCAGAGTGGTCGCGGCCAACAAGGATCACAAGATGTTACCTGCCTCGGCGACTGTGAAGGTCACCGTCAAGTAATATCCTCGTTTTCGTGAGCGGCTTCGCGGAGCGGGGTGACAGGTCCCACCGGACCCTGCCTCTCCGCTCCGTTGCTCCCTTTTCTCTTTCCACTCGATACCGGCCATTCCCCGCCCCTGCACGGCAACGTTTGCACGGCAACGTTTCTCGACTTGCCTGCCCTCCCCTGATGCGGTATGACAGGCACAGACACACGGAGGCACCGCATGGCGAAGGCATTCGTCCAATCGGTCGGGACCGGCACACGGCCGGATCAAGACATCACCCAGCCGCTTTTGTGGCATTGGCGGAAGAGCGGAGCCACCTATACCGTCTGGATCGTCAGCGCCGACAGCCGGAAGCATGCGGAGCGGATGGTCCGAACCCTGAACCTGTCGCCGGAGGCGTACGACATTCGGGAGACCCCGGACCCGGACGATGTAGAGGCGACCTATCGGTCCTGTCGCGCGGTGCTGCGGGATCTCACCCGCCGCGGTTTTGCACCGGAGGACATCGAGGTGGATTACACGAGCGGCACCAAGGCCATGACGGCAGGGCTGACCCTGGCGGCGGTCGCGCATGGTTGTGGGACGTTGAGCTACATTGCCGGTGCTCGGTTCAGCGGGACTGTGGTGAGCGGCACCGAGCGGCTCGTACCGATCGAGCCGCGCCGCATCTGGGCGGACGAGCGGCTGGCACTGGCGACAGAACTGTGCCGGGTGCAGCGGTTCGACACGGCGCGGGAGTTATTGGGCCGGCTGAATGCTGCGTGGCTGGGTGACCATGAAACGCGTCTCAAGGACGTGCTGATGGCGGTCGCCGAGGGCTATGGCGCGTGGGATCGATTCGAGCATGCGCGAGCGGCCGGCGAATTGGACAAGGTGCTGAAGGCCGATGTTGTCGAGGCAGATCCGTTCCGCCCGGCGGCCGATCTCCCCTCGCGGCTGCTCCGGTTGAAACCCGAGCGCGGCCATTCGCCGGACCGGCTGGCCGATCTCTTCAACAATGCGCGTCGGCGGCTCGACGAGGGACGTTACGACGACGCCCTCGCGCGACTGTACCGGATGGCAGAGATGTTGGGACAGTGGATTCTCTGGAAAGACTTCGGGATCGACACAGCCCATGTGGATACCGCCAATGTACCCAACTCGCTTCGAGCCGAACTTGACGCGATCCGGAACCGCGATGGGGTGATCAAAATCGGCTTGGAGTGGGATTATCGGCTGCTCAAGGAGCTTGGCCACGAAGTGGGCTGCCGATTTGACCAGGGAGAGTTGCGCGGCCTCGGCGTCTTGCTCAAGAAACGCAACGTGTCGCTGCTTGCGCATGGTCTGGAGCCAATCGGGAAGGCCGACGTCGAGTCGCTCATGGGCAAGGTGCGACATCTCGTCCTGTTCGCGGTGCCGGATTTCGACAGCCGGTGCGAGGCGTTGGAATTTCCATGGCGCCGACTGCGTCAACAGTCGAGCGCACACTGACCGGCAGCGGAGCAAAGACCATGCGCCGTCTCTACCTCATCGCCTATGACGTCTGCGAGCCTGGGCGCCTCAACAAGGTGCGCGACCTGCTCAAGGCCTACAGCACCGGCGGGCAGAAGTCGGTGTATGAATGCTGGCTCAGCCCGACCGAATTGACCGAGGTGACGGACATGCTGCAAGGGCTCATTGAGCCGAACGAAGATCGCGTGCACATCGTCACGCTTGACGGCCGCAGCCGGCCTCATACCCTGGGCATTGCCGTGCCGCCGGCCGATCCGGCGTTCTTTTACTTCGGGTAAGGGCCACGGGAGCGTGCGATGGGCGGCACGGTCTATCTGGATCGCAAGGATGCCGAGCTCCGGCTCGACGGCGGGGCGCTGGCCGTCTACGTGAACGGCGAGCGGGACGGCATGGTGCCGCTGGCCCCCGTGGACCGGGTCGTAGTGATCGGGAACCAGCTCGTCGAAACGTCCGTGCTCCATCGCCTGGCGGAGCAGGGCGTCGCGGTATTGTTCCTCTCCGGACGCACGCAAGCCTTTCGCGGCCGCCTGGTGGGTCGCCTGCACAATCATGCACGGCTGCGCGTGGCCCAGTATGCTGAACACCGCGGCCCCCTCGCCCTTCGGCTGGCGACGGAATGGATCACGGCCAAGCTTGCCGGACAGGTGGCGGTGTTGCGCGAGGCCGCGGACGCACGGCCGGACCAGCGGGCGCTGCTCCTGCGTGCCGCCGAGAGTATCGACGAGACCCGCGCCAAGGCCGTTGAGGCCGGCAACGTCGAACGGCTGCGCGGGCTGGAGGGCGGCGCGGCCGCGGTCTATTTTGGCGCGCTGCCGGCCGTGTTTCCGCCGAGCCTGGGGTTTGGGGGACGGGAACGGCGGCCGCCGCGCGACCCGGTCAATGCCCTGTTGTCGCTGACCTACACGCTGGCCCATTGGGAATGGGTGCGTGAATGCGAGGCCATTGGGCTCGATCCGCTGATCGGGTTCTACCACGAACTGGACTACGGCCGGGAATCGCTGGCTTGCGACTTGATGGAACCATTCCGGCCGATGGTGGATCGGTGGGTGTGGGACCTGTTCCGCGAGCGACGGTTCGAGCGCCGTGACTTTGCCTCGGACCAGGATCGGCCGGGCTGCTCGTTGAAGAAGGGCGCGCGCAGCCGATTCTATGCCGCCTATGAAGACTGGATCGCTCCGCATCGCTCGCCCATGCGGGAGACGGTCGAAACCTTGGCGCGACACATCCTGAACCATGGAGAGAACGCTCTATCTCAAGGAAACGCCGGGGCTGCGGGTCAGCCGTGACGGTCCTTCGTTGTGGATCGAGCGGCGCCACACCGCCGGGCAACGTGTGCCGGTGCGGCTGATCCGGCGCGTGCTCATCGCTGGCAACGTCGCGCTCGACACCGAGAGCCTGATGGCCTTCGCCGAACGCGGGGTCCCGATTACCCTCTTGAATCGAGAAGGCGAGCCCGTCGCGGTGGTTCTGGGAAGTGCAGCGGGCCTGTTCGCCCGGCGCGGACAACAGGCGGCGGCTTTGGAAGATCCCCGGCAGCGGGACCGCCTGTGCGCATGGCTGCGGGCATGGGAACGCGGGCGCCGCTTGGTTTTGGCGTCCCGCCTCGATCCCGTGACGGCGGCGCGATGGCGGCAGGAAGGGATGCGGCCAGCGGACTATGACGCATGGATTGCGCGACAGGCCCGATTGCGCGGCGTATCGCTTCGGCGGCGCGGGTTTTTCCGGGCAGCGCTGCAGACCTTGGCGTTAGAGATAATCGTGGGAGCGGGGTGGGACCCGCATCTGAGTCCCCTGCACCGGGCCCAGCCGTTGGGATTCGTGCGAGATTGCGTTGCGGCGCTGCAGCCCGACGCCGACCTCGTCTGGCTAGACAGCGGCGCGGGAATTCCAGACGAAACCGGCCCGCTGCCGCGGGCGCTGGCGGAGCTGTTTGAATCCCGCCGCTCGCGTTTGGCGATGCTGCTCCGCCGGCTGCTCGACCAGTTCGCCGTCATGATCTGGGAGCCATAACTGATGCGGACGCGCTATCTGGTGTGCTACGACATTACGGACGAGGGCCGGTTGACCCGCGTGCACCGGTATCTGAAGGGCATCGGGGTGCCTGTGCAATATTCCGTCTTCCTGTGCTCGTTCACCTGGCTAGAACTGCAAGAGGTCGTGTCTCGATTGAACCACTTGATCGACGTGCAAGCAGATGACGTGCGCCTCTATCCGCTCCCGTCGGGCGACACGATCACCGCACTTGGCTGCGGAGACCGGCTGCCGGACGGCGCGACTGTGGTGCTCCCGTGAGCGGACTGCCTACTGACGCCAATCCTGGCCGGACCTCTCTCCCGCTCTCGTTCGGGCGGTTCACGATTGCGCTCAAGCCGGACGCGGCGCTGCGGCTCCCGCTGTACGCCGGCTCCATGTTCCGCGGCGCCTTTGGCCTCGCACTCAAGCGGGTGGTCTGCGCGACTCATACGTATGAGTGCGTTCCCTGCGGGCTCAAGGATCGTTGCATCTATCCGTATGTGTTCGAGACTCCGCCGCCTCCGGACACCCGGGTGATGCGCAAGTACCCGGCGGCTCCTCATCCTTTTGTCCTCGAACCGCCGGCCGGCGGGCAGACCGTGGCTCCGGGCGAGGCCTTCGAGCTTGGCCTCACCTTGTTCGGCCGCGCGCTGCGCTGGCTCCCGCATTTCATTTTCACCTTCGAACGCATGGGCCGGATCGGTTTCGGCTCCCGCCGGGTGACCGCGACAGTCACTGAAGCGAACGGGTGGGTGGATGGGCGATGTTGCCGAATCTATTCCGCGAAGGAAGGCATACTCGCCGGAACCGAAGCCTGTATGCAAACCGCCCGCCTGTCGCTCCACCCGCCGGTCGGCGGGGCCGATGGCCGCGCCAAGGCGCGGATGGAGATCGAATTCCTCACTCCGGTGCGGGTGAAGTATGATGAGCGCCTCGCCATGTCGCTGGAGTTCCATATTCTGGTCCGCGCGTTGCTTCGGCGCATCGCCCATCTCTCGTATTTCCATTGCGGGGGCGATCCGTCGGAGGTTGCGTTTCGCGAGTGGATCAACCTGGCACGTTCGGTTCAGACCGTCTCCTCCGCGCTCGTCTGGTACGACTGGACCCGCTACTCGCAGCGCCAGCAGGAAACGATGCAACTCGGCGGATTGATCGGCCGGGTGACCTTCGAAGGACCGCTCGGTCCATTTGTGCCTCTCTTGCGGGTGGGCGAGGTGACCCATGTCGGGAAGGCGACGAGTTTCGGCTTGGGACAGTATCGCCTGCTTGGCGCCGGTCTGCGCTGACCGTTTCCAGCGAGCGCCCGGCGGGACGCGCGTCCCGCCGGCCCCGCGCGTTCTCCGGTGTTTACACCTTCACGCTCAGGAACAGCGCCGCGCCTCGCCGGTTGATCAAGAAGAGGGCGTGCTCGCCTTTCTTGAGGTGGGCTGACACCTTCTCGAAGTCCTTCACGGATTTGACTGGCTGCCGATTGATCTCGCGGATCACATCGCCCGGCATCAAGCCGGCCCGGTCCGCGCCGCTATCCGGCTCGACGTTCGTCACCACGACGCCCTGCATCTGGCTCCGCAGGCCTAGCTCGCGCGCGGTCTCCCGATCCAGATCCTGAACGGTCACACCGGCCAATGCTCCTTCCGCCTGGCCTGTATCGGCCTTGGCGATTTGAACCGTGTCCGGCTGCTCGCCGATCGTGACTGTGAGTTCCTTCTCTTGACCGTCCCGAATGACCTTCACCGTCGCTTTCGTCCCGACGGCGGTTCTTGTGACCAGACGCTGCAACGCGACCGCGTCCTCCACCGGCGAGCCCTGATACCCGATGATCACGTCGCCCTGCTTGAGTCCCGCCTGATCCGCCGGGCTGTCTTCTTTGACTTCGCTGACAAGTGCGCCCTTCGATTCCTTCAGCCCGAACGACTTGCTCAGATCCTGTGTCAGGTCTTGGATGCTGATGCCCAGGTAGCCGCGGACGACCTTGCCGGTCTTGACCAGGCTCTCATACACGGGTTTGGCCATGGCCGTCGGTACGGCGAACCCGACGCCCTGGTAGCCGCCGGTCTGCGAGAAGATGGCCGTGTTGATCCCGATCAGTTCCCCTTTCGTGTTAACCAGCGCCCCGCCGGAGTTCCCCGGGTTAATGGCCGCGTCGGTCTGGATGAAGTCTTCATACTGGGTGATGCCCATGCGGCCGCGGCCCAGCGCGCTCACGATGCCGAGCGTTACGGTGGAGTTCAAGCCGAAGGGATTGCCGATCGCCAGGACATACTCGCCGACCTGCAACTTGGACGAATCGCCCCAAGGTACGTAGGGGAGGTTCTGCCCCTCGATCTTCACGACCGCCAGGTCCGTTTTCGGATCTGTCCCGACGATCTTGCCCTTGAACTCCCGCTTGTCCGGCAGCGTGACGGTCACGTCCTTCGCCCCGTCCACCACGTGGTTGTTGGTGATGATGTACCCGTCCGGCGACACGATCACGCCGGACCCCATGCCGCCACCACGGCGCTCACGCGGGTCGAACGGAGGCTGGGGCCCGCGATGGCCGCGCGGGCCGAAGGGGGCCCCGAAAAATTCCTCCATCCGCTCGTGCGGTTCACGAGAGTCGGCCGTTT
Organism: Nitrospiraceae bacterium; assembly: GCA_035573855.1. GTDB lineage: Bacteria > Nitrospirota > Nitrospiria > Nitrospirales > Nitrospiraceae > DATLZU01. The sequence goes on from DATLZU010000062.1 coordinate 10,179, forward strand.
TTCCCGCAATGGACGGCGTAATGTTGACGACCGCCGGCGTGACCGCCCGCGCGACGTCCGTAAAGCCCGCGCCGGGCGGTTGCGCGGCCGGTGTCGTTGCGACCGCCGTCTGCGCCGGCGAAGTCACCGCATGGGACGTGGATAGGAACAGTCCGCCCCAGATCATTGCCGCACCGAGCACCGCCGCCCCGGCGCCGGCTCCGAGTGTCCGTTGCCACGATCGATTCATCGTTCCCTCCTTGTGAAACGTACAAATGAATAATGGTCTTTGACGAGCCGGTCCGACTCACAGGCGCACTTTAACAACACAGGATGAGAGGGGGATTAAGGAGAGATTAAAAGTCGCTAAGCCGCTGAAGGCGCGAGGGGCAGCACGACGGTGAACGTCGAGCCTTCGCCGATCGCGCTCTTGACCTCGATACGGCCTTGATGGGCTTCCGTGATCCAGGCACAGATCGCAAGCCCTAATCCGGTGCCCTTCTTCGTATGCGCCCGCGCTTCGTCGGTGCGGTAGAAACGATCGAAGATCAGCTTCTGCGCTGCGGGGGCGATCCCGATGCCCTGGTCGATGATCGCCAGGCGGGCCTCATCAGCCTCTCTCAGGAGGGTGATCTCCACCTTGCCGCCCGGCTTGGAGTACTTGACCGCGTTGTCTACCAAGTTCAGCAGTAGCTCGCGCAGACGCAGCTCGTCCCCCAACACGGTGGCAGGCTGAACCGTCCCGAGCACGACCTCCACGTGGTGTTCCTGCCCCAACAGGCCGGCTTGCCGCTGGATATCTTCGACCAGCGCTTCCAGCCGGACCGGCGCACGTTCCATCTTGACCTCGCCCAGGTCGGCCCGTGAGAGAAACAACAGTTCCTCGACAATGCGGCTCATCCGGTCGATCTCCTCCAGGTTGCTCTCGAGGACCATCTTGTAGTCCTCCGTCGCGCGGGGCCGGCGGAGCACCAATTCCGTTTCGCCCTTCATGACCGTCAGTGGCGTTCGCAGTTCATGCGAGGCGTCACTGCTGAACTGGCGGATTTGACGGAACGACGCGTCAAGCCGGGCGATCATGTCGTTGAACGTGGCGGCGAGGCGCCCGATCTCGTCCGAAGAAGACGGCACGGTGAGCCGCTGGGTCAGGTCGCCTGCCGCGATCCGCTGGGCGGCCAGCGTGATCGTGTCCACCGGCTTCAAGGCCCGTCCCGCGAGGAACCACCCGCCGGCCAAGGACACTGCCAGCGCGACCGGGATGGTCACCAGCAGCATGATCAGCAGGCGATGCAGCGACGCCTCGACGGATTCCAGCGAAGTGCCGACTTGGACGATATAGACCAGGCTCCCTCGATAAAGAATCGGGACCGATACGAGCCGGAGCGGCGGTTCACCGGGATATTTGGCGGACTCGAATGTGGTCTTGCCGGTGAACGCGTCCTCGAGCGCGGTCCGGCTGAGCGGGACGTCATGCCGTTGAATGTTGGGGGACCGGATGGTGATTTTGCCGGTCGGGCTGAAGATCTGAAAAAACTTGTCGATGCGGGCCAGCTCAGGGAACTGGGTCAGCAGCTCTTCTTCGTCGAGCAGCGTGAGGAACCCCCGCTGCTCTAGCGAGCGCACGGCGACCGTGGCCGTCTCCTCGAGCGACTGATCCACCTGGTCTTTGAGACTCCGGGCCATGACGGTATACAGCACGACGGCGAAGATCGCCAAAAACAGCGCCATCGCGGTTCCGTACCACAGCGTGAGCCGAACCCGAAGCGGCATCAGTCGGCCTTCAGCATGTAGCCGCTGCCGCGGACGGTGTGGATGAGCTTCCGCCCTCGGCCTCGGTCGATTTTGTTCCGGAGGTAATTCACATAGACGTCGATGACGTTGGTGAACGTGTCGAAGTCCTGATTCCAGACGTGCTCGGAGATCATCGGTCTGGTCAGCACCCGACCGGCGTGTCGCATGAAATATTCGAGCAGGGCATACTCCTTGAGCGTGAGGTCGATCCGCTGGCCTGCGCGGGTCACTTCGCGCGTGGCCGGATTGAGCACCAGATCGTCGATCTGCAGCACGCCCGGCGTTTCGGCGGCTCCCCGTCGGAGCAACGCACGGACGCGCGCAAGCAGTTCATCGATCGCGAAAGGCTTCGTCAGGTAATCATCGGCGCCGGCGTCCAACCCCTTCACCTTCTGATCGACCTGCGACTGGGCGGTAAGGATCAGCACCGGCGCCTGGATTTTCTCTTTGCGGAGCCGCTTGAGCACTTCCAGGCCGGGCAGGCCCGGCAGCATGAGATCGATCACAATGAGGTCGTAGCTGCCGCTCAAGCCCAGGTCGAGGCCTTGAGCGCCGTCAGCGGAGAGATCCACTGCGTAGCTCTCCTCCTCCAGCGCTCGTTTGATGAAGGAGGCGACCTTCGCTTCGTCTTCGATCACCAGGATGCGCATCACAGACAGCGTCACCAACGCGGCGCGCGAGCCATGCGTGACCAGCGGGTTTGTCAGGTTACCAGAAGCGCGATCTCGTGCCTCGCGCCTATTTCGGCGGAAACCGCGTGATCGTCACCGGCGCGTACTTGAGCGACGGCCCGTCGGGGGTCCGGTACGCCAGCGTGTGTTTTAACCAGTTGGCATCGTCCCGCTTGGGAAAATCAGACCGGTAGTGCGCTCCGCGGCTTTCTTCCCGGGCCAGCGCCCCGGCCACGATGGTCTCTGCGATTTCCACCAGCGACTCCAGCTCCAGCGCCTGGATTAAATCGGTGTTGAAAATCCGGCCCTTGTCGTGAACGTACACCTGGGACGTTCGGGCCTTCAACTCACGGACCTTCTCCCAGGCCTCCTGCATGGATTGCTGTGTCCGGAAAATACCGAGGTTCTGGCTCATGACCCTGCCCAGTTCCTCGCGGACCTGCCAGGGCCGCTCCGAGCCGTGCCGGGCCAGCAGGCGGCGGATGCGGGTCTCTTCCGCTCGGAGCGTTGCGTCCGATAGCGCGCGGGGTTTGACCTGCCGGACGTATTCCGCCGCTCTGAGCCCAGCGCGACGACCGAACACGATCGTCTCCAGGAGCGAATTCCCGCCCAACCGGTTGGCGCCGTGGACGCTCACGCAGGCGCACTCACCGGCGGCATAGAGCCCGGGAATCTCGGTTTCGCCCCATTGGTTCGTGCGGACCCCGCCCATCTGATAGTGCGCGCCGGGCCGGACTGGGATCGGTGTTTCGATCGGGTCGATTCCCGCAAACTCGATGGAGAGTTCCCGAATCTGCGGCAGCCGTTCAAGGATACGCTCACGGCCGAGATGCCGCAAATCCAGCAGCACGCACCCGTCTACGCCACGGCCTTCGAGGATTTCCTGGCCGATCGCTAGGGAGACAGTGGAGCGGGTTGCCAGCTCCATTTGGTCGGGCGCGTACTTTTTCATAAACCGTTCGCCGAGCGTGTTCAGGAGATAGCCTCCTTCGCCGCGTGCGCCTTCGGTGATCAGGATGCCGGTATCCTTGAGCGTCGTGGGGTGGAACTGCACGAACTCCATGTCCTCGAGCGGCGCGCCTGCCTTGTATGCCAGGGCCATCCCGTCGCCGGTATTGATGACCGCATTCGTGCTGGTGAGGAAGACCCGGCCGCTTCCTCCGGTGGCGAGGATCACCGCCTTGGCGCCGATCGCGTGCAGTCCGCCGTGGATCAGGTCCCAGGCCACCACGCCCCGGCACACGCCGTCTTCGACGATCAGCGACGTGACGTACCATTCTTCATAGACGAAAATCTGCCGCTTCAGCAGTTGTTCGTACATCACATGCAGGATGGCGTGTCCCGTGCGATCGGCCGCGTAGCAGGTGCGCGGAAATCCGGCTCCTCCAAACGGGCGCTGCGCGATTTTGCCCTGTTCGTTGCGGCTGAAGATGACGCCCATCCGTTCCAATTCCAGAATGTCTCCGGGCGCTTCCCGGCACATGGCTTCGATCGCGTCCTGATCGCCGAGATAGAGCCCGCCTTTCGCCGTGTCGAAGGCATGGGCCTCCCAGGAATCGTTCTCGCCGATGGCCGCGTTGATGCCGCCTTGAGCGGCGACGGAGTGGCTGCGGACCGGATGGACTTTCGAGAGCACCGCGACATCGAGGTGGGAAGGCGCCGCGATGGCCGCCCTCATGCCGGCCAAACCGGCGCCGACGATCAGGATGTCGTGAACTTTCATGCGTCGCCGACGAGACCTTCCCCTTGTTCTCACTAATACCCGACCCTCATCCCGAAGGCAAGCGCGACAGCCGCTTGGAAAATGCCGCTCGCCATGATACTCTTCGGCCATCCTCGGTGGAGGATCGCTGCTTGATCATCGATCATCGGCTCGCAAACGACAACGTTCCTGCCAGCCAACAACACCCTGAGGCGACACACAGCGCATGACGAATCCCGACTTTCTTCAACCGACCGACACCTTTGTCCACCGCCATCTCGGGCCCACAGAGGCCGACATCCGGGAGATGTTGGCGACGCTCGGGCTGCAGTCGCTCGACGCGCTGATCGATCAGACGGTGCCAGACGATATCCGATTGCGCCGCCCGCTGGCATTGCCCGGGCATCGCGGCGAGCAGGACGTCCTGAATGAACTGCGCGCCATCGCGGCGCAGAATCGGATCTTCCGCTCGCTGATCGGCATGGGTTATTACGATTGCATCACTCCTCCGGTCATTCAACGGAACATCTTGGAAAATCCCGGGTGGTACACCCAGTACACACCGTATCAGGCGGAGATCGCGCAGGGCCGACTGGAAGCGCTGGCGGTCTTCCAGACGATGGTCGCCGACCTCACCGGGCTGCCGCTCGCCAACGCTTCGCTGCTGGATGAAGCGACGGCGGCGGCCGAAGCGATGGCCATGTGCCTGGCAATCTCCCGCGCCGCCGGCGCGGAGAAGAAAGCCTTCTTCGTGGCGCAGGACTGCCACCCGCAGACGATCGCGGTGCTGCGGACGCGCGCCGAATCCCTTGGCATCGCCCTCCAGGTCGGCAAAACGTCGCGCATCGATTTCTCCGGGGAGCGACTCTGCGGCATCCTGTTGCAGTTCCCGACCACGGACGGCTATGTCGGCGACTACAGCGATCTCGTCGCGCAGGCCCATGCTGCCAGTGCGCTGGTCGCCGTCGCGACGGACCTGCTGGCCCTTACGCTCTTGCGTCCGCCTGGCGATTTCGGGGCCGATATCGCCGTTGGATCGAGTCAACGCTTCGGCGTGCCCTTGGGGTTCGGCGGACCGCACGCGGCCTTCCTCGCCACGAAGGAGGACTACAAGCGGCAACTGCCGGGGCGCCTGGTCGGCGTGTCGCGGGACGCCTCTGGGAAACCCGCCTATCGGCTAGCGCTCCAGACCCGCGAACAGCACATCCGTCGCGAGCGGGCCACCAGCAACATCTGCACGGCGCAAGTGCTGCCGGCGATCATGGCCGCCATGTACGCCGTGTACCATGGGCCGGACGGGCTGCGCCGGATCGCCGAGCGCGTCCACGGCCTGGCCGTGGTGCTGGCCGAAGGGCTCCGCCGGCTCGGCTTCGATGTCGGCACGGAGCCGTTCTTCGACACCATCCGGGTTCGGCTCAGCCGCGGGCAGGCAGGACACGTGCTGGCCCGCGCCAACGCCGCGGGGTTCAATCTGCGCTGCTACGATGACGATTCCATCGGCGTGTCGCTGGATGAAGTCAGCACGCCGCAGGAAGTCCGCACGCTGATCGGCCTCTTCCTGGGACATGAGGACGCGGGCTTCATGATCGAGGAACTGGCCCGGTCGGTGGACGTGCGTTTCCCGCAGGCGCTGACGCGGACCACCAAGTATCTGACCCATGAGGTATTCACCCGCTACCACTCGGAACACGAGATGGTGCGGTATCTGCATCGTTTGCAGGCTCGGGACCTCTCCCTGGTCCACTCCATGATTCCGCTCGGGTCCTGCACTATGAAGCTCAACGCGACGGTCGAGATGTTGCCGGTCACCTGGCCGGAGTTCGCCCGCCTCCATCCGTTCGCGCCAGCAGAGCAAAGCCGGGGTTACCAGGAATTGTTCCACCAGCTCGAAACCTGGCTGGCGGAGATCACCGGCTTCGCGGCCGTGTCGTTGCAGCCCAACGCCGGGTCGCAGGGCGAGTACGCCGGGTTGATGGTCATCCGGGCCTACCACCGCTCGCAGGGAGAAGGACACCGCGATGTCTGTCTGATTCCCGTCTCCGCGCACGGCACGAACCCAGCGAGCGCGGCCATGGCCGGGATGACGGTCGTCCCCGTCGCCTGCGATCGGCAGGGCAACGTGGACCTGGCTGATCTGGAAGCGAAAGCGGCGAAGCACCGGGATCGGCTGGCTGCTCTCATGATCACCTACCCGTCGACGCACGGGGTGTTCGAACCCGAGGTGCGGCGCATGTGCCGGATCGTTCACACGCACGGCGGGCAGGTCTACTTAGACGGCGCGAACATGAACGCGCAGGTCGGGCTCTGCCGACCCGGTGACTTCGGAGCGGATGTCTGCCACCTGAACCTGCATAAGACGTTCTGTATCCCCCACGGTGGCGGGGGGCCCGGCATGGGTCCCATCTGCGTTGCGCGCCATCTGGTCCCGTTCCTCCCGGGACACCCGGTGACCGGGCTCGGCGGGGCGCAATCGATCGGTCCGGTTTCAGCCGCCCCGTATGGCAGCCCCAGCATTGTAACGATCTCCTGGATGTACATCGCGTTGATGGGCCGTGACGGGCTGGCCAAGGCGACGCAGGTCGCCATTTTGAACGCCAACTACATGGCCAAACGCCTGGAGAAACATTACCCGGTGCTGTACACCGGCCGGCACGGGTTCGTGGCCCACGAGTTCATTCTGGATCTGCGGCAGTTCAAGGAGCGCGCCGGCGTCGACGTGATGGACGTGGCCAAACGTCTGATGGATTACGGATTCCACGCGCCGACCGTGTCCTTTCCCGTGCCCGGCACCCTGATGATCGAACCGACTGAAAGCGAATCCAAAGCCGAACTGGATCGGTTCTGCGATGCATTGATCGCGATTCGCGGAGAAATTCAGGAAATCGTGGAGGGCCGGGCGCCCCGCGACAACAACGTCCTCAAACGCGCGCCGCATACCGCGCAGGCCGTGACCGCGTCGGACTGGGACCGGCCGTACAGCCGCGAACAGGCGGCGTTTCCGGCGCCCTGGGTGCGGGAACACAAGTTCTGGCCCAGCGTCGGCCGCATCGACGAAGCGTACGGCGACCGGCATTTGATGTGTACTTGCCCTCCGATGGCGCAGACATAGTCAGCGGGCCGCCGACGTTCGTGTTACGTCCTTCCCTCCCGACCGGCGCGATCATCATCTTCCTCCTCTCGTCCGGCATGTCGCTTGCCGCCGAGCCGCTTCAAGGTTCTCCGCCGGGAGATTTGATTCGGTCCCCGAGCACCGTCGAAGTCCAGGCCGGTGAAGAGTACGGGGGCGGCACGCGCATCCGAATCGGGGCAGCTGGCGTATCCTTCGTCATCCCCCGGGATTGGTCAGGTGGGTTGCCGCCGGACTCAGCGGTGTTTATCCTAGGGCCGCTAGGGAAGCCGGGGTTCGGTCTGGTGTTCTTTTTGCGCGACGTCTCGGCGGAAGATATCGCGGCGCGCATGAGCGTCGTTCAGCCCTTCGCCCACGACTTGATGTTTGAGCCGACCGGTCCGGTGAAAACCGTTGGCACCCGCCTGGAAGCGGCCTATGCGGGCGGCGACATGATCGGCCGGGCCCTGGCACTGATGGGGCCATCACACAACGGCGTCCTGTACTTCTTGGGGAGCCGGCCCGAAGAAGCCGCCGCGCTCGATCGGCTGCTGGAAGAACTGGCCGCCTCCACGGTGTTCGAGACAGAGGGAAGCTTCGAACCCCCTGCGCCCTAATCGGACCATGGCATCTTGCCTGGCATCTAGGCTGTTGACCGGCTTGCTCCTGGCTGTGGCGACAACCGCCCAGGCGGGCGAGTTTGTCGGGGCCGACGGCGCACCAATGGCGCTGATCGCTGAAGGGCCGTTCCTCCGCGGCAGCGCCGCGGGTCAGGGTGATCCCGACGAGGAGCCGCAACGGACCATTATGCTGAACGCCTTTTATATCGACAAGTATGAAGTCACCAACCGGCGTTACCAAGTCTTTTTGAAGGCCACCGCGCACCGCACGCCTGAACATTGCTGCGATCCCTCGTACAATGTATGGCGTGGCACCGAGATCGATCCCGTCCTACTGGACCATCCAGTGGTCAACGTGGACTGGTTCGATGCAGAAGCCTACTGCAAGTGGGCTGGAAAACGGTTGCCCACCGAGGCCGAGTGGGAAAAAGCGGCGCGGGGCCCCAAGGGCCGCCTCTATCCATGGGGCAATGCGTGGGACCCCAAGCGGGCAAACGGGGCGTCGCATTGGGCGGGAAACGACTTCGCCTCGCCGGCCGAGGTCGCAGCCTGGTGGGCCGACGCCGGTGCGGCACTCCTAGCGGAGAAAGGCATACGCGGGATGCTGACCCTGCCGGTGACGGCCTTGGAGTCTGGTGCGACGCCGGAAGGGGTGATGCACTTGGCGGGCAATCTGTGGGAATGGGTCGCCGATTGGTACGACCCGGCCTATTACGCTGCGGCCCCCGAACGGAATCCGCCGGGGCCCGAGACCGGCGACTACAAGGTGCTCCGCGGCGGCTCGTGGCTGAACCATCGTCGTATGCTGCGCACGACCGCGCGCGACGGCTCGCGTCCGACCACGCGGAACCACGGCACGGGCTTTCGCTGCGTCCGAAGCCCGTGAAACGCGAGGCGCGATGCTTGAGGAGGTTGGGTAGACGTGTCGGCCAACACCCACCGCGTGATCATCGACACTGACCCGGGCGTCGACGACGCCCTGGCCATCCTGCTCGCCCTGCGCTCGCCCGAACTGGAGGTGATCGGAATCACCACCGTGTGCGGGAACGTGCGGGTGGAGCAAGCGACCAAAAATCTGTTCCGGGTGCTGGAGCTGGTCCCGTTTCCATCCGGCCTGTTCATCGGACAGGGAGCTGTCCAGCCGCTCCGGCAGCCGCTGGAACCCGCCACCCATGTCCACGGAGCCGACGGCCTGGGGGAACTGGACCGGATTCGCAATCCGGACGGCACGCGCCGATATGTCGATGCTGGAACCCCGCGCTCGCTCCCCAACGCGTTGACGGCCTGGAGAGAGTGTCTGCGTCGCTCTCCGGGCGAGGTGACGCTCATCACGTTAGGCCCGCTCACCAATCTCGCGCACGCGCTTGAGGCGGAGCCTGCGCTGGTGCGCGCGTTCCGCTCGGTGATCTGCATGGGCGGCGCGCTGGGTGTTCCCGGCAACGTCACGCCGGCCGCCGAATACAATTTCTACGTTGATCCGCACGCGGCGGACCGCGTGCTCCGATCCGGTCTTCCCCTCACCTTGGTTCCGCTGGACGTCACGACGCGGGTCTCATTGTCCCGAGAGGCCATTGCGAAGCTGACCGCGCATGCGACGGACCCGGTCTGCCGATTCCTTGGTGACGCCACGGGTCCGGCGGTGGCATTCGCCCAGCGAACCGAGGGTCGCGGAGCCTTTTACCTACATGATCCGCTCGCAGTCGGCGTGGCCATCGATCCGAGCCTGGTGAAACGGGTGTCGCTGCGCGTCGCGGTGGAAACCGAGGATCGGGCGGCGCGGGGAAGGACCTCGATGGACCGGGCATCGCCGCCCACAGTGCAGGCGGCGATGGACGTGGACGCCGCGCGCTTCCTGACCCTCTTTCAGACCCGATTATGCCGAAGGTGATCGTCGTCGGCTCCACCAACGTGGACTATACGGTCGCGGTCGACCGTCTGCCTGCGGCCGGAGAAACGGTCCTGGGACGGGAGTTTTACCAATCCGTCGGCGGGAAGGGGGCGAACCAGGCCATCGCCGCCAGGAGAGCGGGCGCGGACGTGTTCTTTCTCACCAAACTGGGGACCGATGCCAACGGCAGGTTGCTGGAGCGTCACCTGACCAGGATGGGCATTCCCGGCGCCGGGCTGCTGCGCGATGCCGAAACCCCGACCGGCGTGGCGCTGATCGTGGTCGATCGCTCGGGCATGAACCAGATCGCCGTCGCGCCCGGCAGCAACTGGAGGCTGACGGTCGAGGAGGTCGATCGGGCCTCCACGCTCATGGCGGGCGGCCGCGCACTGCTGGTTCAGCTCGAATTGCCGCTGCCCGTCGTGACGGCGGCGCTGGCATTGGCCAAACGTCACCGCCTGATGACGATTCTCAATCCCGCACCGGCCGTTCCCCTTTCGTCGGACGTGCTCAAGTTGGTGGACGTGTTGACCCCGAACGAAGGAGAAGCCCGGGCATTGACCGGCCAGGATGATCCGGCCGACGCGGCGCAGATTCTATTGGCGCGCGGCGCGCGGCGCGTCATTGTCACGCTTGGCTCACGCGGCGCGTGGTTGAGGGACGCACAGGCCAACCAGGCGTTTCCCGCCTTTCGGATGGAAGCGATAGATTCGACCGGAGCCGGCGACGCGTTCAACGGCGCGTTGGCCTGCGCCTTGGCCGAAGGACGCCCTCTGGACGAAGCGATCGTCTTCGCCAACGCCGCCGGTGCGCTGACCGCCACCCGGCGCGGCGCCCAGGACGCCCTTCCTTCGCGGCGCGATATCGACGAACTTTGCCGCACCGCAATCCCGGGGACGTAAACGACGGCTTGCGCTCGAGCTCGAGAAAGCGATTTCCTAACCGCATGAACATCGGTTCGGATGTGATCCGCTGGACACTGCACGACACCGGCACAGCGTTCCATCGCCCTGCGACGCTCTGTGCGATGCTGTCCCTGCATCGCACTCCCACCCTATGCGCGAAAATTGCGTTGGCGACGTTCCTGCTGTCCGGCTTCGTCCCCTTGGTCGGGATTTCGCCCGGCCACACGGCTTCTCCTGCCACGGTTCGCGAGGCGGCAGGGTTCCGGGAGCCCGTGGTTGAAGACCTGCGGATCGGCCAGCACTACCGGAGCGGAACCCGCGTCCGGTCTCCATTCGCAGGCGTTTCGTTTGTCGTTCCGCCGGACTGGCGGGCCACTCTGCCCGCCGGAACCGCGGTGTTCCTGGACTCCGCAACTAAAGCCGGGCTGGGAATTGTTCATATCCTGAACGACGTGACCCCGGATGAATTGGCGGCTCGCCTCGGCGAGCCCCAGATGTTCGATATCGGGCTGGTCCTGCATCCGGTCGGATCGGTGAACGTGAACGGCACTCGGCTCACGGCGGTCTACGGAGGCGGCGAGCATGTCGGGCGCGCCGTCGCCGTGCTGGGACCGGCCCGCAACGCGATTGTCTATCAGGTGGCGGGACCGAAGGAAGAGGCGCGTTACTTCGAGCACCTACTCGACCACCTTGTCGGCTCAACGGAGTTCATCAGCCAGGACGCGGCCAAGGCGCTGAAGGACTGGTACGGACGCCTTTCCGGCATGATGCTGACGCGGAGGCTCCCGACCGGGAGTGCCGACGCCTATGTCGCGCAGACCTGGCACCTCTGCCAGGATGGTCGCTATTATGTTCGGTTCTTGCGCGAACGTCGGCTGGAGTTGGTTACACCCGACCCGGGCGAAGGGGGCGAGCAGGACACCGGCACTTGGCACATCGACGTGCAGGATTCGCAGGCCGTACTGATCCTCACAGCGACCAACGATCTCCCGAGGCGCTACCTGATCCAGTTCGACGGAGAGGACGCGCGGTTGAACGGCGAGCCGGTGGCCCTTGAACGCAGCGGCGAGTGTCCTTGACGGAGGCGGAAGCCCCCTCGCGCCGTACGGCGCGCAACGTCAATAATCCGATCGGGCGGCGGTCTTCCCGACCTTCAGGCATTCCCCTTCGCGTACGGGGGCTCTGCCTTCGGTCACTTTGCCTTCCAGCTTTATCAGTTGTTTGAAATCATTCTCCGGAAGGACCGCGCGATACTTAAACGTGATGGGACTGTTGCGCACGGCGACGAATCCGTAGTCATTCCGGTCGAAGGCGGGCGAAAGGCCCAACATTGCGATCTGGGCTTTGCCGCCGAGGGTGTAGATTTGGCCGACGGTAGTGATCGGCAGCCGCCACGGATCGCTCGTGGAACAGGCATAGACCTCTCCGTTCTGCAACCCGAGTTCGACCGTGAAGACTAGGGAGCCGACCCGCCGCTGGAAATATTCCAGCACCTTCGGGTCGTTGCTGATCCGCACGGCTCGCGCCTGCAACGAAATCATCCCGACGTCGAGCTCCAGCGTCGCATCCATGCTTTGCCCGCCCAAGTCGCGGGCCGCCGTCTCCAGCGCGTCGCGCACGGCCGGGGTGGCCTTTAGCCCCACGTCGATCGTCAGGCCATACTCGCCTGACGCCAGGAGTTCCGCCCGTTTCTTGATCTCCTCCAGCGGGGTCAGCGTGATGACGAAGCCTTGACCAAGAATCGTCTCGAACAGCCGGTCGACCACGGTCTTCTGATTGTCTTGGCTGCTCGCCTGAGCGTCCCGGGCTGTCTCGGCGCCGCCAAGCAGCAGGGCGGAGCACAGCGCACTCATGAGCACAAACGGTTGTCCAACGGCGTGTCGGCTGAACATACGGCAGTTCTCGGTGTCAGGCTCGTCACAGGCGCAGAGCTTTCCGACCATCTACCCCGCACAGTCTTTCCCGTGCGGCAGGCTACGCCGGACAAGGCTCTTGGAACACTTCCCGGTACAGGCCCTTCCAAAACATTTCCCAGGCCTCGACGGTCGATCGGGCGCCAGCGGCAACGCGGGCTACAGCCTCCAAAGTCGTCGCGGTCCTGCGCACAGCGGCCAGGAGCCAGTCGCTGTGATTCTGCTCCTCCGTCACGTGTAATTCGAAAAATGCGAGGTCGTCGGCCGTGAATTGTGGATACTGTTGCAGACCAGGGTAAAAATAGCGGAACTCCGATGCGGCCGTCGTTTCCACCGCCAACTCGGCCCCCAGGGCCGCCAGATAGTCGGGCCCTGTGAACAGATGATCGAGGAGCCGGAGATACGCCGCGACTTCCGGAAGCGGTTCCGTGCCGCGGAGATCGGACGGCCGTATGCCCAATGCTTCACCGAACCGCTCAAGTCGCCGCACGTGCGCGTGTTCGGTCGAACCGGAACCCAACTCGGAGTACAGCGTCTTGACCAGCTCCACCCTCATTGCAAGCTCGTCGATCGGTGTCGCGTACAGCAACCCTTCCAGGGACTTCACGAATCGTTTGCAGAAGTAATGGTACTGGCGAAACCACCGCAGCAGTTGCTCGTGGCTCAGACGCTCATTCTTGAACCGCTGAAAGAACGGATGATCATTCACCGGATGGTGAACGAGCTCCGTCATCAATCCGTCCACGGATCGCTGCGGTATCTGCACGGTGGGCATGATCGGTCTTCCGGTCTCGGATGAGTCGTCCGCCATTTGACCATGCCGGGCAGGGCCTAAGCAAGCCCATATTGCCACAGGAACCGCACACGCCGATCTGCGGCACCGGTCATGGAACGGAAGTCCCCGCCGTCGGGGAGGGTTGCTCAGTGCGCCCCTCCGGCTTTGGCGCGCACTTGCGAGACGAGGGCTCGGGCTTCCGGGAGAAAGTCCGTGCGCTGGTGGGCTTGGGCCAATTCGAGCGCTTGTAAGGCCAGGTTCATCGCTTCATCGTGACGGCCCCGCGCACAATAACTTTTGGCCAGGTTCAGGCGAGCGTTCACCGCCCGGGGCTCTCGCTGAATGACCAGGCGAAGCAGGTCTTCGCCCTTTTCGACATCGCCCCCGAGCAGGGCCGGAAGTCTGACAAGGAAGGTACCTTTGGCGGAGAGTGCATCGAGATGATCCGGGGCGAGTTCCAGGGTCCGGTCCAACTCTTTCATCATGCGCCGGAACCCGAACACCGACGTGATACGTTCGCCGTCGATGCGGATCTGTTCGCCGAGGCTGCAGAATAGGGCGAAATGCGCGGCGGCGTGTTGCTCGTCGAGTGCGACCGCCCGCTCGGCCAAAGCCTGACCCCGTTCGAAATGGGTGAGCCGTGCATTCCGCTCCTGGGCTAAACGGCCGAGTTCGCATTCGCGCTGTGCTTGGACCGCCAGCTCAGCGGCGGATTCCGCGGCGGAGCTTAGCGGTGCGACACACAGGAGCGCCGTCACCAGAAACAGCATCGTTCGTATCATATTGCGTTTCTCCCCTCTTCGAACGAACAGCGGACGGCCGAGAACGAACGGTTTTGAAACCAGCGCCCAAACGGAGCCTGCGTTTCCCCACGACAAACCGGGACGCCATCGTATCGCAAAGCAAATGCCGTGGCCAGTCCCTTTTGTCGGATTCAGAAAACTGAAGAAACACGCGGTTTGAACGCGGATGGGCGCCCGCTCCGGTCGGCACCGGCTGTGGGCGAAGTGACACAGGTGTTGCCTGCTGTGTGTCCAAACGTCACACTCCGTGGTGTGTGGTCAACAGGAATCCGCCATGGATGACCCCCGCGGTCGGTTGGCAGCCGCCATATCTGCTCACTGTTGCTCCAAGTAGTGTTGCAATTGACGAAGCAGGTCTCTGGCTTGTTCCCTGGATTCCCCTGGTTCTGTTTGAAGCCGGGCTGACGGGTCAGCGCTCGGTGGAGAAACGGCCGGACCGTGTTCGACGACGATGCTGATTGTGCCTTCCTTGCCCTGTCCCCGTTGACGCTCCAACTCTCGAGCAATCCTGAGCCGGGTGAGTTCCTCCTGCAATTCGCTCCAGTTCTTGGTTACTTCCTCAAGTTTCTCGACCGCGGCACCGAGTTTGCTCACCCACTCATCCATCTCCTTCTTGCGATCCGCGTGCATCTTTTCGGTGGCCTGCAGCTTGAACCGTTGCTGTTGAAGCTCCCGTTGCGCGGTCTCCGCCTCCCTTCTGGCCGCTTCGTATGTGCCGCTGCTCACACACCCCACGCCGATCACGATCGCCAGCCCGAGGAGCGCCGTCGCAACATTCTCATGCCCCCTCCACGCTGTTCTATTCATGGTCATGGCTTGTCCTCCTCACGCTTCGCTCGGTCTGCTCGCTGTTGCCTGCTTATCTCGACTAATGTAATGCGAGCGGATCGAATTTTGGCCCTCCAAGCGTGTCCTGTGAACGGTTTTGGCGACATGCGATCAGCCCTCGATGCCCCGGCATCCTCGGACTTCCATGTTTCTTTTTACCACCCGCGCGAGGAACGTTTCCACGAGCGGCGACCGGTTGGTCCACAAGCGCCGCCCTCAATTCGCCGAACAACGCGAGCATCCGCCGGTAGGAGTCATGGGCGTTGCGTCCGCTCGGATTGGGTAGAACGAATACCCGAGCGCCGGCGAGGCGATCCGGCTGCCAGCCGACCCGCGGGCGACTCCTCCGCGCCTGCTCCGAGGAAAGGGGACGGGGGCGATCCAGGAACAGGAATCTGGAGAGCGTGATGCCGAGGAGCGCGACCACCGAAGGACGGTATCGCCGAATCTTCGCCAAGAGCGCCTTGCGCCCGGCGACGTATTCGCGCGGTTTCAGCGCATCGATGCCGCGGCTGGGTCTGGCGATAAGATTGGTCAGGCCGAACCCCCAATCCGGAAGCCGCTCGTCGTGTTCGTAGGTGACCGGTTCAGGCACCAGCCGCGATTCGTAGAGCAATTTCCAGAAGCGATTGGAATAGCCGGCGAAGTGGTGACCGACCGCGGCCGATCGCGCCCCAGGATTGATGCCGACGAACAAGACGCGGACCCCGGGTTTGATATGGTCCGGCAACGTGTTTGATCTTCGCTTCCCGACATTCATCGGATCGACAGCTCGTCCCGCTGAGGTCGCCGCTTCGCCCGTTCTGCCAGGAGATCGGCCTGCCGCGTCGGCTCCGGCACCCGATAGCCCTTGCCGCAGGCCAGGGTGAGGCGAACGGCTTGCCCCAGACCGATGTTATGCCCGACGGAGACGAACACCGGCCGAACACGGTCTCTGGTTCGGACCGCCGCGCCGATGATTCGGCCGGCCTTGTCGCGCAGGTAAGAGACGGAAGAACGCGCCGGCTTGGGTTCAATGTACGAGCCGAACAGGAGCGATTTCGCGCAGCCGATCACCGGCTTCTCCAGCGACAGGCCGATGTGGCAGGCAAGACCCAATCCGCGCGGGTGGGCCACACCTTGCCCGTCGATGAAGATGATGTCCGGTTCATGCACAAGCCGCTCGAATGCCCGGAGTAAGGCCGGAGCCTCGCGGAATGACAGCAGGCCCGGAATATAGGGAAACGAGACCCGATCCCGCAGAATCACCGTTTCCATGGGCTCCAAGCTGGGAAAGGAGAGCACGACGACCGCGACGTATAGGCGATCGGACTGCTTGTCGTACGCGACATCCGCGCCGGCCACGGAGGCAGGTGTTGGCACCCTCCCCGTGGTCTTGACCTGCCCGCGCAGTTGGAGTTGAAGCTGTACGGCCTCCCTGGGCGTAATGTCCCATGCATGTAGCAGTTTGACCTGCATGTCTTCACCCTTGCTGAGATCAAGCAGGTACGCCGAGTGTAACCACGGTCGAGTTCATTTGCTAGAGACTGTAGGAAAGAGCAGACGGGGCCCCTCATGGATAGCCGTTCTAACGACTTGAGTTATCAACGATTTTCTGTGCGTGCAAGACTGGCACTAGGTGTGCTTAGCTCATCATGGGGGTCACCGTGAAGAGTTATTGGAGACCCGGTCGAGACATCGACTGATCGGCTGATGCACCAGGTCGTCTAGGAACGGCAAGAGGACAGATCGCTTTTCTCGCTTTCCCTTGCGCGGTTGGTCCAATCTCAAGCCTAAGTACCCGCAAGGCATGCGACGAAAACCGGCCTGTCCTCTTTTCTTGGTCCGGAATCCACCTGCTTCGGTGCGCTCTCATGTTCATGTATTTCATGTATGACGAGCGGCGTGAGGCGATTTAGCCTTCTCCACACCATTCCGCCACAGTCGGAAACGTTCAGTTCATCGCCCCTCAAGTCTGTTGCTCGTCGAACCCCTTGACCTCCAAGGATTTCCTTGGAGGTCATCCTACGGCACTAGCCTTGCTCACGCCAGGAGCGCCTTCCGGAAGGCATACTGCTGAGACTGAACTGAAAGGAGGTGAGGTCGAATGAAGCGCTTCCTGATGGGTTTCTTGGCGGTCGCGATGCTAGCGGCCTTTACGGCTCCGTCTTTCGCCGGCGAAGAGAAGAAGGAAGAGAAGAAGAAAGGCGGCAAGTTCATTGAGCAGATCTACGCCGACGACATGAAGAAGGGCGAGAAAAAGGACGAGAAAAAGGGCAAGTAATCGAACCTGTGCGGCGAGGCTGGTTCGCTCAAGGGGGGTCTTCGCGGTGCAGAAGACCCCTCGAGCGGCCGGCTCCCATGTCTGCCGAGTCCATATACACCGCCTGCAGTCCGACGATCGTTTTCCCGTCCCGGATCGTGCCATCTCGAATCTTCGCGATCGCCTGCTCGAGTGGCATCTCCACCACTTCCAGCACTTCGTCGCGGTCTAATTGCTGTCTGCCTGGGGTAAGCCTCGTGGCCTTATAGATGTGGATGATCTCGTCCGCGAAACCCGGGGCGGTCCAGATGCTGGCCAGCGGTTCGAGTGACAAGGCGCGATAGCCGATCTCTTCTTCCAGCTCGCGCGCGGCGCAGTCACGGGGATCCTCTCCCGGCTGCAGTTTGCCGGCGGGAATCTCGTAGATGAATCCTCCTGCCGCGTGGCGGAACTGGCGAATAAGCACCACAGTCCCGTCCTCTTTCAGCGGGACGACCGCGGCGGCCCCGGGATGGCGGATCAGTTCCAATTCGACCGACGCGCCGTTGGGCAGCGTCACCGTTTCCAGATTGAGCGTGAGCACCCGTCCTCTAAAAACGGTTTTCACATTCGGTCTGCTGCCCAGTGCCTCTCCTGCTTTATCCACCACCTCTCGCCTCTAGCCTCGTGGCTGCATAAAGCTACGGCTTCCGCTTGTAGAACGGCGGCTGGACGACCACAGCGGGCATGCTTTTGCCTCTGATGTCGATCGCGAAGGTCGAGCCGATACCTGCGCAGGTCAGCGGCACGTAGCCCAGTCCGATGCCTTTTTGTAGCAGGGGAGAAAAATTCCCGCTGGTGACTTCGCCGATCGGAAGGCCTCCGGACCTTTCGAGAATTTTGCATCCCCGCCTGGGCACCGCCTTTTCCACCAGCTCGAACGCAGCAAGCCGGCGCGCCGGTCCTTCGGCGTACTGTCTCGCCAACCGCTCTCGTCCCACGAAGTCGCCCTTGTCGAAACTGACCACCCACTGGGCTCCGGCCTCGATCGGCGTCGTCTCTTCGCCGATGTCGTTGCCGTACAACAGATAGGCCATCTCCAGCCGCAGCAGATCGCGGGCCCCCAGGCCAGCCGGCTTCAGGCCTTCGGAACGTCCAGTCTCCAACAGATCGTTCCAGACCCGAGGAGCCGCATCCGCCTGCAGATACAATTCATAGCCCAGTTCTCCCGTATAGCCGGTCCTGGTAATCAGGCAGGGAACGCCGCTCAACGCGGCCTTCAGACAATGCCGGGGTTTGAGACTCGCCAGACCGGTGATTCCCGCCTTCTCGAGAATAGTCCTGGAGGCCGGCCCTTGGAGGGCCAGTTGAGCCAGCTCGCTGGAGCGGTCTTGCACCGTACAACGCGACGCGCCCGCCAGATGATCGCGCAACCAGGCGAGGATCTTTTCCCGATTGGACGCATTCACACAAAGGAGAAACTCGTTTTCTTTTACCCGGTACACAAAAATGTCGTCTTTGATGCCGCCGTCCGGATTGCAGACCATCGAATAGTGAGCCTGCCCGACCGGCAACCGGGCAAGGTCATTCGTGGTCATCCGTTGCAGAAAGGCGAGCGAACCGCTCCCCGCGACCTGGAGCCGACCCATGTGGCTGACGTCGAACAGGCCGGCCCTGCTGCGAACCGAGTGGTATTCGTCCACCACGCCGGTGTACTGGATCGGCATCTCCCAGCCGGCGAACTCCACGAGCTTCCCGCCGCCGGCCCGATGCGCTTCATAGAGCGGAGTGCGATTCATGGACGTTCTGTACCCGGCATCGGCTGAAGAGCCTGCGACATCGCCACGGCGGGCTAGCGCAGTTCCAACAATTCCACCTCGAACGTCAGGGTCGCGTTCGGCGGGATGACGCCGCCAGCTCCACGTGCGCCGTAGCCCAAGTCCGGAGGGATGATTAGCTTGCGCTTGCCGCCGACCTTCATGCCCTGCACGCCCTCGTCCCATCCTTTGATGACACGTCCCGCGCCGACGCGGAACGAAAAGGGTTCGCCGCGGTCTCGCGAGCTGTCGAACTGTTTCCCGTTTTCCAACCAGCCGGTGTAGTGCACGGTCGCAGTATCACCGAGTTCCGCCTGGCGGCCGGTGCCGACGACCAGATCCACGTACCTCAGCCCGGATTCCGTGAGGACTTCTTGCCCGACCTCTTCTGCTCCGACGACCGCCAGCGGGACGAGCGCCAGCGACAGGATCAGGACGGCCCCAAACGTTCTCATGATTGCTCTTCTCCCCGATGGACATTG
The DNA here is from genome assembly GCA_035573855.1 of Nitrospiraceae bacterium. GTDB lineage: Bacteria > Nitrospirota > Nitrospiria > Nitrospirales > Nitrospiraceae > DATLZU01. The sequence continues at coordinate 29,680 of DATLZU010000062.1, forward strand.
GCGTTGCCTACGGGCTCCCCCGGCGAGGCAGAACGGCGCGGCGTGGTCACGAGTTAGGCTCGGAGAACAGCGCCACACTGGCCGTGTAACCGTGCAGGAAATTGCCGCCGCCGATCGGTCCGATCTCTCCCTGCGCGAAAAACCCGGCGATGGGGATGTCTCCCAACCGTTCGCGCAACACGGAGACATCATGGTGCGGCCGGCCGAACAGCCCTTCTCCCCGCCCGCAGCAACTAAACAGCAGCGCCCCCAGCGGAGCTTTCCGATGCCTCGCGCGATAGGCGTCCAGTCGGAGATTGAGGTCTTCGTGCGCCGACTTGGCGTCCCGCAGGTGGAATTGAACGGTTTGCCCCTCCTGCACCAGATCACCGACGGCGACGGCCCCCGTGCTCTGATCCGCACCGATGAGATTCCGAACAAGAAAATCCCCGCGTTCGAAACGATTCCTCTGTTCGTCGATCACGATACCCAAGTGCACAGCCCGCTGCGCAATGCGGCGCTCTTCAGCGGACATCGACGCAAACAGCGTCCGGAGACGCTCCAACGCCGGAGCGCCGCCCAGCTCATGGATGAGGTTGCGCTCCGCCTTGGTGACCACGTAGCGGTCTCCGATGGGACGGCATCCCTGCGAAATCACCGTCTCGATGGACACGGACCCCGAGAGGGCGACGCCCACCAGTCCGCCGTCATAGACCTCATCCCCGAAAACCATCCGATTCTCCCCCACGCCATGCCCCCCGCCCGCCAGGCCTCCGATGGCAATCGCCCCCGGATAGCGCTCCTCAAGCATCGCCAAGACTTCTTTCACCGGAATCGAAAAGGGATCGGCCAGGAGCACGAACACCGGACTGGAGCCGATCGCCCGATCATCCGGCCAACCGCCGACCGAAAAGCGATCGAGTTCCTGAGAAAATGACAGCCGCAGGGGATTGACGCGCACACCGGGAAGGCGGGCAGCCCACAGTGTCACTCCCGGGTCGGTTTCGATTTCTTCGCCGCCCCCGATCACCCCTTCTCCCGAGCATCCAAGCACCACACGGGGACCTACCTCTTGGCACACCGCCCCGCACAGCAACTCGGCCCGCAGCGAGTGGTGGTTGGAGAAAAACAGGAACGCCAAATCGGGCGGGTCGTCGCCGAGTTGTCGTCGCACCGCTTGCGCGACAGCCCGCCCAGCGGCGGCCGAGTCAGGCAAACGGGACAGCGCGGAGGCGAACCGAAGTATCGATGTCGTGGCAAGAGTCATGGCGGCGAGGCCGGTCTTGTGTGGCCGAGACGGCGATTCACGCGTCGGGATTGACGCGGTCTCCGCGCTCCTTCACGAGCTTCTTGTAGTAGCGCCACATATAGGAATAATAGTCGTCGAGTTGCGCCAGTAGATAGTGCAGTTCGGTCGGATCCTCCGTTTCCAGGGCGCGGATCATCCGGGTCTTGAGAAATTCAGCGAAGCCCTCCGTTTTCTCCAACGCCGTCAACAGCCTGAGCCCTCCGCCGATCTGATAATCGCCCATCCCGATCACTCCCACCTGCCGATGCCGCGGGGAGCAGCATAGCGACGTTGCTTCTCAAAATGCAAGCAACCCGAGTGAGGGGTGGCGCGTCTTATCGCGGAAGCGACAACAGCGTGCGCAGGCGGGTCAAAGAAATAGCTTCGACTCGGTGATTGTCTCGTCCGACGACGGTCCGCGCCGTCGTCAGTGCGTTCACGATGGCCTCCTCCGTGGCTTCCACCGTGGCTGTCAGGAGCGGGTTCAGATGGGTGTCCGCCAGATGGGTCATGGAGAATGTGCGATCTTTCGGATAGTGCGGGATGGCGTTCGCGGTCGAGAAGGCGAGCATGAAGTCGCCGCTGCCATGCCGCGCGGTAGATCCGGTTCTGGCCAACCCCAATGCAGCCCGTTTGGCCAGGCGGGTGAGTTGACGACTGTCGAGCGGGGCATCGGTCGCGATAATCACGATAATCGAGCCCTCGCCTCCGCCCGGCCGTTCTTCGCGCGCGACGGCGCCCGCCCCTTCCGGTACGCTCGATTGTCCGCCGAACGGCTCGTCCCGGTCGTATAATCGGCCCACGGGGACTCCGGCGATGACCAACTCCGGACGCCGCCCATGGTTGGCGTTGACCAGCACGCCGACCGTGTACCCCCCTTCTTCATCCGGCAACCGTCGCGAAGACGTGCCGATCCCGCCCTTGAAGCCATACGACACCATGCCAGTCCCGGCTCCGACCGTGCCTTCCGCGACCGGACCGCCGGCGGCGCGGTCCAACGCTTGGATCACGTCCTGCTCGGATACATGCCGTCCCTGAATGTCGTTAAGGCGGCCGTCGTCGCATTCGGCTACGACCGGAGTCAAGGTGTCGTCCGTAATCCCGATGCCAGGATACCGCTTGATCATCCAACTGATGATGCCGTTGGCCACGCGCGGCACATTCAGCGTGTTAGTTAGCGCGATGGGGTATTCGAGGAATCCGGACTCGGCCACCCAAGCCAGCCCCGTCATCTCCCCCGTGCCGTTGAGAACAAAGGCTCCCGCCGGAACCTTTCGCTGCCAGACATCGTCGCGCGGGATAATCACCGTCACGCCCGTCCGCACTGGACCTTCGCCCGGCTTGAGCGGTCCCTCTCCCTTGATCAGGGTTACGTGCCCGACCTTTACACCAGCCACATCGGTGATCGCGTTGAACGGGCCTGGCGGGTAGCGGCCGATCACGATCTGGAGATCCCGTGCCCGCGCGCGGGGCTCCTCCGGGCTGATTTCGGAAGTCTCGGCAGTCCGACCTGTACCGGAAAGCGAACAGGAAGCCAGTATCGCGGCGACAAGCACTGTTGTCAGGCGGGAGAATGGAACACCGCGATGATGCCTCATCCGTCACTCCGTCGATCGCTCAGCCGCAGCGGTCGTCTCGAATACCTTCTGGCCCGACATCGAGAACATCGTGCCAGCGTGGCGAGATTGATGATCCTGTTCATTCCGCATGAGCAGCGGCCGCGGGCAATCGGCGACGACATCGGAGCAAAAGCCGGACTGCATATCGCCTTGTGCTTCAGATCTCGTGTGACGATCCGCGTTCCGGGACGATCACGTCGATGCGCGGATGCTCGGCCATGATGGCCGCCGCCAACGAGAACGCTTGTTTTTCTTCACCGTGCACGACAAACACCTTGGCCGGCGCCGGCTTGATCGACCGGACATAGGCCAACAGATCGTGGCGATCCGCATGGGCCGACAGACCGTTGAAGCGGACCACTTGCGCGCGCCGCGGCGTCGGCACGCCAAAGATCGGCACCACGTCCCAGCCCTCGACCAGTTTGCGTCCCAACGTGTGCTCGGCCTGAAAGCCGACAATCGCGATGATGTTGGCTTCATCCTGGATGGCGTGCTTGAGATGATGCAGCACCCGCCCGCCCTCGCACATGCCTGAGGACGCGATGATGACGCAGGGCCCTTTCATCGCATTCAACTGCTTGCTCTCCTCGACCGACGACACATAGCGGATGTAACGGGCCGCGAACGGGTCGCCTTCCGCGGCAAACGTGCGGAGGGTCTCCTCGTCGTAACACTCCGGATGCCGGCGGAAAATCTCGGTCGCCTTGGCAGCCAGCGGCGAATCGATGTAAATGGGTACAGGATCGATGCGTCCCTCGCGGACCAATTCTTTGATCCGCATCACCAGTTCCTGCGTCCTCCCAACCGCGAACGCCGGCACGATGATCTTGCCGCGGTTCATCCTGGCCCGGGTGAGCAGTTGTTCCGCCTTGGTTTTCAGCGCCTCTCCAACCTCCTCGTGGAGCCGATCTCCATAGGTCGATTCGATGATCAGCACATCGCAGGCCGGGGGCTCTGCAGGGTCCCGCAGGACCGGCATCCGCGGCCGTCCCAGATCGCCGGTAAAGAGAACGGTCGTCGTGTTTCCGCGCGCCGCGTACGTGAGCCGGATGGCGGCCGAGCCGAGGATATGGCCGGCTTCGTGGAAGGAGGCGCTCATTCGCGGGCCGACCTTGATCGCGTCGCCATAGCGGGTGCCCGTGAACCGCCTCACAATCGCCCGGACATCGTCGATGTCATAGAAGGGCCGGAGACACCGGTGCCCCTTCCGTCCTTCCTGTTTGTTGACATACGCGCAGTCGCTCTCCTGAATGCGGGCCGAATCTTCCAGCATAACCTTGGTCAGGTCGCCGGTGGCGGGCGTCACGTGCACTTTGCCGGCAAACCCATGTTTGGCCAAGACGGGCAAGGCCCCGGAATGGTCGATGTGGGCGTGCGAGAGGATGACTGCGTCCACCGCCTTGGGATCAAACCCCAGAACGCGATTGCGTCGGTCGGCTTCCTGGCGGCGACCTTGAAACAGGCCGCAGTCCAACAGGACGCGACAACCAGGAGTCTGGATTAAGTGCCGGCTGCCCGTCACCGACCGAGCGGCGCCGTGAAAGGAAATGATCATGCCGGTCAGTCGATCTGGTGTCGGGCAGCGATCAGGTCCCAGGCTTCCTGAGCCGTCTCGGCGTAATGAAAGAGCGCAAGGTCTTCCGGACTGACCAGGCCTTCCTCGACGAGCATCGTCCAGTTGATGAGCCGGTCCCAAAACGTGCGTCCCACCAAGACGATGGTGATGCCGCTCACCTTGCCGGTCTGGAGCAGCGTCAACGTCTCGAACAACTCGTCCAGCGTGCCGAACCCTCCTGGAAAGGCCACCAACGCCTTGGCGCGGAGCAGAAAGTGCATCTTGCGCAGCGCGAAGTAACGGAACTGAAAGCACAGCGACGGCGTGATATACGGGTTGGGCCGCTGCTCATGCGGCAAGGTGATGTTCAAGCCGATCGATTTTCCGCCCGCGTCGGCCGCGCCGCGGTTGGCCGCTTCCATAATGCCGGGGCCTCCCCCGGTGACGACCACAAAATCGCACCGGCCGTCAACCTGGCAGGTGGAAGACACCAGTCTGCCGAACTCGCGCGCTTCATCGTAGTAACGGGCGAGCGCCAGACGTCGACGGGCAACCTCGACCTCTCGTTGTGCGCCCGGGTCGTTCGGCCGTGCTTTCAGGTCGGCTTCCGCATGGCTCAGGGCCTCCCTCGCCCGAGCCGGTTCCATGAGTCGCGCGCTGCCGAAGATCACGATGGTAGAGCGGATACCTTCTTCCCGCTGGATCAACTCGGGCTTGAGCAGCTCAAGTTGCAACCGCAAGGGGCGTAGCTCGTCGCGCTGGAGAAATTCCACGTCCCGATCGGCGGGAATGTACGAAGGAGAGCGCAACAGCGCGTCGGTCGTCCGGTCGTTATCTGCGTCACGGGCGCTCATGCGGACGGCATTATAGCGAGACAACGGACATGCGGCAAACTGAAGGGACGGACGCCCGGCGGGTCAGAACGGCCACGGGTTGAAACTCGCATGACCGGAGTGTTTTGCGAACGCGTGCTCGCGGGCCACCCACCGGGAATCGAACGCGACCTCGAAGACGTCCGTTCCCAGGCCGCCTGCGGAGAGGATGAAATCGGGCGAAACCGTCAGCCAAAAGCGTGCCGGCCAGCCGAAGTTGACCCGGGTGTACTTGGCGTCGCGAAAGTGATAGGCGATGACGGCGCCTTCATCTAAGGCGGCCAGTTCGTCGGGAGCGCCGAGGTGCTCCACAACCTCGGCGAGCGTGGTCCGCCCCGGGACGATGAACGCTACGTCCTCCGGACGGATCGGGTCGTTGATCGAAAGTCGCGCAACGGTCGCGAAACCGCAGCCCGATAGCCCGAAGGACGCGAAACACGCGACAAGGGGTAAGAGATGGAGACCAAGGGCCGCAAGCCGAGGAACACGGCCGACTGCCTTCCCGCTGGTATGGCGCTTCGCCATCACGCCCACGTCCCGTCTTCTTTTTACTCGCCAAACGGCCAGAACTGAAACTTCAGCCGATCGGTGCGCTTGCCGAACACTATGTCTTCAACCACCCCGTCTCGATTGAACAGGATGTAGAGGTCGTCGCTCTTGATATTGACCCGCGAAAAGTTCACCAGCAGGAGCAAAAGGCTCCCCGACTTGAGATCGTAACGGTAATACTGGAAGATGTCGTGACCGTTGGCTTGCACGATTCGGTCGGGCGCTCCCAGGACCATGACGACTTCGGATCGGGTCGTGATCCCCTTTTTGATCTTTTCCACATCCTCCGGCTTGAACTCGTCGCCCAGATTGCCCCTGCTGAAGGCGCAGCCGCTCGCAACGAGCAGGCACACGCCGACCCACAGGCATGTTTTCTGGAGCGTGATGCCGCTGACCATTGGTCGTCGAGTGTACATGGAACCTGCCTCCTCTGCCGAACTTCCCCGCAAAGTCTGTTACGACGCAGGAGTCGCTTGAACCCTCTTGGGAAGCACAAAATCCTCCTCGAACACAGCATAGGCGGTGCGCGACAGACCGACTCGTTCGTACACGGTTTGCGCCACGCGATTGCCGCTGTCGACGTAGAGACGAACGCCACACACATCGCGGCGCGCGCGGGCCTGACTGATGATCGCTTCGTGCATGCGCCGGTAGACGCCCATTCGGCGCCATGCGGGATCGACATAGACACTCTGAATCCACCAAAACTGCGCGTTCCGCCAGTCGCTCCATTCGTAGGTCACGAGGAGTTGGCCGACGATCACCGGCGGAGCCACTTCCGGGCATACTTCGGCCACGCTGAAAAAGCCTCGTTCCGGCTCCTGCAGGACGGCCAGTGTGCCCTGTCGCACCCGCTCCCGGTCCAAGACCCGGCCTTCGGTTTCGAGCGCCATCGCTGCACTGAACGAGGCGATGATGTCCGCGTCTTCCACCCGAGCGCGTCGAACGATCAGCCGATCAAGCCGCGGCGTGGTCATGCGCTTGCCCCTGGATCGGCCAGCCAGCCCCGTTTCGGTTTGTAGAAGCCGGCCGAAAATTCCATCTTCATGGCGTCCTCGGGCGGCAGATTGATCGGACGGACGTGCTGGCGCGGGACAAAGGCCAGATATCCGGTGAACGGATGGATCGCCGTCGGCACGAACACCATCAGCAGTTCGGTCCCCGAGACCACTTGCAGCGGCCCGGGCGCCGATCCCATGACGAACCCCAATGCCCAGAGCCCGTCGCGCGGGAAGGGAAAGGCCACCACGGTGCTAAGGCCGAAGCGGGATCGGAAGTTGAACAGGTCCGTCATGCCCTTGAGCGTTACATACACGCTGCGGACGAACGGGATGCGCGCCAGCCAGTCTTCGGCGCGCTGAAACAACCGCTGTCCCAGGACATGGGTTGCGATCACACCGCTGAGCAGAATCAGCGCAAACAACGTCAGCACGCCCAATCCGGGCACATCGCTTGCGATGCGGGTGCCCAGAAGATCCACGATCAGATCGTCAAGCGCCGCGAACAGCGTAGAGAGAATCAGGAACGTGGCCCAGGCCGGGACTAACAACAGCAAGCCGGTCAGCCAGTGGCGCCACCATCTGCGGTCTCTGCTCATGAGACTGCTCCGGTATAAACACCTCAGTGTAGCAGATTTCACCCGACCGGATGAAACATCAAGAAGCAGGAGTCGGTCAATATCTTGATCTTTGCAAGAGTGTTGCACTATGCTTTGCTCTGCGCTTCGGTCCTGGGACGGGATGCCGGCTTATCTCACCTCGGAGGAGGCAAGTACAAGCATGCGAGAGGCAACAGGCAAAGGCGTTAACATCGCTCCGGATCTGCTGGCCATCCTCTGCTGTCCGGAAACCAAACAGGAAGTCAGCCTGGCCGACGAGATTCTGGTCGAGAAGCTGAACGCTGCCATCGAGAGGGGAGCGCTGAAGAATAAGGCCCAAAAGCCGGTAACTGAAAAGTTGGACGGCGGCTTAGTGCGGGCCGACCGAAAGATCGTCTATCCCGTCCGGGATGATATTCCAGTGATGCTGATCGAAGAAGGGATTCCGCTCGACCAACTCGCCTGACCTTACTCGCTTCTCTCCCTGCATCAAGTTTCTCCCGCCCTTGCCACGTTGTTGCGCGCGGCTTTCCCGGAAATCTTCGAACTGCACAGGCAGGTTCGCAACAGCAGGGACCCGGTGAACAGCGAAGGGGATATCAAGACGCTCGAGAATCGGCTGAACCAGGAGTCACGGCCGGAAGAGTTCTACCTCAACGTGCTGGTTATCGGTTTTCGTCCCAGTCGATGTGCCGCATTGGGCACAGAGATACTCGTACAGGTTTCCGGCCGGCAACACCAGCAGCAGGCGTTGCCGTGTCGGAGTGGCCTGGCGGCATTGAGGACAGTAGAGCAACGAAGCTTGAAAGGAACCGTATTGGTCGGTCGGGCCGGTTGCGGGTGTCATACCGTACGGTGTTCCTGCCCATTCGGCTGGAGTGACAGACCGGTCAGACCAAGCTTTCTTCTGCCCACTCGGCATGGTTGAATCTTTTTTGAAGAGTAGAGAAGCGCCGATTCAAGGTCAATAGGCGGTGCTCCTCGCGCTGTCTGACACTTTACTGGGCTGACCACGGCGGCGGACTCTTGCCCATGGTCGCCCGGCGGCCTCGATAAAACCACCAGACGGAACGGCCAAGCTGAACGACGACATACACGGCAAGACCGATGAGCAGCCCGTAGAACCCGGCATTGCTCCGTGGCCAGCGTTCCGGCGCATGCAGTACCACACCCACCGCAATATGTCCCCCAAGACCGAGACAAATCGCGAAGACGATCCATTCTCGCGCCATGGGATTCCTGGCCAAAAAGCCTGAACCCATACCTTAGAAGTTGATGCCCCCCGCTGTACCGCGGCGAAGACGAACCCAGGCGGCGTTGCCCCATCCGTCCGTCCCTGCCCGGACTCGCGCCCATGGCTTTCCCCAGGTGGAACCTTTGATCGGCCAGCGCGGAGACACGCCTACCATGAGCGCACCACATAAGGCGCGGTCGGGAAGCCGCGGGCACGTTGTCGAAGGTTACACCGAACTCTTGGCGGATTCGATCTCAGTCGCGGTAATGAGGCTGGACAGATAATCTGCCACGAAGATGAGCGCCTCCTCACGTCCGTCCGCCCGTCGGCCCTTCTCGCGGCGCTGCACCGACAGTTCATGATCCAAGTCGGATTTAACGTCGGTCAACACCCGCTGTAGGGAAGAGGGCGTCAGGTTGGCGTCCATGTCCTCGAGTTCCTGGCACCGGTCAAGAACCCAGTTCAGGCCTTCGATCCGGCCCGCATAGTGTTCCTGTTCGGCGGTGTCAATTCTCGCCATGGTGGTGGCAAATGTCTGCGCCTCATACACCAGGTTGTAAAAGCTGGTTACAGCTCGTTGCAGCGTTGGATTCATACTTCTCCTCGTTTCAGACTCTGATTCATTATACATGAGAACCGACCGGGGACAAGCGGTATTTTGCGCGGTTAGGTGAACAGCAAGGAATGGAATTCGTTCATAAAACCATAGTAGAGCGGAGCGAAATCCTTGAGGCTCTCGGGGCTGGTTTCCTTCAGGCGTTTGAAAAAAAAGACTTGGTACCGAGGATCCAACTGTTCCAACAGCTTCCCCAACTGGGCCATGGTGTAACTACCGGCCGGAACACTAAGGACATAATGCACCAGCCGCTCGACGAACTGTTGCGCCACATATTCGCTCGTGATCAGGTCGTCGGGGAGCTTTCCGGTGGCTAGAAACTCATCGAACGGGACGGCCTGTGCCGCAAAGGGCACAGACGGTCGAGACTGGGTCACTCTGAGTTCCTCCGAAGCGACAACCAAGTCATGCGGCTCGGTCCATCACTGTACTGAAGCCCCTCCGTCATCGTCAAGCCTTCCACTGAAGCCTTCAATAATTGAAGGTGGGTCGCATGGCGATTCAGCGCGTAGCAGAAGCGTTCATAAGGTATAAACACACCCCGGTATCTTTCCAGCCCACTCGTTCCTTAATTCTCAGGGCTTCGGAGTGTACGAGCGATTCGAACTCTCCTGAACAGCGTGCCGTGCAAGGGGTTGGACAGCTCAGGCCGGAACGGAACATCACATCGGAAGGGGAAATCTGTCCGCATACGCGCCCGATAGAGGCCGTTCAGGGCCGATCACCGCTTCGCAGGCATAGCCTGGATCGAACGGCCAGAGAAGTGTTTGACCGGACCATGAACCCTTGACATGAATATAACGGAAGGTCACCCCCAAACGGGCGGCTTCCGCCCGCATGGTCTCAATGCAACCGCGGTAAGTATAGGCACGCTTGATCAGCAGGATCGGCAGACCGGTCTGACTGTGGAAGACGGTGTACTGATCGCTGCACGCGCTCAGAAACAGCGCGAAGCCGAGAAGGAGTCGTCCAATGGTGGGGAGGGCAGTGCGAGCCACCAAAAACACTCTCCGGTTCTTGTGCTTGCGGATGGTGCGCCCGGCAGGACTTGAACCTGCGACCTGCGGGTTCGAAGCCCGACGCTCTATCCAACTGAGCTACGGGCGCACGAAACGCGAGTGAATCACTTGGACTTAACCTTGTCAAGACCGCAGTGTTTCGCAGCGCCGCGTGCGCGATCGGCGCCCGACAATCAAAAGGGCCGCCGTTGCCGGCGGCCCTTTTTGATTCGATTCTCTTTCAGCTTGCACCCGGTCAGAGCCGACCCCCTACCAGCGATCTCGGTCTCCTCCTCCACCGCCGCTGGGATTGCCACCACCGTAAGGCCGCTTCTCCTGCGGTCTGGCTTCGTTGACGACGAGCGTCCGACCGCCCAATTGACTCCCATTGAGTGCCGCAATGGCCTTCTGTGCCTCTTCCGGCGTGGACATTTCCACGAACCCGAAGCCTCGGGACTGTCCGGTGTATCGATCCGTGATCACTTTCGCGGATTGGACGGTTCCATGCTGGGAGAACAACTCCGCCAGCTGTTGCTCAGTCGTCGAGTAGGGTAGACTTCCAACATACAATTTGTTCCCCATAGCGACCTCCGTCACTGCTGTTGATATTGTCTTGGGAAGAAATGGAGGAGGGAGGGAGAGACTTCCTGGCGCTAATGCAACTGCACCGTCCACTCACTCGCGCTGTCCGGCCAACTTCCTCACGCAAGGCAACATCGAATCAGGGCCACTCCGCTTCGCTCTCCATCACTCGGCCCCGCAGCGATGAATTGCAAAAGAAAACATAGCACGGGCTCCTAAACAGATCAACACGGAGGGCCGCTCCCGGCGGGTTCACACCCTGGCCAGGATACTGGCGACCACCTCCTCGATCGTTCGTCCTTCCGTCGCAATAACGTGGTCTGCGGCGGCTTGATACTTTGGGAGGCGCTGTTGGAGCACCTCCTGAATTTCCTCAGTAAAGGACTTGGTACCGGTCAGGGAAGGGCGTTGGGTATCCCCGCCGATGCGTTGGGCGATCGTCGAGACTTCCGCGGTCAGCCAGAACAGCGTCCCGTTTTTTTTGAGAACATCCACGTTCTGCTGACGGAGGATCGCGCCTCCGCCGGTATCGATGATCAAGCCGTCTTTTTTACCCAAGTCCCGGCACACCTCCGACTCCAAATCTCGAAAATGTTCCCAGCCAAACTGTTGCACAATCTCGGGGATCGACAGCTTGGCCCGCTTGACAACCTCGGCGTCCGTCGAGACCAATTCGCGTCCCAGCTTGGCCGCCAGAATTTTGCCCACCGTACTCTTGCCGGTACCGCGATATCCGATCAGAACGATATTCATGCGAAGCGGGATACCAGCACGGCCCGCATCACGTCAGTGGGAGCTGGTCGGTTCGTCCAGAGTTCAAACTGCGCGGCGGCCTGGTTAAGAAACATCTCCAGGCCGCGAACGGTCTGACAGCCGGCGGCCGTAGCGTCCCTGAGCAGGCGCGTCTCCGGTGGGTTATACACGATGTCCATGACAGCCAGACGAGCATGGAGCAACTCGGCCGGAACACAGCTTTCCTCGCTCCGGGGGTGCATTCCGACCGGCGTGCAGTGGATCAGGACCTGCGCGTCCGGCAACAGGCGACGGAGGGTGTCTTCGCTCAGGGTCGCCTCATGAACACGGAGGGAAGTCTTGGCTTGGAGGTCGCTAACGAGGCCCCGTCGCTCGGCCTCGTCGATTGCCAGGATGAACAGTTCCGCCACGCCGGAGTCCGCCGCCAGCGCGAAAGCGATCGCGCGCGCGGCGCCGCCCGACCCCAGCATCGCCACCCGCCGTCCCTTCAGTTCGACACTGCCGTCCCGCAGAGCTCGCAGGGCTCCTGAAGCGTCTGTGTTGTAGCCGATCAGTTTTCCATCGTCCACCACTATGGTATTGATGGCCCCGATGTGCCGGGCCGTCGGCTCCACCTCGTCGAGGTACCGGATGACGGACACTTTGTGTGGGATGGTCACGCTGAAGCCGCGCACATTTCCCAGTGCTCGGATGCCTCGAATCGCGTCAGCGATGTTTTCCACCCGAAAGGCTAGGTACACGAAATTCAGGCCGAGCTTCTGAAAGGCCGCGTTATGAATGGCCGGGGACAAGGAGTGTTCCACCGGGTTTCCGATGACCCCGCAGAGTTTGGTCTGCGCGTTGATTTCCATTTTTTTGAGAGGGCTCGCGGCGGCTGGCCGTCAAGTTTGAGCTGGCCGCCAGCCGATTGCCAAACGCTCCATTATCTCTCTTTGACTATCACCTTCAGGGCGATGTAATGGCTTCCCGACACCTGATACGTCACAACGACCTGATCGCCTTTTTTCAGATCCCTGAGATCTTTGCGGCCTCGGCCTTCGAATGCAGTCTTGTCGTTGGCGACAAAGGTGAACCGCGTCCCGCCGTCCGCCTTCTTCACCGCAAATTTCCCCGCTTCTGGATCAACCGACAGAACGGTGCCGGAAAAGTCGATCCCGCCGCGGCCCCAAGCCGGGATCGTCACCGTCGTGACGGCGATCACGATCCACAGGGCACAGATACGCCATGCGGTCACGGCCTCGCCTTTCCTTCGCGGTCGCATTGATGCGCTCTCCGTACCAAAATATCAATGCGCGGTCATGCCGCCGTCGATCGTGAATGTGCCGCCGGTAACCCAGGAAGCATCGTCGGACGCGAGATAGAGCACCAGCTTTGCCACTTCTTCGGGTTTGCCGGGACGCGCGATAAGGTACTGTCTCAACACCTCGGTCGTTCGTGCCGGATCGCTCAACAGACTTTCGGCCATCGGCGTCTCAATGAGGCCGGGATTCACCACGTTGCAGCGAATCCCTTGCGCGGCGTAATCAACAGCGATCGCGCGGGTGAGGGCATCCAGCGCTCCCTTGGAGGCCGCATACGCGGGGAGCATGGGAAGCCCGACCAGGCTGGCGACCGAAGAAATGTTGATGATCGCTCCGCCGCCGGCTTTCAGCATTTCAGGGATCGCCGCCCGGGTCATGCGGAACACGCCGGTGACGTTGACGTCGAGCATCCGCTGCCAGGTGGCGTCGTCCATCTCGTGAATCTTCTTTCCGAAGTCCCCGATGCCGGCGTTGTTGACCAGAATGTCCAGCCGGCCGAATGTCCGGACCGTTTGCGCGACCGCTTCCCGTGCGTGGGTTTCATCGGTCACCGATCCGGCCACGGCCAGTGCCCGGCCGCCCCTTTGCCCGATCTCGCCGATCACCCGCTCCAATCGATCCTTACGTCGGCCTGTGATGGTGACTGCTGCGCCTTCCTGGGCGAACAGCGTCGCGATCGCTTCGCCGATACCGGCGTTGCCGCCCGTGATCAACGCCACCTTGCCGTGCAGCCTGCTCATCGAGTTTCCTCGTCTTCGTCGGTATAGTCGGCCCCGCTCCGGCCGTTGAGTTCCTCGGCAGTTCCGCCCAGTCGATTCATCCACAGCCCCGGCTCGACCTTGCGCGCGACCGTGATGAACCCCGAATGGGCCACCATCCGATGATCCGGACGGACGCTCCGCCCTTGCACAGACCAAGTTCGCAGCAACGTTTCAAAAGTTTGGACCAAACCGAAGACACCGGATCGCTCCAATGCCTCGATGGTCTGCATGACCTGCGGCACGGTCGGAACGAAACTCAGGTAGATGCCCCCCGAACGCAAGACCTTCGCGGCGTGGGGGACAACCCGCCAGGGTTCCGGAAGATCGAGCACGACCCGATCGAAGAGGCCCCCCCCGGCTGGGACCTCGATACCTTCGTACGCATCGGCTCTGGCAATGGTAAGATTGGGGGTCGCGCCCAGATACCGTTCGATGTTTCCGGCGGCGGTGCGAGCGAAGTCCTCACGAGCTTCGTAACTCACCACCGATCCGCGCGGGCCGACGGCTCGCAACAGCGCCATTGTCAACGCGCCGGAGCCGGTTCCGGCTTCGAAGACCTTTGCGCCAGGATAGATGTCGGCCCACATCGCGATAATTGCCAGGTCCTTGGGATAAATCACCTGGGCGCCACGCGGCATCTTCAAGACGTATTCGGCAAGCGTGGGACGCAGGGCGATCATGCGCGTGCCTCGGGATAGCGTGACAAGACTGCCGTCCGGCCTCCCGATCAGAATGTCGTGCGAGATCGTCTCGCCGCTGTGCTGAAAGATGGCCCCTGCCTTCAGCGTCAGCGCATAGTGCCGACCCTTCTTGTCAACGAGATGGATGCGCTCGCCGTCTTGCAACCGTGCCATGGCGGGCTCATTGTAGGAGACTGGTCGGGGCTTTGCAACCGAACGGCGGCGGTTCCTTGACAGGGTATCGGGTGGACCGTATGATCCAGGTACATTCCTGCGCATTTCTCATTCCTAATCGAATGTTGAGGAACACCATCACTCCTTTTCCGTGCCATGCGAGGGACCTCTCGATGAACGGTTCGAGACGCCGTCCCGCAATGTTTTTCACCGCCGGTCGATCGTTGCGCCTGCTCGCCCAAGCGACGGCAAGTCTGGGTCTGTTGGTTGCGCTCTCGGCCGAAGCTGGAGCCTCCTCGACGGTCGCCCTGGCGACCTACGAGGGCGTGATCAATCCGGTCGCCGCCGAATACGTGCACGACGCCATCGCCTTCGCGCAGGCGCAGAGTGCCTCCGCGCTGATCCTCCGCTTGGACACGCCGGGCGGACTCGACACGTCCATGCGCGTCATCATCAAGGACTTCACCGGCTCACCGATCCCGATCATCGTCTATGTGGCTCCGTCCGGCGGCCGCGCGGCTTCGGCCGGCGTCTTCATCACGATGGCGGCGCATATCGCGGCGATGGCACCCGGCACGAACATCGGGGCCGCCCATCCGGTCGCGATGGGCGGTGGTGAAATGGACAAGACGATGAAGGAGAAAGTCGAGAACGATTCGGTGGCTTACATCAAGTCCATCGCTGAGCAGCGCGGCCGCAATGTGTCATGGGCGGAGGAGGCGGTGCGCAAGAGCGTGTCGGTCACCGAAAAAGAAGCGGTGAAGCTCAAGATCGTCGACCTCATCGCGGACGACGTACCGACTCTGCTCAAGGCCGTGGACGGCCGATCGGTGAACCTTGGACGCGGAGCCGTCGTTCTGCGGACGAAGGACGCGGCGGTGGTCGAGTTTCCGATGGGATGGCGCCTGGAAATGCTCAAGGCCCTCAGCGATCCTAACATCGCCTATCTGTTGATGACCATCGGCACCATCGGCCTCTTGGCCGAACTTTACAATCCAGGTGCGATCCTGCCTGGGATTGTCGGCGCGATCAGCCTGATCCTGGCGTTTTATTCCTTCCAATCCTTGCCGGTGAACTATGCCGGCGTCCTACTGATCCTGCTGGGCATCGTGTTTTTCATTCTGGAAGCGACCGTCACCAGCTTCGGCTTGCTGGCCATCGGCGGCGTGATCTCCATGATTCTCGGGTCCCTCATGCTGATGAAGGCCGAAGCCCCGTTTCTCCAGATCTCCTGGGCCGTCATTCTTCCTGTTGTTGGCATGGCAGCCTTGTTTACAATATTCATCGTCGGCATGGGAGTAAGGGCTATGAGACGGCAACCGCTGACCGGCCGTGAGGGGATGATCGGGTTGATCGGGGTGGCCAAGACGGCGCTGGATCCGAAGGGACAGCTCACCATACACGGGGAGCTGTGGGAAGCCATCAGCGAGCAGCCGCTTAAGCCAGGCGATCAGGCCGAAGTCACACGCGTGGAGGGTTTGAAACTGTACGTCAAACCGGTCAGCCCAAAGAAAGAGGCATGAGATGAACCTGCTCTTCAGTCCGTTCGCGCTGTTGGTGCTCGCAGTGATCCTGGTATTGATGGGCTTCAATGTCCTGCGGGAGTACGAGCGGGCGGTGATTTTTCGCTGGGGGCGCTTGGCGCGAGGGATTGTGGGCGGCAATGGTCCTGGAGTTGTCATCATTATTCCCTTCATCGATAAGTTGGTCCGCGTAAGCCTCCGGACCGTGGCGATGGATGTCCCCCCGCAAGACGTGATCACCAGAGATAACGTCACGGTCAAAGTGAACGCGGTGATCTACTTTCGCGTCGTGGAACCTCAGCGGGCCATCGTCGAGGTGGAGGATTATCTGTATGCTACCTCCATGATGGCCCAAACGACGCTCCGCAGCGTGCTCGGGCAAAGTCAGTTGGATGACTTATTGGCCAAACGAGAAGAGATCAACGCAGAACTCCAGAGGATTATTGACCAGCAGACCGAGCCGTGGGGGGTGAAGGTCACCGCCGTCGAAGTCAAGAACGTGGATTTGCCCCAGGAAATGCAACGGGCAATCGCCCGCCAAGCCGAGGCCGAGCGCGAGCGACGTGCCAAGGTGATCCACGCCGAAGGCGAATTTCAGGCAGCCCAGCGGTTGGCCGAGGCCGCTAACGTGATCAGCCAGAACCCAGCAGCCCTCCAGCTCCGCTATCTCCAAACGCTGGTTGAGGTGGGTGCCGAGAAGAACTCGACCACAATCTTCCCCATTCCTATTGACATTTTGGCTCCTTTCATTAGACGATTAGAAAAAGGGTAATTTTTAAAAAAAATCAATGCCTTGACAAATTTAATCGATTAACAGCCGTTCTCTTTCCCCATTCTGATTCCCTGCTTGTTAGGCCCACCCATCCAATGCGCCCCTCCTCTCGTAATTTTAAAAAGAGGAAGGTGGATCTGGGAACGGAAGGGACGGTTTAGACGAATCCTTTCCATCCTCCTGTGCTCTAAAAATGTAAAACGCACGAATGGTTACTCTGTTTGGACATTTGTTTTACACAATCCGCCTCGCAGCGTATATGGAACTCCTAGGTGACCTATGAAGGACGAACGAGATGAAATAGTTTTCGAGGATGATCGGCCCGCTCCTGCAGCTCCGAATTTGGAGCTCGAAACGGACGATTCAGAAGCCAGCGACCTGTTGGACCTGATTGAGCAGGACACGGGTGTCGCGGCGAAAGCTCCTGAAGTTTCCGAGGATGCCGAATCGAACGCCCCGCTCGAAGGGCCGATGGTGTTGGAGTCTCTGTACTTCCGTTCATTCGGCGAGCGGCCGCTGCTGACCCGTGAAGAAGAGATTGCGCTTGCAAAACGGATCGATCAGGGGACCAGAGCTGTTCGGGCAGCCCTCCGTGCCGCCGTGAAGGTAGCCTCCCAAATGCGCAAGGTGGAAAAGGTCGTGCAAGCGACGCGCACGTTGCAGGTTGTGCGTCGGTTGAGCGGTCTCTCCGCGACCGCACTTGACCGGGCCGAAGCGAGCTTGGCAATCCTGTGCGAGCAGTCCAAGGGTCCGGGCAAACGGGCGGCAACGCACCTGCAGCGCTTGAACGCCATCCGGTTGCAGGTACGCGAAGGGCGGGCCGTCCTCGAAAGCGCAAAAGACGAACTGGTGCGCTGCAACTTGCGCCTTGTCGTTGACGTGGCCAAGCATTATACGGGTCGCGGGTTAAGCCTCCTGGATTTGGTGCAGGAAGGCAACATCGGCCTCATGAAGGCGGCCGAACGATATGAATACCGGAAAGGGTTTAAGTTCAGCACGTACGCCACCTGGTGGATCAGGCAAGGGATCACCAGAGCCCTGGCGGACCAATCGCGCACGATTCGGATTCCGGTCCACCAGACCGAAGCCTCGAATCGCATGCTGCGGGTGTCGAGACGGCTCATTCAGCAGTTGGGCCGTGCGCCTCGGATCGAAGAGCTGGCTCAGACGCTTGGCGTGCGTCCAGATAAACTCCACGAGACGATCCAAGCATTCCAAGAACCCATCGCCCTGGAGTCCCCGGTGGGAGATGGCGAGACCCAGTTCGGCGAGCTGTTGCCCGATCTGCAAGCGGTGCCTCCTGATGCCCATGTTCATCGGACGGAGTTGTCCCGCGAATTGGACCGGATCCTCAGCACCCTGACGCCTAGAGAACAAACCGTCATCCGGTTGCGCTTCGGGATCGGTCAAGATGAACCTCGGACATTGGAACAGGTTGGCCAGAGTCTTTCTGTCACCCGCGAGCGTATCCGGCAGATCGAGGCCAAGGCGTTAAAGAAACTCAAGACGCCGGAGATCAAACAAATGTTCGCGGCGATTCGCTAACGGACACGATTGGGAACGACCGAAAAGCGGGCGAGGCGGGAACCTCGCCCGCTTTGTTTCACGCCAGGTCTGCTTTCGACTTCGCGCGAGTTATGAGAAAATAAAAATCGGCTTTCCTGCGCGGACGAGGCTGAAGATGGCCGCGAGAGCTCCAAGTCTTCTGTGCATGGCGTGGTGTGTCGGCCTCATCGCGGCGACATCCGTTCCAGTCCTGGCGCAGCAAGGAGCGGACCAGCCGAACACGAAAAAAACTCTTTCCGTTCCGGCCGTCGTAGCAAAGGTGCGGCCTTCGGTCGTCACGATTCTCACCCGTGGGGTCCCGCAGAACCTCCCGCAACATTCCACCGCCTCCGGCTCGGGTTCGGGTATTATCATCGATGCCGGCGGATATATCCTGACCAACAACCATTTGGTCGAAGGAGTCAAAAGTCTTGTGGTCGGATTAGCGAACGGGCGACTCACACCAGGCCGTGTCGTGGCGCGAGATTTTTTGCTGGATCTGGCAGTGATTAAAATCGCCGCTACGGATCTGGTCCCGGCGCAGTTAAGCCAATCCTTGTCCCTGGAGATCGGCGAGACGGTGGTGGCGATAGGCAATCCCCTGGCCTTGAAAGGGGGGTCATCGGTCACCGTTGGTGTGGTCAGTGCCCTAGACCGATCGGTATTGGCACCCAACGGCGAGACGCTCTACGACCTGATCCAAACCGATGCAGCGATCAATCCGGGTAACAGCGGCGGCCCCTTGGTTGACCTCTCCGGCCAAGTCGTCGGGATCAATGTCGCGGTTGCGCCTTCGGCACAAGCCATTAGCTATGCGATTTCAATGGAAGCCGCTTACCCGCATATTCAGTCCATGCTGGTCCGCGGTTCTGTCTTTCGTCCGGATCTCGGATTTATCCCCGTCACAATTACACCCAGTATCGTGGCCAGCTTTAACCTGGACGTGGACCGAGGTATTCTGGCGGTGCAGGTTGATCCGTCCAAAGCTGGCGGCCAAGCCGGACTCCATTCAGGCGACGTGATTACCGCAGTGGACAATCATCAGATCTACAACATGGGCGATTTCTGGCACGTCTTCCTCCGTCGCGGCGAACGGGAACCGGCTCAACTGGCGGTTTATGGGAAAAACGGTCCGTTTGTCGCCACATTGCCGCGCGCGCCGTTTTTACAGGCAGCTCAGTGACGGACCTGATCTCTCTTTCCGCAGAGCCGATCCATACGGCTAGGGATCGCCATAGGCTACGACGATGAAACAGTCAGGTCTCCTCATCCAACACGACGTGGTCGCCTACGAAACGGCATGGGAACTCCAGAAGACGTTCGTCGAGGAACGGATGCAGGACCTCCGGCCCGATACGCTGCTCCTTCTGGAACATTCGCCGGTCTTCACGCTTGGGCGCAGCACCAAATCCGAACACTGGGGCGGCGATGAGATGTCCCTGCGCGCTCACGGTTGCTCCGTTTACCATGTCGAGCGGGGCGGATCGGTGACCTATCATGGACCTGGACAACTCGTCGGCTACCCCATCCTGCAGTTACATCGCTATTGCCCGGGACCCAGAGTCTATATCAGACTTCTGGAGGACGTCATCTTGAGAACCTTATCCGAATGGGGCATTCAAGGGCGGCGCATTGCGACGTTCCCCGGAGTCTGGGTCGGAGACCACCAGCCTGCAAAGATTGCATCCGTAGGTGTACGGATCATGCGAGGCGTGACCATGCACGGCTTTTCACTCAATGTCACGGTTGATACAACTCCGTTCGGCTGGATTGTGCCCTGCGGCATCGAGGGATGCGTCGTCACCTCGATGGCCGCGTGGCTCGGGCGTCCGGTCGACATGGCCGAAGTCAGGCAGCGGGTTGCGGCTATCTTCGCCGAAGTGTTTGATATCGAATGGGACCAGGTCCTCGCCGGCATCGATGCGCGGGCATCGCCAAGTCGGCGGGGCTCGGACTTGATCGAATCGCAGTGAGGTCGAGTAGCCTGAAGAGCGCTTAGCAAGGGAGGTTCCGGGTGAGCGAGACGGTACAGGTGACAAGGCCAACAACGAATGAGCTGGATACTCCGACCTACCGGTTAGCCGTTGCCCAGTTCGATCAGGCTGCCGAAGCCCTGAACCTGGACCCCAACCTACGGCAACGGCTGAAGCTGCCGCAACGCTCCTTAATCGTCAGCATTCCTGTCCGCATGGATAATGGATCCGTAGAAGTGTTTACCGGCTATCGCGTACAGCATGATTCCTCGCGCGGCCCCTCGAAGGGCGGGATTCGCTATCACCCCGACGTGAACCTCGGCGAAGTGGCGGCGTTGGCCATGTGGATGACCTGGAAATGTGCCTTGGCCGGTCTTCCCTACGGCGGCGCGAAGGGGGGCGTCAAAGTTGCTCCCAAAAAACTATCCCGTTCCGAATTACAAAGGCTGACCCGCCGTTATGCTGCGGAAATTTTCCCGTTGATCGGTCCCGACAAAGACGTGCCGGCCCCTGATGTCGGGACCGACGCCCAGGTGATGGCCTGGATTATGGACACGTACAGCCAACAGGTCGGTTACGCCGTGCAGGGCGTCGTGACGGGGAAACCGCTTTCGATCGGCGGTAGTCTGGGCCGCGAGGAAGCCACAGGTCGCGGCGTCGTGTACGTGACTATGGAGGCACTTCGCCATTTGAAGATGGATATTGAGAAGGCGACTGTCGCCATCCAAGGATTCGGCAATGTCGGTTCCAACACGGCGTTGATCATGCAGGAGGCTGGAGCAAAGGTCATAGCGGTGAGCGATGTTACGGGCGGCATCTACAACGCAAAAGGGCTGGATATCCCGGAGTTGCTCAGGCGCTATCGGACCAACGGGCAAACCCTTCGGGACACCAAGATGGGCGACTTTCTCACCAATGAAGAGCTTCTGCAGTTGAACTGTACGGTGCTGGTGCCGGCCGCGCTCTCCGAGCAGATCACCGAAAAAAACGCAGCCAACCTCCGCTGCCGCATTCTGGCGGAGGGGGCCAACGGGCCCACCACGCTGGAGGCCGATCGCATTCTCATCGACAAAGGTGTCTTTATTATTCCTGATATCCTGGCCAACTCGGGAGGGGTGATCGTGTCCTATTTCGAGTGGGTGCAGGACGCTCAACGGTTCTTCTGGAAGGCCAAGGATATTCAGGAACGTCTACACGAGATCATCACAAACGCGTTTCACCGCACATTGAGCTTTGCATCGGCGAAAAAGACCTCTATGCGGATGGCGGCCTTGATGAGCGGGATCGACAAGGTGGCCCAAGCGCATTTACAACGCGGACTTTATCCATAGTGGAGCGTGGCGTGAGAGGGGGATAAGCGAGAGGCTTTAACGGACACGTCTCACGCCCGCTAGGGCACCCAAATGAAATACATCTTAGCGGCGATCGCCGGAGTCTGGGCGGCAGATGGTCTCTCTCTGTTGCTTGCTCCCCGCCATGTTGTCACAAGGGTTCGGGAGGTGTTGGCCATTTCTCCTGCGGTTCTGCGGTGGGAAGCTCTGGCGACCTGTTTCGGAATCGTGCTGATCGTTTCGACGAAAGAACTGCGGTATCAGCCGCTCTGGGTCATCACCGGGATCGCCATGATCGCCAAAGGCCTGTTCCTCGCGACCGGCCCCGAACCTTGGCGACGCCGAATTTTGGAGTGGTGCCTCAGTCGGGAAGATATCGACTATCGATTCTGGGGCTTGGGCCTCTGTGCGTTGGCGCTTCTGCTGCTCAATGCATTGGGCTGGCTGGGAGACGCAGGTTGATAGAACGGGTGTCGGCCGGCAAGACGTGCGCGAGCTCTCCATGAAGCATGACGAAATCGCCGCCCTGTGGGAAGAGCACCGGTCAGCTCGGTGGCCTCGTTTGTCGAGTCCAAACGAGGGCGAGCTCATGACGTTGGATACGGTGATCAGTGGCTGCGTCGTCTATTATCTGGATACCGCGGAGGGACTGGATAAACCGCGGGTGAACATTCTTCGGGACTGCCTAGCGGATCTTAATGGGCTTCTTCCGGATCTCACCGAAGACGTCAGCCCTTATTTCGAGCGCCTCCGGCTGCTGGCCGAGTTGCTGCTTCGCCCCTATACGGCTGGTTGACCGCTCACCCTGCGGAAACGGGGCAGGATGTCCGACCCTGTCCCCGACCGCGATTCCTATGGCACTTCGACGATGTCTTTCTTCATCGGCCCGAGCAAGGCCAACAGCTCCTGTTGCTCCCGTTTCGGCACGTTGAATTTGTCCAGGGCGCCGACCAGATCTTCCACCAGCGCGTCGAAGTCGGCGTTAGTGATTTTCATGCCGGCATGGGCGGTTTTCATATCCCGCCCTGTATAGATGCAAGGCCCGCCGGCAGCCATACAGACTTGATCGACGAGATGGCGCTTGAGCTTTGGAATGTCGGTCGTGGCAAACCGTCCGTTGATCCGGGCGTCGGCCGCCACGTTCGCGACGAACTGATCCACCACGGCCGTAATGGCTTCCTTGCCCCCGAGCCGGTCATAAAGAGACTTGGCCGCTCTGGAACTCCCCGTTCCCTCTGCACATCCCGCCATCGCGACAACAATTCCGCTGACTAGAAGCCCTGCGTACCATGACTGTCTCCGCATCATTTTCCTCCCTAGATGAACGCCCAACGCCGCTCTGGCGGCCAGATCTCATTGGGGCTGACGAGTCCCCACCTTCTCCGCCAGCGCCAGTATCGAGCTGGTGATTCAATTTAATAAGCGATCCGGGAGCTATCAATCCAATATATGTTCATAATAAAATGAATAATTAAATCCTATACATGATTCAGACATCCTTTCCATGGAACTGAGACATCTGCGATATTTTTTAGCCGTCGCTGACGCCCAAAACTTTTCACGCGCCGCGGAAACCGTGCACGTCTCGCAGCCCTCCCTTTCGGTTCAGATCCGCGCTCTGGAAGAGGAGTTAGGAATCCGGCTCTTCGACCGCCTCGGACGGAAGGTCGTGCTGACACGGGCCGGAGAAATCTTTCGCGAGCACGCCGAACGGGTGATGAGGGAACTGGAGCAAGCATCGCAATCGGTCCAGGAGTTGCAGGGCGCGAGAAAAGGCCGACTGGTCGTTGGCTCGCTGTCTACTGTCAACTCCTATCTCATTCCTTTGCTCGTCGCTCGCTTCAAGCGCAGGTTCCCCGGCATCCATCTGCGGATCCAGGCACAACCGTCGTCTGACATTGTGGCTTCGTTGCTGGCCAATCGTCTGGATCTCGGGATTTGCCTGCTTCCTGTTGTTGACGATCGCTTGACGACAACGCCGTTGTTCGACGAACGGCTTGCGTTGGTCGCTCCCGCAAGCTTTCCCATTAGAAAAGCTCGCCTGCGGATGCGGGAATTGGCCGGCCTGCCACTTGTGCTGATGCCGGTGGATTACTGTTTGCGTAAAATGATCGAAGCCGAGTGCAGCAAGGTCGGTATTGAACCACAGGTCGTCCTCGAGATGACGTCGCCGGAAGGCATTCTTGAAGCGGTGGCGGAGGGGGCTGGCTTGACCATCTTGCCGGAACTCTACGTGCGCCTTCACCTTCGCAGACGGTGCCTTCGCACCGTCGACCTTATCGACCCGACACCGCGGCATTCGGTGGGGTTGGTCCATCCGACCAACCGATACCAGAGTCTTGCGGCGAGAGAGTTCGCCGGCCTTTGCCAATCGATCGTGAGAGAACTATTGTCCGCATCAAGGGAGGGAGCATCCCAACGGATCGGGTCGGTCACCAGTGGCTGAGAGAAGGATTCAGGGATCCCCACACGTGAGGAAGAGGTAAAATAGCTGCTTCTTGCAAGTCGTAGGACCGTTCGTTACAATGCGTTATCTGACTGAGTTTCCTTCCGTACAGATCAGCCCTACCTCCACAACGTGATCCGTAATGACTCGAGGAGGACCCGATGATTGAGAGACAGTGTGTGGTGCTGGGTTTGCTTGTCGGTTTCACTGTCGTGTGGAATCCGTCTGTTCTCCCAGCCGAGCCGTATGAGCTAAGCAAGAACGACGTGATGGATCCAAAAGCCGTCATCAGCACTGATATATCCCTATTCGGCGTCAAACTGGGTGATCCAGAAAGCAAAGCGGTGGACATTTTGGTCAACGAGAAGATACCTGGTGTCGTAGCCGAGCAGGAGGCGACGTTTATTCTCCTGCGCGATCAACGCAAACCGACCGGTCCCATGGCTGGCGTGCGGATACTGGACGGGAAAGTCGATCTCATTTTCATCAACAACCGCTTTGCCTACAAGACTCGGGGAATCCTCCGAAATGTCCTCAATAGTGAAAGCCCGGACGACATCCGGAAGTTGCTTGGCAAGGAAGACTACGGCGACGAAAACGTGATGGGAGCGGTTTTGAACTACGAGAAACAAGGGATCCTGGTGAATTATCTCGGGAAAGACGTCAACATCGAATTCACGCTTCCGCGATAACAGCTTGCTTCTCGAGACCCGGCAGCCCGTCGTACTGATTTATGTGGGCGGACATCATTCTGGCCAGTTTCTTTTTCGCTCAATTTCCATCCGCCGCTCAGGAAGGAGTACCGGTTTTTCCTGAGGAGAGGTCTCCGTTTGACGCGCGACTTGCCCTCCTCGACTTCCGCGAACCTACCACCATTCAAGGGCGGGTCCGCCTGATTGATGAGACCGAGCAGGCGGTGTGGCTTGATTGGGAAATGCGTCTGGACGTCTCCGTGCCGAACCGGAAGGAATGGCGGTCCATCGAAGGAGAGTTCCTATTACTTCTCTACGCGCTCGATTCAGAGCAGTTCGCCCGGCTTAAGCTCGTCGAGGCCGGGACCCGCCTGCTGCTCATTGTCCAGTCTGACGAAGACGGGCGCCGTCGCATTCTGGCTTACCAGGATGCAAGGCTGCCTCCGCGATTTCCGCTGTGATGTTACCGAAGCGTATCCGGTTCGCCGTCGAGCGCGTCGAGCCCAAAACGGATCAGACGCAACGCGGTCGTCCAACGGCGCTTGGCGTTGAGGAGCACGAGCAGGAGGTCTCTCCCGTCTTGAGAGACCTTCGCGACCAAGCATCGCCCGGCTTTGGAGGTGAACCCGGTCTTCACTCCCTCGACGCCGGGCACGGTTCCAAGGAGACGGTTAGTGTTTCGGAGTAGATAAGGCCGGCTTCCGTTAACGGGTGTGATGATCTCCCGTTCTGCTCGCACCAACTGCTTGAAGACAGGATGCCGGAGGGCGAACTCGCTCAGTTTGGCCAGGTCTTCAGCGGTCGAGTAGTGATCCGGTGCGTCGAATCCGCAACCGTTGCTGAAGTGCGTGTCGGTCAGGCCCAACGCGCTGGCCTTGGCGTTCATCAGCAGCACAAATTGTTCTTCATCCCCGCCGACATGCTCGACGGCCGCCAAGCAGGCGTCGTTGGCCGACACGATCAACATCGCCTTGAGTAAATCTTCCAGCCGAAACACCTGTCCGGCCTTCAGCCCCAAGCGAATCTTGTGAGCACGCGCCGCCCAAGGGCTGACGATGACTTGATCGTCCAAATTGCCGTATTCCAGGATGACCAGCGCCGACATGATTTTGGTCAAACTCGCCGGCGATAGACGCTTCGAAGCTTCGAATTCATACAGGGTGCGCCCGGTGTTGAGGTCCTTGAGCAGCACGCCATGCGCGGGAATCCGACGCCAGGGCAAGGGACGCGGCGCCTTCGTTTCCTGAGCGAACTGCGGCCGCTGTATGGACGCGGGAACCGCTTCGGCGGCGGCCGTCGAAACGGACTGGACCAACCACCACACAGCCAGCAATACGATCAGCCCGCTCGTTCTCACACCGCAAAGACGGTCGTCTTTTCCGCTTTCCTTAGTCACACAGCCCGTGGATAGGCGCATCGGCGATGATCAGCGAAAGCTACAGCGTGTAGTATTCCCGGACCTTGGATCCTCGGAATCCGCTCTCGAGGACTTTATGGAAAAACCGCAGCAGGTCGGCCAAATCGAGCCAAAAGCCGCAGTTCAAACAACGGGCGTACAGCCGGCGGTTGACGAGCGTGTAATGCCGCTCGATCATCATAAATCCGTTGCATTTCAAACAGTGCATGGACCTGGCGCTGACGAAAGGCGGCCGTATATCACCGCAGCCGGTTCAGGATCAACGCAATGCAGCCGGCCAATAGCCCGCCGCCCAAGATCGTGACCGCGAAGGAAAGGTACGCGCTCGGGCCGCCCGCTGGATGCGTACCATAGAGAAGGTCTCGGACACCCCCTTGCACCATCAGGACCGACAAGGTTGTGAGCGATCCCATACTGAACCACCACAGAAACGTTCTCACTGGAGATTGCTGATCAGCTCAGCGTGATGGAAACCGCTTGTTGGTTGGGAAGTCAACCGCGTGTTGGAGGCCACTCTAACGTAGGCTCTCCACCCTGTCAAGAATCGCTCGGAATTTCCGGCGCCGGGCACAAAGCCGTTCCGATACCCGTTTCATCCTTGGCGGTGGTCCGGTGACGCCAATGTCTTGAGGCCACGGTGGAGAAATATCGAAACGGTACCGGCTCCGTTGTCTGCCGTGACCAGACCAGGTTCTTCTTCATCCTTGGTCGTCACATGAAACTCCGCAAGGGCGAACGGTCCCGCTTTCGTGCGATAGTTCCGCGGCGGGTACTCGAAGGTCCCGTCGCCTTTGCCGAAGAGAATCGACAGATTGTTCGATTGGAGATTCACAATGGCCACATCGGGGACATGGTCTCCATTGAAGTCCTTCGCGAGACCAAAATTCGGACCAGCGTCGGCCCCGGAGTCCTTCCCATTCTGAAACGTCGCGTTGCCGTTTCCGAGGAAGATCGTAAACGTGTCCTTGTCGCCGTTGATCACGAGGAGATCCCGGATACGGTCATTGTTGAAGTCGGCGAAGCTCACGCCCAACGGACGCTTGCCGGTTCGATAATCGGTGGGATCACGAAACGTCCCATCGCCGTTGCCGATCCAAATAGAAACGGCGCTCGACATCGGCCCTCCGTTGGTAACCGCCAGATCGACGTGGCCGTCCCCGTTGAGATCGGCAAGCGCGACCGACGTCGGGGTGTCGCCGTACTCATATTGCTGTCCCTCTTCGAATTGTCCTCTTCCTGTTCCCAAAAAGATCTTGATCTTGTCGTTCCGTAAGGCCACGACGAGGTCCGGCTTCTGATCGCCATTCAGATCATCGCTAGCGACAGACACAGGCGTCCGGTGGACCGCATAGCGAGGTCCTTCCTGAAAAGCACCGCCGGCGCGTCCATAATAGATCGCCACCTGATCGCTGCCGGAGCAGGCAACCGCAACATCCAGCCTCTCGTCCCCATCGAAATCCTTGGCCGCCAGTGCGCGCGGCTCTTTGCACACGTTGATCTGTACCTGATCTTTGAACGTGCCGTCACCGTTGCCGATAAGCAGCGACAGGGTATTACCGCCGATGTTGGTGGTCATCAGATCGGTGAACCCGTCGCCATTGAAATCGGCCGGAGTGACCGATGTCGGGTTTTTGCCCACCGGATAGCTGGCGAACAGGTAAAACAAATCGGGAGGGACATAGGAGTCTTTCTTGGCGCAGCCGCTGATTCCCGGAAGAGCGGGGGAAAACAGCAGACTCATAGCGGCAAGGAATGAGCCGGACCAGCCGATCAACTTGGCTCGTCTCCGAGCGTTTCTGCTAGCACTGATCCGGAATGCTTCGATCCGGAATGCTTCAGGGTACCCTTGGCACATCAGCGACCCGCTGCCTTCGTGGCAGAACGACGGGAGGGAGTATACAAAGTGAACCGCACTGTTCGCAACGGAGATTCCAGCGCGGGTCAGACCGGCGCCGACGAGATCGTCCCGATTTCACCGGCCAGAGGGATTGAACGCCAGGTCGTTTGAAAAATCGAAAATAGCTGCGTTAAAATGTTCTTATCTTGAGGAGGGAATCATGAGTGACACCGTGCAGATCGAGTTAACCATGTACGGGATCGCCGAAGTGTTGAAATGGTGCATCGACAGAAACAAGGGGCGAATTCCCGGCGTCGACACGGCGGGCTTCAAGAAAATGCAAGCCCTTTTGGCGGAAAAACCGCAGGTCAGCGATTACACCACCTTGGACCAGTTTTGGAAGAAGAAGGTGGTGCTGGAACTGACAAAAGAAGAAGTGGAGACCATCGACCGGTGTTTATATGACATCCCCAATATGGAGAACGTCCCGTTACCGCAGATCCGCCATAAGTTCTGGCCGAAGCAGCCCGTCACGCACTGAACTCCTTTATCTTATCTTATCCACGCCGCAACATTCTTCCCTCCACATGTCTCGGCGAAAACTCTTCCTGATTTTGCTCCAAAGGCACGCGCCAGGGCGGCCGCCTACCGCGCCCAAGTCACGGGATCGTCCGCAACAACACGAGACAGAGCAGCTAGGCGGGTTCGACAGAAACGAGTGACAGGGTCAGTGTCGGCGTCCGGATCGATACCGTCCCACAAGACGGAACGGATGTTCCATCGCACGATGGGATAGAAAATGATCGCGGGATTCGTGAAGAGCACGGTTTGGATTTCGGACAGGAGCTGATCTTCCTCCAGCCGTGTGCGAAACCGCTCGTAGACCAGACCGTACCACGTCATCGTGTCGCGGTAGCGAGCCTTCGCTTCCGCCAATTTGGCGAAGGCCCGCTCCTCTCGTTCCGTCAGGGGAGGCTCGTACCATTCGGGGGACCATGCACCGGCGATTGGTACCGGGTGGAAACGCGGCGAGGACCTGTTCCTGCGAAACCAGCCTTCCTGTCTGGCCTGCATCTCCGCACGCCATTCGTGCTCCAAGCGCCGGATTTCATGATAAGCTGATAAAAACTCATGAGTGAGACTGGCCAAGCACCGTGCTTCTCGCTCCAACGCCGTCGCGCAACCGGTCACGGCAACCCAGCATAGCCCCACCGTCATCGCTCTCTTCAGAATATGGGGTCGGCGCGCGGACATGCTGCATTTCACCCTACGCTTGTGGCAGGCTGTCTTCAAGTCGATAACAATGCACACTGGACATGACCAGCCGCCCGGGAGAGCAGGCATCAACTGTTGCGCGGGTGCGCAAGGAACCTTCCGGGTCCGGTCTGGAATCAAGCGACTGGGCAGTTTGAGGTGGGTCGGGCGGCAAAGGCGGCGGCGCTGATTACACGTCGAGAGGGCCCTCCCCCTTGAGGTACTTTCGGAACCGCTCCATCAATTCGGCACCCAGAGTGCCTCCTTCCGGCTTCTTAGTGGCTGGATCGTTGAAATGCGCGCGGATTTCCTGCAGACGTTTCTCCGCCTGTTCGTTGCCCTGGAGGCGCTTGGTCTTCTGGAGCGCTGTCTCGAACGCATTGAAGGTCAGCTCGTTGTAGCCGAACGACCGGATGCGCTTCACCGCCTTCATCATCGCCTGATTTCGGAACATTGTGAGATGAGCAGAATCGATCTCCTTGAGCCCCAACTTGCGCGCTCGGCGCTCGGCCGCCTTGCGGATGCCGCTCCGAACGAAATCTGGAGAAGCCTGAAGCCTCTTCCACGCTTCATCGGTCCAGGCGATCCGCTCCTGCGGAGAGTTCCACAACTGGACCAACGTCATCTCGTCGATGCGGCTCAACCCTTTTTCGCGAGCCAAGTCCTCGGCATCGCGCTTGAGCATATCGCTCACAAAATCCAGCGCGATCGCCGGCGCGTCCTTGATTTTCTGCTGGAGGCGGGCCAACGCTTCCTCCGTCCATTCGACGGGCGGCCCCTCCGGTTCCCGGATGTCGCCCAAGGCCTCGACTTTTTCGAAGAGATCGACATTGACCTCGAGGTGGCCGCGTTCCTGAGCAATCTCTTCGGCGATCTGCTTGATCATATAACGCATGAATTCCGGGACGGCCTCCAGCCGTTCACGAGCCGTGGCAGTCCAGGGAAGACGGCCTTTCGCTATTTGCTCGGCAGCGGCGGCCATATCGGCCCCGCCGCCCATGCGCCCCATCATCTGGCTCTTGAACTGTTCCAGGACCTGCACCGTGATTTCGGTGTAACCCAATTCGCGCGCCTTCTTTTCCGCCAGGCGCCGAACCATTCCCCGGAGGAACGCCGGGGCGCGCTCCAGGCGTTGAAGCGCGTCCTCCGTCCAGCGGATGTCGGAAACGACGGACGGTTCCTGAGATTCGAGCGGCCCCATGGCTTCTTTTCCTTTCCGTCTGACGGTTACTTGTTGAGGAGTTCTTTCAGCTCCTTGCCGGCCTTAAAGAAGGGAACTTTCTTTGCAGGCACGGCCACCGTCGCGCCGGTCTTGGGATTGCGCCCCTCTTTCATCCGCCGCGCGCGGAGGCGAAAACTGCCGAATCCTCGGATCTCGGTTTTATCCCCTTTTTTGAGCGAGTCACGGATGCTGTTGAAGACCGTATTCACTACGATCTCCGCTTGTCGCTTCGTCAACGTGGTGACTTGCTCAGAAACCCGCTCGATGATCTGTGCTTTCGTCATGGCGTACGCTCCTTCTTGACGCGTGATGTCCCGGTCTCGGGCTAGAACGCCATCAAGTATTTGAGACTGACCCCGGTCTGCAAATCGATCTTCGGAAGACCGCCGAACAGCCGAGATTCGAGCAGCTCACGGATCGAGAATCGGCGCCGCGGTTCGACCACCCGAGGCTCGCCTTCGATTCCCGCCAGATCGGCGGCTAGCCTGATCGCATCGTCCAGATCGCCCAACTCGTCGACCAGTTTCGCCTCTTTCGCCTGGCGTCCCGTAAAGATCCGTCCGTCGGCCAAGGGTTGGACCTCCGCGACATCCAACGAGCGGCCCTCGGCTACCGCTTGAATGAACTGTTGGTGGACGTCGTCCATAACGGTCTGCAGGAGCCGCCGATCTTCGTCGCTCATCTTCCGGAGTGGAGACCCGATGTCCTTGAACCGGCCGCTTTTGATCACGACACCTTCGACTCCGATTTTTTTCAACAGCCCTTCCACATTGGCCATCTCCATGATCACGCCGATGCTGCCGGTCAACGTACCGGGATTGGCGATGATTCGATCGGTCGCGCA
Organism: Nitrospiraceae bacterium; assembly: GCA_035573855.1. Taxonomy (GTDB): domain Bacteria; phylum Nitrospirota; class Nitrospiria; order Nitrospirales; family Nitrospiraceae; genus DATLZU01. Next base: position 61,094 of record DATLZU010000062.1, read on the forward strand.
GGCAATGTAATAGCCGCCGGACGCCGCCACCGTTCCCATGGAAGCCACGACAGCCTTGTTGCTCTTGTTCCGCACCCGTTTGACCGCGTCGTAGATTTCCTGGGAAGGCACGACGCCACCGCCGGGACTGTCGATGCGCAGGACAATCGCTTTGATGGACGGGCTGTCGCCGAATTTCTTGAGTTCCCCGACGGTGGGCTGAGCGTCCAGGATCACCCCTTCCACCCGAATCAGAGCGATCCGGTCCTCCCAGGAGAGATCCAGATCGGGGAAGATCAGGTTGCTTAGGATGGTTAACCCCAGCCCGATCGCGATCACCCAAAGAAGCAGCCGCAACGGTCGGCGACGAGGGGTCGGCTTTTCGGCTGCGTCATCGGTCATAGGTTGCAATCCGTTTCCCGATTGTACCGGCGGGCTGGCTCCTGAACGGACAGAGTGTACCGCGACCGGCGAGACTTGTCGTCAACCTTCAGCGGATTCGGCCTGCCCTCGCTTCCGACTTTGTTTCGCCGTCCGGCCCAGGCTTTGGTCAAGCGAGCCCTGCGCCGCGTGGAATTCGTCCACCTGTTTTCGCTCGGTGTCTAGCTGATGATCCCGGAGGCTCAATGCGATCTTTCGTTCCTCCCGATCGACCTTGATAATCTTGGCGGTTACCTCGTCTTGCAGTCTGAACTTGTCTTCTAACCGCATCTGCGGTTCAAGCGCCGCCTCGCTGATGTGAATGAGTCCTTCCACACCCCCTTCCAACTCGACGAAAATACCGAAATCGGCGATCTTTGTGACCTTCCCCGTGGCAGAATCGCCAACGCGGTATCGACCGGGAATGTCAACTTCCCACGGGTCTCGGGTGAGTTGCTTGTAACCGAGCGAAAGGCGTTCTTTTTCCTTGTCGATTCTGAGCACCACTGCCTCGACTTTCTGACCTTTTTTGAAGAGCTCGGAGGGATGCTTGATATGCTTGGTCCAGGACATGTCCGAAATATGGATCAGCCCGTCGATGCCTTCCTCCAGTCCGATGAAGGCCCCGAAGTCAGTCAAGCTTTTCACCTTGCCCTCGATCCGGGTTCCCGGAGGATACTTGGCCTCGACCATGTCCCAAGGATTGGGGGCCGTCTGTTTCATCCCCAGGGAGATCTTGCGGTTGGCAGGATCGACATTGAGCACAGCCGCTTCGACCTGATCTCCCACCGAGACGACGCGCGACGGATGTCGAACTTCGTGCGTCCAGGACATTTCGGAGACATGCACCAGACCCTCCACACCCGGCTCCAGTTCCACGAACGCGCCGTAGTCCGTCAGGCTGACGACTTTCCCGCGCACACGTGCGCCGACCGGATACTTGGCCGCCACGTTGGTCCAAGGGTCGGCCGATTTCTGTTTCAGACCGAGCGAAATACGGCCGGTTTCTCGATCGTACTTCAACACGGTCACTTCGACCTTGTCGCCAACGGTGAAGAGTTCGGAAGGATGGCCGACCCTTCCCCATGACATATCGGTGATGTGCAGCAACCCGTCAATGCCGCCCAGATCGATGAACGCCCCGTAGTCGGTGATGTTTTTGACCGTGCCCTGAATCAGTTGTCCTTCTTTCAAGGTAGACAGCGTAGTCTGCCGTTTCTTGTCCCGCGTTTCTTCCAGCAGAACGCGTCGCGAAACGACCACATTCCCGCGCCGGTGATTGATTTTGATGATCTTGAGGGGGAAGGTCTTCCCAATAAGGGAATCCAAATCGCGTACCGGATGGAGGTCGATCTGCGATCCGGGCAGGAACGCTTTGACGCCGATGTCGACCATCATACCGCCCTTGATCCGTGAAATGATCTTGCCCTCAACGCTCTTTTCTTCCTTGTAGATTCGTTCCAGTTCCTCCCAAATTTTCATCTTGTCCGCTTTTTCCTTGGAAAGAACCAGATTTCCTTCGGCGTCTTCGCGCTCCTCGATATAGACCTGCAGCCGGTCGCCGACTTTCAGGGTCGCCAGTTCCTCGCTGGAAAACTGGTCGGTAGGGATCATGCCCTCGGATTTGTACCCGATGTCGACCACGACCTTGTCTTTGCTGATCGCCACAACCCGCCCTTCGATGATGGTGCCTTCCTCGAAGTTTCGGAACGTCTCCTCGTACAATGCGGCGAGCGCAGTCCGATCCAACCGCTCTTCACTGGGCTTCGAAACCGTGTCCATGCGCGCTTCCTACATCCTCCGACCACTGGTCGGGTGCTGATGGTTAAATGCACCAAGCCTTACTCAGCATTGTAAGACCTGGTGGCCAAGCGCCCGGCGGGCGTCTGGTCTTCCTGCCGATTCTCGTGCAACCTCTCCGGCGGAGGCACTTGCCCGAGTTCTGCGATCTTCGCCATCACGGTTCGGCTGACGTGACGATAGAAGGCTTTACCAGCGAACGGCTTCACGCCGTCCGAAAAAACGATAGGCTCGCCGTACGTGACAGTGACCGGCCGAAAACGAGGCCACCATGCGCCGACCGGCAGGGCCTCATAGGTTCCCTTGATGTAAGCGGGAATGACCGGGCAACGGGTTTGCGCGACGATGACACCGAGACCCGGCCGCCCGGGACGCAACTGCCCGTCAGCCGTTCGGCTGCCCTCAGGGAAAATCACCACCGCCTTTCCGGCTTTGATGAGCCTGATCGCTTTGCTGAAAGCCTCACGGTCCAGCCGACCCTGGCGCATCGGGATCCAGCCCAGCGCCTGCAAGATCGTGTTGAGCACCGGAACCGGAAACAGATCGTGTCGACCGAGAAACCAGACCCGCCGTCGGATGCCGCACCCCAGCAACGGGATATCGAGAAAACTGGCGTGATTCGCCGCCACCAGAACGCCGCCCGTCCGAGGAATGTTCTCGCTGCCGATCGCCCGATACCGGAAACAGAGCCGGCCGATCGCTCTAAACGCAAGCCACAGCAACCCATAGACGATTCCGCTCACAATTTGGCCGCAATCACCGCCATCATTTCGTCGACCACCTGATCGGGATCCAGCTTCGACGTGTCGATTCGGACCGCATCTGGAGCAGGAACCAGCGGGGCCAGCGCTCGCGCCTGGTCACGGGCATCCCGTCCTGATAGATCTCGACGAATCTGTTCGAGGTGGGTTCCATGGCCCGCCGCGATGAGTTCGCGATGCCGTCTAGCCGCCCGAACATCGACATCCGCCTCCAGAAAGAACTTCACATCGGCATCGGGAAAGATCTTGGTGCCGATATCCCGTCCCTCTGCCACCACGGCGCCTGCGGCGCCGACTTCTCGCTGAATCGGGAGGAGCCACTCTCGGACAGCAGGGATGGCGGACACGATGGAAGCGGCAGCACTGATGTCCGGAGTTCGGAGTTCGCCCGTCACGTCACGGTCATCGACCAGCACTCTCATGTGTCCTTGGGTAAATTCCGTCCGAATCCGCATGGTCGGCAGGATCGAGACAACCGCGGCAGTGTCGGTCGGAGCGATGCCGGAGACCATGACCTTCCATGCGACCGCGCGGTATAGAGCGCCTGTGTCAAGATGTACATATCCCAGTCGTGCCGCCAACAGTTTGGCGACAGTGCTCTTTCCGGCTCCCGCCGGTCCATCGATCGCGATAATCAACCGGCTTCGGCCATGCTGTGCCTCACGACCGCTCCCTGGTGCGGCTGTATTATAGTCATCAACAACGTTCAGTCAATAATTCCAACATCTTACGCTCGAAATTCGGAAAGGACGTCTCGATACACTCTGTGTCGCGAATGACGGTCGGGGAACAGGCTGCGAGACCGGCGATCGCCAGGGACATGGCCACTCGGTGGTCGCCGTGGCTGGCGCAGACCGCGCCTTGGAGTCCCTGGTTGCCATGACTTGGGCCTAGGCCTTGGATGACCATGCCATCTGGGTTTTCAGTGATCTGCACACCCATTTTCCTCAGCTCCATAGCCATGGTTGTGATGCGGTCGCTTTCTTTTACCCGCAGTTCTTCCGCCCCGCTGATGATGGTTTCGCCTTGCGCAACCGCTGCGGCGACACACAGAATCGGAAATTCATCGATAGTCTGCGGAATATCTTCCGGTCCGATACGAATACCGCGCAGTGCCGCGGATTTAATCCGGAGATCTGCCACGGGTTCCCCGGCCTCCTCGCGCCGGTTCGAAATTTGAATGTCCGCTCCCATGCGGGAAAGGATTTCCAGAATACCCGTCCGAGTTGGGTTGACCCCGACTCCGACCACCGTCACGTCAGAATCCGGGACGATCGTCGCTCCCACGATGAAAAATGCGGCTGCTGAGAGATCGCCCGGCACCACCAGGGCGTTCACCCCGCTCCACCGCAAAGGCGACCGACCCTCCAGCGCGATCGTTGCGCCTTTCCGGTCCAGCGGAATGCCGAAATACCGAAACAGCCGTTCCGTATGATCGCGTGACAGCCGGGGCTCCGTCACGCGGGTCGTCCCTTCGGCAAAGAGAGCGGCAAACAACAAGGCCGATTTGACCTGAGCGCTCGGCAGGGGCAACTGATACTCAATAGCCTTCAAGCGGCTCCCCGTCACGGCCAGCGGAGCCAATTCTCCGCCTTTGCGGCCCGCGATCGTGGCGCCCATCTCTCGCAGAGGCCTGACCACGCGCCCCATCGGCCTCCGCCGGACCGATTCGTCACCGGTCAGCACCGTGAAGAAATCCTGCCCCGCCAGTAGCCCGGCCAAGAGTCGGATCCCGGTGCCCGAATTACCGCAGTCGATCGGCCTGTCCGGCTCCGCCAAACCCCACAGGCCCTTGCCGTGCACCCGGAGTTGGTCCGGAGATTCATCGATCCGAACTCCCAGTGCTTGAAACGCACGCACAGTGTTCAGGCAGTCCTCACCCCGGCAATAGGCTTTGATCGTACTTTCGCCTTCCGCCAAAGCCGACAGCATGATCGCCCGATGGGTGATGGATTTATCTCCAGGAACCGACAGGGTTCCCTTCAACGGGCGCCCGGGGATAATGGTCAACGATGACATCAGTGCTCAGCGCGGAGCGCTATGAGCGCGAAACGTTCCGGCAAGTCACTCCTGTCGCGCTCGCCTTGCAGATCCTTCACGCGTCGCTCGTCGCGGGGTTGTTGAGCTGCTCGCGCACCTGCTTGGCGCGTTCCAGTTCTTTTTCGATTCCCGAGCCGTCGCCAGCCTTGATAAGTCGCTTGAGTTGCTCAAGGTGCCGTTCATACACCTCGATCATGGCCACCAGGTTGTCTCGGTTCCAAAGAAAGATGTCACGCCACATTTCCGGCGAGCTGGCGGCGATGCGGGTCGTATCCCGCAGGCCGCCTCCCGAATGGTTGCGCAGGTCCAGGTCCGGGACTGACCGCTCGCGAATCTCGGTCAAGGCGTTGACGAGCGCGAAGGCCGCTACGTGGGGCAAGTGACTGACCGCTGCCAGGATTCGGTCGTGCACGAACGGGTCCATGCAGATAACGACCGAGCCGGCTGCTTCCCAGAGTTCTCGGATCAATTGCAAAGCCTGCGGATCGGTGCGGTGCGTCGGCGTCAGGATGCAGCGGGCCCCCTTAAACAGCGTGGCAGACCCCGCAGCCACGCCGGTCTTCTCTTTTCCAGCGATGGGATGCGCGCCGACGAACCGCGCGCCTTCCGGCATCAGGCGTTCGGCCCTCTCGACCAGTGCGCCTTTCACGCTGCCCACGTCGGTGACGATGGTTCCCGGCTTCAAGCAACTCGCCCAGCTCTTCAAATGCCGTTCATACGTGTCAACCGGTGTGGCGAGGATCACCAGGTCCGCGTCGCGAACGCCGTCTTTTGGGTCATCGACATACCAATCGATGGCACCGAGGTCGACGGCCGTCTTCAAACTTTCGACGCGTCGCCCGATGCCAACCACCGAGCCGGCCAATTCCTGTTGCCGGATGACCATGCCCAACGACCCACCGATCAGTCCGACTCCGACAATGGCGACTCGTTCGAAGTGAGGAGCCCGTCCAGTCATGAACGTTCAGCCCGATAGAGACGGCCTTCAAAACGGGAACGCCGCGGCACATCACGTATTCGGTTGATCAGCTTGCGCACGGCTGATGGTTCTCTCACACTTCGCGGCCAACCGCTTCCGCGATCTTTCTCACATCGTGCATCAGTTCTTTGAACTTCGGCGGCTTGATGGACTCCTCCCCGTCGCACAGAGCGCATTCGGGATTCGAGTGCACTTCGATCAGCAGTCCGTCCGCTCCGGCAGCGATGGCGGCTTTGGACATCGGCGCGACCAGGTTCCACTTGCCGGTGGCATGGCTGGGATCCACGATGACCGGGAGATGGGACAGTTCCTTCAGCGTTGGGATCGCCGCTAGATCCAGCGTGTTGCGGTATTGGGTCTCGAAGGTCCTGATTCCCCGCTCGCAGAGCATCACGTTCCGGTTGCCCCGCGACATAATGTATTCGGCGGACAGCAGGAACTCTTTGATCGTCGCGGAGAGTCCCCGCTTGAGCAGGACGGGCTTGTCATAGGCGCCGACCTCCTTGAGCAACTCGAAGTTCTGCATGTTCCGCGCACCGATCTGGATGATGTCGGCCTTCTCCAAAAACAGCTCGATATCCCTGGTATCCAGGATCTCGCTGACGACCGGCAGACCGGTCTGTTTCTTGGCTTCCAGGAGGTAATCAAGTCCTTCGCGGCCCAACCCCTGAAACGAGTAGGGCGAGGTGCGCGGCTTGTAGGCGCCACCTCGCAGAATGCTCGCCCCCGCCGCCTTGACTTCATGGGCGATCCCCACGGTCAGCTCCAGACGCTCCACCGCGCACGGACCGGCCATGATCGCCAGTTTCTTGCCGCCGATCTTGACGCCGTTCACGTCGATGATGGTGTTGTCCTTTTTGAATTCACGGCTGACGAGTTTCCAGGGCGCCAGGATCGGCAGGACGTTCTCCACGCCGGGGAGCGCAGTCAGCGGCTGATTCTGCAGAATGCGATCGTCGCCGATGACCCCAATGATGGTGCGTTCCTGTCCGGTCGAAATGTGCGCTTTGAGACCTAGCTCGCGGAGTCGATCCAGGATATGGTCGATCTCTCGTTCGGTTGCTTCCGGCTTGAGTACGATGATCATGGCTGTCCCCTTACCTTCCTCGACTTCAAATGGCTCAGGATAAGACCTTCTTCAAGGCCGCCAAGAACGCGCGATTTTCCTCCGGCAGGCCGATGGTGACCCGCAACATCCGCCCTTCGATGTGTCGGACGATCACCCCCTGCCGCAGCAACGCCTCAAAGACCTGCCGGCCGTCCCTCCCGACGTCGAAATACAGAAAATTTGTCTCGCTCGGCAGGGGTTGGAAGCCGAGCGCAACCAGTTCCGCGCAGACAATCTCCTTCTGCTCCTGATTCATTGCTCGGCTCTTCGCGAGGTGTTCTTCGTCGTCGAGTGCCGCCAGCGCGGCCCGCTGAGCTAGGCTGTTCGCGTTGAACGGAGGGCGGACCCGGTTGAGATAGCCGACGATTTCCGGCGTGGCGAGTCCGTAGCCGATGCGGAGCCCGGCCAAGCCGTAGATCTTGGAGAACGTCCGCAAGACCACGGCGTTGCGGTTCCGTCTCACATAAGCCAGGCTGTCTGGAAACATCGGGCTGCGGACATATTCATAATAGGCTTCGTCAAAGACCACGACGACATGGTTCGGCACCCGTGCCATCAGGGCCTCGACCTCGGCCGCATCGACCATTGTGCCAGTGGGGTTGTTGGGGTTGCAGATAAACAGCAGCCTGGTACGTTCCGTCACCGCGTCAGCCATTGCGGACAGGTCATGTCGCCAATCCTTAAGCGGCACGACCACCGGCACGCCGTGGGCGGCGGTAACCTCCATTCTATAGATGACGAACGTGTGGTCCGCCATCACGGCTTCGTCGCCAGGAGACAAGAAGACCCGCGCTAGCAGGCCGAGAATCTCATCGGATCCGTTGCCCAGGATGACGTGATCGGGGGTGACTTTCCAACGTTCGGCCAACGCGCTCCGCAGCTTAGAGGCACCGCCGTCGGGATAGCGGTTCACTGTCGCAGCCACCTCCGCCAATACGGCCAGGGCCTTGGGCGACGGGCCGATCGGGTTTTCGTTGGACGCAAGTTTGATCACTTGAGGTAGACCAAGCTCGCGCTGCACCTCCTCCACCGGCTTGCCCGGCACGTAAGGCAACAGCGAGACGATATCGGGGTGGACATTCAACGCCATGGTTTCATTCGCCCCGTTCGTGACATGTGACCCCTTCCCACTGCCTCGTCGCTCAAAGGATGGATGCTCGCGGTTCCCCAACCGGGACCGAACAACGGTCCCGATTGACGTTCTTTACGCATGCGCCGGGTATGATCCCAAAACCTTCATGAAAAGGCAGCGTCCCTTGACCTCTTCCAAGGCTTTTCTTACTCGATCCTCTTCCACGTGGCCTTCGATGTCCACGAAGAAAATGTACTCCCAGGCTTTGCGTCGAGACGGCCGGGACTCGATCTTCGTCATGTTGATCCCGTGCGAGGCGAAGGGACGCAATAGGTCGTACAGCGCGCCGACCCGGTCTTTCACAGAGAGCATCAGCGATGTCTTGTCTTTCCCCGTCCGCTCCGGCGATTTTTGCGAGAGGATCAAAAACCTGGTGAAATTGTTCATGTTGTCTTCAATTCGGGCCCGCACGACCTTCAACCCGTAGAGTTGTCCGGCCAGTTCCGACGCAATGGCGGCGGCACTCGGTTCGTCCACGCACAGCTCGGCGGCGCGCGCCGTGCTGGCGACTTCCGCAACCGGAACATGTGGCAGATTGGTTTCCAGCCAATTCCGACATTGGGCGATCGCGTGCGGATGGGAATAGATCTTTTTGATATCCTCGATGGTTCCGGTTTTGGAGAGAAGGTGATGGGATACTTCCTGCAAGATCTCGCCGTAAATCAGCAGATTGGAATCGATGAACATATCCAAGGTGTGATTGACCACTCCCTCGGTCGTATTTTCGATTGGGACGACGCCGAAGTTTGCCCGGCCCCGTTCCACTTCGTTGAAGACATCCTTGATGCCGGTGACCGGCACGTATTGGGCCGACGAGCCGAATTTCTGCATACAGGCCATATGGGTGAAGGTCGCGCGCGGTCCCAGGTAGGCCACCTTCTGCGGACCCTCGAGGGAGAGCGATGCGGACATGATCTCGCGGTATACCGGTCGGATCGCCTCGTTGGGAAAGGGGCCCGGATTCTGACGCGTCAACCGCTCGATGATCTCTGCCTCGCGGGCTGGGGTGTGGAGATTCGCATCTCGATCCGACTGTTTCTTCAGTCTGCCGATTTCAATGACGTTCTTGGACCGCTCGTTCAGGAGGCGGAGGATTTCGTCGTCGATCCGGTCGATCTCCCGGCGATAATGCTGCAGGTCCTTGTCAGCAGCCATCCTTGCTCGGCTCCCCAGGCTCACCGATTGGATTGCCTGACCGAATCGCGGACGATAAGGCAGGTGGGCGTGGATTCCCGTCTACGACGGTGAATCATGGAGCCAAGGGATGGATGATACAGGAAGGCAACGATCCTTTGCAAGGATAGCCTTGGCGATTCAGGCACTTGGAGAGAAGTGACCCGCTGTACTTCGTGATCTCGGACAGACAAACCCATCACCGGGATCAGGCCTATCCATTGGGCAGACCGCTCAGGAGAGCAAATCTTTCGGTTTTTTGAAGTGTTCGAAGGCCCGTCTGGTAGCCTGGCGTCCTCGAGCGGTACGCTCGAGAAATCCCGCTTGAATCAGATACGGCTCATAGACGTCCTCCAACGTGCCTCTGTCTTCTTGAACCGCGGCAGCCAAGGATTCGACTCCCACCGGCCCTCCCCCGAACGTCTCGATGATTGTCAACAAAATCTTCCGATCCATTTCGTCAAAGCCGGCGGAATCCACGCCCAACCACGCCAGCGCATCCTGCGCCACCTGTCGGGTGATCCGGCCCTCAGCTTTGATCTGGGCATAGTCCCTCACTCGCCTGATCAGGCGGTTCACGATCCGCGGGGTGCCCCGCGCGCGGCTGGCAATCTCTGCCGCCCCCGCAGCGTCGATCGCCACGCCAAGCAAACTGGCCGAGCGACGGACAATCGCCTCCAACTCGACCGGCGAGTAAAATTCCAACCGATGCACCAGCCCAAACCGGTCCCGCAGGGGAGACGTGAGCGCTCCGGCGCGCGTCGTCGCGCCGACCAAGGTGAAGCGAGGCAGCCCTAGTTTGACCGTGCGCGTGGACGGACCCTGGCCGATAACCAGATCGAGCTGAAAGTCCTCCATAGCCGGATACAGCGCCTCTTCGACCGAAGCCGGTAAACGGTGGATCTCGTCAATGAACAGCACATCGTGTTCCTGCAAGTTGCTTAGGATTGCGGCCAGATCGCCCGCGTGAGTCAGCACAAGCCCCGAGGTCGAACGGATGGATACACCCATCTCATGAGCGATGACATGCGCGATGGTAGTCTTACCGAGGCCGGGTGGTCCATAAAAGATCGCATGGTCCAGCGCTTCTCCCCGTCGTCTGGCGGCCTCAATGCAGATGCGGAGGGATTCCTTCATCCGCTCTTGGCCCACGTATTCTTCCAGGGTGTGAGGCCGAAGCGAGGCCTCCAGTCCCCTCTCGTCCTCGGCAAGACGCCCCGTCACCAGGCGCTCTCCCATGGAGTCAGTATCCATTCCCCTCGTCGGTTTTCTTCTTGTCAGGAGCGGGGCGGGATTGGGGGGGAGAAGGGAGGACGCCATGGCCTGGCGGAGGCGTCGACCCGCAGTCCGGCGGACAGGTCAGGCCGCCTGTGGTCGGATCGGGGAGAACAGGTTCCATGTGCTGTAACTGGCACTGACTGAGTAAGCCGCCGTCTTTGTCGCCGCAACGAGCCGGCACCAACGAGCTGCCGATCTGCACATAACCCTCTGGGCAAGAGCCGCAGACAGGCAGAATATTGGCGCCCAGCGGCACACATTGGACCAGGGTCGGCTCGCCGTCTTTGCAGATTTCCGGCGCGGTGGTGACGCCCGTGGTGGCATAGCCCTCGGGGCAGGTGCCGCAGGTTTTGTGAATACTTTTCGGTTCGGTGGCCTTTTCGGCACCGACGAACCGACCGGACCCCACCGGCCAGAGGATACTGCCCAAGAGCAGCCCCCACACGAACGCACGGCCGAGCAAACGCTTTCTTACGTGTTGGAATCCCGCCTCGATCCCCATGTGGCTCACCCCCTTGCCAATTCTCTGAGGGTTTCTCGGATCAAGTCCGTCAGCGGGAGACTGTCGCCGCGGCGACTCCGGACCCGCTTAAGGACCTCCTTCACGTCAGCGGTTCGATACCCCAGGTTGACCAAGGCGGACAAGGCGTCCTCCTGGACCGGATCGACACGACCCGCGATCACATGGACGACCTTGCCCGAGACAGAAGGGAGGCGCTCCACTTTGTCTTTGAGTTCCAACGCGATCCGACCGGCCGACTTTTTCCCGATGCCAGGTACCGTAGCCAGTTTTTCCACATCGCCAGCCTGTACGGCGGAGACGAGATCGGAGACCGTCAATGCGGAAAGAACGCCGAGCGCCAGCTTGGGACCGATTCCGGAAACACCGGTCAGGAGCACGAACGCCTCCTTTTCGACGGCCGTCAGGAATCCAAAAAGCTGAATGGCATCCTCGCGAAGATGCGTATGGATGTGAAGCGAGGTGACGTCATCCAAATTGGGCAGCGCATAATAGGTGCTGAGTGGAACGAACACTTCGTAGCCGACGCCCTGGACATCGAGCGTCACGTGGGTGGGTGCCTTGGACACCAGTCGGCCCGTGAGTGAGGCGATCATCGGATCCTGTGATGTGTCAACGTCGCGGATAACGCGGGAGGCACCAGCCTCGGGTGCCAGACACCAGCCAAAGGAGCTGCGGGGACCCGCAGTCACCTGCGTCCTTAGCCTGCTGCGGCCACTTTCTCCATGACTTCTTCCGATATATCGAAGTTGGCATGAACCTTCTGAACGTCGTCGTGCTCGTCCAGGATTTCCATGAGCTTCAGCATCTGCTCGGCGGACTTCTCCTCAAGCTTGATGTAATTTTGCGGCACGAAGGTGACCTCAGCCAGGGAGGTTTCGATCTTGGCGTCGGCCAAGGCTTTCTTGACTGCCTCGAACTCCTGCGGACCGGTGATGACCTCGAAAGTCTTCTCGCCGACTTTCACATCTTCGGCACCGGCGTCGAGCGCGACGGAGAGCAGCCGGTCCTCGTCCACTTTGTTCTTCTCCACAACCAGAATGCCTTTTTTTTGGAACTGCCAGGCTACCGAGCCGGCTTCGGCCATGGTACCGTGGTTCTTCGTCAATAGGCTGCGGATCTCCGCAACCGTCCGGTTCCGGTTGTCGGAGGTGATCTCGAGCAACAAGGCGGTGCCGCCCGGGCCGTATCCCTCGAGAGTAAACTCTTCGTAGGTCACGCCAGGCAACTCTCCGGTACCCCGTTGGATGGCCTTTTTTATCGTGTCGCCCGGCATGTTCGCATCTTTGGCTTTGGCAATGGCCAGCCGGAGCCGAGGGTTGCCTTCTGGATCCCCCCCCTGCCGCGCGGCGATGGTCAGCTCACGGATCAGTCTAGTGAAAATCTTGCCGCGCTTTGCATCCTGCGCGGCCTTATGCCGTTTGATGGTCGCCCAGTGACTATGGCCGCCCATAAGACCCTCCTCTGGACCGAGAACCCCGACGCGGTCCAGGTACTACATGATTTCCCGTGTGCTTGGAACGAGGTAGAGCTAACACAGACGCAACGAGGGTGTCAACGCTGGAGCCGTGCTTGCCGAATCAATCGGTCAGCGTGTTCGCCTGGCCATCCGCATGGCATCCACAATGCTCCAGAGCGCCAACAACAGCAGAAAAGCGGCCAGGGTCAGGAGCAGGCCGAGGTTTGAGGGAACTTCATCGGCCAGCAGCGACTGTTCGAAGCGCTCCACGTCGATCGCGCTGAGCAGTGCGCCAATGATCAGCAACGCAACGAAGAAAAACGCCGCACCCTTGGCCCATTGACCATTGTACAACTGGCCTAACCCGGGGAACAACGCCGAGAGGAAGGCGGCAATCGCGGGGTTGACGTTCGGCTTCGGCGAACGTTCTGCTTGCATCGCTCGAGCGCGCTCCGCCAGGGGAAAGGATCACTCCGCGTAGAGCAACAACTGCAGTCCGATCAGCAAGACCAAACCGGCCCAGGCCAGTTCCCAGGACAACCGGCCTCCCGTCCGGAGGATATTCCCGCCACGTTGTTGTCCCTGCCAACCGGAGACGAGCTTAGAAGAGCCGGCTGTGATCGCCAGTATTCCCATGACAGTGTGATGAACGGCGATCTTCTGGGCGAATGGATGCGCGCCGTGCTCGTGCCCGAACAGCAACAACCCGCCGATGATCGCCAACGCGGGCAGCGGCACCATCCAGGCCTCATGCGCAAGCCGGCCGAACCGCCGGAGCAGTTCGATCACCCCGACGCCCAACAGCAGCAGACCGTAGGTCTTGTGCTGAACGATTTCCTTGTCATCGCCGAAAAAAGTTTGGGCGAAGCCGAGCGGCCCAACCGGCCAGGCCTCATGGTCGCTCCAGATCAAAAGAAAGCCTCCCGCCGCGGACATCGCCACCGGGAGGAGAAATCTGCTCCAGGTGAACCTGGAGCAGGCCAACGCTTCCCGTAGTTCGCTGAGCCCGATCAGAATCACGAAGACCCCGGCCACGTGGTGATTGAACTCAGAGTAGGCCTTTCCCTCCGGCGAGCCTTCCCATTCCAGCGCGCGTGGTGCCGATGTTCCGCTATGGACATGCTCGTGGCTGTTCTGTTCGACGCGAACACTGCCATGCGACGAATCGCCGTGCCAGGCGGAGGCCAGAGCGGTGAAGACATTGCACCATGAGATGACCAAGAAAAAGGCCCATCCGTACGACCGGATGAGCCCTTTGTCGCACCCCCGTACCACGCGCCTGAGCCTTACATGAACTTCATGAACTTCTCTTTCGCTTCGTCCATGACTTGCGCCGTGATCGTCGAGAGGCCACGCTCTTTCGCCAACCGTTCGATCTCCCGCTTGGCCATCGGGCGAATGAAATCCGGAATGTTCTCCAGTCGCTTTTCGGCTTCCGGAGTCCAGGCAACGCTGCCGGAATCGTTCTTGGAGTCGTCCATCACCTGGAGCGTGATGGTCTTGTATCCGTGCTTTCGCGCATAGGCCTCGACGCTGCTCTGGACCAGCGGACGCACGAACGCCGGGAGCCGCTCTAATTTGCCCTTGGCATCGGGGGACCATGTGAACTCGGAGGTCGCCGAACCGGGTTTTGCCTGACTTCCCGACGATGCGAGCCCCATTTGGGCCACCATCGCCGAAAACGGACACCCGCTTGACTTGGTTTCCGGCTTGCTTTGTCCGGCGGGGTTTGTTGCTGCCCCGACCTGCTGCCCGCCCCGAATCTTCTCGTTAAGATAGGCCGCCATCTGTCCGGCCCCGGCCAGGGCCTCTTCTTTTAGTGTGCTCCGAGTCATCTCAAACGGCTCCGCTGGCGTCGTCCTGCCGCCCAACTTCACACCTAGCGAGCTCACCATCTGCGTTTCGCCGGGATTGGTCACCATGGAAAACTTGGCCCCGCAGGAGGGACATCCGAAGAACACGCCCAGCGAACCCTCCGCTGGCTGTTCCACCTTCTCGAAGGTCATGTAAGTTTCGCAGTTCAAGCAAACGAATTTCATTTTCCACCCCCGAGCGAGGGGCAGGGGACTCGGGGCAAGGGTGACGAAGAAGATCTCTGCTCTTCGTCCTTCTTCCCTACCCGCCTCGCGCCTCTTGCCTCTGTTAGAGCCTTTCCGCCAACACCCTCTTGTACTCAATAAGGGTCACGACGCGTTCCGCAATCTCGCGGTATCGCTGAATCGTTGGATAGTTCTCGTCCAACAACGGCGTCCCCTTATCGAAGGTCGTGGCCAGCGTGCGGTCAAACGGGATCCGGCCGAGAAGCGGGACATCCAGCACCTCGCACATCGCCTCTGTGTCGCCTTCGAAGAGCTCATGTTCGGCTCCGCAGGAGGGACAGCGGTACCGGCCCATGTTTTCCACCATCCCGAGCACTCGGATCCCCATATCGCGTGCGTAGGTGACCGACTTCTGGACGACATCGGACGCGACTTCGGAAGGCGTCGTGACGACGATCGCGCCGGCGAGGTCAGGAATAAACCCGGCCATCACGGGCGGCTTGTCGGCGGCGGCTCCCGGAGGCAGATCGGTCAGGAGATAATCCAATTCACCCCACACGACGTCCGCAAGGAACTCCCGGATGACGTTCATTTCCATCACGCCCAGCCAGACCGGACTCAGATCCATCGGGCCCTTCCACCGGACCGGCGACGCCTCGCCGAGGAAGAAATCCATCGACGCCACCTTGACCCCCAACGGTCCGACGGGAGGGACCGCGCCCTCAGGCGTAAGCGTCAGCGATTGTCCATGCAAGCCGAGCATCCGCGGCACGCACGGACCGTTGAGATCCACATCTAACAGCCCGACCCGGTACCCCAGGCGCGCTAGCGCCAGGGCCAGGTTCACCGTCGTCATGCTCTTGCCAACCCCGCCCTTGCCGCTCATCACGACGATTTTGTGTTTGATGCCGGCCATGCGGGCTCGCACCTGCTCCATCTGTTCGGTGATTTGTTGGACCACCCTTGCATCGTCGGTGTACCGGAGTTTACTCAGGATGGATTTGAGGTCTTTTTCGTGTGCCGCAGGCATAGGTTTATTTCACCGGAACAATGCGACAGAAGACTAACGGTAACACAAGGGTTTTTAGAGAGTCAAACGTCCCACCGCCAGCAAGTCGCTGTAGCGGATAGCAGGAGTAGCCGATGAACAACGAAGCCGATTATCCATCGTGAGTTATTCGCTGCTCGCTATCGGTTGGTCGCTTGGTTTGAGTTCTTAGATCGAATACTGGAACGTCGGCTTGCTGCCGATCGCGTGTGCCAGCACGCCCCGGCGCTTGAGTTCCTCGATGATGCGGCGGGCGGCCTCGTCGAAATCCTGGGGGCCGCTGAAGTGCAGGTCGGTGTTCGGCGGGGGCTCTTCCTCCGTCTTGCTCATGTGCACGGCGATCACGGGAGCCGGATGCACCAGGGTCCGAATAGCCTGCACCGCGTCCCGATAGGCAGCCCCAAAGGGATTCGTCGTGGAGACGACGATCAGGCCGGTGTCGATCAGCAACCGCGCGACTTCGCCGTAGCGCCGGGCCATTTCTGTGGTAACGGCTTTGTCCGATTCCACCAGATCAGCGTCCAGACCTCGCCGGAGATTCTCGCCGTCCAGCAGATACGCATGCCGTCCTTCCGCGACCAGGAGCGCCTCCAGTTTGCGAGCGAGAAAGGATTTCCCTGTATGGCGTCCACCGGTCAACAGAACGATAGCCGCGCGATGCCCGTACCGCTGGGCCCGCTCCTCTGCACTTACTTCGCCTTTCACCCAGGCGAAATCGCGCCGGCGGGCTTCTTCCCGCAGAAATTCCTGTTCGTCGTGGACCAACTCGGTGATAATGCCGCCGCCGGAGATGTCGTAGTGATCGACGATCACAAAGCGGCCGGTGGCCTCGAACGATGCAGACAGGTCGAAGGCGATGGGCCACTTGGTCCGCAGGGTCAACTCGGCGACCTGGTTCTTCTCGACGGCGTGGCCGCCCTGCCGTTGATCGAGGTCCTGCGTGTCGATGAGGCGATGGATAGCCACCACCTCGCAGTCCACTTCCCGCGTGGCCAGCCGAAGCTGATACTTCCGCCCGCGTTCGAGCGGCCGCCGTCCCACCCAAAACACGTTGGCTCGAAAGGCGGTGGAGACCAACGGGATATCGTCCTGATGAGACGCGATTTCGCCGCGCTCGATGAAAATCTGCTCGTCCAGCGTGATCCCGATAGACTGCCCGGCCCGCGCTTCGGTCGGCGGCGGCTCGATGTTGAAGGCCTCGATGGTCTTGACGTTGGCGGTCTTGTTGGAGGGGGAAAAAACCAATCGGTCTCCCACCTTCAGCCGGCCGGCGGTGATGCGGCCGGCGATGATCCGGCGGGCGTCGAACTTATAGACGTCCTGCACCGGGAACCGGAGCGGTTGCTCGGCCCGCGCGGTTTCCTTCCTGAAGATGCCCAACGTGTCGAGCACGGTGGGTCCTTGATACCAAGGCATGCGTCCGCTGCGCGCGACGATATTGTCGCCCAGCTTCGCACTCACGGGAATAACCTGCTGCGGGACGACTTTGAACTGTCCAAGATAGTCCAGGTACTCCTTCTCGATCCCGTCGAAGACATCGCGGCGATAGCCGACCAGGTCCATTTTATTGACGACCACAGCAACCTGCCGGACGCCCAACAGTGAAAGCAGGTAACCGTGTTTCTTGGACTGCTCTTTCACTCCTTCGAGGGCGTCGATCAACAGCAAGGCGGCTTCGGCCCGGGCGGCGCCCGTGATCATGTTTTTGAGGAATTCCTTATGGCCCGGGGCATCGAGGATGATGTACTGCCGACCGTTCCAGTTGAAAAACGTGCGGGCTGTGTCGATCGTGATGCCTTGCTCCTGCTCTTCCAGAAATGCGTCGAACAGGAAGGCGTATTCGAATTCCTTGCCCTGCTGACGGCAGATAGCCTGGACTTTTTCCAACTTGCCCTCCGGCAGCGAGCCTGTATCGGCGTAGAGCCGGCCCAGCAAAGTGGACTTGCCGTGGTCCACGTGGCCGACGATGACGATCTGCATGGTCTCGCGGGGCTTGGCGCCGGTCGTCGCTTGCGTCTTGGGTGTCATGGCCTTATGGAAATCCTACTCGCGCCGCCAGCGGGACTCGCCGTTCCCGTTTTCCGCGCTGGCCCCCATTGCTCTTGGATGCAACGGGTGCCCAGCGCGGTCTCGCGCAGCGCCGGTTCGCTTCACATATACCCTTCCTTGCGCAGCAGCTCCATCCCGCGTCCCTCGTCCTGCGCGCGGCCGGCGCGCTCAGCAACCGTTGTGTGCCGCAACTCCTCAATAATGTCGTCGACGGACTTGGCGGTGGATTTGATCGGGAACGTACAGGGTGCGCAGCCCAGACTGCGATACCGGGTTCCGTCACCTCGGTCAAGATAGAGATCGATGAAGGGAATGTTCTCCAGCTTGATGTATTCCCAGATGTTGATCTCGGTCCAATCCAGCAACGGGTGGATGCGGACGTGTGTGCCCGGCGGGAACGAGGTCTTGAACTGGTCCCACAGCTCGGGCGGCTGGTCCCGGAAATCCCAATCGCCGTGCTTGTCGCGCGGTGAGAAATACCGCTCTTTGGCCCGCGTGCTTTCCTCATCGGCGCGCACGCCCAGGATGATGCCGGTATAGCCCTTTTCTTCGATGAGCTGCTTGAGGGCGGTAGTTTTGAGCGCCGTGCAGCACGTGACCCGGCCCATCGTGTGGTTCATGCCGGCGGCCAGGGCTTCTTTGTTTTGGCCGACCACCAGGTTCAGCCGCCATTCGCGGGCCAACCGGTCGCGATACTCGATCATGGCCGGAATTTTGTAGCTGGTGTCTACGTGAATGAGCGGAAACGGCACGTGGCCGAAGAAGGCCTTGCGCACGAGCCATAGCAGTACGGTGGAATCTTTGCCGATGGACCAGAGCATGGCCAGGTTGTCGAAGTGCTTATAGGCCTCACGTAGGATGTACACGCTCTGAGCTTCCAATTGACGGAGATGGTTCACAAGCAGGGTCTCCTTTTTCCTTAGGCATGAATCGGTTCATTCGCCCTGGTCAGATCGGCCAACTTCCGCGCCGCCGCTCCCGAGTCGATGGCCCGCTGGGCCATGGGCAGGCAAAAGGAAATCGACGGGCCCTTGCCGGCCGCGTACAACAACATGGCGGCGTTAAGCGCCACCCAATCGCGCGGTCCACCGCGCACTTCGTTCCGCACGATCCGCGCGAGCAACTCCGCCTCCTTCTCACGCTGCTCGGCCGGGAAACCCGCCATCTCGCGAAAGGAGGCCGGCGGCAGTCCGATGTCCTGCGGCTGCAACGACAAGGGCATGATGCGTTCGTCCCGCAATTCCAACACCCTGGTCGCCGAGGCCAGAGAAAGCTCCGGGTCGCCTTCCACGCCGCGGATCACCAGCGCGCGCCGGGTCCCCAACATGCGGAGCGCTTCGGCCGTCTTTTCGAAGTACGGCGGGTGGGTCAGACCGATGACCTGAGAGGAAGCGCGGGCCGGATTCAGCATGCGGGCGATGGGGTGAAAAAAGTTCCGCAATCCCAATTCCGTCCTGAGTTCGAGGAATCGCGCGACAGGCGGGTGGTAGAGCGCGATATCCAGATAGGCGAACCCTTTCGTGACGAGCTCGTCCGTCGCCTGTGTCGGCGTGAGCTCGGTCGGGACCCCCAGCCCCTTCAAGACCGCGGCTGTCCCGGGCCGTTGCGGAATCCCTTCATGACCGTGCATGAGCACCGCCGCACCTGCGGCGGCCGCCACCACCGCCGCTCCAATGGATGCGTGAAACGTGTCTTGCTTGCCGGCATAGGTCGGGAGATCAACGAGCGCCAAGCCCTCGGGCACAGGCAACGGCGCAACATACTGGCGAGCTGCCGTAACGAAGGAGGCCAGTTCGGTCACGGACTCCGCCTTCATGCGCATGGCGACCAGAAAGGCTCCGACCTGGAGCGGCGTGGCCTGTCCCTCGATCAGGCACTTCATCGCCTGCTTGGCTTCTTCCCAGGTCAAGTCCTTGGAGGTCTTCGGCCCTTTGGCGATCTTGGCGATGAACTGCTGCATACGACCTATGACGTGTCACGCATGATGTGTCTAGAAGGTGAGCACCTGGTCGGCCGTAGCCACTTCTTCTTTCCAAAAGGCATCCGCCGCCTGGACTTCGTCCAGTTCGGGGATCAACTTTTCGACCGTAATTTCGAGCAACTCCAAGGAATCGCGGCACACCGAAAACTTCGCGTCGCCTTTTTCTTTGATCTCGCGCAAAATCGCGGGCAAGTCGTGCTTGCCGCGGGCACGCAGGATTTCCCGCATATGGGCATCGCGGCCTTTGTAGGCTTCAGAGAACACCATGTCTTTGACTTTATCCTGCGTTAGCCGCAAGGCCGCCTCGTCTCGGAAGAACACGCTCACCTGCGTGCCGGCGACGGTGGCGATGCGGGCGAGTTCGCAGGCCTGAAGCAGATTGTTATAGGAACCACGGGTCACAATCACGGCCAGCTTCTTCACGGCGGTCACCCCTCCACCTCATCTCAGATGTCAGCGGGTGTCACTGAGCAAAACAAGGAGGCTAAAGGCGACGAGTTCGCGCGACCTGGTCCAAGCCGCCTCTAGCCTCGTATTCACGACCTGTTTACTTGTGCAAGCCGCACTCGGTCTTGGCGAAATTCCTCCATCGCCCGGCGCGCGGATCTTCCCCCGGTTGGACCGGCGCCGTGCAATGCGTACAGCCGATGCTGGGATAGTTCCGGTCATGAAGCCGGTTGTACGGCACCTCATACAGCTTGATGTATGTCCATATGTCCTCAGCCGTCCATTTCGCCAACGGGTTGATTTTAACGAGCTGGAATTTGCGGTCCCATTCGATCAGCCCGGCGTTCGCCCTGGTCGGCGCCTGGTCGCGTCTGATCCCCGTAATCCAAGCGTCGAAACCTTTCAAAACCCGCCTCAGCGGTTCGACCTTCCGCAGCTCGCAGCAGCGGTCCGGCTGCCGCGCCCAGAGGGCGTCCCCGTACTGCGCCGCTTGTTCAGCCGGCGTAAGGAGCGAGGTGATCCGCAGGACCTGTTCGGGGCGCAAGCTGTATTTCTCGACGATGCGATCCCTGACTTCGTAGGTTTCGGCGAACAAGAATTCGGTGTCGAGATAAAACAGCGGAACCCGCGGATTGATCCGCTGGATCATGTCCACCAGCACGACGTCTTCGGCGCCGAAGCTGCACGCAAGCACGATCTTGGGCATATAGCGCTCGATCGCATAGGCCAGCAGATCCTGCGGCTGCTGCGTCTCGAAGGAATCGTTCAGCCGTTTCAGCTCTTCTTCCAGCGACGCACCGACGGTCTGCACCTCTCGAGGCACCCGGATTTCCCTTTCAATCACGACGCCAGAGCCCCTTACCCCTCGACTTTCTCGACAACGACCCGATAATGAGCAGCGTTCGGCTCCAACGGCTCCTGAGTCAGGATTTTATGGCCGTCGTTCCGGAGGCTCACCGGCACATTCTTGATCGGCTCTCCGGCGTCGAGCCAGACCTCAAGACGCTCGCCAGCCTCCATCATCTCGAGCTTAAGCTTTGTCTTGACATAATTGAGCGGACAGGCCACGCCACGCAAATCGAAGACCGGTACACCGGTTGCCGAACTGTTCACTTGTGCAGGGGCCGGTTCCGCCGGAGTCGCCGGCGACGCGGCGGACTTCGGCGGCTCGACGCCGTCGCCCTTCTCCGCGCCGGCCAATTTCAGGTCCTTGCCCATGTGCTCGGTCGCGGCTCGACAGGCATCGACAAACTCTTTGGCGAACGCGATTTTGGCAAGCGCGAATTCCGCCGTGTTGGCCTTCGTCCCCAAATCGCCGATCCGGGAGGCGAGAGCCCCGTACTCAGGCAGGATGCCCTTACAGACCAACCGTTGCTCAAATTCCGCAAATGTCTCGGCATCGGTCGCCGGATCAACGCCTTCAGTAACCAGCAAGGCTTTGACCGCCGCCAAAACCGCACGATAGGCCTTGTTGACGGAGACCGCGTACTGATGCTTCTCGGCCAACAGCCTGGCCTGATACAGCTCTTGTTCGGCCTCCAACATGCGGTTGTCGATCAACTCAAGGGCTCCCCCGGCGCATTCGCCCGGCCCCAGATCCTCCAACACGAACTCTTCCTCGCTTTCCCAGTCGAAGTAATAGCTCGGATCCTCCTCGAACGAAGGCACGATCGTATAAGGAATTAATTCATCTTTGAGCTTGGCCTTGCCAACACGCGCGATAAAGGCAGGCAGCGTCTCCCCTGGTTCGCGATCGCGTCGATATACGGCGATGAGATGGGAGACGGCCGCCGGGACATTCTTCGCCGGCAGTTTGACGGTCATCTGGCCGATCTTGGCCGCGCCGTTCACTTGCCCGCCGAGGTGGAGCTCGTAGTGGGGGGCTACGTGCTCGCCGATGCGCTTGCCGACTCCATGCAACCCGATCGTGGCAATGTGATGCTGCGCGCAGGAATTGTGGCATCCGCTGATTTTGACGCTGACGCCTTGCAAGTCGTCGGGGATTCGCCCGGGCGGAAAGATTTCCGCCATCGCCCTGGCCAGCCCTTTCGAAGAAGTGATGCCCAGGCCGCAGGTATCTGTCCCGGGACAGGCGACGATGTCTTCCACCGACTCCGCGCCCGGATCGGCCAGCCCATGAGAGGCGAGGTCATCGTAGAACTCGCGCAGCCTCGCCTCGGGCACCCATCGAATAATTACGTTCTGATTGATAGTGGTTCGGATGTTGCCGTTCGAGTAGATCTCGGCCAGGTCAGCCAGGGCGTACATCTGCGCGGTGGTAAGATCTCCCATCGGAAGCTTGATCAACACGGCCACATAGCCCGATTGCTTCTGTTTGACCACATTGGTCCGTCTCCACACCGCGAAAGCGGACCCCTCGTCACTTCCGTTGTCGGAAACGGCGCCGTTGCCGGAACCATTGGCACGGGTCGGCATAATGAGCGGGACCGGGTCGTCCTGGTGCGCCAACAGCATGATCGGTTTGTGGGCGGGACGGCTGTGGCCCATCGCCGTATAGGCTGCTTCCCACCGTCGCTTGAACTCTTCGATGCCCAACTTGTCGATGACAAATTTCAACCTGGCCTTGTGGCGGTTCTTGCGGTTGCCAAGCATGTCGAAGACCTTGATGACCGCCTCAATTGAGGGAATGAGTTCGTCCATAGGGACGAACTCCCGCAACACGTGAGCCAAGCGCGGCGTGGAGCCCAATCCGCCGCCCACCGACATGCGGAAACCAATGCCGCCGTCCTCTTTCTTTACGGCCAGCAGGCCGATGTCGTGGATCGGTGTCAGCGCGCAATCGTGCGGACAGCCGGAAAACGCGATCTTAAATTTGCGCGGCAAGCTCTGGTTCAGCGGATTCCGCAGAAGATGCAGCGCGACGGTTTTGGCGTACGGCGTCACGTCGAAAAGTTCGCCCGGACACACGCCGGCCAAATGGCAGGCGGTGACGTTCCGCACGGTGTTGGCGCAAGCCTCGCGGGTGGTAAGCCCCACTTCCGCGATTTTTCGCATCATAGTCGGCACATCTTCAAGCGAGACAAAATGGAGCTGAATATCCTGCCGGGTCGTGACATGACCGACGCCTGTGGCATACTGGTCGGCGATCTCTCCGATTCGTCTAAGCTGGTTCGCGGTGAGGCCGCCGAACGGAATCTTGATCCGGAACATGTGCACCCCGGGCTGACGTTGGCCGTAAATGCCGTGCTGCAGACGAAACGGCTTGAACAGGTCGCCGGACAGCTCGCCGGCAAGGACTCGGTTGGCTTCGACTTCAAACGCTTCGATCTCTTCCAGAATCTCGGGAGGAATCGATACAGTTTTGACCTCTGGCGACGAAGTCGCTCGGGTTGCATACATGGGGGACCTCTTTTCTTTTTCTCTCCCGGGCTCGGCTGCGAACAGCGAAGCCACGGCAGCCTATCCGTTCATCAACTCAGATGTGGTACATCAGCGCATGCTGCTGTTCGAGCTCACGTTGTCGATCGACCAACTCCTTCACCGTGATGCTGGCCAGCACGCTCAATTCCGCCTGCTTGACGCGGTCCCAGACGGAGGCCAACAACGAGACTTGCCGATGGTCCCGCCGGGAGAGACGGTGGGACGCCTGGCCGCGATGCGGGCCGATCGGGCCGTCCAACGCCTCCAGGATTTCAGCCAACGAAAGCTCCGAGGGCTTCTTGCTCAACATGTATCCGCCCTGGGCTCCCCGGAGACTCGTCACCAGGCCGGCCTTTTTCATCGCGTTCAACACCTGCTCCAGAAAGCGGGCGGGGATGCTTTGCCTCTTGGCGATGGACTTGGCCTGCACCGGCGAATCTCCATTATGCATCGCCAGGTCCAACGCAGCCAGAATGGCATAGGTGGCCTTGAGCGAAACCTGCATTTTTCAGTATTCCGATAGGAATTACTCGATCTGTTTTTATTTTTTACAACTGATACAAAGATGGTGTCAAGTCGGTATCGCTATCCATCCCAAATCTCCGTACCCGAAACCCGTCAATTCGAATGTCCGCACGGCTGTAAGACAGAGGTGTCGCTTGAATACCTCACATGCCGGATACCATCCCTTTGGCTCCAACAATCCACGCCTGAAGCAACTCGATCGCGGGTAGGCGTTGCGCCTCGTCTATCCTTCTTCCTTCTCCTTCTTCCTTCGCATTCCTTTTCTGAGAACCGGGTGCGCGACTCGCAGTCTATCTAACGGTTGTTCGTTGAGTTCAGGCTCCAATTATTGGTGCTCAGAATACGGTCCCGCGGGCTTACCGATCGGGCCGATGAGCGGGGTAACAACAAAGAACATAAGCTACTGAACCCAGCGAACGTGTTTTGCCCATCCCCGCGAAACGTTTAGCAGAGCGGCTATTCGGCCATCATGGCGCATTTTCCCGATTGACATCGTCCCGACTCTGGAGTAATAATCCCGCTCTCTTCTTCTCATCTTCTTTTCTTCGCCGGTGCCTTCATGTCGCTTCGATCGTCGGCCTTGAGCATCCTTCTTCTCAGTGCCGATCACGATATCCACGCCCGGTTCAGGCAAGCCTTCCAGGAGGCGGCGATCACGGCGGCAAAGGACGTGGCCGCGCTGACCAAGGAGGTTGGCAAGCGCCCCTTCGACATCGTGGTGCTGGAAGCCAAGCGAGGCACCTGGGGTGAGCTGACTGAATTGCAACAGGCGATCGATCCGGCCAGGACTCTGGTGGTGGCGGGGTCGCGGCATGCGCTCAAGCGGGCCTCCAAACTGATTCAGACCATGGTCAACGGTTACCCCTCCCCGGATGGTGCCGGTCAAGAGTTGTCGCTTGAGAGCTACATCGAATCGAAAATGGTCGATTTCGTCAGGAGCATGCGGAACGGGTCAGGTCGGAACCTGCACCCCATGCTCATGACGGCGGTGGAACGTCCGTTGATCGCGCTGGCGCTGAAGGAAACGAAAGGCAATCAGATTCAGGCAGCGGAACTCTTGGGCTTGAATCGAAACACCCTGCGCAAGAAGATCATTGACCTCCGCATCCCGGTGAGACGTGGACGGAGGCAACGAGCCCATTCCGTTTAAGCGAGCCGGACCGGTGTGTTTCGTCGCGGTGAAGGGTCCTGGGCAGGGAAGGATCGAGACGCGGTTCCTCATCCCATCTATCAAGCAAGGAGGAATGCGATGACCAAAGAAGAATTGATTGCCAAAATGGCAGCGTCAGCCGGGATCACCAAGGTTGCCGCAGGCAATGCGTTGGCGGCATTCACCGGGGCCGTCACCTCGTCGCTGAAAAAAGGGCAGCGAGTCAGCCTAGTGAACTTCGGAACCTTTACAGTGGCGAAACGCAAAGCGCGCGTGGGACGCAATCCGCGGACAGGGGAAACGCTTAAGATCCCGGCGGCTCGCGTCCCGAAATTTTCGGCGGGCAAGACGCTGCGGGCTGCGGTCAAGTAAGTTTTCGGGCATTGCACAACATCGGTTCGAGTCGACGCAGAAAAGGCGGCCATCGGACTCCGATGGCCGCCTTTTCTGCGTTGGCTTCCTTGACACTCCAGGCCGGGCTATATTAGCATGCCCACTCGGACGTTAGGCGCGTAGCTCAGGGGGAGAGCGCTACCTTGACACGGTAGAGGTCGACGGTTCAAGACCGTCCGCGCCTACCATCCGACGGATGGCATCCGGCCACAAGGTGCGGTCGGGGTGCCTTTCTTGTTTCTGGGGACAGGCCATGACCTCGCGCACGATCTGCGTCACTCTCCAGGACGGTACCAAAAAAGAAGTGCCGGCCGGCTGCACCGTCGGCGAAGCCCTGGTTCGCGCCGGTGTGACCCTAGGATCGGCTATTCTAGCGGCTAAGGTCAATGGCCAGCCAGTCGATTTGGATCGAGTTCTCGTCGAGGATGCGACCATCGAACCCCTCACCTTTGATTCGCCCGAGGGGAGAGAGGTCTATCGTCACAGCAGTACCCATATTATGGCCCAGGCGGTGAAAGAAGTGTTTCCGAGCGCGCAACTGGCGATCGGTCCGGCTATCGAAGACGGCTTCTACTATGACTTCGCGTTCGAGCGCCCGTTCACGCCACAGGACTTGGAAAAGATCGAAGCCCGAGCGCTGGAGATCATCAAGGCCGACCGGCCCTTCAGGCGGATGGAGCTGCCAAAGCAGCAGGCCATTCAGTTCTTCCGCGAACGGGGCGAGCCGTATAAAGCCGAAATGATCGAAGGATTCGAGGACCAAACCGTCTCGCTATACAGCCAAGGCGAGTTCATCGATCTGTGTCGGGGACCGCACCTGCCTTCGACCGGCCGGGTTGGTGCGCTGAAGATCCTCTCCAGCGCTGGAGCCTACTGGCGCGGGGACGAGCGGAATCCGATGCTGCAGCGGATTTACGGTACATCCTTTCCCACGCAAGCGGAGCTCGATGCGTATCTCGCTCGGCTCGAAGAAATCAAACGCCGGGATCACCGCAAGCTGGGGAAGGAGCTTGGCCTGATTACCATCCAGGACGAAATCGGGCCGGGCCTCGTGCTGTGGCACCCCAAGGGCGCGCTGATTCGCCTGTTGATCGAGAACTTCTGGCGTGAACAGCACCTGCGGAACGGATACGAGTTGGTCTATTCACCGCATATCGCGCGGTTGGATCTTTGGCGGACCAGCGGACACGTCGACTACTATCGCGACAACATGTTTGCGCCGATGAAGGTCGAAGGCAGCGAGTATCAGCTCAAACCGATGAACTGTCCGTTCCATATTATGATCTACAAATCCCACCTGCGCAGCTACCGAGACCTTCCGATCCGGTACGGAGAATTGGGCACGGTGTATCGGTACGAGCGAACCGGCGTGCTGCATGGGCTGCTGCGCGTGCGGGGGTTTACGCAGGACGACGCGCACCTGTTCTGTCGTCCAGACCAGATCGAGACGGAGGTCAGCCGAGTCCTGGATTTTACGTTTTTCATCTTGCGGACCTTCGGGTTTTCGGAGTTTGAGGTCTATCTTTCAACCAGACCGGAGAAAGCCGTGGGCTCCGAGGAAAAATGGGCGCAGGCCACCGCCGCGCTGGAAGCAGCGCTCAAAGGACGGGGAGTGGCGTACCGTGTCGATCCGGGAGAAGGGGTGTTTTACGGCCCCAAGATCGATATCAAGATCAAGGACGCTCTCGGCCGATCTTGGCAGTGCTCCACAGTCCAGGTGGACTTCAACAACCCCGAGCGGTTCCAGTTGACCTACACAGGGGAGGACGGCAGGTCTCACCAGCCGATTATGATTCACCGGGCGTTGATGGGCTCCATTGAACGCTTTTTCGGCATTCTAATTGAACACTACGCCGGCGCGTTTCCGGTCTGGCTGGCTCCTGTCCAGGCGATCGTCCTGTCGATTACTGACAAACACCGCGAGTATGCCGTCGGCGTACTCAACCAGGTGAAAGCCGCCGGTTACCGGGCGGAAGCGGATTTGCGAAACGAAAAGGTGGGGTTCAAGATCCGGGAAGCGGAGAAGGCAAAGATTCCGTACATGCTGGTCGTAGGAGATCGGGAAACGCAGAGCGGCACGGTGTCGGTCCGCGGCCGAGCCGGGTCGAACCTCGGGAGCATGAGTGTCGCCGCTGTGCTGGATCTGCTCCGAACCGAGGCAGCTCAGCCCGTGCCGCTCACTACAACAACCTGATAGAGAGAGGTGGCTTATCGTACCTAAGCTTCGCGTCAATAGAGAGATCAGGGTCCGAGAAGTTCGGGTGATCGGACCGGACGGCGAACAATTGGGCATCATGCCCACGCCGGACGCCTTCAGACAGGCTCAAGAAATGGGATACGATCTGGTGGAGGTGGCGCCGACTTCCCAGCCGCCGGTCTGCCGGATCATGGACTACGGCAAGTATAAGTATGAGCTGAGCAAGAAGGAACATCAGAGCCGCCGTCACCAGAAGTCCACCCAGGTCAAAGAGATCAAGCTCAGACCGCGGACCGACAAGCACGACTTAGAGATCAAGATTCGCCAGATCAAGGGCTTCTTGGCCGAAGGCAATAAGACCAAAGTCACCTTGATGTTTCGGGGCCGCGAAATGGCGAACCAAGAGATGGGACGGGCTGTGATGAACACGGTGATCGAACAGTTGGCTGATTCGGGAACCATCGAGTACGCCCCGCGCATGGAAGGTCGCAGTCTTATCATGATCATCGCGCCGAAATCATAGGGACCATGAGGGTGATAGGTGACGCGTTAAGAAGCAGCAGCCATCTGTCTACGCACGGCGCCTCATACACCGCGAACGACTGAGAAAGACGGAGAGGGTGGAGAAAGAGAAAGGACGAATCATGGCCAGACAGAAACTGAAGACGCATTCGGGAGCCAGCAAGCGCTTCAGCCGCAGCGGAACCGGCAAGGTAATGAGGAGAAGATCTGGGCGACGCCATCTGCTCACCGGCAAGGCGCGTGACCGAAAGCGCCGTTTGAAAAGCGTGACGACCCTCGAGGATGCCGCAGCACGCACAGCCAACCGGCTCCTTCCCTATAACTGACGGAAAATTTCACGGAATTCACCTGAGATCGACTGAAAGGAGCACAGACGATGCCGCGCGCGAAAGGCGGACCCAAGACCAGGCAGCGACGAAAAAAGAGACTGAAGTTGGCAAAAGGGCAATACGGTGCCAAAAGCCGCCTTTTCCGCACAGCGACGGAATCGGTGGACAAGGGGCAAGCGTACGCCTATGTCGGCCGAAGAAAACGCAAGCGGGACTTCCGCCGGCTCTGGATCGCACGGATCAGCGCCGCAGCGCGGTTGCAAGGATTGACCTATAGTCGCTTCATGAACGGACTTCGCAAAGCCAACATCCTGCTGGACCGGAAAGTCCTCTCGGACATGGCGATCAAGGATCCTTCCGGATTCGAAAGATTGATCGGGCTGGCCAAGCAGCAGGTGGCAGTGGCAAGCGCCTGAGCGTCGATCCCTGTGTTCGCGTGGGTCGGCGCCAGTCGTAAAGCCGGGCCGAGGCCGACCGACGGCGAGGTGACGTTATTCTTCACTTCCTGCTAGTCGATCCACTTCGAGCTCGAACGCCACCACAGGGACGCCGATCTGCCAACGCTCCAGTACTTCGGGATGGAGTTCCCCGATCAATCCCAATGCCTGCCCTCCCGACATGATCCGACCGGCTCGGCCTTCCAGGAACGACGGATGGGTTACAGACTCCAAGGTATAGGGCCGATCGAGATAGAATAACAGCAGGTCCAGGCAAGAGTGGATTTCGGAGAAGTTCGCTCCGGCGTGGGCAATCAGAGCCCCGAGCACCACCAGCGTGCGTGAACCCGTATCTTCATGTGGATCGGGCACCGCAGTTTCTCCAACTTCGAACAACCGATGTGGGTAGAAGGCACGGCTAGAAGCAGCTTCGACACGGAGGAGCGAGGGCGTGAGCCACTGCCGCAGACAGGAAAAGCTTTGGGACATCACATTTTCCACCTCGACGACCTTGTCCCATTCAGTACCGGCCAGGCGCATGTGCGTGCACAGTTCCTGGCGTGAAGCCATGATGTTCGAGATGATTTCTTGAAACCCCATTCCAATCATGAGGTCCCGCACCTTGTCGGCCCACTGCTCCAATCGGGACAGGCTTCCCACCGTAAACTGTGAAGGCATCACCGGCACAAACGCGTCATAGCCCAGGCTGATCGCGACGTCTTCGACCGCGTCGACAGCATGCATGAGATCGTTCCGATAGGGAGGCAGCTTCACCGAGACCTTGTCGCGCGTGGTTGTGATCGTATAGCCGTACGCGCGCAGGGCCCTGCCGATCCTCTGCGCGCCCAGCGGCTGCCCGAGCGCTGCCTCGATCGCTTCCACGCGAATCGTTTGAACTCTCCCGAGATCTTTGGGTGTCGTGACGGTCTTGCCCAGGGGCGTCTTGTACGGATACGTCACCTCGATTGGGCTGATCGCGGCACCGCGATCGGCCAAATTGACGGCGAGAATATTCAGCGTCAACACCACCATCGGCAGATCGGTTCCCGTCACCTCCACGAACAGCTCGCGGTCGCCGACCTGAACTTCGCCGATCTCCCGGCTGTTGATGATCGGCGGGAAAGACAATACTTGCCCTGCGGCGTCCCGGAGCAACGGGACCCGATCGTGGCCAGCCAGAATCGACCCGTATTCCAATCCCTTGGGATGGACGACCAGGATCTCTCCGAGGGTCATCTTGGAGTCCAGCCCCAACGGAGTGAAGCTTGCGTCCTCCGGTTTCACAAGTTCATACGTGACGGGAAAGACAATGCGAGGAAGCCGATAGAGACCGATCGAGACCGTCCGCCGCTTGCGCCCGAAAATCTCGGCGAGTTTTTCCTGGGTTTGGATCAATTGCGCCAGGCCTTCGCCGGTGACCTCATAGCCGCTGGCCGTGCAGGCCGCGACATAGGGACGAACCGACTCCAGACCAGGCGAGACGACGAGGCGACGCTTAGGCTGCCGGGTCGGAGAGAAGCACGGATAAGCCGGTGCACGACCCTGGAGCTTGATTCTGATCTGACGGGCAATTCCTTCGCAACACCACAGATCTGGCCTGTTGCTGTCCTGGAGTTCGATCCGCAGCTCGCCCGTCTCGATGTTCTGGCCCTTCAACTCGCCCTTGACCAACGGAAGCCAGGCTTCCAGCTGTTCCGTCGTGATGCAGCGGCGGGATCGAGCCGGCCCGGCGATCAACTGCTCGAGGTCTTGGCGGTTGACGGAAATGGTGGGCATGCTCTTGTACGATGGTTTGTTTGGCGGTTTTGGTTTGTTTGGGAATCAGAATGAACCAAACAAACCGGACGAACCGTTCTTTAAAACTTTCCGCGCGTCATCCTAATCAGTTCCAAATCCGCGGTGAACAGATCGCGGATGTCGTGGATGCCCAGCGCGACCATGGCCATGCGGTCGAGACCCAGACCCCAGGCGATCACCGGCACCGTGACACCCAAGGGCAGGGTGACTTCCGGCCGAAAGAGGCCGGCACCGCCCAGTTCCATCCACCCCAAACGCGGGTGCCGGACATGCAGTTCGACCGACGGCTCGGTGAAAGGGAAGTAGGCCGGAAGAAATTTGCTTTCCTTCGCCTGGGCCACTTCCCGCGCAAAGAGATCGAGCAGGCCGAGCAAGGTCCGGAAATTGATGTCTTCGCCTAACACAATCCCCTCGATCTGGAAAAAGTCAGTGGCGTGGGTCGCATCGACCGCATCGTACCGAAAACAGCGGGCGATCGAAAAATATTTGCCTGGTATGGAGGGATCGGATGCCAGCGTTCTGGCGGAAACGGCGGTTCCCTGGCTCCGGAGAACCAGCCGCAACGTGCGCCGCGTGTCGAACCGATACCCCCATCCAGTCGATCCGGTCTTGCCGCCGGCTTCGTGGATCGCCGCCACCCGAGCTCGAAGCTTCAGCTCCCGCGGATCGTCCGAACGGGCATGGGTTGGTTCTTTGACAAAATAGACGTCGTGGATATCCCGAGCCGGATGGAACTGTGGCATGAACAGGGCGTCCATGTTCCAAAATTCGGTCTCGACCAAAGGGCCGCGCATCTCCCGAAACCCCATGCTGACGAGTTTGTGTTTGACCAGATCGAGGAATTCCCGGTATGGGTGCCGTTTGCCGGCGGCAATCCGAGGAGGCCGCAGGGTAATGGTATATTTTCTAAACCGCTTGGTGCGCCAAGTCCCATCTTTCAGCAGCTCGGGTGTCAATTGCGAAACCTCCTCCATCGCGCCCTGCTGTATGGTCAGTCCGGCGGCTTGCTCACCCGTTGGAGTCAAACGATAGGATCGGGTCACGCGCTCGTCGATCCGGAATGGCTCGCGGGCATTGCCGCGCCTCACGGCATGCTGTCGGATGACCTGGCGCAGGGCTTCCGGAAATGTATCGAGTTCACGGGAGGTCCCGCGGAGTTGTTGGAGTAATGCCCGCAACGCTTCCGCCGTCGGGCTGGCCCGACCGGTGGCCTCGATGCACCCGCCCTGGACGATCAACACGGCGCCCTCCTTTTTCAGGCAGCCGATCGCGCCGCTGATCTCGCTCGGCTCCAACCCCTCCCGGGATTGAATATCCTGAATCGTCAGCCGCCTGCCGGTCGCAGCGGCTTCGCGGGCAGCCGACAGGATGCGCTCGATTGGGGCATTGTGCTCCAGGTAGTGCTCACCGATTTTGGTGAGTGACACCACCGGCGTGACCGTTTCCGCCTCGACGGCGATCAGGCCCTTGGTTAGCAGCCATTCGACGGCCATACTTAACTGTGACGTGTCAAGTCCGGTCGCCTGAGCGATCTGTTCGATCCGCAGGACCGACCCCTGCCCGAACGCCATAAGAACCTTGATTTCAAGTGGATGCAGGCTGTCGATGAGAGAAGAGATATTCACCCGGCCTCGCTTACCGATGCACTGACATAGTCTGCGGATTTCGAGGGAGAGACGCGGATTGCCCAGCAGCGCGCAACGCGGCGATGACCGCTCCGTAGTCGTCGGCGGAGAAGATGGCCGACCCGGACACGAGAATATCCGCACCAGCCTGAATGATCGGCCCCGCATTGTCCGGTTTCACCCCGCCGTCGACTTCCAGCACCGCCGGGCTTTTCATGCGCTCGATAAGCCGCCGGGCTTGTGTGATCTTTTGCAGCGACGAAGGGATGAACCGCTGCCCGCCAAATCCGGGATTCACCGACATGATCAGCACCAGATCGGTGTCGCGCACGATCTCTTCCACAAAGCTGATCGGGGTCGCCGGATTCAAGGAAACGCCGGCTTTAACGCCGCGTTCCTTGATTGATTCAACGGTGCGATGCAGATGCGGACAGGTTTCAACATGGACGGTCAAGTAGTCGGCGCCCGCGGCGGCGAATTCCGCAATGAACGCATCCGGATTGGTCATCATCAAATGGACATCCAGCGGGAGTTTGGTCACTTTCCGCAGCGCTTCCACAATAGGAGGCCCCACCGTCAAATTGGGGACGAAGTGTCCGTCCATTACGTCGATGTGAAGCAGATCAGCGCCCCCTTGCTCGACACGCGCAATTTCATCGGCCAGCCGGGCGAAGTCTGCGGAAAGAATGGACGGGGCGATGCGGATCGGTGGACGATTCATCAGGCGACTCTCCGCAGACGGGCGGCAAAGAAGACATCCATGGCTTGCTCGTTGAGCATTGTGAAGAGATCTCCTCGGCTGGTCAACAACGGGAGACCGGTTGGGGGCAGCCACGGTCCCACGCTTTCACGTCGAAACTCGGCGTGGGCTTGGCAGAAGGACTCGATGACCTGTTCGTTTTCCTCCGTCTCGGTCGAACACGTACTATAGACTAACACCCCGCCGGGCCGCAAGAGAGCGCTGACCGCTTCCAGAAGTTCGCGCTGCAACCTTTGGTGTCGTTCCAGCCTTGCGGCCTGTTTCCGCCATTTCGCTTCCGGATGGCGCCGCAGGACACCGAGCCCGCTGCACGGGACATCCAGCAAGATCCGGTCAAACGGCGCGTTGAACGGTAGCGTCCGGATGTTTCTTCCGCGTTCCCGCCTTTCAGCCATCATGGCGAGTTGTCTGGCATCTGCCACGACCGATCGGACAATTGAGACACCCAAACGCCGGCAATTGTCTTCTACTTTTCGGATCCGCTGCGGACTCCGGTCCACGGCGATGATTTCGCCTCGATTCTGCATCAGGGCGGCCAGATGGGTGGTTTTTCCTCCAGGCGCGGCGCAGGCATCGAGCACACGCTCACCTGGTTGCGGGTCGAGCAACAACGGAATCAATTGGCCAGCCTCATCCTCGACATAAAACGCTCCGGTACGGAATCCCGGCAGCTCCGTGACCGAGCCACACTTGTCGAGCACGATTCCTACGGGACTGACGGCGGTCGCACGGGCGTCAATCCCGGCGCGAGCGAACCACTCGATCAGGGCCTCCCGACTTATGCGCAGGGTATTGACGCGGATGGTGAGCGGGGGGATCTCACTCACGGTGCGGCACAGCCGTTCGGCTTGGCTCGGGCCGAACCGCTCCAGCCAGCGCCGTACCAACCACTCCGGACAGGAATACCGGACGGCTAGCGCGGCGACCGGGTGGGTCGCCGCGTCGGGCCAGGCGGGCTGCGCGGTGCGGAGCAGGGTTCGCAGGACGGCGTTGACGAATCCACTCCAATCGCGGCCGAGCCGGGCGCGGAACAGCTTGACGATCTGTACGGATTCGTGGACCGCCGCGGAATCGGGGATGGTATCCAGATAGAGCAGTTGATAGGCGCCGAGGCGCAGCGCCGTCTTCACGACGGCGGGGAGTCGCTCGATCGGACGATCCATGACCTGAGTCAGACGCCAATCGATCATGCCTCGTCGGCGGAGCACGCCATACGTGAGCTCGGTGGCCAATGCCCGTTCGCGGGAGTCCTGACGGATATGTCGAAGCGCAGCGCCCAGCGCTTCGTCCGCTGGAATCTGCTTCAGCTCCGTCTCGATGAGCGCACGGAGTGCAGTTGATCTGGCGTCCAACCGGGAGCCAGAATAGGCGAGCAGCGACGAGCGGTGGCCGAGGTCGGGGTTCGCCTTCATGTTCACTGTATCACAGTCCTCTCAACGTCCGACTTTCGGACCCGCTCCCAGCACCTGTCCTGGCGAAAGACGGTGGCCGGCGAGGAATTCGGCTGCGGTCATGCGCCGGCTATTGGCCGGTTGAATTTCCGTAATAGAAAGGAGTCCATTTCCCGTCGCTACCAGAATGGCGTCCTTGGCGAGTCCTATGACCGTACCGGGAAGGGCCTTATCGATCGGTCCATCCGTAGGGGCGGCTTTCCAAATCTTCCACAGAGTGTCGCCGGCAAAGGTATAGGCCCCTGGCCAGGGAGCCAGGCCGCGGACGCGATTGGCAATCTCGACGGCGGGGCGGGACCAGTCAATTAATCCGTCTTCTTTTTTCAGCGGCGGCGCCATCGTGGCTTGAGCATGATCCTGCGGGCTGGGCACCAAGGTTCCGGCTTTCAATCGACACAACGTGTCAACCAAAAGCCTGGCGCCGACTTGGGCCAGCTTGGCGGAGAGAGTGCCGGCTGTGTCGTCGGGTTCAATGGGCACGGTTTCTTGCAAGAGGATCGCGCCGGTATCCATACCTTCGTCCATCAACATCGTCGTGATACCAGTCTCTCGCTCGCCGTTGATAATGGCCCAGTGGATCGGTCCGGCACCTCGATATTTCGGCAACAATGACGCGTGGACGTTGATGCAGCCCTTCGGGGGGAGACTGAGAATCGCCGACGGTAGGATCCTGCCGAAAGCGGCCACAACGATCACATCCGGTTGCCATTCCTTCAGCGCCTGAAGGAATGCCGGATCTTTCATTTTGAGCGGTTGGAGGACCGGCAGGCCTTCACGCTGGCACACCAGTTTGACGGGCGACGGCGCGAGCGCCTGGCCCCGGCCCTTAGGACGATCGGGTTGAGTCACGACGCCGACAACGGTCTCCTCGGACTTGAGCAGCGCCTCCAGCGATGGAACGGCGAAATCCGGCGTGCCCATGAACACGATGCGCATGGCGACGCTTTAACACGGCGGTCGGGTGAAATCAACCCGGCTTGGCCGTGCACGGGCCTTGCTGTCCGTAGCAAGTCAAGATGTCCGGTTTTTGTAGCAAGTGACATGTCCGGTTTTGCTTCTGACTCGGCCGCCTCTCTCGGCCAAGTCTTCCCGGGATCTGCCCGGTGCCGGGGAGGGGGAACTGGCGGGGGAGTCCCCCCGAGCTCCGGGTCACCCCCTCCTGTGGATATCGCGTCCTCGAGCCACTGTGTGCGTCGCCTCTACGTCGTGCCACGTGGGCATGTCTTCAGGCGGCCTGGCTCCCGGCGGGGACGACGCCGGTGAGCAGGCGCCCGACGGCATCGTAGCGCCCCAAGATGTGCGGGCCATAGCCGAGGCTGAGTGTGCCATCCAGATGCTCGTAGACCGTGACCGGCATTTGGCGAAGCTGTAGCGCCAGGTGGTCTTTGGGATTTGCAGGTGTCGCTTGTCGAACTGCACACAGTTATCGTTCCCCACCACGCGCTCATGCTGCAGCGCGCAGATGCGGTCGAGGTGGCCTCCGGTATAGGGGACAAAGGCCGTGCCCTCGCCGGCGATGGGCACCGTCCAGGTCCGGTTGTGGAACGGCAGCCAGGTGTCGCGCAGGAACCGATTGGCGGCCTCCACCGTGGTGATCCCGGCCAGGCGCAGCTCCTGCGGCAGCCGACCTTGCCAGGGTTCCCACAGCCGTTCCATGCGGCCCCGGGCCTGCGGCGAATGCGCGGGGATCAGCTCGATACCGAGCTGCGCGAGGGCCCGTCCGATCTGGGTGGGCGCCGTGACCTGCTGGGGCCGATGGGGGCTCTGGCCCGTCCGCGTCGTCACGAAGTGGCTGGCCTGGTCCACGTAGAGGGCGCAGAAGATGCCCAGCTGTTCGAGGACCGCCTTTGAGGGCGGTCAGCATGGTGGCTGTGCTTTCCTAGGAGACGAAGTGCGCATAGTAGACCGAGCTCGTCGCATCATCCAGCACCGCAATCAGATCCTGCGTCCCGTCCCGCCCCGGAATCCAGGCATGGGTACTGGCATCCGTGCGCAGCAGCATCCCGGGCAGGTGCCGCCGCGGCCGGGCCTTGGGCACGAGCCCCGCGGTCTGCAAGGCCGTTTTCACCCATGTATAGGAGAGGTCATGCCCGTGCTCGGTCTGCAACTTCTCATGGAAATGGCGGACGTGGCAGTCAAAATACCGTTCCCGATACAGCGTCAGCACCTGCCGCACGGTCTCCACCGGCACCCGCTGGGGCGAGGGCCGCTGGCGGCGCCGATCAAACAACCCGTCATACCCATTGCGTTCATAGCGCTGCTTCCAGCACCGCATCTGCCGGTCCGAGATCCCCAGAATCTCCGCCGCCTCGTACCACTTGAGTCGTCCGTCCATCGCCCACAAGATCACTTCCTGCACCTTCATCGCCCGCTCTCCCGCAGCAGCCGGGTACATCCCGTCGGTCATCCGTCTGGCTCCTCCTCCGTTGAGAAAAAGCCGCAGGATACCCGGTCTACTGCTCAAGCGGACATATCACTTGCTACGAGAGGCGGACATTTCAGATGCTACCGACATGCACGGGCCTTGCCTTGACTTCACAAGGACCGCTTGTTAGTATCCGCGCGCGGGGTGGAGCAGTCTGGTAGCTCGTTGGGCTCATAACCCAAAGGTCGAAGGTTCAAATCCTTCCCCCGCAACCAAACCTCATTCCAAATTTCTTCGCCCTGCCGGCGCTGCCGACAGGGCTTTTTGTTGTTGTTCCACACAGGCACACAACTGCGAAAGCATGCAACATCCGCTGAACGGCCCTTCCCTGGTGATGATCCGAGTTCGCAGGCAGGATCTCCCGTCCAAATGGATGCCGGACACGCGAGTCAGTTCCGAGTCTGTTTAAAAAATGGGAGAGTCCACAGGATACAGGGATCGCCGCGGCGTCTCGGGAAAGAAAATTAGAAACCATACAAAGACCTGTTGACTTCACTGTTCTAGGCACGATATCTAGTGGGTAGTCGGCAATCCCACGCGTCTGATGCAGTCCATGTCGAGAACTGCTCTTCAGTCTCCATTCCCAATTTTCAAGAAAGGAGGTGGCAGTGCGGGTGGTCAAGAAGGGGGTGCGTTCACATCCGGCGCCATGGGAGGCCGACTATGTGGATTTCAGACGGCCGGTGTTCAGGGCGAAGGCGTAACGAATTCTATCGCGGCTCACTAACTTTGGGGGAGAGGTGACAACCATGGAAGACCTGGTCATTGAGGAAGAAGGCACGTCATCCGCACTCAAAATTACGCTTGGAGACTTTCTGATTTTCATCAACTGGATGAACCAGACGGAAAAGGCGTTGGAGCGCGGAGAGACACTCCCGCCGATGCCGGAACTGGATTCTGGAAAAGTAAAAGGCTGGATTCAACTGGTGCAACGTCTCGAGGACCGGTTCCGGCGGAGCGAAGAGAAAAAACTGGCGCTGGAGGCCAACGTCATCGCGCAAGAAGCGCAACTCGGGCAGTTGCTCGCGCACTTGCATGCCAACATCGCCTCGCTGTACGAAAACCTTGGACAAGCGGAAAAGGCCCAAGAAGTCCGGAGGAGAGCGGAGGCGCTGCACTGCAGTTAAGCCCGGGGCCAACGCACTTCGTGCGTCTCCCGGCAGCCGGGATCTGCCTGGCGCGCCTTTATCGCCCGGTCAGGTTTCTGCCGGGAGTGCGCACGCGTTGTTTTAGTGAGATTGAGCGCTCCGGGGGAATCGCCAGAGTGGGGCGCTTCGTTCCATCATCTGATCTCGAAGGTGTAGAGAGAGGGCCTGGGGCGCTCTCGTACTTTCCTTGCTTTCTTCTCTCTCCGGCTGCTGCGTCACTCCTCAGCAAGTGCGCTTTCCAGTCAGCCGCCCCGATCACCTCTTCGCGCAGTCGGGCGGCGGAATCAATTTGCCAATTTGTTTGGTAGCAGAGAGGCTCGCAGTATACTGATTGCCGTATCGATAACGAATGATGTATAACCGCTAGCCACCGCAGTGAAGGCTCCGGCGACCGTCGCGGAAGACGGGGTATCTCACGGCAGGTCAGTGCTTCCGAGAGGGTGAGGTATGGTCAGGGTGCTCCTGATCGAAGACAACCCGGTCGACACCCAACTCACTCAGGATATTCTTGCAGAATGGGCCACCAAACAATTTGAACTGACGTGCGTCGAGACCCTCGGCGAGGGACTGGCGCGTTTGGCGCGCGACCGATTCGACGCGGTCCTGCTCGATCTCTCCCTTCCGGATGCGCAGGGGCTCAACACCGTGACTCAGGTGCTGGCGACCAGCCCCGGCATTCCGATCGTTGTGCTCACCGGCTATGACGATCAGGAACTCGCGCTTCAAGCCGTCCAGCAAGGTGCTCAGGATTACCTTGTCAAGGGTCAGGCGCAGGCCGATTTGCTGTCGCGGGCGATCCGTTATGCCATCGAGCGGAAACGAACAGAGGACCGGCTGACCTATCTCGCGCAATATGATCAGTTGACCGGCTTGGTCAATCGCACGCTCTTCCGAGACCGGCTTCTCCTGGCTCTGGCCCGGAGCAAGCGTAAACAGCAACCGTTGGGGTTGATGTTGTTGGACCTGGATCGATTCAAGGCCGTGAACGACACGTGTGGCCATGACGTGGGCGACCAATTGCTGAAAGCCGTCGCCGATCGGTTCAGGAGTTGCGTGCGCCAGGTGGACACGGTTGCCCGGATGGGCGGAGACGAATTCGCCATGATTCTGGAAGGGGTCTCCGGCCGGCAGGATATTGTGACGGTCGCCCAGCGCATTGTGGAGGCTATCCGCAAGCCGTTTTTCATCGACGGATGGCCTCAGTCCGTCGGCGTCAGTATTGGAATCACTGTCTATCCTCAGGATGACCAGAGCGTTGACGAACTGCTCAAGCACGCGGACGCCGCCATGTACCGCGCGAAGCAACGGGGCGGTAATGCCTTCCAGTTTCACCCGATCGACGAGAACCGTCCCTTTACCCTCTCCTCTTCTTCCTAAAAACCGGCGACTGAAAGCCTGATGACGCGGGCGTTGAAACCGGTCTACC
Organism: Nitrospiraceae bacterium; assembly: GCA_035573855.1. GTDB lineage: Bacteria > Nitrospirota > Nitrospiria > Nitrospirales > Nitrospiraceae > DATLZU01. The sequence continues at coordinate 100,873 of DATLZU010000062.1, forward strand.
GACCGATCTCGGCCAGGGGCATATCGGTCACGAAGAACGCACCGCGCGGGTTGGGCTCCAGCACATTGGAAGCGAGCAGGTGATCACCAGCCGGGGTCGGCCGGCACCCCGGCGTCATTACCAATCCCCAATGCTGATTGTCCCAACAGGTATTGTCCAGAACGAGGGCTGCAGCATAATGGAACAACAGCACGCCGCTCAGCATGTTATCCCGGCAGAGGTTGCGGACAAAGTCGGGACGGGTGCCTGGATCCCGCACCGCTAGACCGAAATGATGATTATCGAAACACCGATTATCTGCCACGCGAGGGCAGGCTCCGGCGAACACGAACACTCCGGATTCGCGGTTCCGGCAGACTTCATTGTCGAGAAAGGCCGGCTGGCAGCTGGGGCCGTAGATGACCACGCCCGAAAGGATACCCTCCGTCGCCCGGTAATGGGTGATCGTGCAGGACGAGTCGAGAATGTTCATCGCCGCATGCTGATCACTGCCAACATAACGGAACGTGATTCCGCTGATCCGGCCCCATGGGACGCACTGGAGATACAGCGGTCCCCCGCGCCGGCTGAAGATGAACACCAGGTCGCGCCCTGCGCCGATCAGCCATACGGGGCGGTCGGCAATGAAGAGCTTGTCCTCTTAGATGCCTGGACGGACGAAGACTTGATCCTGGGTGCGGCCGCCTTGAGAGCCTCAACTAGGTCTCTTATAAGCATGGGGATCCCGTGCATCGATGATGAGCGTTCTGCCGCCGGCAGAATTCGGAGGAGGTTCGTGCAGCACAAGCCCTTCCGTGTCCGATGAAGGCTGCCCGTGCTCCTGGCAGTTCGGCTGCGTCGGTTCCAAGGCTTCATCCTGCCCAAAGATCCCAAAATCTTCTTTTCCGCCGGCTCGACTACCGACGGGATGATCAGACATTATTTCGGCCACTTCTGATGAAGCTAAGCGCGGGCGTATACCGGCGTGAGTCGCCGACGGATTCAGGAGACACAGCCGTACAATTCTGTCGAGCGGCGTCAGAAAAGGCCGGATCCTTTTTTCCTGTGGCCTTCCATACCAATGGCTGCCGCCGCCTTTTTACCCTGTTTTGGGCCCGCTTGACATCGGCGACGCTAGATTTCGGTCAACCCCGATGGGCACGCGGCTTGCCTCCGTGAAACGGTGCCCGAGGGACCGGCCAACTGTCGGTGGGGTAGCAGTCATGATGACGAAAACATCGGTCCGCTGGATGATGCTGATGGCAATATTGGCGGCGGGGACGCCGATCGATCACCCACTGCAGGCCGCCCTGGCACAAACGCAGGATGCGTCTCGTCGCTTCTATGATCGCGTAATGGAAGAATTCCGCCGCAAAGACTATGAAGCAGCGCTAGCGGGATTCCAGTTGTTTCTGGAACTGCATGGGCAATCGGCTTTGGCAGCCAATGCCTATTTTTGGATCGGGGAGTGTCAATTTCGGTTGGGTCGATACAAGGAGGCCCTCGCGTCTTTTTACCACGTGATGTCGTGCTACCCGCTGAGTTCGAAGCTGGCGTCGGCTGCCTGGCGAATCGGCCAGGCCTATGCCAAGCTTGGTGACCACGAGAAGGCGAGGATGATGTACGAGCGCGTGGTGAACGATTACCCCGATAGCGTTGAAGCGGAACCAGCGCGCAAAGCCCTCGAGACACTTGCGGCCAAGGACGGTGTCTTGCAGGAATGATTCCTCAGGCCGTGGCTCGCCGCCCGCCTCAGCTTTCTGGCGGGTCCAGCCCCAGCAGATTCGACAAGGCGGGCACGGTATAGGCTCCCTGCGTTTTGAGCCGGATGAACGCGATGCCGGCGGCTTGCAGTACCTGCTCAACCAATCGATCCCGGTCCCGCCGCTGCGGCGACGACAACGGCTCATCAAGCTTGACGACTTTTACTGCCATCCTCGTCCCCGGGTGAACCAACACAAAATCCAGCCGCTTAAGCGCGAGCTTGCCCAATATCGCGGAGCGGGTTTTTCGATCCTCGCTCGCGATCTCGACCAAAGACCACAGCGGCACTTGAGCGAAGACCAGAAACCGATCCTGGACCGCCAAGCGGATCAGGTTGTACAGGAATGCTTCCGCCTCGGTGAGGAGCGGCTGCGCTGTGAACGACACGCCCGGCGGAATGGTGAAGGCGGCGACCTGGACACGGCCGGTCCGACGGACAACCCAGACCAAAGCGAGCGCGATCACAGCGCCCACACCGATGAGAATAGCCTCCACGCGCGGGATCATCGTCGCGGAAATTTGCCCCAGCGTCGACACACGTCGATCATCCAGTGTGGGTTGGCTGGAACGATCGTGCCGAGCAGCACCGGATGGGTCGCGCCGGTGACGGCCGGAAGGTTGGCGCACTCGCCAGCCATCGTCTGATAGGCCAAAAGGGCGAAGGCGACCGCCTCAAACGCCCTGCTATCCCAACCCAGATCGTGAAACGTCTTCACCGGAATCGGATCGAACACCGACGTCAAATACCTCATCAGCGTTCGATTGCGCACGCCTCCGCCGCCAACGACGACCTCATCCACCGCCCCGCGCAGCCACCGCCGCGCGTCGCCGACAGCTTGCGCGGTCCACATCGCGCAGGTGGCGAGCAAGTCGGCAGGCGAGAGTTGCCGCACCCGCTGCACGGTCAGGAGCCTGGCCACGACCGGCTCGCCGAACTCTTCGCGACCGGTCGACTTGGGCGGCCGTCGTTGGAGAAAAGGATGGGCCAGCAGTTCGTTCAGCAGCCGTCGGTCTACGCGGCCTCTGGCCGCAAGCCTCCCGCCATAGTCCATCATCGATCGTCCCCTGGTCAGCCGCTGAACGAGGCCGTCCAACACCATATTGCCCGGGCCGGTGTCGAACGCACGGACCGCGTTCAGAGGCCCTCCCCGCGGGAGGTACGTGATGTTGCTGATCCCGCCGAGATTGACGATCAGTCGGGACCGGCGCGCATGTCGAAGCAGCACATAGTGGGCGTAGGGCGTCAGGGGGGCACCTTCGCCGCCGGCGGCCAGATCACGCGACCGAAAATCAGCGACGGTCGTCACGCCGGTCCGTTCCGCGATGACGGCCGGAGCTGCGATTTGCAACGTGGACCGCACCTCGCCGATCCCGCGTTCCCAGACTCCTTTGGGCAGATGGTGAACGGTCTGGCCGTGGGATCCGATCAAGTGAACGTCGCCCGGTCGGAGGCCGGCTTGCCGGACGACACCGAGCGCCGCCTCAGCGAACAGCTCGCCCAGCAGAGCATTCAGATGGCAGATCTCCGCGACAGTGCCGGACGTCGACGCCTCCACGATCCGACGCTGCAGCAATGGCGGATAGGGATGCGGTCGAAAGGCGAGCGGCTTCACGCGCAGGGCGTGACCTCGGCCATGAATGCTGACCAGCGCGGCGTCCACTCCGTCGCCGGATGTGCCGGACATCAAGCCGATAACGTTCATCCTCGAGCCTCGGCCACACGCCTCATCAATCGCGCACCATCCGGAATAGAGCGTGGGAGGAGTGATCGTCCAGGATCTTGCCTTCGGGTAATGATTAGCGAATGACGATTGGCCGTTCGAGCGAACACGGGCGGTACGCTAATCGAAGTTGCCCCGCCGGTCAAGCGAGAGATCGCTCGTCTTCCATGATCGCGTTGACTTTCGCGGTCCCCGGTGCTACGGTCCCGCCCATGTTTTTCCGGCCTGTTCCGCTTGCGGCGTGGACGATCGCGGCGTTCGGCGCCTATTTCTCCGGCGTGTTAACGCTCCCGGTCGCATTTGCCGCGGCGCCAGTCGATGTCGTCGTCACGATTCCGGTCCTCAAGGACCTGACCGAACACGTCGGCGGTCCCCATGTGCGCGTGGTGTCGTTGTTGTCGGGCTACGAAAACGAACACACCTACTCCCCCAAGCCCAGCGATCTCATAGCGGTTCGCAAAGCCCAGATCCTGTTCGAGGTGGGATTGGGGTTGGAAGTCTGGGTCTCGTCGCTGGTGAAGAACGCGGGCAATCCGAACCTGTTGGTCGTGACCACGTCGCGGGGGATCGGGTTGATCCGCGATCATCAGCCGCACGATGAAGCGGCGAAGACTGGACAGAACGCCTCTCCGGTTGGGAATCCCCACGTATGGCTGGACCCGGAAAACGCCTCGATCATGCTGCGGCATGTGACCGAAGCCTTGAGCACGGTCGATCCGGAACATGCAGCCGAGTATCGGCAGAATCAGGCCACCTACTTGCGCAGGCTTGATGCGCTGCGGGCCGAACTATTGGAACGCCTTCGGCGCGTTCCTGACCGCCGGGTCGTGGTCCACCATCCGGCGTGGCCGTATTTTGCCAGACGGTTCGGTATTCAGGTCGTCGGCACGATCCTCAATCAGCCTGGAACCGAGCCCTCGGCCCACCATCTCCAGAGCCTCATTGACCAAATTAAGAAGGAGCGCATCAAGGTCATCGTCTCGGAGGCGCAGTTGAATCCTAAGATTCCCGAGGTCCTGGCCAGGGAAACCGGGGCGCGTGTCGTCGTCTTGACAACTCTCCCCGGCGCCATCGCGGGCACGGAGACCTACCTCGACATGCTTCGTTATAATGTGCTCCAATTGGCCAGTGCGCTGGAGAGGCCATAGCGTAAGCGCACGGAGTGTCCCCGAGCGACCGAGACCACAAGGGATCCGGGACATCGGATATGGTCTGACGCACAGGTCGTGTGACGTCGTGGGTACCGACCGCCTTATCATCCGCTTCGATCACGCCACATTCGGGTTCCCCGGGGTGATCGCCCTCCAGGACATTTCTCTGGACATCGCGGAGGGCGAATTCGTCGGGGTGATCGGCCCGAATGGATCGGGAAAAACCACGCTCTGCCGGGCCGTCTTGGGGCTCCTGCGTCCCCTGGAAGGCCGTCTGCAAATTTTCGATTGCGCCTGCGAGGAACTGCGTTGTCACCATCGGGCCCGCATCGGCTATCTCCCACAGAAGGGAATGATCGACCGGAACTTTCCGGTCACGGTGCTGGAAGCGGTGATGATGGGCCGGTATGGCGCGTTGGGGCTCTTCAAGCGACCCTCCCGACGAGACCGGGAAATCGCTCTGGAAGCCCTTGCGCACGTGGGGATGGAACAGCATCGCGACACGGCTCTGGGACACTTGTCTGGCGGGCAGCAACAACGGGTCTTCATCGCGCGGGCCCTGGCTCAACAGCCGAGGGTCCTCTTACTCGATGAGCCGACTACCGGGCTGGACATTACAACCCAACACAACGTCGTGGAATTGGTGCAGCAGCTCCATCGGGAGCTCAGATTGACGGTTCTGCTCATCACGCATGACATTAACATGATCCGCTCGCGGGTGGACCGGCTCGTGCTGCTCAAAACCCGTCTGTTCGCCGCTGGCCCGCCGCAGGATGTGCTGAAGCCGGACATCCTTCGCCAGGTGTACGGCAAAGACCTGGTCATCACCGACCGCGATATGGTGATTGTCGAAGACTACCATCATCATTAGCGATCAGCGGTCAGTCTTCAAAGAAAGCCGATAGTCGACGGCTGAGAACTGACCGCTCACCGTCATATGCTCGAGATGCTCACCTATGACTTCATGCAACGTTCGCTGCTGGCGGCGGCGTTGGTGGGGGTGCTGTGCTCCGCCATCGGCGTGTTTGTCGTCTTGCGCGGGTTGGCCTTCGCCGGGGCGGGGACGGCGCACGCCGCCTTCGCCGGCGTGGCACTGGCCTATCTGAAGGGTTGGCCGCCGCTGGTGCTGGCAATCATGTTCGGCCTGGCGACAGTCTGGATCACCGGCCTTATCGAAGAAAAGGGCCGGATGAAGCTGGATGTCTCGATCGGAATCTTGTACACAACCACGATGGCCCTGGCCATTTTGTTCATAGGCCTGATGAAGGCCTATAACCCAGAGGTTTATGGCTATCTCTTCGGCAGCGTGCTCTCCGTGACACCGGACGAGTTGCAGGTGATCTCGGGGCTAAGCCTGTTGGTACTGGGAACGATTTTCCTGTTTTCGAAGGAACTGTACTTTATCGCGTTCGACCAGGACATGGCGGAAGCCTCGGGGGTGCCAGCCAGGCGGATATTCTTTCTGTTGTTGACGCTGGTCGCGCTGACGGTGGTCGTGTCGCTCAAGACGGTCGGCGCCGTCCTGGTGTTCGCGATGATCCTCATTCCAGCATCGACCGCCTATCAGCTCACGCACAGCCTGACACATCTGACGCTCTACGCGGTCGTGATCGGCGTTCTGTCCGCAGTGGGTGGCGTTGTGCTGTCGTTCCTGTGGGATGTGCCGTCCGGACCGGCGATCGTGCTGTTGGCGACGGCGGTGTTTTTTCTGGCTGTCCTCTTTTCTCCCAAGCGGCTCCGCCGGGTCCACGCGGCATCGTCGTCGCGGCGGTGACTGTGCCGTCGCAGGAAGAGGAGGTTGCCTTGATCCTCGACGCCCCCTCCGCTACAGTGCACGCTACACTGTCTTCCCGATTTCACTGAACCAGGAGAACGTATATGGGTGCAACACGGGCGGTTCAACGGTGGTGCGGGCTGTTCTGCCTCTGCGTCCTCGTCGGCGTCACCTCGCCTTTCGCGACCGAAGCGCAGGGGTCGTGGAAATGGACGGACGGTGGGACGGAGCCGGGAACGTTCATGTTCGGATTCCGTGCGGGGTTTTCCGTGCTGACTCAAGAACTGAGGGCCAACACGGACACCGATGTGGGCTCGGTCGTCAACCTGCAAGGGATGTACAGCCTGAACAAGTGGTTATTGGCCGGCCTGACCCTTGAGTGGGAACGACGCGCGGTGGATTTTGAAAGACCGTCGGGTGCCTTCGGCCATCTGGACACCGTCTCGGTCATACCGACGGTCGAACTCCGGCCGACACGATATGGGCCGATCGCTCCGTATGTCTCGATGGGATTCGGCGTCAATGTCAATTCGTTTGGCGAAGACGTCGTCACCCGCGTGTCACCGAGCAATACGTTTGCATGGCGACTGGCTTGGGGCGGGGATTACTTTGTGACGTCAAAAATCGCACTCAACACCGAAATGGCTTACAAACGGAACGACGGCCACGTGACCATCGATGGAAGACGGTCTGGCGATTGGAACGCTTCGTCCTTCAATTTCCTATTCGGAATCCGCGCCCTCTTCTGAAGTATCGTGATCCTCAGCTCCGCATGCTCTACGGCGAGCCGCAGCCCTGCATGCGGCTGTTATTCCAATCTCGCGTGGCAGGTTCTGGCCCAAACCATGCCGGTCTGCTCTTTGGAGCTGAAACCCAGTTTTTCATAGAAGCTCTGTTTGTCCCGGGTGCACAGCCAGAACAGCTCGACGCGTTTAAGGTCCGGATGGTGCAAAATCCGTTGCATAATCTTGGTTCCGATGTCCTGCCCCTGATACTCTTTGTCCACGATGATGTCCCAGATCGAGGCGCGATACACGTAATCGGTCAGCACGCGTCCGAACCCGACCAACCGCGGACCGTCCCAGGCCGACACGACGAGATCGGTGTGCGCCAGCATGATGCGGACGTCGTCGGCCGTCCGCCCGTTGGCCCAGGGAGCTTGCCGATAGAGGTTGACGAGCTGGTCGGGGTCGATATCTTTCCGGTCGGAAAACGTGATCAGAGGCTTGAGCATCGTCAACGGCTTGTATTAGATTGTTGCCCGTTTCACGAGGTCGATTTCAGCAGATGTCCAAAGGGTCATGACGTATGGGTACGCAGGTTCGTTCGTGTCCCAAGTGCTTTCGGCTCATGTGGATTAAAGAAGAGCAGTTTGAATACCTCGACGAAAGAACCTTTCGGGTGAAATGCCCCCACTGCCAGCAGATGGTCCGCTTCACGTTCGTCACGCACGGAGCGACAGCCTCCGGACCCAAAATGGGTCATTGACCGCCGTCACGATTCAGAATTCCAAAAGAATTCTGAATTAACGGTGCTCCGGAGTTCGTCATTCCACATTTCGTCATGGCCCGTTCATAAGCCGCGTCCCGCTCCCTCCAGCTCAGGTTTGCCGCCCGGTAGAATCTTGTGCAATGCCGCCCGATATTCGCCCATCCGCTTCTCATCGCCAGGACTGGCCAGAATTTCCTTATCCCGCTGCATTTGCTCCAGATGATCCAGCACAGCCAGCAGGGGCTGGATCGAACTGAGCAATTTGCCCCCCTCAAAGGCTTCCAGTGATTCGATAAACAGATCGTTCAGCCGTTTGTAGATCGAGGTACCGCTTTGAGCGCGAAACCGATACACCGTTTTCTCGAAGGCCTCGATCGCTTCCTCCTTCGGTTTGATACCGCCGGGGACGACTGACATTGGCACGACCACGGGTAACTTGGCCGCATAGGCTTTGAGCTGGGAGACAAGGCTGCCGACCGTATCGAGGACATCGCTGGTTTCCACCGCGGCACTCCTTGGGAGGCAGCAGTCTGATACGCTCGCTGCCGCAATCTGTCAAGTTTCCGTTGTCGGTCGCACATGCTGCGGCGATCGGGCGACCTGCCACAGCGCCTGCTGGACAGCCTCCATGTCGGGCGGCCATAGAACCGAGAATTCCTGATAAACGCCGGTCCCGGGATGGCTGAACCCCAACGTGCGCGCGTGCAACATCACACGCGGAATGGCCAAGTCGTCCGACAACATCCGGACCTTCCGCCCGCCGTAGGTCTGATCTCCCAGCACCGGATGGCCGATCGAGGCCAGATGGACCCGGATCTGGTGCGTACGGCCGGTACGGGGGACAAGGCTGAGGTGCGCGGCAATATGGCCGAATCGGTCAACCACGCGATACTCCGTGGCCGACGGCTTGGGCCGCGTGGTGCGGGATGAGAATTTCTTCCGCTCTTTCTCATCCCGCCCGATCGCCAGCTCGATGAGCCCGTGGGACTTCTTCGGAACGCCCCACACCAACGCCTCATAGACCCGTACGATCGTGTGATGTTTGAACTGCCCCGCCAGGCTGCGATGTGCCTGGTCGGTCTTGGCGATGACCATGACGCCGGAGGTCTCCTTGTCCAAGCGGTGCACAAGCCCTGGCCGCTCTTTCCCGCCGATCGTGGAGATCGAGCCGCCTTGGGTTTCGAAATGATGCAGCAACGCGTTGACGAGCGTACCGCTCCAGTGACCGGGTGCAGGATGAACGACTAACCCTGCCGGTTTATTGAGCACCAGAAGGTCGTCATCCTCATGAAGGATCGCAAGGGGAATGGGCTCTGGGTGCAAGGCCAGCGGTTCCGGACGAGGAATCTCCAGCGCGATCGTGTCGCCGGGCTTGATTTTGTGGCTGGGCTTGACCACCCGGCCATTGATGCGGATGCGACCGTCTTCGATCAATCGCTGAAGAGCGGACCGAGAGAGAGCCGGGTCGCGGTTAGCGAGAAAGCGATCCAGGCGTTTCGGGGCTTCTCCGGCCGTGACGACGAGTTCGGTGGTTGTCAACGGGATCGCGGACGTCATGTTCTCGACCTGCGGCCGATCGGATCAGTATCCCACTTTGCCAGATAGACGGTTCGGATACAAGTTCCCAGAGCCGCTATGCCGGGCACCTTTTGCACTACCACTCCTTCTCTCGAACAACACAAAGACAAGCCGACGGCACAATCCATTGCAAAGCGTTCAATCCGGGATTCGGTGGAATGACGCAAGAAGCAGGATACGAGAAGAGGAAAGAACAGAAGCCCTCAGAGGGGACGCAGATTCTCACTGGCACCGGAAGGCTTACCACGCTCGACCAAACCCTCGGAACCACCTTTTGATCAGGTCGTCAAACTCGGCCTGCAACCACTCCGTTCTCGCGCATGAGGGACACGGAACATCGGACCGCAGTCTCGCCGCTCCACAAAAGAAACACTCCGCCCATACGGCCGGCCGAGACTGGACCAGGCACGCTCCCGGCCCGAGCCTTCGCAAAAAGTCCTCGAGCATCAATGTCTCGAAGAGGCTCCAGGGCGAATGCAACTTCACTTCAGGATGACCGGAAGAGAAGCGTTCAGGGTATGGCGGTCGTGTGAGCGGTTCAGGCTCAGACCATGACACACGAGACCGTTGGCGAGGCATTCGGCCTATCACAGGGTTCAGTGTTTCAGGCCAGGTTGAGACCTGTTCCCGGCGGCGCCGAAGGTCGGCATCATATTTCCGGCGTTTGTCGGGATTGGAGAGGACTTCGTAAGCTTCCTGAATCTGCTGAAACTTCCTGGTTCCCTGATCGCCGACGTGGTCCGGATGGTGGCGCTTGGCCAAGCGACGGAACGCCTCCTGCACCTCGTGCGGCTCAGCCGTACGAGACACCCCGAGGATCGCGTAGTAATCCTTCTCTTCCGAGGGATCCATCCGGATTGGCCTCGCTCGGACTCCGACGATGATCAACGACCGGGCGTCGATCTTGGCTATTCGACCTTGACTTCGATCGACCTGGGCTTGGCTTTCTCCGTCTTCGGCAGATGCACGGTCAATATACCGTTCCTGTAGTTCGCTTTCACCCTGGTTTCATCCACGGAGTCCGGCACCGAGAAGCTCCGGAGAAAACTGCCTGACGCCCGCTCAAGGCGGTGAATGCGCGTTCCTTTCCCTTCCTTCATCGGTTCCCGTCGCCCGGAAATCGCCAAGACCCCGCCTTCTACAGACAGCTTCACGTCCTCCTTTTCTAGCCCGGGAAGCTCGGCAAGGATCTGAAATTCCGTGTCGGTCTCCACCACGTCTACCGCCGGAGCCCAGTCGGCCCGCGCCATCGTTTCCTGGCTACCAACCCGGGTGCCAGCACTTCCGCCCACCAGACGGTTGAGGCGGTCGGCCATATCTTCCAACTCGCGGAAAGTGTCCCGGACAAGCAAACTGCGCATCAGGTCCATAGGGCAGCCTCCTCTCGTTAAGGGTAGTTGAAGCCCTCCCAGCACTTGCCGCTATCTGGAGTGAAACGGGGAAATTGATTGCTAGCTAATAACTGAGAGGGTCTTCGTCAAGGGGAGGACAGACCAGCTTTTACGGCGCGAGGATGAGGGCACTTTTGTTCCACAACCCACAAGCCATGGCCGGAGCAGGCCGCCTCGATGCGGTTCTGGCACCTCACTCTCTTCGGCGCAGCACATAGTCCGCAAGCCCTCGTCGGATAATCCCGTCGGAAAGCCAGGCGTACGCACCTCGCAACGCGTGTTGACCGATGGCCGACAAGCGATGATCCGTATTCCACAGGAGCTCGCGGAGATGTTGTTCGATGCGGAGCTTGGCCTGGCGATAGAATTCGTCCGCCAATTCCCAGGACTCCGTCCGCCCATTCTTGTAGTCCTGATTTCGCGCATAGAGAGCCGTGGCGGCGATCACGAACAGATCTTCTCCCACTGCTTCAATGCGATTCTGTCGGCCTTGATCGTCACGGAGCCGTTCCTGATAGCGGATCATCGCGAAAAAAATCCTCCGTGCCAGGCGCCTGCTCGCACGCTCTACATAGCGGAGTTTCGGACGGACGCGAGGATGCTGGCACTCTGGGCGGGCGGGCAATGCGGCGGGCTTCCAGAGCCGCAAATACCAGGGAACATAGAATCGCAAGAGCTTCACAAGTTCGACGAGCCGCCGAACTCCGGAGCCCGAGCCTTCAATATATTGCCGCGCCCGGTCGAGATGAAGGGTTAACCCTTCTCGGGCCACAAAAGGCCGCAGAATATCGGTCGCGCCTTCACCGATCCGGGACATCTCAATGTCGCGGACGAGTTGTTCGATGGGGAACGCCGGCTCCCCGCGAACTCGTTTGGAATCGGCCGTCTCATACCCCATTCCGCCGAAGAGGATCTGGGCGTCCTTTAGGAAGCGGATGGTCTCTTCGGACGCGAACATTTTTGCGATGGCGGCCTCGATACGCACGTCATAGGTGTGTTGATCCGCTAGATGCCAAGCGAGGAGGGAAAGGGCTTCCAAGGCGTAAAGTTGCACGGCCATGCGGCCGATCCGCATGCGCTGGGTTTCCCGCTCGCTCAGAGGCTTCCCGAAAGTCAGGCGGGAGTTCGCTCGGTCGAGGGTCGGCTGCCAGACTTGTTTCGCCATTCCCAGGCAGAGTGCCGGGATGCTGATCGCCCGGCCGATATTGAGGATCGACAGCGCGTAACGGAGACCCCGGCCGACTTCCCCGATGACGTTTTCGACCGGAATCGCGACATCGGTGAAGGTCATATGGGCGTTTTCGATGCCGCGGCAACCTTCGAATTGACAGCGCTGCCGGATGACGATCCCCGGCGTGGTCATATCCAAGATAAAGGCGGTGTGCACCAGATCCTCCGCGCCTTTCCCCTCCGGAACCGGCAGCCATCCGGACCTTCCGTCGCGGGTGATGCGCTTCGCCGGGACGCGCGCGATAAGCGTGACATAGCGGGCAATGGGCCCGTTTGTACACCACAGCTTTTCCCCGTTGACGAGAAAGTGGCTGCCCGCCGCATTGAGCACTGCTTCGGTCTTGATATTGGCTGCATCCGAGCCGGTAATCGGCTCGGTCAAGGCAAAGGCGGAGATGGCTTCCCGGGCCACGCGCGGCAGATAGGTGCGTTTCTGGTCCTCGTTGCCGAACAGCAGGATTGGCATGGCAATGCCGATCGATTGCGGCACGGCAACGGTGAGCGCGAGGATGTTGCTCCAACTGGCCATCAGGGTGAGCACCCGCCCATAGTTCTTGTACGAGAATCCGAGGCCGCCGTACTGCTTGGGGATCTTCATCCCGAACGCCCCCAACGCGAAAAGTCCTTGCAGCACCGATTCCGGAATCTTGGCGGTCCGCTCGATTTCATCGGGGTCGACCTGGCTGATGAGAAAGTCCTCGATGGTCCGGCAATACGATTCCCCAACCTCCCGCTCTTCAGCGGGCTCTTCCGGCGGGAGCAGGAGATCGAACCGCGGCCTTCCCTCGAACAATCCCGCCATGAAGCTCGACCCGGTGAACCGTTCGCGGGCTTCTTCGATCCGCTCGAGCCCCTGAAACAGTTTTGTCATGCATCACCTCATGAGTGAGATGCCGTCCCCATGTGTTCAGTGTACTGCGCAACAGCGGCGAAGGCCAGGGGAAGGAGATTCCCGCGCGGGCCGGAGTCGAGACAAATGGAGCGCCCGGCCATCGCAAAGCGGAGGCGCTTCGTCTCGCGATGATTCTGGACCGCGGAAAATCCTACGAAGAGAGACCTGCGCGGCGGGCGCGCTCGGCGAGCTTTTTGCGGAGGCGGGCTTTTTCAAGGCTGATTTGGGCTTCTTTGAGTTCCGAGGGGAGACCGCCCATCTGGAGACGCTGCTCGGCTTTTTCAACCGCGGCTTGCGCCCGCTCCACGTCGATGTCTTCGGCTTTTTCCGCGACCTCGGCGAGGATGGTGACCTTCCCGGGGGTAACTTCAGCGAAGCCCCACAACACGGACATATAGCTGGTCACATCCCCGATTCGGTACCGCAGTTCGCCAATTTTCAGCGTAGACAGAAAATGACAGTGCCCGGGCAGGACGCCGAATTCTCCCTCACTGCCGGGAGCAATGACTTCGTCCACTTCCTGGCTGACCAGGAATTTTTCCGGCGTGACGACTTCCAAGAGCAGTTTGCCAGCCATGCTTCTCGTGTGGGTCAGGAAGGGAGGCGAGAGGGACGCACGTCTCACGCCTTACGGTCTCTTATAGCCCAGCTTCTCCGCCTTCGCAATGACATCCTCGATCGTACCCACCATGTAGAACGCCTGTTCGGGGAGATCGTCATATTTGCCATCGAGAATCTCTTTGAAGCCCCGCACCGTATCCTTGAGCTTGACGTATTTGCCCGGCGTACCGGTAAACGCCTCAGCCACATGAAACGGTTGCGACAGGAAGCGCTGAATCTTGCGCGCCCGCGCCACGACCAACTTATCATCTTCGGAGAGTTCGTCCATTCCGAGAATCGCGATGATGTCTTGCAGATCCTTGTATCGCTGCAGAACGGATTGAACGCCCCGTGCCACCTGATAATGTTCTTCCCCCACCACCTGCGGGTCCAGGATGCGGGAGGTTGAATCCAGCGGATCGACGGCCGGATAGATGCCAAGCTCCGCGAGCTGGCGCGACAGCACCGTGGTGGCATCCAGGTGCGCAAAGGCCGTGGCCGGTGCCGGGTCGGTGAGGTCGTCGGCCGGTACATAAATCGCCTGGACCGAGGTAATGGAACCCTTTTTGGTCGACGTGATCCGTTCCTGGAGAGCACCCATCTCGGTGGCCAAGTTCGGCTGATAGCCCACGGCCGAGGGCATCCGGCCCAGCAAAGCCGACACTTCTGATCCAGCCTGGGTGAACCGGAAGATGTTGTCGATGAAGAGCAAGACGTCCTGATGTTCTTCGTCACGGAAATACTCGGCCACAGTCAATCCGGTGAGGCCGACCCGGAGACGCGCGCCGGGCGGCTCATTCATCTGGCCATACACCAGGGCTGCCTTCGACTTGGTATAGTCGTCGGGGTCGATGACTTTAGACTCCTGCATTTCATGCCACAGATCGTTGCCCTCGCGCGTCCGTTCGCCCACGCCCGCAAAGACCGAGAACCCACCATGGTGGAGCGCGATGTTGTTGATGAGCTCCATGATGATGACCGTTTTGCCGACGCCGGCGCCGCCGAACAGGCCGACTTTCCCGCCTTTGCTGTATGGTTCCAGCAGGTCGATCACCTTGATGCCGGTCTCCAGCACTTCGGTCTTGGTTTCCTGTTCCACCAGTGGCGGCGCCGGCCGGTGAATCGGGTAGAATTTTTTCGCCTTAATCGGCCCTCTCTCGTCAACCGGCTCACCCAACACGTTCATCAGACGGCCCAGCGTTTCGCGACCGACAGGGACCGAGATGGGCGCGCCGGTGTCCTTGACCGGCATGCCACGGACCAGGCCGTCCGTGCTCGACATGGCGATGGCCCGCACGCGGTTCTCTCCTAGGTGCTGGGCGACCTCCAGCGTGAGGCGAATGGCCGGCCTTCCCGCGCGCTTGTCTTCGTCCACCTCAATCCGCAGCGCGTTGTAGATGTTGGGCAATTGTCCAGGAGGAAACTCTGCATCGACGACCGGCCCGATGACCTGAACCACTCTCCCCATCGCAGTGCTCATAAGACTCCTCTTGTCGCCAATGACTCATTTCAAGGCTTCCGCTCCGCCGACGATGTCCATCAATTCTTTCGTGATCGCGGCCTGCCGCGTCTTGTTATAGTACAGCGTAATTTTCTTGATCAACTCGCCCGCATTGCGGGTCGCACCGTCCATGGCTGCCATGCGCGCTCCCTGTTCCGCAGCGGACGACTCCAGCAGAATACGATAGGCCTGGATGTGAAAATGTTTCGGCAGCAGCGCGGCTAGAAGCTCGTCTTCGTCCGGCTCGTACAAGTATGCGCCCCTTGTTCCCTCGGCGGGCTCTCCGGCTCCGTCCACTTGCCCAAATTCCACAACGGCGTCAACCGGAAAGAGTTTTTCCACCACAACGCGTTGCTGGATCGCGGACTTGAATTCGTTGTAGATCACGTAGAGTTCGTCAAATATGTCTTTCTGGAACTGGTCAATGAGATCTTGGGCGATGTCGATCCCGTGTTCATAAGTCAGGCGATCGAAAATGCCCGTCCACTCCTGGCGAATCGGCCACGCGCGACGGCGGAAGAAATCGCGGGCCTTCCGACCAACGACGCTCAGGGTGACCCTGGCACCTCGCGACTCCATTTCCCGAATGAATTCCACAGCCTTTCTAAGGATGTTGGCGTTGAATGCACCGCATAATCCCCGGTCGCTCGTAACGATCAACACCTCGATGCGTGTTCCACTGCGTTTCTGAAGCAACGGATGGGAAGCCCGATTGACGCGTCGGCTCAAGTTGCCCAGCACCTCCCGCATCTTGTGCGCGTAGGGGCGTGCGCTCAAGATGCGATCTTGTGCTCGCTTGAGCTTCGCCGCAGCCACCATCTTCATGGCCTTGGTGATCTTTTGCGTGTTTTTGACCGCCGCGATCTTACGGCGAAGCGATTGCAAGCTCGGCATTGTTCAAGAAAGTACGACGGGGCGTACGGTGATCCGGCGAGTTCGCCAGGGTCCGGGGGGACGCAGTGCTCGCGTTACCGCATGCCCGATCACGCTTCTGCCTTCTGCCCGTATCCCATCTTCTGTTTGAACATGGTGATGATCTGCTTGAGCTGCGCACTGAACGCATCATCGATCTTGCTCTTGGCAACGATATCTTTCTTCACTTCGGGATGATGCTGTGCGACGTAATGGAGCAGGTCCTCTTCGAATTGTCGGATCTTGTCCACCGGAATATCGTCCAGGAAGCCGTTCACCCCCGCGAAGATCGAAATGACCTGGTCGGCCACCGGCATGGGCCGATATTGCCCCTGTTTTAGCAGTTCCACCATGCGCGCGCCGCGCGCCAGTTGCGCCTGTGTGGCTTTGTCGAGTTCGCTCCCGAACTGCGCGAAGGCCGCCATTTCTCGGTACTGCGCAAGGTCCAACCGCAGCGTACCGGCCACCTGCTTCATGGTCTTGATCTGCGCCGAGCCTCCGACCCGGGAAACCGACAGGCCGACGTTGATTGCGGGCCGGATGCCGGAATAAAACAGATCGCTGGCGAGGTAGATTTGGCCGTCGGTGATCGAAATGACGTTCGTGGGGATATATGCTGACACGTCGCCGGCCTGCGTTTCGATGATCGGCAACGCCGTGAGGCTTCCACCGCCCAGTTTGTCGTTCAGTTTGGCGGCGCGTTCCAACAGGCGGGAGTGGAGATAGAACACGTCGCCGGGATACGCTTCTCGACCAGGCGGACGGCGGAGCAGGAGCGACAGTTGGCGGTAGGCGACAGCATGCTTGGAGAGGTCGTCGTAAACGATGAGCGCATGCATGCCATTGTCTCGGAAATACTCGCCCATCGCGACGCCAGCGTACGGGGCCAGGAATTGGAGGGAGGCCGGTTCGCTGGCAGTCGCCGAAACCACCAGGCTGTAGTCCATGGCGCGGTGCTCTTCAAGCGTTTTGACGACCCGCGCCACCGTCGAGCGTTTCTGCCCGACGGCGACGTAGATACAGAAGACACCCTGCCCTTTTTGGTTGATGATGGTATCAACGGCGATGGCGGTCTTGCCGGTCTGTCGGTCGCCGATGATGAGCTCGCGTTGTCCGCGTCCGATCGGAATCATGGCGTCGATAGCCTTGATCCCAGTTTGCAACGGTTCGCGGACCGACTGGCGCGTCACGACGCCGGGAGCGACCACTTCAATACGACGGGTTGCGGTCGCCTTGATGGGGCCTTTCCCATCCACAGGCTGACCGATCGCGTTGACCACCCGCCCGATCAACGCCTCGCCGACAGGAACTTCGGCGATGCGACCCGTGCGCTTGACAAGGTCCCCTTCCTTGATCCCGGTATCGTCCCCCATCAACACGGCGCCGACATTATCTTCTTCCAGGTTCAGGGCGATGCCGTACAGGCCGCCGGGGAATTCCAACATCTCCCCCGCCATCGCGCCGTCGAGACCGTAGACTTTGGCGATGCCGTCGCCCACTTGAATGACGGAACCGGTCTCGTTCACGTCGATGTGCTTGTCGAAGCCTTTGATTTTTTCCTTGAGGATCGTTGTGATTTCTTCGGCCTTGATCTGCATGGCTACTCCTTCGTCAAAAACCCCCGCATCGCGGTCAACCGTCCACGGAGAGTGCCGTCGACGACCGTGCTACCGATTTGGATGCGAAGGCCGGCGAGTTGGGCGGAGTTTGACGCAAACGTAATGTCCACGTCACGCTTAAGAATGTCCCGCAACCGAGCGCGGAGACGGTCCTGCTCAGCCTCATCCAAGGGGGAGGCCGACCAAATAAAAACCTGCTGTCTCCCTTTCCGTTCGTCGACTAATCGAGCGAACGCCTCCGCGATGTCCGGTAGGAGACCGACGCGGTTGTGTTTGACCAGTTGGGCGAGAAACCGTTCTCCGGTCGGAGAACACCCCAATCGACGACCGAGTTCAACCAACACGGATACCTTCTCATCGGATCCGAAAGCCGGCGACGCCATCGCGTGGCGGAGAGGCTGAGAGGCGACGACCGCCCGGCCCAGTTCGACAAGCGCAGCTTGGGTTGATTCCAGGTGAGCTTCGTCGAGCAGTTCAAACAGCGCCTTGGCGTAGCGGCGCGCGACCGCGGTCTTACTCACCGTGTGATCCCGTTGAAATAAAGGATGCGCAAGAGAATAGTTCGTGCGGGTGGGCACGAAAAGACGGCGCAGCGTAGCACTCGCCGGGTTGACGTGTCAAGGCGGGACGGTGCGGTCAGTATGATCAGCGGCCCTGCTCCGGTTGAATGATGCCGCCGCCGACAACGCGATCCCCTCGGTAGAACACAGCGGATTGTCCGGGACTCAGCGCGCGCTGCGGCACATGAAACCGAATGCGCAACCTGCCCTCGCCGCACGGCTGAACGGTGGCTCGCGTCGGCGGTGTTGCATACCTCACCTTCACGTCGACATCCGTCTCCTCGTGCAACAAGGAGGAATCGAACAGATTGAGATCGGCCACCTGGCACTCCGACCGGAGCAGGCTGTCCTCAGGTCCCAGAACGACCGCGCCTGTGGCTGCTTCGACCCGCTGCACATAGAGGCGCCGCCCTGCGGCGAGCCCCAACCCTCGGCGCTGGCCCGGCGTGTAAAAGGCGATGCCGTCATGGTGTCCGAGAATGCGTCCGTCCAGATCGAGGAACGGCCCCGGATGCCGGGCCTGTGGGGCTTCCTTCGCGAGAAAGGCCCGGTAATCTCCCTCGCTTACAAAACAGATTTCTTGGCTTTCTTTCAACTCATCTGCAGGAAGCCCCAGCGATTCAGCCGCTGTCCAGACCTCCGACTTGGACATCGTCCCAAGCGGAAAGAGCAACCTGGGCAGCCATGCCGACTGGATCCGGTAGAGGAAATAACTCTGATCCTTGCGGATATCCGTCGCTCGGTGGAGAAAATGACGGCTGCCTTCAGCGACGAGGCGGGCGTAATGACCGGTTGCAATAAAGTTGGCTTCCCGTTCTTCGGCAAGTTGATAGAGCAACCGCAATTTCACTCGCTCGTTGCATCGCACGCAGGGGTTGGGAGTCGTTCCTGAGAGGTACCCCGACACAAAGTCGTCGATCACGTCGGCTCGGAAACCGGCCCGCGCGTCGATCACTTCATGGGAAATGCCGAGCTTCTTAGCAACATACCGAGCGATACCGACCTTGCAGCATCCGCGCTCCTGCCATCGCCGGGACACGGCAACCGTCTCATCTTCTGGTTCCCAGACCTGCAGGGTAATACCAGCGACGTCGAATCCCTGCTTGACGAGCAGCGAAGCCGCAACGGAGCTATCCACTCCGCCGCTCATGCCGAGAAGCACCTGAGGGCGTGCCATAGTCTTACACGAAAACGGTGTCGGATCTAGAGGTCCTGGGTGCGGACTTTGCCCCGGTGGGCGACGATGTTGTGGACGTTCGTGTCGCGGACTGCCTGGACCGGGGACTGATCTTCAATCCATTTGTGGGCACCCATATCACACATTCCGTGAAAATGCGAGCCCTCTTCCATTGAAACCACCGGAGTGCGCACATCCCCGATGAGAATCCCCGGCTTGAGGATCTGGACTTTTTCTGCCGCCGTGACGGTTCCGTTGATTTTGCCGCTGGTCACCAGGACTCCGGCGGAGACGATGCCTTTGATCACGGCGTGCTCGCCGACGATCAGTGTCCCGGTCGTATGGATCTCTCCTTCCAAGCGGCCGTCAATGCGCACCGTGCCGTCGAAATTGACGACTCCCTTGAAGTCAACCCCTTTGCCCAAGAACGTAAAATTCTCGTCGTCGTCAGCAGTTCGATGCTTTCTCTCACCAAGCGCCCACATGCGATCCTCCTCGGCTACACTTCCCACCCGGCCTCGTTAGGCAGCCGTCACGTGGGACACATCTTTCCCGTTGGCTCCGAACCGTGTTCCTGTTCCGACTGTCCAAGTCCCATCTTGTCGTGAACAACTCCATCGGGACACAACAAGGCGGCTATCCGGTCATCCGCTGCGGAGGGCTTTCGCCGTGGACCCGAGAGAATGAACCGTGGTCTCACGCGGAACTTCCCGAATCGCCGGTTGAGTCATTTCGAGGGTACCGTTGAAAAGCACGCCTTCCTCCATCGCCAGCAAAGGTGTTTTGACGCTGCCGTTGACGACAGCCGGTGCGCGCAACTTCACTTTCTCCTTGGCCACGATGTCGCCGGTGATTTTGCCCTTGCAGACAACGGTCCCGGCACTGACCTTTGCAGTGATGACGGCCTCCTCTCCGACGAGCAAGGTCCCTTCGGTATGGATTTCGCCTTCCAGGTATCCATCAATACGGACCGTGCCGCTATATGAAATCGTTCCCTTGAACTCGACTCCCTTTCCGACAAAGGCGATAATCTCTTCCCCGCCTTCAGCATGCGAACCGGCGGCATTCCCGTTCCCTTCGGAAAGTTCGGTCCCTTCCTCGGTTGGGGGTCGCTTGGGTTCGGACTTTTCTTGCCTCCACATGAGGTCGCCTCCTCTCTGTTATATTTTGTAGCCGAAGGGTTACAGCCCAGTGGATGTTATATGCTGGATCGACCGATTGAGCAAAGCATTTCTTCCTTTTCGCACCCGGCGACACCAGCGGCGACAGGCGGACGACGAACCGTCGTTTATCTCACAAGGACGTCAGCTTAAGAGAGTTTCCAAAAGCCCTTCCAGCTCTGCCGCAGAAAAGAAATGAATGATAATCCTTCCCCCTCGACGGCCTTGTACAACATTCACCCGAGTTCCGAATCGCTTTTGAAGCCGCTGTTCGATATCAGAGGTCAGTGGCTGAATCCGTGACCGTTGCGACCGTCGTCTGCCTTGAGTTTGCGACACGACGATCTCTTCGACTTCTCTGACAGAAAGCCGATGATCGACGATGCGACGAGCAAGTTGAACCTGAGCGTCGGGATTCTCTACGCCCAAGAGCGCCTTCGCATGACCCGTCGAAAGCTGGCCTGACTCTATCAGACGTTGGACCTCGGGAGGCAGATTCAGTAGCCGTAGAACATTGGCGACTGAGGAACGCTCCTTTCCGACCCGCTGCGCCAGCATGTCTTGCGTGAAACCGAATTCATTGAGCATCCGGTGATAGGCCCTGGCTGTTTCCATCGGGTTCAAATCATTTCTTTGGAGATTTTCCACCAGGGCTAAGACCATGGCCTCTTGATCGCCGCAATTTCTCACTACCGCTGAAATTTTTTGCAGGCCTGCCTGCTTGGCTGCTCGTAAACGACGCTCTCCTGCGATCAATTCGTACACCCCATCGCCTTTGCGTCTCACCATGATTGGTTGAAGAAGACCGTTTTTTCTAATAGATTCAGCAAGTTGAGAAATTTCTTCGTCATTAAAATGCTGCCGCGGCTGGAAGCGGTTGGGGATGATGGAATCAACTCCCAGTTCCTGGGTTTCCCCTCGATCTACAGTCAGAGTCCTGTTGTCAATACTGGGGAGCAATGCGTCCAACCCCTTACCCAAGGCTTTTTTCTCCATGGCCGAGAAACTCCTTTGCTAGAGAGACATAAGCCTGAGCCCCAGCCGAGGCGACGTTATACAACAGCACGGGTCGGCCGTAACTGGGAGCTTCCGCCAACGTAACGTTGCGAGGAATAACGGTTTGATACACTTTTTCTTTGAAATGGCCTCGTACTTCCTCCGCAACTTGTCGAGACAAGGTATTCCTAGAGTCGTACATAGTGAGGAGGATGCCCTCGATTTCGAGTCCAGGATTGAGAGCATGCCTTACCCGTTCGACATTGGCCATAAGCCGACCTAATCCTTCCATCGCGTAGTACTCACATTGAACGGGTACAAGCAGCGAAGAGGCTGCCGCAAGCGCGTTGATTGTCAACAATCCAAGAGCGGGAGGGCAATCCAGAAACACCAACTCATAAAGGGAGTGGATACCGAGCAGAACATTTTTTAAGACATGTTCTCGGTTTTCTTTCGAAACGAGTTCAACCTCCGCACCGGCCAAATCAGCCTGTGCTGGCAGGATCGAAAGACCTTGGATCGCCGTGGCTTCAATAGTCTCGATCGGGGAATAATGTTCAATGAGACAATGATACAGGCTCCTTGAGAGTTTTCGAGGGTCCAGGCCGATCCCGCTCGTCGCGTTAGCCTGTGGATCCACATCGACTAACAAAACAGAATGACCGGCTATTGCACAAGCGGCGGCAAGATTGATTGAAGTGGTGGTCTTGCCAACCCCCCCTTTTTGATTCGCTATGGCAACGACTTTGGCCAATGCACCAGGACCGAGATCAATTTTTATTGTTGTTCCACGTGGAACAAAGGGAATGGGACATCAAAATACGTAAGAACCGTTTACCCATGCCATAGGGAAGAGAATAGAGAATTTCCTGATCAATCATCAATCCGGTCTCTTGTAAGGCTTGATCGTCAATGACCTGCATCTTGGATTGGTAGACAATCAGGCGTCCATTGGGACTGAGCAATTGGACAATGAACCGAAAGTGGGGTTCCGGCCTTAAGGCACGGACCGTGATATGGGTAAAAGATTGATTCCTGTGAACAGCAAAATCTTCAAGGGGCTCTGAAGTAACCACGGTGCTCTGGAGTTGAAGCACGCCGATCACCTGCCGAAGAAACGCCGCTTTCTTGTGATTAGACTCCAGCAGCACCAGTTTGATATCAGGTCTCAAAATCTTGAGTGGCACCCCGGGGAACCCGGCTCCACTACCTATATCCAGCAGCGAAACTTCTCCTCTATCGGAACAAATTGCTTTCAACCCGGCTAACGAATCAAGAATATGCTTCACAACGATTTCATGCGGGTCCGTGCTTCCTGTAAGATTGACTTTCCGATTCCAAACGAGGAGTTCCCTGAGATAACAAAGCAACCGAGAGACGTGATGTTCGGAAAGGATTACACCGAGCTGCTCGGCACTGGACAATAGAAAATGACGAAGTGATCGGATTTGTTCCACGTGGAACATGTACGCGAAATCTTCTCTTAAGGTCAAGGAGTTTTTAAGCTGAAATGTGGCTCAAAGGAGAGAGGTCGGACATTTTCGCAGGTTCTTTTGTTAAAGAGATCCAGCGCGTGCGGAACGACTCTCTCGTTCCAAGGCGATCAACAATAGTGAAATGGCTGCTGGTGTGATCCCCGAAATGCGGGAAGCTTGACCGACAGTGGAAGGCCGCACGCGCTTGAGCTTTTCCAGCACTTCCCGTGAAAATCCCTTCACACTTTCGTAATCGAAAGATCGGGGAATGCGACGCTCTTCGAACTTTTTGAATTTCTCCACTTGCTGAAGCTGACGCTTGATATAGCCTTCATATTTGATTTCCAATTCCACGGCTTCAGCTATCTCGTTATCGAGAACACCTTCGCTACCGAAGATCTCCTGGAGATCAGCATACGACATCTCCTGCCTCCGCAGAACCTGAGCAAGCGTATGGTTCGAGGACACATCACCGAGATGGTACTTGGCCAATCGCTCCCGCACTACGTCGGTTAGTTTCACATGAGTGGTATTTAGTCGAGCGACCTCGCGCTGAATCGCTTCACGCTTGGCTTGGAGTCTGGCGTACACTTGCTCGGAGATCAAGCCAAGACGATGGCCGATTTCCATTAACCGCAAATCGGCATTGTCGTGACGAAGGAGCAAGCGGAATTCAGCCCGCGAGGTGAACATGCGATAGGGCTCATGAGCGTCTTTGGTGATGAGATCATCGATCAAGACCCCGATGTAGGCCTGCGATCGGTCCAAGATCAGCGGTGGCTCGCCTCGCAATTTGAGCACGGCGTTAATGCCGGCCATAATGCCTTGCGCCGCCGCTTCCTCGTAACCTGAGGTTCCATTGATCTGACCGGCATGATACAACCCGGCGACGATCTTGGTCTCGAGAGTCGGATGGAGTTGGCGCGGCGGAAAGTAGTCGTATTCGATGGCATACCCGGGTTTAAGCATTTTCGCCCGCTCGAGCCCGGGAATTGTGCGCAGCATGGCGGTCTGGACATCGACCGGAAGACTGGTTGAAATGCCGTTCGGGTAGTATTCCTTGGTATCCAATCCTTCTGGTTCGACAAAGACTTGGTGCCGCTCTTTCTCGGCAAAACGAACGACTTTGTCTTCGATCGAGGGACAGTAACGGGGCCCGATCGACTCGATCACGCCGCTGTAGAGCGGCGAGCGATCCAGGTTGTCGCGAATAAGCTGATGCGTCTCCTCGTTCGTGTAAGTGAGATGGCAGGGCACTTGCGGCAAGGAGACCCGCTCGGTTCGATAGGAAAACGGTGGAGGAGGGTCGTCGCCGGGCTGCACGGCCATCGCGGCAAAATTGATCGTGTCGCGATCCAGCCGCGGAGGCGTGCCGGTTTTCAGCCGGCCGACCTCGAATCCCAGATCCCGCATGCAGTCCGAGAGATGCTCCGCTGAAGCTTCTCCGGCACGGCCGGCCGGGAAATGGCTGAGACCGACATGGATAAGTCCCTTAAGAAATGTACCTGAAGTCAAAATGACCGCCCGCGCCGCGATCCGCTCTCCATCTCCCGTCACGACGCCGCAAATGGCGCCGCCACTGGTCAAGAGACGATCCACCGTGCCCTGAGCGATGTCCAATCCCGCCTGTGTGCGGAGCGTCTCCTGCATGGCTTGCCGATAAAGCTTTTTATCGCATTGCGCCCGCAAAGCCCGCACAGCCGGTCCCTTGCTGGTGTTGAGGCGGCGGAATTGGATCCCCGCTCGGTCGGTGTTGCGAGCCATCTCTCCCCCCAACGCATCGATTTCCTTGACCAGATGGCCCTTGGCGATTCCTCCGATCGCCGGATTGCAGGACATCTGCGCAATACGGTCTACCTCCATGGTCAGCAGCAGTGTCCGCGCGCCCATGCGAGCCGCGGCCAGCGCGGCCTCGCAGCCGGCATGGCCCCCGCCAACCACGACGACATCGTAGACTCTCATGGCGACTCCCACCGCATTATTTTCCGATGCAGAACTCGGAGAAGATACGCTCGAGGATCTCGTCGGTCGTGACGGCTCCGGTAATTTCACCCAGCGCATCCGCCGCCGCTCGCAGATCCAACGCGACGAACTCGTCTGAAAGCGCCTTGGTGACGGAATCGACTGCGTGGACAAGCGCCTCACGAGTGCGGACCAGAGCCGACTGGTGACGCAGGTTGGTGACGACCACGCCCTCTCCAGCTTCCAGATCCGGGCGGACCAGCAAGCCGCGGAGCCGCTCCCGCAACTCGTTCAGGCCGGCGCCGGTTTTTGCCGACACGCTCACAATCGGTGCATCGAATGCGCGTCCCTCCCCAACGGCCGGGTCGGTCAGATCGACGGAACAGGGCAAGTCGTTCTTGTTCAACACTACCACCGAGGGTTTGCCCCGGATCTCCTGCAACACCGCGTAATCTTCCGCGCTCAGGGATTGGGATCCGTCGATGACGGCGAGAATGACATCCGCGCGCTCGATCGCCGAACGGGTTCGTCGGATGCCCTCTTGTTCGACCGGGTCGAGCGTGTCTCGAAGACCGGCCGTATCGAGCAGACGAACCGGCACCCCCTTGACGTTGAGGATTTCTTCCAACACATCGCGGGTAGTGCCCGGGATCGAGGTCACAATCGCTCGATCAGTCCGAAGCAGCGCATTCATCAAACTGGACTTCCCCACGTTGGGACGGCCGATGATGGCCACCTTGGCGCCTTCCCGCAGGATCCGGCCTTCACGTCCGGTTTCCAACAAATAGGAAAGCCGATCGATGGTCTGCCGCAGCGTCACGAGGAGTTCATCCCGTTGCACGAAGGCGATCTCTTCTTCGGCAAAGTCGATGGCGGCTTCCACGTGGGCGAGCAACCGAATCAGCGACTCCCGGATCGCTTCGATTTCCGACGACAAACCGCCACGCAACTGATCCTGCGCCAGCTTCAGGCCAGCGGCGGTCTTCGCCCTGATCGTATCTAACACCGCTTCGGCTTGTGCCAGATCCAACCGCCCATTCAAAAAAGCCCGTTTGGTGAATTCGCCCGGCTCCGCCAATCTCGCTCCCGACGCCACGAGGGCCTCGCACAGGGTCTGCAACACCAGAAGTCCGCCGTGACAGTGAAATTCTACGACATCTTCCGCCGTGAAAGAGCGCGGGCGACGCATGACAACAACCAATCCTTCATCGATGATTGACAGATCTCCGCCGCTGCGCGCGGCATGCGCCGGGAGACGATCTGCACCGCCAGCGACTCGGCGAGGGAACAGGATATCGGCGTAATACAGGGTATGGCTTTTGACCGACTGAAGGGAACGCCCCGATCGTAAACGGACCACCTGTGAGGCGATTCCGATGGCCCGGGCGCCGCTGACACGGACGATCCCAATGCCTCCCTCACCGACTGGCGTGGCAATCGCGCAAATCGTGTCTTCGAGCGCGCCACCCATAGACGGGTTATTCTCACCCCAGCTAGTGTTCGGCATCGGCCTGCTGGACGGGCTGTCCTTTCTTTCGCTTCCCAGGAGTCGACGGCGATTCGGACTCTCCCGCCTCCCACTCCAAAGGCGCGTCTCCAACCGCGACAACGGGCCTCCGTAAAAAATAGCGCTCGGTGATGACCTGCTGGGCAATGGTCAGCACGTTGTTTGTAAGCCAGTAAAGCACCAGGCCGGCCGGAAACGTGATGAACAGAAACGTCATAAAGACCGGGAGCAGCAACATGATCTTCGCCTGGGTCGGATCCATCGTTGTGGGCGTGATCTTCTGCTGGATCACCATGGTGACGCCCATGACCAACGGCAGCACATAGTAAGGATCTTGGGCCGAGAGGTCGGTGATCCAGAAGATAAAAGGCGCCTGGCGGAGATCGATCGTCATGTACAGGATGTTGAAAAGCGCGACGAACACCGGCATTTGAAGCAGCATCGGTAGGCAGCCACCGACAGGGTTGACCTTGTGGTCGCGATACAATTTGATCAGCTCTCGGTTCAGCCGATCGCGATCATCCTTGTATTTCGCCTGCAGGGCCGCCACCTTGGGTTGGATCACCTGCATCTGCTTCATCGACTTATAACTCTTGAATTGAAGCGGGACGAACAACAGCTTGATGCCGACCGTCAGCAGAATGATCGTCACGCCGTAATTGTGGGTGTAATCGTACAAGAACCGGAGCACATAGAAGAGCGGTTTGGCCACTGCCTTAACAAAGCTCCAGCTTCCGTAAATGAACCAGCCGAAATCGATCGTCTCCTCTAACCCGACATTCAATGCCTTGAGGGTGTCGTATTCCTTGGGCCCGGCGTAGAGTTGCATCCCGATGCCGGACCCGGGAATCGGCTGGACGATCCGAATGCCAGCCGATACCAGCTTGTCTCCCTCTTTTTTGATCACCGCCGCCGTGGCCTGAACAGGTAGCAAGACGCTCAGAAAATATTTGTCTTGCAACGCCACCCAGCGAACCGTGCCCTTGCGTTCTTCTTCCGTCTCCGGAAGATTCTTTTGGACCTTGTCGTCGACGAATGACGCCGGACCGATGAGCCCGATGAATCCCTCCCCCCACTCGACGATGCCGAAGTTTGTGCCGAGGCCGATGTCGAGAGGGCCGGTCAGGCCCTCGGTCCTGATCACCACATCGACCAGATAGCTCTGATAACGGAAGGTCAGTTGCTTCTCGACCGATATGCCGGACCGCGTGTCACGATACCGGAAGGTGACATGGCCCACGGGATGGGCAGGATCGAGGGTCGCGACGTCTTGCTCGACCTGATAGAGCGAGTCGTTGATCGCCTGGCTCAGGGTGTCATCCGGCGTGATGAGGTGGAGGGGCCGTTTGCCGTTTTCATGGACCAGTTGTACCGGTCGATGGCCCGCGTCCGGGCCCATCGTGTACCGCTTCAACTCCCAACTCTTCAGCGTTCCGCCGCGGTTTGTCAGCACCGCGCGAAACAGGTCGTTTTCCACCGCTACCATCTGTTCTTCGGACGGAGAACTCGCTCCCCGATCTCGATCGCGAGAAAGGAGTTCGGCGACGGTCGGTCCAGCAGGGTTCGCTCCCTGGACTGCAACCTTCTCCGAGGTCGCGGAGGACGGCGCGCCGGACGAGGCCTTCTTATCAGCCTCTTGGCTTCGCTCGGTCTGGGGGGAAGGAAGCAGTCCGAGTTCTTTGAGGAGGTAGTCGTAGCCGATAATGACGGCTAGAGAGATGATCAGGAAGAGAATGATTCGTTTTTCCATCGGCCGGCTGGGCTTCCTGTCCTACAGATATCTGGCACTCACCGCGTACACAACCTATGCCTGGTTTGTCTGTAAACGGAGAGGACATGAACCCTGGTCGCGTCTTTCCCACAAGGCGCTCGCGCCCTGGTCACTCACTTCACCGGATCGTATCCACCGGGATGCAACGGATGACATTTGGCCAGCCGAAGGCAGGTCAACCCGAGTCCTCGCCAGAATCCATATCGTGCGATAGACTCGGCCGCATATTCCGAACATGTCGGCTCGAATCGGCAGGCAGGCCCTAAAAACGGCGACACCCACCGGCGATATGCCCCGATCACTGTGAGACAGATCCATCGCATTTTTCAATCCCGGTCGGCCGCAGCAGTCCTTGACGCCGCAGTAGGGACAGCCAAGACGACCGCAGCGTCTCAAACGGCACCATCAAGGCATCGCGCTTCGGAAACACCACGCATTCGTGACCCTCCACGACCTCCGTGCGAACGTCTCGGACCAACTCCCGGAACAGACGCTTCACCCGGTTTCGCTGGACCGCTCCCCCCAGCCGTCTTCCCGCCAGCACTCCGAACCGGCTGGCCCCGCCCTGCGAAGGCAAAACCAGCAAAGTAAAGTATGGCGTCGAAATCCGACGGCCGGTCCGCTTCACACGTTCGATCTCTCCGCTGCTGCGCAGGAAGAGCGCCCGGTCTCCGCGCGCTCGTGCCATCTCTGAGAACCGATCGGATAACAACCGGAGGAACAGCGGGTGCTCTGAGGAAAACCGCGAGGCAAGAACGCAACGGATCGTGTCGATAACGACTTCCTATTCCCAAAACGGCCCGGACGGCTTGCAGCGAAACCCTATAGCGCCCATACAAGAGAGAGGGTGTGTCGAATGGATCGACACCACTAGCCGCGTTGCCCTCCGCGCCAACGTTCCCTGTCGCCGTTTGCTTCGTAACCGAGAGTAGCGATAGGCCTCCGGGAATGTTCACACCGTCAGCCGTGCCCGTCCCTTCGCTCGACGGCGCGCCAAAACTTTGCGGCCGTTCTTGGTGCTCATGCGCTTGCGGAATCCGTGTTCCCTTTTCCGTTTTAAATTCGAGGGTTGCCGGAACGTAACAGACATGCGCGACCCCTTTGCGTCTTGATTGCCATAGACGGTGGCGGCATTATAGGGGTCGCCTTCCTGAGAGTCAATGTTCGGTTGGTTCACGGGCGATGAGGTTGCAAATCGAGCGAGGCCGGTGGAGCGCGATCCGATTCCAACGGTCGAATTCCGTCAGCGAGGCCGAGGCATAGGGAGATTACTGGGGCGAATTTGCTGACTTCGGGCAAACCTGCCACAAGAAGAGACCGAGCTAGACACACGCTCTTCCGGAACGCCCCTCGTAACTCGTTCTGTTTTGGCGCTTTTACCCATATCTTTACCTGGGGCATTGAGCTTGCCTTGCAGAGTTTGCTTCTCGGATGATCAACGCATGACGAAGGTCGATACCTAAACTGCACAGGCTTGTTCCTTCTGAAAGGGGGTGAATTCCGTATGAAGCACTTCGCGACAGCAATGACCGCACTGGCGACGGTCCTAATTTTTGGGGCGCTGATGGTCGTCCATGCTGAAGAGCAACCCGCGACGCCCACGCCGGCCTCCCCGACAACAGAGACTCCGCCAGCAGCGACCGCTCCGGCCGAAACCGAGAAGAAAGTTGAGAGCGAACCGGAGAAGAAAGAGAAAAAGGCGAAGAAGCACGCCAAGAGAGCCAAAAAGCGGGCGGAAAAGAAAAGCTGAAACACCTAACAACTGAGGGGGAAGATGGAACGGCTACGACAGCCTGAAAGGAGGCGACATCCATGAAGTTCGCGTTGACAACTCTATCGGCCGCCGCAGGGCTTCTTCTCGTAACCGCTTGCGCGAAACCCCCCAGCGAGAAACTGGAAGCCGCCGAGAAAGCGGTCAAGGAAGCCCAAGAGAGCGGCGCGGCAACCTATGTGGCCGAAGACTTTGCCAAACTGGAGGGGATGCTGGCCAACGCGAAGAAGGAAATCGCGGATCAGGAAGCCAAGTTTGTGCTCCTCCGAGATTACGGAAAGGCCGAGCAACTCGCGGACACTGCCAAAGCCGAAGCAGTGAGGGTCAAGAACGAAGCCGAAAAGAAGAAAGAGGAAGCCAAACAGGCGGCGCTCCAAATGCAACAAGTCGCGCAGGAGTCGGTGAAGGCGACGCAGGAATTGGTCGCCCAGGCACCGGCTGGCAAAGATCGGGCGGCCCTGGAATCGATTAAAGCCGACGCGCAGGGTCTGAGTGCCTCACTCGATGAAGTTCAGAAAGCCCTGGATGCCGGGGATTACCTGGGGGCCCAGGCCAAAGCCAAGGCGATTCAGGATCAAAGCCAGAAGCTTGCAACGGAAATCCAGGCCGCGTTAGCGAAGGTCGGTGGAGCAAAAGGGAAGAAGGGCCAACAGGCCAAGAAATAGGCTACAATGGCCGTAACATGATGGCTGCTTCACCGGTTCAACGCTTCCGAGTCTTCTGTGTCACCTGTGTTGCCGCAGCGGCAGTGTCCGGCTGTGTCCAGACGGTTCCCGGCGACCTGGTCGAAGCGGTCGAGGCCTTGGATCGTGAGCTGGCGACTACGCGGGCGGCGGAGTTTGCGCCGGACGAATACAGCCGGTTTGCCCGGCATTGGGTCGCGTTCAAAGCCAAACTGGCGGCAGAAGAGGAGACGATTCGTTGGCCGTGGGAACCGAATCGCCTGGAGACGGAGCTGCGGACCCTCCAGGAGGAAGGCACCTGGGCGAAAAAGGAAGCGGAGCGGAACCGAGAGGCGTTGCGCGCCAAAGCCGAAACCAGGGTCGACCGAGTCGAGCGGCGGCTTCGGGACTTCCAAGTCCGGGTGAACGAGATCGAGGGACGCGCGGTCTTGGGAGCACGCTCCGTTGAAGCGGAACTGTTGGTTAGGCAGGCCCGCTCATTTCTGGAAAACGGACAATACGACCGGTCGCTGGAAGCAGCCGCGCAGGCATCCAAGTCCCTGGTTGACCAGGTAGCAGCCTTAAACTCCGCTTTAGGGCGATACGCCGATGCAGAACGGATCAACATCTGGCGCCGAATGGTCAGGCAGACGATCGAATGGTCCCGCACGCATCGAGCGCCAGCCATCGTGGTGAGCAAGGCCGATCGGATCTTGATCCTCTACAAGAACGGTCGCAAGGTGCTGTCCTACCCGGTACGCCTGGGCTACAACGGCATGCTCGAAAAACGGTTTCAGGGAGACGGTGCGACTCCCGAAGGCCGGTATCGAATCGTCAAAAAACGCGGAGAAGGCCAGACACAGTTTTATCGCGCCCTTCAGCTCGACTATCCGAATGCGGACGACCGTCGCCGGTTTCGATCGGCCCGCCGAGCCGGCGACTTCCCGACCGAAAAAGGCATCGGCGGTCTCATTGAGATCCATGGCATCGACAACCCCTTCATGAATCAGACGCTGGGGTGTATCATGTTGGAGAATCCACAGATGGAAGCGTTGTACAATCGGGTCGAGACCGGTACACCGGTGACCATCGTGGGAGCCTTGGATGTCGAGAACTCCGTCTCTTTGGTTCTGGCGGATTTGGAAGGATCGCAGAATCCCGAAGAAGAAACCTGAGCCCCGTGCCGCCCTCGACGGCGGTCGCTGCATGGCAGGCCTGCAACGGACCTTCCTGGTTTCTCTTACCTCTTTGATCGGGCTGCTGTTCTTGGCGCTGCCCCAAAGCAGCGGAGTGGCCACCTCCAACGCTCCGAGGATGCAAGAAACCCTACCGAGCGAGGAGCTCACTCTTCAGGCCCTCCGCGCGCGCCGCCTCGCACTCATTCGACAGTTGGCACAGTACAACCCGACCGGCCCCTACATTGTCGTCGACACGGCGCGTAATCGGCTTTTCGTGAAACGCAAGGATGAAATACTCCTGGCGGCGACCGCTTCAACCGGTAGCGGCACCATCCTCGACAAGCCGGGTCAGTCCGACGCCCAGTGGGTGTTCGACACGCCCCGAGGAGAGTTTGCTGTTCAGTCAAAGCTCATCAACCCGGTTTGGGTGAAACCGGACTGGGCCTTCCTAGAGGAGGGCCTGGACGTCCCCTCCGATCCTGCCGAACGGGTGGAGGCGGGGGTCCTGGGGGAATATGCGTTGGGCTTCGGCAAGGGCTATTTTATCCACGGCACCCTCTATACCCGCCTGTTGGGGAAAAACGTCACCCACGGCTGTATTCGATTGAGCGATGACGACCTCAAGGCGGTCTATCAGCTCGCCAAGATCGGCACTCCGATCATGATCTTCTGACTTCGTTGTTCGTTCCCCTTTGCCATTACGCTTCTTCTTTTTTTTTATATGATGCGCCCCTGCATCAGACCTCTCCTTGGGCTTACGTGGCTGTTCGTTGCAGCATGGTCCGCCGTCTCCCCCTGCCCCGTCGACGCGATTGAGGACCCCGCTTCGCTTCGCGAAGCCATCCGCGTGTTGCAAGAAGAACTCCGGTTGGCGGCGAAGCCCCAGATCTACCTGCTCCTGGACTTGCCCGCCAAGGCGGTCGTGATCAAAGGGCGAGGAATCGAACTGCATCGATTCCCGATCCTCGCCTGGCGTGTGTCGACCTCTGAACCGTTGGGAACAGTTTTCCGGCTCCGAAGAAGACCGCCAATCATACGTCCGAAAGCCGCGATCGCCGAAAATCCTCAACAGGACCCGATCGAGCTCACGGACATGCCTGTCGCCTTTACGCTGCGGTTCGACCCACCGCTGACCATTTGGATCACGCCCCCGGCGCGGGAAAATCCGTGGCGCTGGGCCAGCAGCCGGGGTGAAGAATGGTGGACCAGGCTTCGATCCTGGGCAGCGACCCTGCTCTCGACAGACCCGCCCGACCCGGAACCGTCTCTCCGACTCACACTTTCGACCGACGATGCGCGCTCGTTGGCGTGGTCGGTGACGGACGGTCTGCCCGTGCTGATCGTCCGTTCGCACCCGGAGTAAGGCGACGGACCACCCTCCGCCCCACCACCGTTTGCGTTTTCAAACCACGCATCCTAAGATAACCAAACTCGGACGTGGAAGGACACGTGCGTCGTTTGCGCACGGAGGCAAGCTTGCGGACATCGTCACGCCTGTCAGCGCAACAACCACTTCAGACCATCATTCGATCCGCGTTGGAACAACTCGCCGACGAACAGGTCGTCGAGCGACTGTGGGCCAAAGACCACACCCTGTGGAAACCGGACCCGACGGAGATCGACAACCGGCTTGGCTGGTTGACCGTGGTGGAACAAATGCGCGAACAGGTCGGTGCGCTCCGGACCTTCGCCCAATCGGTCAAGGATTCAGGCTTTCGAGACGTGGTCCTGCTCGGCATGGGAGGAAGCAGCCTCGGTCCGGAAGTCCTTCGTCGCGCACTCGGATCGACGCGCGGATTCCCGCGCCTGTGGGTGCTCGACTCCACGGTACCGCAAGTCATCCGCGAGGTGACGGACGCGGTCCGCCCCGCCCAGACCCTCTTCATCGTGGCCAGCAAGTCCGGCGGCACGATCGAAGTGCTGTCGCTCTTCGCCTACTTCTGGGAGTTGGTCGCCCGGACGAAGGGAGCCCGCGGCGGAACGCAGTTCATCGCGATCACCGATCCTGGTACCAGCCTGGAAAAGTTGGCGGGCGAACGCGGATTCTGGCAGACCTTCGCCAATCCGCCGGACATCGGAGGGCGGTATTCCGTCCTGTCCTATTTCGGCCTGGTACCTGCGGCGCTAATGGGACTGGATCTCGCCGGATTGTTGGACCGGGGAACCGCCATGGCGGAGGCCTGTCGGTGCCACGCTCCTCTGGACCGGAATCCGGGCGCCTATCTCGGCGCAGTCATGGGAGCGCTGGGCCGGCAGGGACGGGATAAGGTCTCTCTCCTTGTCTCTCCCGGGATCAGCGGTTTCGGTTTGTGGGCCGAACAACTGCTGGCTGAAAGCACCGGCAAGGAAGGCAAGGGCTTGGTGCCAGTGGCGGATGAACCGTTGAGCCGTCCGGCGGTCTACGGAAACGATCGCCTGTTCGTGTATCTCCGGCTGAAAGGCGACAGGAACGACCGTCTCGATCGTCACGTGATGGCCCTCGAACGGACCCGGCAGCCGGTTGTTCGACTCGAACTCCGCGACCGCTACGATCTCGCCGCGGAGTTTTTTCGCTGGGAATTCGCCACCGCGGTCGCCGGCTATTTCCTCGGCATCCATCCTTTCGATCAGCCCAACGTGCAGGAGAGCAAGGACAAGACAAAGCGGGTGTTGCAGCAAGTGGAAGCCACCGGCCGGTTGCCTCGGCAGCGCGAGGCGTCCGTCGCGGCAGCGGCGGACACGATCCTCCGACGGACAGCTCCGGGACGGTATGTCGCCGTCCTGGCGTACGTACCACCCTCACGCCGAGTCGAAGCGGCGATTCAGTCGCTCCGTAAGACCATTCTCGCAACCGCGCAGGTGGCCACGACCGCCGGCTATGGTCCGCGCTATCTCCATTCCACCGGCCAACTGCATAAAGGTGGACCGAACACCGGGTTGTTTCTGCAACTGATCGACGAGATGACGCCGGACCTGGCGATTCCTGGCAAACCCTACACGTTCGGCACGTTGGCACGGGCACAGGCGCTCGGCGACCTGCAATCCTTGTTAGCCCATGGGCGGACGGCCGTCAGCGTGAATCTGGCCCGGCGGCCTCTGGCAACGATCAAGGCCTTGGCGCAAGCCTTTCGAGCACTCACTGTGAAGCGTCGCCGCGCGCAGCCCGGCGGACCGCGTACGACTACCGGAACCCATTCTTCCTCGCAGGGAGGACTGCGTCAAAAACCGCAGAAGACAACGGCAGCCAAACGACCATGAGTGCCACGCCGGAAATTCGAATCATGACCGATGCCGAGGAATTGGCCCAGGAGGCCGCCGAACTCTTCGTGTGGCTGGGCGAACAGGCGATCAAAAGCCACGGGCGCTTCCTCGTGGCCCTCTCCGGAGGCTCAACCCCGCAAGCCCTGTATACGATGCTGGCCGGTCCGGAATTTTCAGCCCGACTGGAGTGGAGTCGTGTCAGGTTCTTCTTCGGCGATGAGCGCTGTGTGCCGCCGGACCATCCCGAAAGCAATTACGGCATGGCCAACGCAATTTTGTTCCAACCATTGAAAATCCAGGCCGACCAGGTGTTCAGGATGAAGGGCGAAGACAGCGACCCCGATCGGGCAGCCCGCCACTACGAGGCATTGCTGAGACAAGAATGCGGAACGGCAGAGGCGGCGTGGCCAACCTTCGATGTGCTGTTGCTCGGACTGGGCGAGGACGGTCATATCGCCTCGCTGTTCCCCGGGACGGATGCCCTGAACGAGCAGACACGCTGGGTGGTCGCGGCGAAGTCGCCCCGAGGCGTTGTGTCACGGTTGACCCTGACCTTGGGCGTCATCAATCACGCCGGCGCCGTGATCTTTCTCGTAACCGGCAAACACAAAGCCGGCGTTGTTCGAGCCGTGCTGGAAGGGCGGGATCCGCAAACCGCCCGCTTGCCGGCCGCGCTGGTTCGTCCTCAACAGGGACGGCTCATCTGGTTTCTGGATCAGGCAGCCGCGTCGGAACTCACGATCGCCAGGCAAGGGATCACATCTCGCGAGGAGTAGGAGTCCATGATACTCGCCGGAGACATTGGAGGCACGAAAACCAACCTGGCCTTGTTTGACTGGAAAACCGAGCGTGTGGACCCGGTCCGCGAGGAAACCTTTCTGAGCGGCGACTACAAGGCGCTGGAGGAGATCCTGACGGAGTTTCTCACGCCGCCGGCCAGGCCCACGATCTCGGAAGACGCGGAACACCCAGACGATAGGGAGGCGGCCGCAACGCAGCCGCAAGAGCCGCTGCCTCCGGAACCTCTCGTCATCGACGCCGCCTGCTTCGGGGTGGCGGGACCCGTCATCGACAACCGTTGCCAGACCACGAACCTCCCGTGGGTGGTCGATGGGACAGCGCTGGGAAAACAATTTGGCATTCCACAGGTCTGTCTCCTTAACGACCTGGAGGCCACTGCCCATGGGATTTTGTTGTTGCGACCGGATGAAGTCGAAGTCCTTAACCAGGGGAACCCGCCCAAAACCAAGCGGGCCCTGGCGCTGATTGCGGCGGGAACGGGCTTGGGCGAAGCGATCCTCTTCTGGGACGGCAGCCGCTACCGACCGATGCCGTCGGAAGGCGGCCATGCGGACTTTGCGCCGAACAGTGACAGCGAAATCGACCTCCTGCGACATCTGCGCGTGAGCTATCTCCATGTGAGTTACGAACGCGTGCTCTCTGGCGCGGGGCTGCACGCGATTTACGAGTTTCTGCGTGACACGAAAAGAAATGAGCCGACCTGGCTCGCGGAGAAGATCAAAGTCGGCGATCCCGCCGCCGTCATCGCCGAGGCGGGATTGAAAGGCCAGGCGGAGATCGCCAAACAGGCGTTGGATCTCTTCGCCTCCATCTACGGGGCGGAGGCCGGCAACTTGGCACTCAAGGCGCTGGCGCTTGACGGCGTCTATGTCGCCGGCGGGATTGCCCCCAAGCTGATCGCGAAGCTCAAAGACGGCACGTTCCTGAAAGGCTTTACCAACAAAGGCCGGTACAAACGGCTGATGAGCGGGATTCCGGTCAAGGTGGTCATGAACGAGAAAACCGCCCTGCTCGGCGCGGCGGCCTATGCGGCCGGGCTCGTCCACGGTGTTCGTTCATGAACGCGGCGCATGATCTCGACGCTCTGAAGCGGGCCGCTGCGCGCAAGGCCATCGAGTTTGTCCGCGACGGGATGATCGTCGGATTGGGCACCGGGTCGACGGCGACCCATGCGGTGCTCGGTCTAGCGGAGCGGGTCAAAGCGGGCCTGAAGATCCGAGGTGTGCCGACCTCGCGCGAGACCGCCGAACTGGCCAGGCGTCACGGCATCGATCTGATCGAAACGGACGACGCGTGGTCGATCGATGTCGCGATCGACGGCGCCGACGAGGTCGATCCGCGCTTGAACCTGATCAAAGGCGGAGGCGGGGCGCTGCTCAAGGAAAAGATCGTCGCGGCCGCCGCGCGCCGGCTGATTATCGTCGTGGACCACACCAAACGGGTCCCTGCGCTCGGCACCACCTTTCCTCTGCCGATCGAGGTGGTCCCGTTCGGCTGGGGGAGCACCGCCCGCCAACTCGAAACGGTGGGCGGCAGAGCGGTCCTCCGCCGGCGCAACGGCGAAATCTTCCGGACCGAAGCCGGGCATTATATTCTGGATCTGCACCTCGGCCGGATCGACCGACCGGCTGAACTGGAGACGCAACTCAATCTGATCCCCGGCGTGGTCGAAACCGGCCTGTTCGTCGGCCGGACCAGTTTGCTGATCGTTGGCACCCCGAATGGTATCGAGGTGCACCACCCGCCAGGGGCGTGAACAGGCGCCGATGCGGAGTCAGGGCCGGCCCGGCGCACGTTCATCGATGACCCGAGAAAGACCGACGTCCCCTGACGTGACGCGTCGGGACATCCTGCGGCAGACATTGAGCAACGCGGGCCGGCTGATCGCCGTCGCAGGCATCGGGCGCCTGGTATGGTTGAGCGGCGGCCGCCGTGCGGACGGCGCCGGGCTGGACTCTCCGCGACCGCCGCGGGAAGCGCCCGAAGAGTCACCGACAAGGAGGAGATCTGTGGATCCGTATCGGTTGCCGAGACACGTCATCCCGAGCCGGTATGAGCTCACGCTCGAGCCGGACCTCACCACGTTTGCGTTCACCGGGCAAGAAACGGTCACGCTGACCGTCCGGCAAGTGACGACGGAACTGGTGCTCAACGCCGCCGACCTGGCGGTGACGTCCGCGCGCATCGAGAACGACCACGGCGCGGCGTACGACGGCACGGTTGAATTGGAGGAAGCGCTGGAACGCTGCCGCATCGGATTTCCCGCCGCCCTTCAACCCGGCGACTGGCGGCTGAGGCTGACCTTCAACGGCGTGCTGAACGAAAAGCTGCGCGGCTTCTATCGCAGCAGTTACAAGGACCAGGCCGGGACCGTGCACTGGCTGGCTGCGACGCAATTCGAAGCGACCGACGCGCGACGTGCGTTCCCGTGTTGGGATGAACCGGACTTCAAGGCGGTCTTTGCGACGACGCTGGTGATCGACCCGGCCCTCACGGCCGTGTCCAACACCAGGGTCCTCTCGGAGCGGCGGGACGGCGGTAAGAAAGTGGTGCGGTTCGCGGACACGATCCGCATGTCCACTTATCTCGTCGCTTTTGTGGTCGGAGAGCTGGAGGCGACGGATCCGGTCACCGTCGGCCAGACGCCGTTGCGGGTCTGGGCCGTCCCGGGCAAGCGGCACCTCGCCCGGTTTGCGCAGGAGATCGGAGCCTTCTCCCTGCACTTCTTCGAGGAGTATTACGGCATCCCCTACCCTGGCGACAAGCTGGACCTGATCGCGATTCCGGACTTCGCCTCGGGCGCGATGGAAAACCTCGGCGCGATCACGTTCCGGGAAACCGCCCTGCTGGTGGATCAGCGCACCGCGACTCACGCCGAACTTGAACGGGTGGCCGACGTCGTCGCGCACGAGAACGCCCACATGTGGTTCGGTGACCTTGTAACCATGTCCTGGTGGAACGGTTTGTGGTTGAACGAAGCGTTCGCGACTTTCATGGAAATGTTGGCCGTGGACGCCTGGAAACCGGAGTGGCAACGCTGGACGACCTTCAGCGCCTCCCGCGCCGCTGCGCTGTCGGTCGACGGCTTGCACAGCACCAGACCGATCGAATATCCGGTCCGCGCACCGAAGGACGCCGACGCCATGTTCGATGTCCTGACTTATGAAAAAGGCGCGGCGGTCCTGCGGATGTTGGAGCAACATCTTGGCCCGGCCGTCTTCCGTGACGGCGTCCGGGACTATCTCCACGCCCACGCCCACGCCAATGCCGACACCGGCGACCTCTGGACATCGCTGGGGAAAGCCGCCAAGCTGCCGGTCCCCGACCTGATGGATGCGTGGATCTTCAAACCGGGCTATCCGCTTATCAGCGTCACCCTGAATACGCCGTCCGAACTGGTCATCGCACAACAGCGCTTCACGTACCTACCCGAACCTCCAGCCGGATCCGACTCCGGCGGCGAGCGGGACCAGCGGTGGCAGGTGCCGATTCAACTGCGGATCGCCGCCGGCGGCCAGACGGAAACGAGGCGCCTGCTGCTCAAGGATAAGGAGACCACTCTAGCCTTGCCACCCGGCTTCGAGTCGGTGTTGCTGAATGAAGGCGGCCACGGCTTTTACCGCGTCCGCTATGCCCCGGAGCTATTGAAGCGACTAATCCCGCTCTTGCCGGACCGGCTGGCGCCAACCGAACGGTTCAACCTGATCAACGACGCCTGGGCCGCAGCCGTCGCGGGCCTGATGCCGCTCGACGACTACCTTGATCTGACCGGCCGTTTCAAAGCGGATCGGGACAAGAATGTCTGGACGCTCCTGCTCGACTCGTTCCACCAACTCAACCGCATCGTCGAGTCAGGCGACCGTCCCTTGCTCGAAGCCTTGGTTCGGGATCGAGTGGCGCCGGCGGTCGAAGATCTCGGCTGGGCGCCGCGGCAAGATGAGAACGAACTGACCCGCCAACTGCGCGGCGAACTGATCCGCGCCTTGGGAACTCTCGGAAACGACCCGGCCGTACAAACGCGCGCGGCCGAGTTGTATCAAACCTATCGGGCAGATGCAGGTGCGGTGGATCCGAACGTGGTACCGGCGCTCGTGGCGATCCTCGCCCACACCGGCGATGAGTCGCGATATCACGAATTCTCCGAACGGTTTGCCAAGGCCGCCACGCCGCAAGAAGAGCGGCGCTATCTCTTCGCCCTGGCCGCGTTCCGGCAGCCTGAACTCTTGGAGCGGACACTGGCGCGGACCCTCAACGGCGAGATCCGAACGCAGGACGGCCCGTTCCTCGTCGGCGCGATCCTGGGCAGCGTCTACGGCCGCGAGCTGGCGTGGAACTTCGTGAAGATCAATTGGGACACGATGGATCGGCTGTTCCCCAAGAACGGCCTGCGCCGCATGTGCGGCGGCATCGTCGGTCTCGCGACGGCTGAACTCGAACGCGACGTCCGTGAGTTTTTCACCTCGCGCAAGATCGACCTCGGCGGCAAAACGCTGGACCAATATCTCGAGCAACTGCGCGTCGTCGTGCGGTTCCGCGAGCGCAGCGGCGCGGCGCTCCGCAGCTATCTCCAACGGTTCAACGCCGCGTAGGTTAGGAGGGAAATCCCCATGGTCACAGCCATTGCCTTCATGATGTATCCGGTCACTGACATGTCGCGCGCCCGGCGTTTCTATGAGGAAGCACTGGGCTTGAAACTCGCCAGGATCATGGAGGAAGGCGGACAGGCCTGGGCCGAATACGACCTGCCCGGCGGGACGTTCGCGATCACCACCTTCG
>DATLZU010000063.1:0-4560 GCA_035573855.1 Nitrospiraceae bacterium
GCAGAGGCCCGCTGCGCTACAAGCAAATTCACGTTTTCTTCAGCAACGAGTGCTGCGC
Organism: Nitrospiraceae bacterium; assembly: GCA_035573855.1. GTDB lineage: Bacteria > Nitrospirota > Nitrospiria > Nitrospirales > Nitrospiraceae > DATLZU01. Next base: position 59 of record DATLZU010000063.1, read on the forward strand.
GATGAACCGCCTGGCGCTGGTACGAGAACCTCGATACCAAGTCTGTCAGGAGTTGCACCGCTGGCTGTCTCGGAAGAGGATCGAGCCAAGTTCCTAAAGATCATCTAAGGACTTTGGCTCGCCCTGACCGCGTGAAAATGCGGGTGGTGCGATCTGAATACCCGTCCGCGCGAAGCCGAGTACACCAGGCGGGGTACGAGCACGGACGGGCTGGTCGGTAGCAAGCCCCGCATTGTCATGCTCCGTTACCGGCCAAGCACCTTTGCCACAATGCCCGCCCTAGTCGTGGCTCCGGTTTTGCGCATGATGTGTTTGACGTGTTCCTTGACCGTTTGTTCGGTGATGGTGAGGGTGTTGGCGATCTCTTTGTTGGTGAACCCCTTCACCAGCTCGCGCAGAACGGCCATCTCGCGGTCCGTCAACTGGTAGCGCTCCTGGGCTTGCTCGATCTTCTGCTGTTCTTGTCGCCCCAGCGGCTCGATTGTCACCACGATCCGCGCACGCGAAAGGCCACCGGAATCCGGCAAGCCGAATCCTCTCAGCAGAATGGCGCCGTCGGCCGACGCGGCGATCCGCGTGACGTGAAACTGCTCCCAGTCCTTGGCCTCGGTTTTCTCCTTCAGGGCGTCGATAACTGCACGGCACAGCTCGGTGAGCGCCGTGGGCAAGACGCCATGGGCGGCGGACGACGGTCCTTTCGTCTGCCCGGCCGCATGGATCTGCCGGGTCAGGTCGTGTGCGACCTGGTTCATGTACAGCAACTGCATGGTGACCGACAGCACGACAATGCCCGGCCCGGTTCGAAGATCCGCAAGATTGGCCGCCGAGTCATCGGCATTGCCAGTGATATCCATCGCTCCCTCGTCTTTCATCAGTCTGGCTACTGGCATGGGAAAAACCCTGTCACGCGCGTCGTGTTCCCATCTTTCACCCGGCACTCCGCTTCGAGCGCAGCGAGCAATTCCTCGGCACTGTAACGCCTGCCCAGGAGTCGCGCTTGCCGCAGCACCGTCACAAAGTCTCCTGGCGTTAACGTGGTCAATCGAGCCAACCGCTCCTGCACGGACGCGGACACCATCACTGCGTCGCCCGGCTGCCGATCCGAAACGAGCGCGATCACGAACAGGGTCAGTGTCTGTTCGGCCGTCAGATAGTCGAACCGGATCTTCAAATCGAACCGCCGCAGGACGGCCGGGTCGAGGTCTTCCATCATGTTGGTGGCGCAGAAGCAGATCCCTTCAAACGCTTCCATCTGCTTCAAGAGTTCATTCACTTGGGTCACTTCCCAGGAGCGATGCGCACCGCGCCGATCACGGAGAAAACTGTCGGCCTCATCGAGCAGGATCACGGCGCCTTCGTCGACGGCCTCCCGGAACAGTCGGGCCAGATTCTGTTCGGTCCCGCCGAGCCAGCAACTCAGCAAGTCCGACGCGCGGCGCTCGATGAGGGGACGGTCAAGCTGGTCGGCCACGTAATGCGCGAACGCGGTTTTCCCGCTGCCGGGCGGACCGTCGAGACACAGTCGCCCCATCGGGCGTTTTTTGAGTCCCTCCACCACAGCCTGCAGATCATGGCCGGCATTGAGGTGCTCGAGATCGTAGCTGAGGAGCGGCTCCGGGCCGATGCGATCGAGCGGCGCGCAACCCAGCACGTCCAGACTCTGTCGGATCGCCCGCTCGACGAGTGTTTCCACCATAGTCGGATCATCGCTGCCGGCCAAGCTCGCGACCTTGGACGCCTGGGCGATCAAGGCCGGGGTCAGGTTCGGATGGCCGGCCATCCGGTCGATCCATTCCGGTCGAACCGGCAAATGGTGGAGGTTGCCCGCCAACACCGCGCGGCGCACGGACCGCGGCGGTGTTCGCACCTCCAACGCGTACGCGAACCGCCGCCGAAACGCCGGATCGATCTGCTCGATTTCGTTGCAGACCCAGAAGGCCGGGCGCGGATTGGTCTCCAAAGCCGCATTGGTCCAAGCCTTCCGGAGCCCGGATCGCCGTTTCCACCCCACAAGCGGAAGCTCGTGGTCGCAAAAGACATCTTCCACCTCATCGAAGAGGATGAGGCTCCGGTCGTTGCGCGCCAGCAGTTTCTGCGTGAAGAGATACGACCGGAAGCGGAACTGCTCGAGCTCCCTGTCTTCGCACTCGTACCCGACCTGAAAGAGCGTGGCGCGCAGGGACGCGGCCAGCGCCTTGACGAGTTCCGTTTTGCCCGTGCCGCTCTCGCCGTACACCAGGATATTGATGCCCGTAGTCGGGTGCTCGAGGACCTGGCCCAGCAGGCGGTGCAGCACCTCGATATGGTCGCGAAGGTGAGGAAATTCCTCCAGCCGATGGCGCGGGTCCGGTGCCACCTCGCAATAGCGACGAAACGGCGCCGCCCCGCCCTCCGGATCTTCCAGCAGGCCGGTGCCCAACCCCTCCAACAGATCCAGCATCTCCGCGACATCGGGTTCCGTCCGATCCACACGCAAGAGACCGGACGAGCAGAGTGCGCTGTCCCCGCGCAGCATTCGGCCGATCTCTTTGCGCTCCTTTCCGAGCACGATCGCCAGCACCTCGTCCAACGACCACAGGTTCTGCTTCCGCGTCGCTTCCAGAAGGTCGCTGAGCACCGGACAGGCTTGCACCAAGACCGCGAAGGCGAGCAGCTCCTGCTCGGCTTGAGAGAGGCCGACCATTTCGGCAAGCTGATGGAGCTGTCGCGCGAGAGGCGTCCGCCCGGACACCGAACGCCGTTCCACCCTTTCGAGTCGATACTGAATCGCTCGTCTGGCTTCAACGCTGGCCGGACTCTTCAGATAGGCTTGCGGCAAACCGGTGAGCTTCTGGAGGGCGGATTCCTGCTCGCACTCGATCTCCGTGCGACGACCTGCGGCAAGCAGACGGAGAATCCATCGGGCAACCAGGTCACGGTACTCCGCCGGGACCGGCGCAGTAGACATGCTCCTCGATCGATGGAGTCGCTTCAGGAGACGACGCGACGACAGAAAAGCTTCGGATTTCCAGTGGCGCATGTGCAGACCTCCTCGTGATGATCCTCCTGCATAAAAACGTGTTCGTGCTTGTCAAACTAGCCGATTCGCGCGACAACATACGTCGTCAAGCGGCCATTTTCCCCGCTGGGATGGGTTACACCTTGAGGATGCGATGAGGCGTGCCGCTGAGACTGTGTTTCGTCAGTGGGTCATGCTCCGCTTGATTCCGCGGTCACCCCGGTCGGTCGGAACACGGGACATCAGGAATCGTCTGGCGGAGGAGGGCTTTGCCGTTGACTTACGGACGATCCAACGCGACCTGGGTAAACTTTCGGAGATTTTTCCGCTCACCAGCGAGGCCGACGGCAAGGCCTTGCGATGGTCTTGGATGTCCGAGGCAGCTTCCTTGGACATCCCCGGTATGGACCCCCCGACGGCGTTAGCCTTCCAGTTGGCGGCGGTGTATGTGACACCCCTCCTGCCGCCCACGACATTGCGCCATCTGAACCCGTACTTCCAACGGGCCCGCGACGTGCTCGCGAGCACGCGCGGGGGGAACATCAGCTTATGGCCGGACAAGGTCTGCGCCATTGTGCGCGGGCCGGTCCTGCAGGCTCCGGCAATCGTCCCATCGGTTCAGGAGGCTGTCTATCAAGCCCTGCTGATCGACCGGCAACTCATCGTTGCCTATCGCCGCAAGGCCGCCGACCGACCGAAAACCTACCCGGTCCATCCGCTCGGTCTCGTCTTCCGGGATGGAGTGGTCTATCTGGTCTGCACCGTGAAACGGTATGCCGACATCCGGCACCTGGCCCTGCACCGAATGACCTCGGCCATGTTGCGCAACGAGCCGGCCCGCCGCCCGGAAGGATTTTCGCTGAGCCGTTACGTGAAAGATGAGCAGTTCTTTTCCTATCCCGTGCAGGGCCGATCCATCCGAGCGGAGGTCCTCTTCGAGCGGGAGGCGGCTGTGCACTTGGCCGAACGGCCCCTCTCACGAGACCAACAGCTCATTCCTCAGAAAGATGGACGAGTCCTGCTGCGCGCGACCGTGCGCGACACATTGGAACTCCGATGGTGGGTGCAGGGATTCGGCGATCAGGTCGAGGTCCTTGCGCCGGCGTCCTGGCGAGCGGAGTTCGCTGCCATGGCCCATCGCCTTGCGAACCGGTACGGCGCTAGACCGCAGAACGACAAAACGGCGAGGCGACGGTCTGCCTGAGCTGAACGGACCGGCACCCCTGACATCTTCTCTGCTGTTCCGGTAACCCTTACCATACGGCGGTTTCACCCTCAGATGTTGGGTTGATTTCGCGCAGAGAATCGCGTATCCCTCTGCAAAACACGTTGCCTGGTTGCACTTCTCATCTGCCGAGATTCACACCATGAACAACTTCGGCGAGAAGGTCAGTTTCATCTGGGGCGTGGCGGACCTCATCCGCGACACGTTCAAGCGCGGCAAGTATCAGGACGTGATCCTGCCCTTCACGGTCCTGCGGCGCATAGACTGCGTGCTGGCGCC
>DATLZU010000064.1:0-30208 GCA_035573855.1 Nitrospiraceae bacterium
CAGAGCCACAAGATGGCTGCGGCAACGTACACGCCGCCATAGGCAGCATAGACCCGGCCTGCAGCGGTGGGATGAAGCGACAACAGCCACGCGAACAGACAGAGGCTCAGCGCGCCCGGCACCAGGAGCCAAGCGGACCCATCTTTCCTCAGCCAGAGGTACGGAAGATAACAGCCGACAATCTCCGCGATTGCGGTCAGGATAAACAAACCGAAGGTCTTTACCAACTCACTCATGCCTCACCCTGGGGTATCTGGTTTTTTCATACGCTCCCGGATCGGTCCGGCGGCAATATAGGCTCTCGTTGATTCCCTCGCAATCGCGGGGGCTGCGCAGCGGAGCTTGCGGGAAATCAGGTCCAATTCTCCACTCGCAGGCCTGGCACGCGCTTGAACTCCTTGATGTTGTTGGTCACCAGCCGGGCCCCCAGACTCAACGCATGGGCGGCGATCAGCATGTCCATTGAGCCGATCGGCTGACCTCTTTCCTCCAAAAGGGCTCTGATCTTTCCGTAGGTGATGGTTGCAGAACGATCGAACGCCGCGATCTCCAGGGGCAGGACAAATTGCTTCAGCGCTTCGCGGTTTCTGGACGGATTGCTGCTCTTGCTCGCGCCGTACTCCAATTCGGCCAACGTGATGACCGAGATGCCGACGTCTCCGACCGGGTGCGATGCGAAGCGATCGAGCACGGCCTCCGGCTGTCTCTTGATAAGATAGATGCAGATGTTTGTGTCGAGCATGAACTTCATGAGAAGGCTCGGCGCCTTTTCTGAAGGCGGGGTTGTTCTCGACCCTTTGCCATGAAGTCGTCGGTAAACTTCTTCAGGCTTGCGGCGAGCGTCGCCCACGTTTTCCGCTTCGGTCGAAGGATGAGCGTGTCACCCTTTTTCTGGATTTCTACTTCGTCTTCCTTCAATTGAAACTCCTTCGGAATTCGGACCGCCTGGCTGTTCCCGCTCATAAAGATCTTTGCCGTCTTCATGAATCTCCTCCGCTCTGTATATACGATAGGATATACAAGCAGACTGATCGGGTCAACGTGCAGTCGGTGGAAATGCCGAGCAGACGGCAAAATCGTCGAGAGCCGCTCTCGGCATGCTTTTAGCTGACGGCTCACCGCCGGCGGAGGCTGGGGTCAGGGCGCAAGAGGTCCGGCTCTGTCTGCTTGAGATCGTCCAGAAACCAATTCTCTTTCAGATGAGTGCCGCTGGGCGTCGGATGGCCCAGCCTGGCGGCGAGGCGATCGCCGACCCGCTCGCAGAGCGCCCGATAGGTGGTGAACTTGCCGCCGTAGATGGTGAACAGATTGGGCGCGGGTTCATCCACCACGGCTTCGCGGGACAATGCGGAGACATCGCGATCCACCGTGCGGAGATACCAAGGCGAGGCAAAAGGCTTCTCGCGCCAGGCGTCCGGCGCCGAACGGGTTTGGAGCTTCACTCTATGGTGGGGAAGCGGAATCGTTCTGATGCCGCAGAAGAACTCCCGTGTGTGGCGCGCCGGCTCGATGAGGGCGAGATTCCGTTCGGCCACACGGAGAAGATACTCGCGATCATCCGGCGGGCACTCCCACTTCTCCGGTGTTCCTTCGAGTACGGATTCGGTGGTGCCGAGTAACCAGTTCCCTTGCCAGGGGATGAAAAAGAGCACGCGTCCATCGTCGTGCTGCAAGAGCGCGGCTGCGCAGTCTTCCGGTGAAGCGCTCACGGCCTCCGGTGCGAACAACAGATGGGAGCCCACGTTGAGGAGGCAGGGCACCTGCGGGCTGTGCCCCCAGGCTAGCAGGTTGGCATTCGCCCAGGCTCCCGTCGCGTTGACGATCACCCGGCTCGTCACCATGTGCCGGCCATCAGGGGTGGCGAGGCGGACGCGAAATCCTTCACTCTCCGGCGCGACCTCTTCCACGCGCGTGTGCTCGGCGAACGTGGCTCCTAAGCGGGTGGCGGCGCGAGCGGCGACGCGCACGATCACGTCATCAAGCATCTGGGCATCGTAGTAGAGGAAGCCTGACCGCACGTCCTGAGCGAGCCTCTCGCGGCGGAGGTACGGCGCCATCTGCGCGATCTCGGCATTGGTGAGATGGCGTGCCTTCGGAAGCCCGCTCTGCCGAGCAAGCCAGTCATAGAGAGCGAGCCCGATGCGGACGAGCCAGGTGGGTCTCCCGCCTGTGAAGTTCGGCAACACGAAGCGAAGGGGCGAGACCAGTTCGGGCAGGTTGCGGAGCAGGAGCGCGCGTTCCCGGAGGGCTTCGCGCACGAGGCCCCATTGCGCCGGATGCTCCAGATACCTCAGCCCACCGTGCGCCAATTTGGTCGTGCGGCTGGACGTGCCCGACGCCAACTCGGCCTGTTCGACCAGGTGAACGCCCTCGATCTTCCGGGTGGCAAGGTCATGCAGCAGCCCGACGCCGTGAATGCCTCCGCCGACGATCAGCACATTGAGGTCCATAAAGGTAGCTTATCAGGTCATAAAGGCCGGCGGAGGATTGACGCGTCGGCTGGGCGTGTGAGGCGTGAGCTCGGGCGGAACGCTCAGGAGCCGGCGGGCGGGGACAAGCGAAGGCGCTCCTCCCCCGTATCGATAACAAACCGCTTGCCGCGCAAGAAGCCGACGAGCGTGAGACCGAATTCCCAGGCGAGTTGGACGGCGAGGCTGGAGGGGGCCGAGATGCACGCGACGATGGGGAGCCGGCCGCACGAGACCACAAGGAACCCGGCTCACTCGGCGGTGTTGCGACGATCGCTTCGGCGAGGTGCCAGGTTCACTCATGGCGTTGAGAGAGCTTCCCAGATGGTTGCCCTCAGTGGGACACTCCTTTTGAAGTCGTGAAGCCAGCGGACGCGATGCCGGCACGTCTCGACGACCGTTGCGTCACGCCGGCGCCCTCAGTACTATACGGCGGTTTGCGCCGAACCGGCCGCACCGCTCCGCCGGCTGGTTCGGCTATCGAACGTGGACAACAGGGAGGCTGAAATGAAAACACTGGCGCTAGTGGCAGGCCTCATGCTCGGATTCATGCAAACCGCCTCGGCGGATGAACTGCTGCGGGAGGCGGTGTTGCCGGTCGCGCAGGCGGACAAGGCTGCGCATGCCGCGTTGGAGAAGTGCACGAAGGACGGGTACAAGGTGAGCGTGGCGGTGGTGGACCGGGCCGGGGTACTGCGCGCGCTCCTGCGCGGAGACGGCGCCGGACCGCATACCGTCAGCAGCAGCTCGAAGAAAGCCTTTACGGCGGCGAGCCTGCGGCGGCCGACCAGCGAGTTGGCGGACTTGGCGGCCAAGACGCCGGTACTGCAAGGTTTGCACAGGATGGATGAGAACATTCTGATCCTGGGCGGCGGCTTGCCGATCGAAATCGGCGGCGAGGTAGTTGGCGGGATCGGAGTCGGCGGGGCGCCTGGCGCCCACCTGGACGACGCCTGCGCGCAGGCCGGATTGGACGCGATCGGCGCAGCGCCGAAGGTGCAAGAAAAAAAGTGAATCGCCGGGCTGCGCGGCCCGATGGTCACCTAGAACAAACGTCGTCGTCACCGATCCAGAGACGCTGGAGATTGGGAATCAACATCTCCGGCTCGTCCAGCAAGGCGTCGAGAAGCGCGAGATCGGGTTTCCCGATCGCGGCCTCGGTGATGCGGTCCGCTTCGGCGAACGCATTCATCAGGACGAGGCGCTTCTCCAGCCGGCCGGGCGCATGCCCGACGTTGACGGCGGCCCACACGGCCAGTTCCTCTAATGCGGTTCGTACTTCGTCGTCCATGTCGCGGGCGCCTGTTACATAATCAGTTCAGCGAGGCCATACACCGGCCACGTGCGACCGGCGTAGACCAGCTCGCCCTGCACGATCCCCATTGAAAATCCGCCGATGACCCAGTTGGCGATCGTTTTCCGATCGGACAGGTGCAACGTCATCGAGGCGGGGCCGCGGCTCCCGTACCAGGTGATGCCCCAAGCGGTCGGCCACCGATAGAAGACGAGCGCCCAATCGCGGGACAACACCTCGATGCGCAAGTCGTTCAGGGGATCGGTCTGTTCATCGAAGACCGCGAACCCGACCAGCCGACCGGCCAATGCCGCGAGACGCTCGCTCCGCTGGCTGTGCAGGTAGAGGTCCCCGTCCTTGCCGGCCAGCACATACAGGCCTTGAAACTCGTTCCACAGGCGGAAGTAGGTTCTCGTCAGCCGATTGAAGTCCGGCATGACGAGCCCTTCGTAAATCACGCGCCCTGGAATGGTCCGTCCCTGCCAGGTCAACACCGCCGGCGCCGATCCCATCCGGATCACGGATTGCTCGTGCGTGCGGCGGGTCCGCTGCGGAATCGGATCGATCTTGAGGCTCAACCGGTTTGTCTCGCTGGTCACGACGAGCCCGGTGTCCGGGGTCCCCTGAAACTGAAAGAACGGCGAGTCGGGGATGCGGCTGAGTTCCTTTCCGACATGCTCGAACCGCCCGTTGCCGGCGACGTTCGCCCATCCCTGCTGCTCGTCGTGCAACACGACAACGTGTTCCGCCTGATAGGCGTCGCCGTCGCGTCCCCGATTGTTGTCCAGTGCAAACGCTACGCGGCCGTGTTGATCTGCGCCGACGAAGGAAAAATAGTCGGACACATACACGAGAACGGAAGCTGGAGTGTCGGCAACCGGAACGGAGGACGCCGGGAAAGGCCCTGCCTCCATAGCCTGACCGGCCAGAGGAAGCAGCAAGATCCACCCGATAGCCCAGCGTCTGATCGGCGTTCTCAGCATACGATCACTCCCACGGCCGATCATCCCGACCGACCAGCGCGCTCTTCCGCTTCCCCCTACTTTTTCACCCCCAAGGCCGGAAGCACGACCTTGAGAAACAGCTGCGCGATTTCCCGATGGCCCGCATCGTTTGGATGGAAGCCGTCCAGATCGAAGACCAAGTCGTCGCGAACCGGTTGGGCGAACAGGTTCACGACCGGCGCGCCGGCGGCGCGGGCCTCCTCTTCGATCGCGCGGTTGAACGCGCTGACACGCTCCAGGTTCACGGCGGGATCGGGGTTGCTACGAAAGCGCGGGAGTTGGGTAAGGTCCGGGAGGTTGGCGACGATGATGACCTTGGAGACGCGCTCCCGCAGATGTTGCAGGATGAACCGCAGGTCCTCCTGAAATTTCGCGACTCCGTCGCCGTGAATGAGATCGTTCGCTCCGGTCCAGACGGTGACGAGATCGGCTTTCGTGCCGACTTGCACCGCGAGTCGCACCTGCTCTTTGATGAGGTTAATCCGGGCTCCCGGAACGCCAAGATTGAGCAGCGCGACACCGGGAAGGTGCCTGTCCAACTCGTCCTTGATCAAGTAGACATACCCCTCCGTCAACGGCAAGGCGCCGACCCCCGTCGCATCGCTCGCGCCCAAGGCGAGATAGACGAACTCGATCTGTTGCTCTCGTGGGATCTTCACGCACGCGAACAAGCCGATCCAGCAGACCAGGACAACCAGGACGAGAAAAAACCGCGTGCAGTTCATGGCGCCACCCCCGCATTACGTCAACATTGTCCACACTCCGGTCACCGCCGCAAGGGGATACTCACACCATTCCGGCTACGGCGATCATTCTTTCTCCCCCCGAGTTCCCAGTGCAAGCTCGATCCGTGCCAGGAGATCTTGCAGAAACGGTGTAAGCTTGTTCTAATTTGTGCCGCTTGTGACCGGTTTTGATCCGATGCGCGCAGGTCGATCGAACTGACAAGAGGCTCGATCTGTCGGGGAGATCCCATGAACCTCATACGGTGGAATCCCGAGACGGACGGACCGCTCTCCGAGTCGGCGCTCCGGCGGAAGCTTGAACGGCTCGGCTACACGGTAACCCGGTATGTCTATCCGCCGGGGACCTCCTTTCCGGATCACACCCACCACGTCGATAAGATGGATGCGGTGGTGTCCGGGCGGTTTCGCCTGATCGTCGAAGGAGAGGAAACGATCCTAGAAGCGGGCGACATTCTCGAGGTGCCGCGCGGGGTGGTCCACTCCGCGGAAGTCGTCGGCCATGAGCCGGTGGTCAGCCTCGATGCGGTCAGAACCTCGGCATCCTGTCCATGAAACGGCCTCCAGGACTCGAGGCGTTGTTCGCCAACGCCGCGCGATGTGGATGCCAACGCGCAATGGCCGCCCCCGTCTGTGGTGATGGAACGAGTGATCGTCGGCTTTCATCAGGATGAGCACGGTGACTGGGTCGCGGATCTGGTCTGCGGCCACGGGCAACATGTACGCCATCAGCCGCCGTTCATGAATCGGCCGTGGGTCCTCACGGAAGAAGGCCGCCAGCGGCGGCTTGGACAGACGCTGGTTTGCAAGACTTGCAATGAAGAGAGAACGAACGAGGTGACGGTCATTCGATGAGCGTCACCTCGTGGCCGGCGTCGGTCGTCAGGCCGAGGCCGGATTCCCGCCAGGGATGCAGGCGCGGCCCGCTGTAGGCGTACCCGCCTTTGATCGGGTCGTCGGCGAGCAGGAGCGGGGTATCGAGGTCGAGCACGTCGAACCCGCCTAAGCCCAACACTATGCCAAACGAACTGCCCATCGCGATTCGCGTCTCCACCATCCCGCCGATCATCAGTCGTAAACCGGCCCCACGGGCAAAAGCGGCGATGTCCAGTGCCTGGATGACGCCGGTCTTCATGATTTTAATGTTGATGTAGTCCGCCGCCTGCTTTTCCAGGACGGTCCGCGCATCGTCCAGGGAACGGACCGATTCATCGGCGGCCACCGGGATGCCCGTCAGATGACGCAGCGCCAGCAGGCCGTCTAGGTCGTCCCGCGCGACCGGCTGTTCCAACAGGACTAGACGTCCACCGAATCGCTTGACGCCGTTGACGAACGCGATGCACTCTTCGCGGTTGAAGCCTTGATTGGCGTCTCCGATGAACGCGATGTCGGGAAGCTCCCGATGCACGGCCTCCAGCCGGCGCACGTCGCCATCCACGTCCTTCCCGACTTTCATCTTGAACAGCCGGAACCCTTTGGCATGCCAGCCGCGCGCCAGTGCGACGGTGCGATCGAGATCGGCGATCGGAATGGTGATGTCTGTCTCGCGTGCACGCACATCGGCGCCGCCCCACAGAGCCCAGAGGGGGATTCCGGCGGCGCGGCAAAAGGCATCGAGCGCCGCCATCTCCAGCCCGCAGCGCGCGGCCGAGTGCAAGGGTGCCAGATCCTGCAACAGGTCGGCCAAGCGTCTGTACTGCGCCGCGGACTGCCCCAGGAGCGCCTTCCCGAGTCGGGTTGCGACCGAGAGACAGGTTGCCTGATCCTCCCCACCGACCTCCGGAAACGGCGCCATCTCACCGTATCCCTGCGCGCCGCTCTGCAAAGTGATCCGCACGAACACGTTCTGCGCGACGACGCGGCTGCCGGTCGCGATGACGAACGGATCGGTGATCGGGATGTCGACCGGCCAGAGCTCGACTTTGGTGATGGCGTCGGAATGTGTGCGAATGGTCGTCACGCTATGAGGAATACCGGGGTCAGGTGACGCTAATCCTGATGGAGTGCCGCCGCACGATGACCGTCATCCGTATCGGTCGTTCCGCCACGGCAGGGCGGAGTTCGAATAGCCGCGCACTTCCCAAAAGCCCTTCTGGTCCCGGTCGGAGAACGTGATCTCTTTCACCCATTTGGCGCCTTTCCAGGCATAGCGCTTGGGCACGATCATGCGGACCGGCCCGCCGTGTTCCTTCGAGAGCGGTTGGCCGTTCCATTGATAGGCCAGCAAGACATCATCATCGTCGCAGGCGTCAAGCGGCAGGTTGGTCGTGTAGTCGTCGTAGGCGCTGAAGAGGACGAACTGGGCCAGAGACAGCGGCTTCACGACCTCGATGAGCCGCTTGAAGCTGACCCCTTGCCACTCGTTGTCGAACCGGCTCCAACTCGTCACACAGTGAAAATCCGAGACCGACGTGAAGGTCGCCTCAGCGAGGAACTCTTCCCACGTCCAGACGATCGGATTGGCGACGAAGCCGTTGACCGTGAGCCTCCATTCGGACAACGGGATGTCCGGCCTGTAACCCAGGTCGAGCACGGGCCAAGTCTCGACGAGGTGTTGGCCCGGCGGCAGCCGATCGTTGCCTTCCTCAAAGACTTCGCGTTCCTCACCACCGCGGCGTGCCCGCGCCCAGTTCTCTTTGGCTTTGATCAGCCGTTCGTTCGCATCCATCGGAAAGGCGTCCCGGGCAAGAGTAGAGCAAACCCCGGTGGCCTGACAAGGCTTTCTTGCCGGACTTCGGCGGTGTGGGGAAGATCGATCGGTGTGGAGCTCGGTATGCCCGGCTCAATCCATCTCGCCGTGCTATCCAAGCCCTCGGTCAACAGCATCCCGAACGATCGTGGGCACCTGGTGCAGGTTTCGTGACAAGGTGTAGTAGACTGCGCCCATAGACGTTCCTAGGAGGAGGGGAAGCAATGGGGTTCAAGCACATGCCTGAGAAGCGTGTTGTGGCCGGGGTGCTGTTGCTGGTGAATCTGTTGGTCGTCTTGTGGGTGGTTTATACCACATCTGCCCAGGAGCCCAAGCGGTTCCAGTACAAGGTCGTCGATTCAACCGCGGATACGCAGACGTTGCAGGCGATCTTGAATGACTACGGCAATGCCGGCTGGGAGCTCGTGGCCGTGGCGATGGGCGACATACAGGTGCCGCGTCTGATCTTCAAGAAATGAGCGGTCCGTTTTTGATGCGGACGGCGGCGTCGAGGAGACCGGCCACTTTCACGTGCAGGCGGTTTGTGAGCGTGTGAGGCAGGCACTCGATAGCCTCCTTCCCCCATAGCGGATAGGCAGTGTGTCGTAACCGGTGAGGCTATCGGGCTCGGTTGTCCGACCTGGAGGAATGGGGCATGGTGAAGAAACAGCTGCTCCAGGCACGCGTTCCAAGCCGATGAAGGACCGGGCCGTCCGAGTTGAGGCGTCCACTCCGTTCATCCGTTGAGCTCTCGTCGTGGTATTCCCGTTCCATGTCTTCTTGGCCGTCCCTGCTAGATTGCTCGGCCAGTCATGACCAAACAGCGAGAGCTGAGTTCTGCGGCTGGGTGGGCAACCAGCACCATGTCCTTCCAGCCAGCCATTGAAGAGAGAAAATGTAGGCCGGCTGACAGCATTGACAGCCGGAAGGGGAGGCACCATGATACGCGACCAAGCAGCCATGACCACGACGGTGCAGACATCATCGGCGAGCGGGTCCAACACCGGCAGACTCGTCATCGCGGCGCTCTTCGGATTGGTCATTGGCGCGTTCTTTTATTTTGATCTCGACCGTTACCTAACGCTGGATGCGCTCAAGGAGAACCGCGACCGGCTGCTGGCCTTCACCGACGCCAACTTTGCCACCGCCGTCGGCATTTTCATCGCGACGTATTGCGTTGTCACCGGCTTGTCCCTGCCCGGCGCGGCCATCCTGACGCTGGCCGGCGGGTTTCTCTTTGGGAGCGCGTTGGGGACAGTGTTGGTGAACATCGGCGCCACCACTGGCGCCACCTTGGCGTTCCTGGCGTCGCGGTATCTCCTGCGGGACTGGGTCGAGCAAAGATTCGGAAGCCGCCTGGGACCGATTCAGGAAGGGTTCTCGAAGAACGCATTCAGTTACTTGATGACGCTGCGGCTGATCCCGCTGTTTCCGTTCTTCCTGGTCAACATGGTCTCCGGGCTGACACGGGTCAGCCTCGGGACCTATGTCGCGGCCACGGCCATCGGGATCATTCCCGGCAGCTTTGTGTACGCCTACGCCGGCCGCCAACTGGCCACGATCAATTCGCTTTCGGAAATCGCCTCCCCTAACGTGCTCCTGGCTTTCACTCTGCTTGGACTGCTGGCCTTGGCGCCGATCATTTATCGGAAATTTGCCGCGGGAAAGGCATGAGCAGGACACTGCGAACAGACGGCGTCCTCAACCGGAGAGACACATGCGGTGGCGACTCACTGACAATGAGGGGCTCAGCCGATGAACACGCGTGAGGATGTCTTAGTGCTCCCCGACGATGAGCATAATCAGCGGCTGGTGGAGAACGTACATCCGAGCCGATGGGTCAACCCCGAACCCTCCGGTCGGTACAACCTGGTGGTGATCGGCGCGGGAACCGCGGGCCTGGTGACCGCGGCTATTGCGGCAGGGATCGGTGCGAAGGTGGCGTTGATCGAGAAGCACCTCATGGGGGGCGACTGCCTGAACGTTGGGTGCGTGCCTTCGAAAGGCGTGATCCGAGCTTCGCGCGCCTGGGCGGAGCTTCGGCGGGCGGAGGAATTCGGCCTCCATATCCCGCCCGGGGTCAAATACGATTTCGGCGCGGCGATGGCGCGCATGAGACGATTGCGGGCTCGGATCAGCCATACGGATTCGGCGCACCGGTATAGGGGCTTGGGTGTGGATGTATATATCGGGAGCGGCCGGTTTACAGGACCGGACACGATTCAGGTGGAAGGGCCGGCCGGGAACCGGACGCTGCGCTTCGCCAAGGCGGCTCTCTGTACTGGGGCCCGGGCGGCGGCGCCGCCCACTCCCGGATTGGAAGAGGCGGGGTATCTGACCAACGAAACCGTCTTTTGGCTGACCGAACTGCCCCAACGGCTGGCTGTGATCGGCGCCGGCCCAATCGGATGCGAACTGGCGCAGAGCTTTGCCCGCTTTGGCAGCCGGGTCTACCTCATCGAAGCCCTGCACGGCATCCTGCCGAACGAAGATCGCGACGCGGCGGACATCGTCCATGCCTCCATGCTTCGCGATGGCGTCACGTTGCTGTGTTGCGGGAAGGACTTGACCGTCGGGAAAATGGATAGCGGCAAACGCTTGACGGTCGATTCGCATGGCCGGCGCTACGACATCACAGTCGATGAGATCCTGATCGGCGTCGGCCGCGCTCCGAATGTGGAAGGGCTCGGCCTGGAGACGGTCGGCGTCGACTACGATAAGACCGGCGTGAAGGTGAACAACCGGCTCCAGACCACCAATCCGCGGATCTATGCCGCCGGAGACGTGTGCTCGCGCTACAAATTCACGCATGCTGCCGACGCGATGGCGCAGATCGTGATCCAGAATGCGCTGTTCCCGCACCCGTTCGGGCTGGCCTATGCGAGCGCCGACTCGCTGATTATTCCCTGGTGCACGTACACGGAGCCGGAGATCGCGCACGTGGGCCTGTATGAAGCGGAAGCGAAGGCAAAGGGACTGGAGGTCGAAACCTACACGTATCGGCTGGACGAGGTGGATCGCGCCATCCTCGACGGCGAGGAAGAAGGCTTTGCCCGTGTCCATATTCAAAGAGGCACAGACAAGATCCTGGGGGCCACGATTGTCGCAGCCCACGCCGGCGATCTGATCAGCGAATTCACCGCGCTGATGAAGGCGGGAGGCAGCGCGAAGACACTGGCCGGGACGATTCATCCGTACCCCACGCAGGCCGAGGTGAACAAGAAGGTTGTGAACCTGTGGCGGAAGGCGCATTTTACGGAGGGGCAGAAGCGGATGTTGAGGAAGTGGTTTGAATGGACGAGAAAGGGATGATGGTGAGACGAGGCAACCCTCTGTACTCGCAGAACGCGTACACAAGATCATTTCGCATGTTCAAACAATGGGCGGTGCTTGTTCGATACGCGCAGTGGAGGATTGCCTCGTCCCCCATCTCCGGCAGGATGGCTGCCCTTAAGCGATTCGTCGAGCCTATATGCTTCGTGTTCCTTGCGGTCCTGACAGCGCTCGCGCCGATTTCTTCAATCGGTGATTCTGGGGCAGTGCTGGAGGTGGGGAAGTTTTCGGCGGCGAAGGAGGGGCAGGCGTTCCCGGACGGGTGGAAACCGCTGACGTTCAAAAAGATCGAACGGCACACGAAGTACGAGTTGGTCCGGGACGGGGATCGGGTGGTCGTGAAGGCGACGAGCGAGGCGGGTTCGGCGGGATTGACCAGAGAGATCAGGATCGATCCCAAGGAATACTCGATCATTTCCTGGCGCTGGAAGGTGACCAACGTCTACCAAAAGGGCGATGTGACCAAGAAAGAAGGCGATGATTATCCAGCCCGGCTCTATATCACCTTTGAATATGATTCTTCACGGGTCGGCTTCCTCGAGAAGGCGCAATATGAAGCCGTCAGGCTGCTCTACGGGCAATATCCGCCGCTCGGCGCGTTGAGCTACATCTGGGAAAGCAAGGCGCCCAAAGGAACCATCGTGCCCAATCCCTACACCGACAAGGTCAAGATGATCGTCGTGGAAAGCGGCACGGAGCGGCTGAATCAATGGATCGACGAGGAACGCAACCTGTACGAGGACTACAAGAAGGCCTTCGGCGAGGAACCGCCGATGATCTCCGGTGTCGCCATCATGACCGATTCGGACAACACGCTTGAGTCGGCCACGGCATACTACGGCGATATCGTGTTCAGGAAAGCTGCGCTGTGAGGACGAAGACTCTTTCGACCCACGGTCTTCGGCTGCGTCGACGCAGAGCGACGCGTGTTGGATGGCATCAGCGCGTGATGACCGGAAGCAACGGAGAAGGTGTGGGCAATCAGTTGGCTGCGAGAAAGAAGATGGGCTGACCGGTTGCCGGTCAGCCCATGGAGGAAATGCCGCAAGACTCGGGCGGGTTCGCGGCGCCTGCGTTATTGAATCGAATTCGCAAAGCCGCCGCGGGTGATTTCTGCACGGACTGTGTCTCCCACCTTCTTGTTCCCGCGAAGCCTCTTGGTTTCCTTGCCGACGTACAAGCGGACTTCGTTGCCGTTGTAGTCTTCCACCACGTAAATGTCCCCGTCGATCTTGTTGAGCTTGCCCTCGACCATTTGAAAGGCCGGCCCAGGCTTGGTGTCCATCTTCATCGGAGCCGGCTTGGAGGCGACCTGCGGGGGCGGGGCGGACTTCGAAGATTTCGAACCGGCAGCGTCGGCCAGGTGGGCGGTCAAGCATCCCGAGATGACGGCGAGGCAGAGGATGCCGATCGTCTTCTTCTTTTTCTTCTTCATGATATGAACCCTCCTTCATCCCTGGTTGAGAGGCCGACGTCATGGCTCCGGCCCCGTCTGTTTCCTTCGTAGAAACAGAGCAGGGGCTCAGCAAACGTTGTGCCGTGCGTCTTGCGGTGAGAATCGCGTGATTTCTTGGAAAGTTAGGCAAAGCGTTGCGGCAGGGACTGATTGGGCTGATGGGGAACGGGCGGAAAAATCGTCCGTGAATGTGCAATTCTGTTCTGAAAGCCGCCTGTTTACGGGCAATATCCGGTAGATGCGCGTATTCGCCGCCAGTTGTCTCAGCCAGCCGACTTTCGAGAACAGAGGGTTTTTTCATCACCCGCCCTGCTCAGGCGTGCTCTTCCAAGACATCCGCTGAGCATTGCTGCCTTTCGGCGGTTCAAACCCAAAATCTCCGTTTACGAACTCCGTCACGCTTCGTCTAACTACACGACGGTCTTCATCGGCCGTGGGTTCACGCTGCAATAGAAAGCATCTCTTCCCGAGGCCCTTCCTCCGGGACACCCGTTGCACTTCGTTGCAACGGGCCGATGAAACGGGTGAGGGGGAGGGATGGGGAGGGGAAAGCTGCTCGCGGTTCGCTATTGGCTGCTGGCTATTTGCAACTTGCAAGGCAGCAGGACATTTCGAAAGGAGAATCCGTGATGGAGCGACCATCTCGCGTCTTGCGGCGGGTGTCGCTCGGCGTGGCGTGCGCGTTTTTCCTGTCCGGGTGTTCGACGACGCTGGTGCGGGACGACGTGAAGCGGACGACGGTCGCAGAGGCGCATTGCTCTGGAGGCGAATGGGTGGACGACTCGTCGATCGCCGTCCTACCTGTGCCGGTGGCGGCTTTTTTCGTGCCGCATGTGGATCTCAACGAGATCAAGGGCGCGGAATATCTCAATCGTTGCGGTGAGCCGGGTCGCGTCATCAACCGCAATGTCACTGTGACCAGAACTGCCTGCATCCCGGCCGGGCTGACCCGCATCATCACGTTGGGGGTCTGGCAGTGGTGTCCGGCCTATGTGTCCTGGGCGGCGGACGTCAAGGCGGCGGGCAGTGCATCAGGTGACAGGCCTCCGGCGATGAGGGAAGGAGGAAGCCTATGAAGACGTTAGGGGCAGCACCGGCTGTTTGGCTGGCTGCGCTTGTGCTATTGGTTTGCGGAATGTTGCCTGACCGCGGTCTCGGGCAATCACTGGATGAAGCGACGATCCGTGGCGCGCTGCCCCGAACGCCGAGCGGCGCGGTGGACTTGGCACAAGTGCGAGAGGTCGTGGCCGGTCGATTCGCCCAGGGCGCCAGAGCAGTCCAGTTCCGCGACTTCACGCTCGACGTGGAAGAGAGCCGGAGTTTGCTTCTGAGTGTCGAGCGCAACCAGAACCTGCTGGCTCACGTCGGTGCCGCGTTGCCGGCTGACGGGGTGGAGCGGACCGTGACGTTTCGCGGCGTGGTCGACGGCCAGCAGGTAGAAGCTCGGGTGCAGCGCCAGGAAGACGGGACGTTGCGCGCGCGGATCGAGGGTGTCCATGTCGGAACACTGAGCGACGCCGACCGTGAGCAACTGGTCCAGCGCTTGAGTCAGCAAACGGGATTCGAGCGGGTCCGCCTCGAAGGGTTTGACGGCGGCGGCAACCGTGTCCGGACGGAATTCCGCGTGGACAGCGGTCTCGTAAGAAACGAAGTGAAGAGTGAAGGCCGTGGCCGGCCGGATGGCGGGTCGGTGCGGACAGATGGGCGGCAAGCGGAGAGGCGGGACGATCGCCGGTTGGATCGCCAGATGGACCGGCGCGACGAACGAATCGTTGAGCGGCACGAAGACCGGCGAATCGATCGTCAAGGCGATGGACGGGTTGAGCGCATCGAGCGAAACCAGCGGGTCGAACGGGTTGAGCGGGTCGAACGGATCGAGCGATCGGATAGGTCGGGGCGGACCGAGCGCCCCGAACGTCCGGACCGGTCCGGTCGCTAAAAGCCATTGGCTCAGGACCGCTCGCGTTGTACTCTGTGTGGGAGCTCCACAGTTCGGTGCATTGCTCGCACAGGTGTGTGAATGACAGAGGAGGTGCGGAATGACAATGACGATGACGCGGTTGTCGCTTTTGCTCGGGTTGGTCCTGGCGGCCGTCTGCGCCGCCGGGCAGGTTTTCGCTCAGTCCGATGCCGACGAAGTGCGGATGCAGGCCATGCAACGGGAAGCAGAGGAAGATGCGGCCAAGCGGGGGCAACAGGCGCAGGCTGAGCTGCTGGCCAGGCAGTTCCAACTGCCTGTCGGCGAGATCGAGAAGTTACGGAGCGCGGGGCAGGGATGGGGAGAGATTACCATCCGGCTGGCGTTGGCGGACAAATTGGTGAAAACCGATCCGGCGAACTTCCCGACGCTCAACGATGCGCTGGAGCGGATTGCGACCCTGCGGAACGACGGCGGGGGGTGGGGCAAGATCGCCAAAGAGCTGGGCTTCAAGCTCGGGCCGGTCGTCAGCGAGGTGAGGCATTCGTTGAATGACTTGAGACGGGATCTGCGGGCCGGTCAGGCGGGAGTTGACATGAAGCGCGAGGCACGGGCGGAGCGGGTCGAGCGGCTGCAGCGCCCGGAGCGGCCGGAACGCCCCCAGCGACCCGAGCGTCCGGAACGGCCGGAAAAGCCGGAACGGGGCAATCGATAACCCAAAGGAGGAAGTATGGGAACGAGAACCCTCTTTGTCACCCTCTGTCTGATCATGGCGCTCTTGATCTCGAGCAGGGTAAGCTTGGCCCAGGCTCCGGAAGCGCCGACCATTCCACCGGGTGATACCGAGCGAAGCAATCGGAGCGGGCTGCGAGGGCTGGACCGCGCGGACCAGGCGGCAGGCGAGGCGGGTCAACACGGCCGCGACATTGCGCGCGAGAATGTGCTCAGAGGAGGAGACAGGCCGGAGCGGTTCAATCGCCCGGAGCGCGGGCCACGACCGGAGCGGCCGCAGCTTCCCGATCGGGCGGATCGGCCGGAACGGCCTGGTCGCTAGTCAGGGGGAATGTCGATCCGGGTGAGAGTCAATTCGTAAGGAGAGGCAGCGAGACGGTCGAGGCGGCGGCGGGTGAGGTCCCGGCGCCGCCTCGTTGTGTCCTGCGACGGGAGTCGAAGTGTGCACGAGGAAAAGAACGATGTCGGGCAGAGGAGTCAGATGCATGGCCGCCATGGCGGGAGTGCTCGTCATGCTGGCCGATGCGGTCACGGGCGTCGCCGCCGAACAGAAGAACGACCAGCGGGCGCCGAATTGGCAGGTCAGTTTCTCGCCGACTTATTCGAGCGGCAAATACGGCACGGATACGACGACCGACATCGCCTATCTCCCGCTGTCGATTCGGCGGCTCTTTGACGACGGCGATCTTACCCTGACGGTTCCCTACATTTGCATCAGCAGCACCGGCGCGGTGACATTGCTCAGCGGGGTGCCCAACCGGGTGAGCCGCAGCGGAAGCAGCGGGTCAGGGAGCAGTGGAAGCGGATCCAGCGGAGGCTCTGGTTCCGGCAGCGGATCTGGCAATAGCGGCAGGGGACGGGGAGGTGATGACAAAAGTCCCGGCAATGTGGCGCCCACCGCTTCCACGGACTGTGGGATCGGCGATCTGATTCTCCGCGGCCGCTATTACCTGGTGGATGAGCGGGATTGGATTCCCACGATCGCGGTGACGGGACGGATCAAGTTTCCCACCGCGGACGAACATCGAGGCCTGGGCACCGGCGAGTTCGATGAAAGCTTCGGCGTCGAAATGAGCAAGACACTGGTCGGCAACTGGCTGGGGTTCCTGGATTTCGGGTACACCTTTATCGGCGATCCCCCGGGGGTGGACCTGCGCAACCAGTGGTACTACGATTTCGGCGTCGGATACAACGCCACCAAGACTCTCTTACTCAGCGCATACTACGAGGAATATCGGGCGTTGATTCCGACCCTCTCCAACCCGCGTGACCTCCTCTTCGCCTTGAACTACAAGGCCACGTCCGCGCTTCGGTTCAACGCCTCGCTGCTCGTCGGGCTCTCCGACGGGGCGCCGGCCTATGGGCTCACCGGCGGAATCGCTTGGCGGTTTTAAGCCGTGCGATTCTCCGCGAGGTTGTGCGGAACGGCTTCCTGTTTCCGGTTCGGGAGAATCCTGTACAATCCGTTTACCGCAGCGGCTGAGCGCCGTCTAATCTCATTGGAGAAGACTCGGGCTTGCGGCGGCGCCCGCGGGCGGCCGGATGTGGATGGACCGATGGGAGCAGGTAGAACGGCCCCCGATGAACACGACCTGCTGGCCCGCAGCCTTCGCCGGGACCCGGACGCGTTCGGGCAACTGGTGGAGCGGTACGCCTCCTCCATCGTCAGCCTGGCCTATCGGATGGTGGGAGAACGAGCTGACGCCGAGGATGTGGCGCAAGAAACGTTTCTCGCCGCCTTCAAGGCGTTGCCCACGTTCCGAGCGGATGCGAGATTTTCGACGTGGCTGTATCGGATCGCGATGAACAAGTGCAAAGACTGGCTTCGCACGCACCGAGCGGGACAGGGGGCTGCCGAGTCGGAGGCCGAAGCAGCTTGGGCGGAACTGGCGGTGGATCAGGCCACTCCGGAACGGACACTGACGCAAAGGCAGATCGCCGATCATCTGGAGCGCGCTATTCAGAAGCTGCCGCCTCTCTATCGAGAGGCGTTCGTGCTCAAGCATGTCGAAGGGCTCGACTACGAAGAGATGGAACAGATCATCGGCGTGAATCGCGATACCCTGAAGATGCGGGTCTATAAGGCTCGAACTCAACTCTGCCGGATGCTGGGCGCGCTGCAAGAAACCAGATGATGTGCGGGAGAAACAGGAATGGATGAAGCCGAATTGTTGCTCCAACGGTTCGTGGACAACGACCTGACGCCGGACGAGCGCATCCGTTTGTTGACCGCGCTTGATCAAGATGCGACCTTGCGGCGGCGCCTGCTGGAAATCGAGCGGCTCGTCTCGGAGGCCGGACGGCTGCCGCGATTGGCGCCGTCGAGCCGATTTGTCGCACAGGTTCGAGCCTGCTTACGCGAGACCAACGCGACCAGATGGAGCCGAATCAAGAACTGGTTCCTCACGCCGCGCGTGCTGCACTGGAGTCCTGCCGGGGCGCTGGCTATCGCGGTTATCGCACTGGCGGTGATGAGCGGAGTTTCCCGTATCGCGATCGATCGTTCCGCGCCGCCCGCAGCGCCCCCGGCCGCAACCGAACCGACCGTGCTGGTGCGGTTGGTGTTGCTGAAGCCCCAGGCTCGTTCGGTCGCGGTGGCGGGCGACTTCAACGGGTGGAATCCGGAGCGGACGCCGCTTTCCCGCGTCGATGGCGGCGTCTGGGCTGCGACGATCCCACTCAAGCCGGGTCGCTATCATTATATGTACGTGGTGGACGGCACACAGTGGGTCACGGACCCCTTCGCGCACGAGGAAAGTCTGGACGGATTCGGATCAAGCAACGCGGTGCTGGACGTCGAGCTGCCGTTGTAAGCCGGCGCCCCCGATGCTTGCGCCGCTCTCAGCGGCTGCGCTACCCTCTCGCCGAGCATGCGTTCGGGGACAGGGATGGCGCATCAGTTTCGAGCACTCGGCCTAGCGTTTGCACTAGGGCTGGTTCTGACGGCCTGCGCCGCGCCGGTGTCGCAACAGCAGCGGGTGGGGGGCGAGGGCGTCCGGTTCACGGTCGTGGCGCCATCGGCGCGTTCGGTCGCGGTGGCGGGCGACTTCAACGGGTGGTCGCCAACAACCCATCCGCTGAAGCCTGCCGGGTGCGACGGAGTGTGGAGTGGGGTCGTAGCGATTCCGGAGGGCGAGTATCGATTCATGTACGTCATCGACGGCAAGCGGTGGCTCACGCCGCCGGAGGCGGAGGACTTCGTGCGGGATGGATTCGGGAACCTCAATGGCGTGCTGGTGGTGCCGTAAGCCAATGGCAATGGAAGGAAATCGGCCCATCGTGTCGTCCTCGATGCGAGCGCGGCTCGCCCGTCTGGTTGCGGTAGCCGGACTATGGCTGGGTGGCGCTGGGGTGGCTTTCGGGCAGGCGGTCTTGCCGCAAGACCTGGACGATATCACCCGTCTGAGCGCAGCGCAGGGCCGTTCTGCCGAAGAGATCAAGCCGCTGATCGAGCTGGCGAACAAAGCCGGCGAGCGTGGCCTCCCATCCGGACCACTCGTGAACAAGATCAAAGAAGGCTTGGCGAAGGGCATCGAGCCTGTGCGGATCGAACCGGTGCTCCGCGAGATGGCCGGCCGGTTGGAGACGGCACAGGAGACCTTGAAAGAGCTGAGCGGGCGAGGGTTGGTCGATGCGGGAAGCGGCGGACGCCAACGGGCAGTCGAAGTGCTGGCCGAGGCGTTGGCGCGCGGCGTGGCGCCCGACGAGGTGCGCGAGATCGGACGACTGGCGCAGGAAAGCAAACCGCGCCTGACGCCGGAAGCGCTCGCGTCCGGCGCAAAAAGCCTGGCGGTCATGAAAGAGGGCGGGGTTCCTTCGCGTGATGGGTTGTCCCTCGTCACTGAAGCGCTGCGGCAAGGGTTTCGCCCCTCGGAACTGGCTGACCTGAGCCGCGAGCTCAAACGGCGCGGGCGCGAGGGGAGAATTCCGCTCCAAGCCGTGCAAGACGCGGTCAAACGCGGCGACCGACCGGATCGAATCTTCCGTGAGGACCGGCGGGGATCGGGCGCAGGCAGCGACCGACTGGACCGCAGCGGGCGCGGAGAACGACTCCGAGAAGACCGCGGTTCTCGCACCGACGGCCGGCCGGAACGGCTGGAACATCTCGAACGACCCGAGCGGCCCGACCGCCCCGACCGCTCCGGCAGCGGGCGCTAGAGTTCCTGAAGGCGAAGTTTAACGAAATTGATAACACTGCCAAATTTGCGTCTCACAGGCACGCGGGTCCCGCAAGATTTGGCGGCCCCAGAAAGTCAACACTGTCCAGCCGATAGCTTGCAGCGAATTTCGCTTCCGAGCATCGCTTTCCAGGGCCTCTCGGTTCCCATGATAGGCAAAGCCGTCGCAATAGATGGCGATCCGGCGATCGGGGTAGGCAAAATCGGGAACGGTGAGTCGCTTCCCATCGCGGTTGAGGACCTCGAATTGAGGCACAGGCTCGGGAAGTCGCCCGCCGTCACGGATCGCCTGAAGCAAGGCCTGCTCGATGGCGGTATTCGATGTTGGTTGCGTCTGTCGCTCGGCAGTGAGGCGATGCAGCCAATCAGCCGATGACGCTCTGGCGTCTCCTGATCGGCCGGAATGCGGCTCGGCGATCGGCTGAACGACGCTCAACTGAAAGAGCACGCTGCGGACCAGCTCTTTGTTCAGCAGGGCATGGTCGAACTGGTTGCGGGCCGTTTTCAGGCAGCGATAACACGCCCGCTCACAATCATGGTTGAATAGGCGGTCATAAGCGGCGTGGGCCCACGCAGGAAGATGTTGCGCGAGCTGTTCCAGATAGCCGGCGCCGCCGGGAGCGGTTTCATAGAACACCAAGGTCCAGCCCCCTGCCCCATCCGGATGCTGGAAATAGGCGATTTCGTCTTGCTCGATCTCAAGCCGCTCTTGCGCCCCGACCACCAGCGCCTTGCCGAGTGTGCGGCAGAACGCCTCGGCGTCATCGTGGCTCGTCGGAGCGAGCCCCGGCGCAAGCGGGACGATCAACACGTCGGCGGAGAATTCATAGCCGAGGATGAACGGTCTCGGCTCCCCGCTGCAGAAACCACGATGATTCTCATCCCAGCGCGCCAGTCTGTTCTCGGTCAACCCGGGGGACCGGTGGCGGCCGCAGAGCGGACATAATTCGAATGGCTCGCCGTGATCGCGCTCCCGCCTCTGCCTGCCCCAGTTCGTGACCAAGAGGTTGGCATGGTGGCGGAATTCGAGCGTCACGAATTCATAGGGATACATCTGCGCCTGTCCATCGGCGGCATCCATTAAATGTTCCTGCCGCTTGAAGGTGAGGCGCTGCCGGCTGTCCTCGGCCGAGGTAATCTGTGTGTGTTCCTCCGCCTCGAATGAATCGATCAGCGCAACCTCGGCCTGACGAGCAATCCGGTTCCCACAGCGCGGACAGTGGTTCACGACCTCTTTGGCCGCAAAGCCACACTGCTCGCAGAAACAGAACCGCTCCACACGACCAGTCTGATCGGCGCCGCGCTCGCTGGGGCCGGAACGCCGACCGCCGTCGAAAAAGGCTCGGATGCTCTTCAATTTGTGCCCGTTGGCATAGACCATGTTGCCCGGCGCGAATTCGAACAGCGCGATCCAGGCGGGTCTTCGCAGCGTCGGCGTGTCGCCCACGCCCGGATCAAGCGAGAACGTATCGGTCGGGAATTGGTAGGAAGGCAGCACGCCTTCTTCCGCGAAATACGAGAGCACGAAGGCCTTTTCACGATCGGTCGTTAACTCCCGATAGGCACGCTCGCGGGCTCGTCGCTTCTGTTCCGACTCACGGGTCGAGACGATGCGGGCATATTCGTGGAATTCGCGGTGTAGCCGTTTCACCTGCTCATGCCATCTCACCACCGTTTGTTCGAACTCGTCCGGGAAGTCATTCACAACCTCAGTGACGCGTTCCTTGTTGCCGAACACATCGATCGCCTTGGCGACAATGTCAGCGCGCTGCGCACGGAGCCTGTCGAGGAGGTGGGCATATCGATCGCGCTTGAGTACCGCCGGGTTCTGGATGTCTGCCAGCAGGTCGCCCATGAGCCAGGAAAAGTCCTCGTTGAGTTCCTCCAGTGCAAAGGAGCGCACATGCCGGGCGAGAATCTTGTCGTTTGCCATCCGGACCACCGGCGGCTTGAACTCGCCGCGGACCAGCCAGGCCGGGTCCTCGAAGCAATGCCGGTCGTGCGGCCCGGTGCCACAGAAGGTGGTCACGAACCCGATACGAAGCCGCCGGCCTGCACGGCCTGCGCGTTGCACGTAGTTGGCCGGCGTATGCGGTGCATTGCGTAGCAGGACACTGTAAAGGGAGCCAACGTCCACGCCGAGTTCCAAGGTTGGGCTGCACACCAGCACCTCCAGCTTGCCATCCTTGAACTCCTGCTCGCGCCTGGCCCGGGTGTCCTGGTCAATCTGGGCGGTATGCTCCAGCGCGCGCAGGCGTCGCGGACGGTCGGCGGTGTAGAGTTGCACATAATAGTTCTCTCGGTCCGCCGTGCTTGGGAGAAGGTCCTTGCCCTCTCCGGAGCATGCAGTTGAAGCTAAACAGACATCGGCCAGATAGGGACGCCAGATCGAGCATTTCCGGCACCGCCACCCGCGCTCGGCAGGCACGAGTCGCACGACACGTTTGGCGAGCTGCAAAGGTCGCTGCCCATGAAGATGCCGTCTTACGGCTTCGGGCACGACCGGCGGGGACTCCAGTATGTCGTATTCGCGCAGGAACTCAACCACTCGCCTGATCCACTCGTCGCCGATCGTGGCGCCGAGTCCTGCCTTGTCGCACACGAGCTTGGCAACGCCTCCTGCCGCGCCACGTTCTGTATCTTTGACCAGCGGTTCGAGTTTGATGCCGGAGACCGATCGGCTACGCAGCGCCTCGGGCCGGTCCAGCATGAAGAACACGGCTCCGCGTTCGTGCTCGGCGACCGACAGGCTGTAGGGATCGGCCGTCAGCCAGCTCCAGGGTGTTTTCTTCGGATCGAGAAACGATTGATAGAAATCGAAGGACACCGCGCGTTTCCGGCGCACGAAATCGAGCATCGCACGCACGAGTATCGCTCCCTTGGCAGGATCGAGGCCGGCGCGTCGGCAACAGTCGGCGAAACGCGAGTCCGCAATGAGCCTGTCCAGAAATTCATACTGCACCTCGACCAGCGCCAGATTCTCCAGTGTGATGCGCTGATGGGACGCGCGGCAGAATTCTCCGGCGATCTCATATTCCAGCGTGCGGCGCCAATTGGCTTCTTCGTCGCGGGTCAGGGTCCGCTTCACCAAGCCGATGGCCTGGAACATTTCGCGCACGCGGTTTGGCAAATCTTGGAGGGCGATGCCGGCGGGCCCGGCTTCCCGTACCGCCGCCTCGATCGCATGCCGTAACGCAAACTGGCGGTGCCGGTCGCTCATGTACCCGGCCTGGTGCGCTGCATCCTGCCGGTTGTCGGCAAAGATCAGAAGTTTCCGCTCGTCGTTCGGAACCTTGTCGAGATGATGGGTGCCCAGCACCGACACGCTGGAAGCCACGCCGGTGCGTAACAGGGTCAGCACATCGCCGCGGGAATAGCGGCTGTTGCACACCGGACAGGTCGAACCCCGTCCGCGCAGGACATATTGTGTGCTCAGATTCTCCTTGGGCACACCAGCGGGCTCGGTCGGAAAGACGGTCCCGTGCACATGGTCCACAAAGAATTGGTTGAGCCTCTTCTCGGCCGCGGTCTGTTGGCGGTGGCGCGGGCGGGGCGCCTCATCT
The DNA here is from genome assembly GCA_035573855.1 of Nitrospiraceae bacterium. GTDB lineage: Bacteria > Nitrospirota > Nitrospiria > Nitrospirales > Nitrospiraceae > DATLZU01. The sequence continues at coordinate 23,379 of DATLZU010000064.1, forward strand.
TCCGGCTCGTCACCCTTCGCATCATCCTCCGAATCAGTCCGTTCGCCGACGAGGAAGGGGGTAATGAAGGCCGTCTCCTCGTCACTCAAGAACTCGTCATTGGCGATCGTCTGTTCTGGGTGATCGGGGTCGAACCGGACCTTCACGAAGTCCTGCCCGCAGGTCCGGCACAGCACGGCCGGCCGGACCGCGCTGCCACAAGAGCGACAGCGATCAGACCCCTCGGTGGCCAACGTGCGACAGGCCGGATTCATGCAGAGCCCGACATCGTACACACCATGAAAGAAGGTATGAAGCTTGGGGCGGAGGAGTGGCGGGTGATCATCGTCCCCGTAACTGCCAAGCAGGAGATAGGCTTCGATCAGGCGCATCAGCGCCTCCCGCGAAAGCTGGCCGAGCTGAGGCCATGCCTCACGGAGGGCATCGGCCAGTTCATCGACCGTTCGTGGGACTGCGGCTGCCGACAGGAGGGTCGAGACCACACGGTTGCCGGCCAAGAGTGCCTGGAGTTGCTCGTGGGTCGAACCAGAGGCCGGTGCCTGGCGTCCGCAGAGCCGTTCCGCAAGCCTGAGCAACTCCGTTTCGTCGGCCTGAGACAGCCCTCGCACCTCCTCGTCAGATAATTCGACAGCCGGTGGCTCGTATGGCTGTCCAAATACTGGGATGTCGCGATAGCGTTCGCCGATGATGTCGCGACGCTCGAAGGGCTCATCGAAGAGGTCGGTGGCAAACCGGGCCAGCGCCGCATCGCCCCCCGCATCCTGCGAAACCGTGGCCGAGGTGCCGATCGCGCGCAGGTCCCCTCGTTTGAGGCCACAGCGCGCCTTGAGCCGGCGCAACAGACAGGCAATTTCCGTTGCCAGTGCCCCTCGGTAGCTGTGAATCTCATCGAGCACCACATAGCGCAGTGACGGCGTGAACAGCGACCGGTCAGCCTTGCGAACGAGTAGAAATTCGAGCTGCTTATAGTTCGTCAGCAGGATGTCCGGGGGATTGCGCCTGATCTCCTCGCGCCGCGTGAGTTCATGCCCAGCAAGCGGTTCGCCGAGCGCCGAGGTCACAGTCTCGCTGTCACCGGTATAGAGGGCAAAGGTGATGCCCGTGTGTGAATCGCGAAGCAAGTTGCGCAGGCGCAGCAATTGATCGTTCGCCAGCGCGTTCATGGGATAGAGCAGGATCGCCTTCGTGCCTCGAAGGCCCTTGTCCTTGAGACGGAGCACACCGGATAGCACGGACAGCAGAAAGGCCTCTGTCTTTCCACTCCCGGTACTGGTCTTGACGACGACGTTTCGTCCCGCCTCGACCGCGCGGAAGGCATCTTCCTGATGGGCGTACAACGGCGACGGACCGAACGGCCAGTGGAAGCGGGCCAAGTCGGGATGGCCGCAACCGGCATCGAGCAGGTCTTTCAACCAACGGCCTTCCGCGAAGTCACGAGCGAGGGTGACATACGGTCCTTTGACCAAGACCTCGGCGCGGTTCACATGCTCTTCGAACTGACTGCGCAGGTGCGGATCGGCGAGCCGGTACGAGCTTTTGATGAAGCTCCGGTACTGGTCGATCAGATGCCGGACACTCTCGATGACGGAGAAGCGGGTCATGCCAAGCCTCGGTCGAGCAGGGCGGCCGTTCGCCATTTGGAAAGTTGCTTTGAACGGAACTGTCTGTTGAGATTCTTGGCAGAGGAGCGGGCGGCACAGGCCTCCAAGAGCTGTTCGAGGGAGACCAGTCGGTCTTCCCACCCCAGCCGCACGGCGATGCGTACGGCAGCGGCATCGGCACTGCAGGCGAGCCACGTATCGGCTCTGCCGAGGGCGTGAGCCCATAAATGACGTTCGCCAGGATCGAGCAACGCGGAATCCGGATCAGCCAGGGTAAGGCGGGCCAAGGCTTCATCGCTCACAAGATGCACGACCAGGCGGTTTTGCAGATCCTTCTCCTGAACGCTGATATAGCCTGGTCGGTAGGCATATCCGGTTTGTGTCTCTTCCCGGCACTTCTCCACCGTTTCCAGGCGAAAAAAGCCGGTGAGCGTTGCCCAGCAGTGGATCCGTATCGCCTCGATGATGATGTTGGTATCCACGAGAACGACCTGGTTACGCTCCACGGCTGAGTCCCCCTACAGGTCGAAGGGGACAGGATAGCCGTAAGCCTGGAAGAGATCAGCGAGATCGTGAAGAGTCATGTCGAGCAACGAAGCCGAACGCCGAACCGAAATGGCCCCTCTCAGAACAGCGTCGTGCAGACACTGGATAAACTCAACGGAGAAGAGCTTGGGAACGGGCTGCTCGCTCCTCGGGCGCCCATTGGCAACGAGTCTGATGTCGTGAATGTCGTGGAGGTCGGCTTTCGCGAGCCAGCCGAGCTGGACCAATCGCCACTTCAACGCCACAGCCGTCACGAGCAATTCGGTCGCTGTGGCATTGAGCCAGTTGTGAATGTCGTCCTGCCCTCGCGCCTGCCAGCGTGGCGCAAGCGTGCGTTCCGGCATCAGCAGCGCGGAGGCGAAGTTATCGGCCAGTTGCTCGACGCGCCGGCCCTTGCCACCGCGCGGGATCTCCCCTTCATAGTGCTCCGGCGGCATTTGTTCCCAGGTGAGCAAGTGAAAGACCTCATGGGCGAGATCGTAATGCCGGCGGCCTTCCGGTTCGCGGCGATTAATGAGAATGGTGGAGATCTCCGGCAACAGGCATGCGGCGCCGGAGACGGCGTCCGGGGCCTCCACGTACAGGACAAGGGTACCGATCCGTTCCCGCAGACGGGTTTCAAGATGGAGAGCCGGGATCTCGCCCAAGTCCCACTCTCGCCCAAGCGCCTCAGCCGCGGTGCGTGCCTCCTCATAGGTGCTCTGTTCTGTCAGCGGCAGACGCGGCTTTAAGGCACTGGCGGTTTCTCGCTTGCAGAAGTACCGGTAGGTCGCAATCCATCGCCCGGCCTTGTCCTCGAACGCCTGTAAGAACGACGGATCAGAGTCCTTCCGTACTCGCCAGTTGAAACGTCCTTCACCGACGAGTCGCAGGGGGTCGGTGAAGTAGTCCACATCCACCCCCAACACCTGCATCGCGCGGACCAGTTCCTCAGCGCTGAGCTTGCGCTGTCCGGCCTCGATCGCCGCCACCGTCTGGCGGTCCTTGAAGCCGAGCTTCTGGGAAAGCTGGGCCTGCGTGAGGCCAAGCTTTTCACGGGCGTATTTCAGTCGTTTCGCAATGAGTTCAGTCATCGGTACCCACGGGCATTCTTCAAACACTTCTTAGTCTAGCGTTGCATAGAATAGAATGCAAGACTATATTGCACTAGTAATAATTTATAAATCATAATGTGATTTGAAATAGATAAAACATGGAGATTGTTTGATTATGTCGAACAATCGCCATATGATTTCTACGCTCTGTCGGGGTGCTACAGGAATCTAGAGGTTAAGAGTGTCGCGAGGCAATCCAATTCACTCCGGCTCCGGAGTCGAACTCGTTAGAAGATTGGCCGTCGAGGGCGACCGGATCTTCACCTTCGCAAGGGCGCGCGAGCTGGCTCCGGGTGTCCGCCTGTCAAACGGTTACCTGCGCCAGGCCTTGCACCATCTAACCAAGATGGGCTGGATCGTCCGCCTGCGCAAGGGGCTCTATGCCATCTCCTCCTCGGTCCCCGGCGTCTCACCGGCTCATGAGTTCGAGATTGCCATGGCCCTGGCCGAGCCGGCTGCGATCTCGCACTGGTCCGCCCTGCACCACCATGGCCTAACGGAGCAAGTGCCGAGGAAGGTGTTCGTCCTTACGACCACCGCAGCTTCGGTCCCCCGTGTTCGTGGCAGCATGGCGGCGAAGGGTTCCCAGGGCTATCCTATCGGCGGCACCACCTATCAGTTCATCCAAGTCAAGCCTGAGCGGTTCTTCGGAACAGAACGCGTGTGGATCGGCGAAGCTCGCGTGACGATCACCGATCCCGAACGGACGCTGCTCGATGGACTGTCCATGCCGCACTACTGCGGCGACGTTGCCGAAGTGCTGCACGCGTTCCAAGTGCGTGGCGTGGATCTGAACCTCGAACGGATCATCGAGTATGCGCTCAAGCTGGATGCGGCGACAGCCAAGCGCCTGGGCTGGGTGCTCGAGCGCCAAGGCGTCGAGCCGGCCAAGCTCGAGCGTCTGGCTCTCCTGCCGATCAAGGGGTACCGCGTGCTCGATCCGACCGGTCCGCGCAAGGGACCCTGCAATCGGCGCTGGATGATCCAAGAGAATCTTTCCGGAACGGTCCAGGCATGAAGCCCCTCCGCACACGCCTGGAAGACGCCCGCCACCGTCTCGGCCTGCCGTGGGAGGTGCTCGAACGCGACTATCTCTTGTCCTGGGTGCTGGCCGGACTCGCCCAGGTGGACTCGCTCCGGGACACCCTCGTCTTTAAGGGCGGGACGGCGCTCAGAAAGTGCTACTTCGGCGACTATCGCTTCTCGGAGGATCTGGATTTCTCCGGGTTGGATGGCGTACCGACCGGAGAGGCCCTGGAGCGCGCGGTCCGGGACGCGTGCGGCGCGACCTATCGTGATGAAGGCTGTCGCGTGATTACCATCGGTTCCCTGTCCAGGGAAGCAGGAGCGGCACACGCTCACACGCAACAGCAGGATACTACACCTCTTGTGCGAACCCATTTCTTTGGTTGTCCATGCAGACAAACCGCTTGCTTTGACTTGCTTTGGGGGACGGCGCGACACAAGGTACAGATCCGCTGCCCCGGGGTAGCCAAGTAGGATGGCCCAGGACGTCCACGGAAGCGCCCGTCGCTGCGCACCCAAGTAAGAGTCTTTGCCATCGACCCAGCAGTGTTTTGAATGTGTGCGTAGGCGTCCTTGTTCGCTTCTGACCCGTGGTGAGGAGCCGTTATGATCGATCCAGTCAGCACAGGCAACTGTACACCCTTGAGATCGGAATCGGCGGTGAACAGCACACCAGGGAGAGAACCAGCCGGACAAGCCCAGAATACGAGGCTCTCACGGTTCGAGGTGGTCAGCGCAAGAAACGCAAGAACTTGGTTGATCGGAACCGGCTGTACATAGGCCACTTCTCTTGCGTTCAAAGGACGAAGCCATCTCGAGCCACTTAATGAACATGCCTCGCCATATTCGAACCACCTCACCGCGATGCCCCGGTGAAAGGCGGCCAGCGCGATCTTTCGAATGCGGTCTGCCGCGTCCAGAGCGCCAGCCAGCAAAACCGCCGCCTTCTCATCCAAATCAAGCCAACAATGCCGGCAGATGATCCCTCTCGGGTCTTTCCAGCACAGGAGCAAGAGCCCCCCAAGAGACGACGGCTCCTCTATCACGCGCTCTATTTCATCAACCACATCCTGCGGCCAGCCATTTCCTGGTACGTCACTGGCAGGTTCGGTACGTCTTGAGTTCCGCCCCTCCTCGGAACCTGGTTGCTCCTGTGTAAGGGAATCTCCATATACCTCGATCAGCGGCCGATGTTCGGGTGAATCACCTTCACTGTGGCGCAGCTCTCCAACAAAACTACCAGCTTCTCGGACTTGGGTAATCAGAGCGTCAATCACTTCGGGCGAGGGATTCAACGCATACCGCAATACGCTAATCCATCGTCCGGGCAACCATAACTCCCGGCAACCCAAGCCACTTTGCAAAAAACCCAGGATTCCGTTTGCGTGGTCCGCATCGTTGTGTGTGCAAATGAGGATATCAACCTCGTCACGGCTTGTGGTCCGCTGAAACAGGTCTGCGAAACCGTCAATGGACCTTCCGCCATCTACCAGCACCGTCCCTTCAGGTGTTTCCAGAAAGAACGCATCCCCTTGTCCCACCGGTATCGCGATGAATTGAGCACTCATTCCCGCCTGAGACATGTTACGAACCTTTGCCCAGAAACCCAATCTTCCGCAGTCCTACGAGTGTGCTTGCAATCAAGTCCACGCTGAACTCCTCGCGTTGGAGTTTGTGCTGCCACTCTGAAACATCCGCGAGGTATCCCCACACATGTTCGGGGGTGACTGCCTGGCCGAGTCGCTCAAGCTCTCGCGCAGCCATGTCCACCGTGGTCCAACGACTCAGCGTTCCATCCTGGTAGGTCCTGAACTGCTCGATCACAGCCGACGCCTGAGCGAAGTTCAGATATCGCCGGGCGTACCGCAACGCCACATTGATCTTCGGTCCCGGCTCGAAGTGGCTTTCATCCACAGCCGTGAGCCACCGCTGCTGACGGACAGCAATGTCCTCAGGCCCTTTGTATCGCAGGCTGGGATCATAGGGGCCAGCCGCCTGTTTGAGATAGTTATGGAACAGCCCGAGTTGCACGGCCCGCTCGATGAGATAAATGATCTTGCCGGCTCGGAAGCGGCTGACTGGACGGCCCTGACCGTAAAGCTGCTGGACGACCCAGGCGAGAATGGCTGCCTGCTGGAATTGAGACGGCGCCTTTCGCGGGCCGGGTTTGGAAACCGTGGTTGATCGGCTTTGTTCGACCGACTTCGCCATTGCCAGTTGAACATGAGGAACTGAAACGGCGTGGAGGGTTGAGGATGTCTCCGCGCGCGATGACTCTTGCTTCCACTCGTCGACCCGCTCCTTCAGGTAGGCGTAAAACCCCGGGCGTTTGCGGGCGAAGATGGGGAAGGTGGCGAGGATGCGGGCCAAGTCGTCGGCGGTGAGGCCGTGAGCGTGGACACTGGCCGGGTGGATGGCAGCCACAGGAGGAGAGACATCACATCTCGTGTCTTCTGCGGGGAGGGAAAAAGTTTTTCTAAAGCTCAGGAAACGGCGAGCCGGGTCTTCAGCGTTTGCTTGCATGAAGGACGGTCAGCCCGACCACCTCGTCGCCTTCGTAGCG
>DATLZU010000065.1:0-15112 GCA_035573855.1 Nitrospiraceae bacterium
GGGGCCGCACAGCGTTCAGCCGCCCGGATGGCGACGTACTGCCCCGGATTTGATGTTGACGGGCCTCAAACGCCCCTCCCGCCGCCTCCCGGGCCTCGTATGTGTTCGCCGAGTGCAGTGTCATGAATAAAGCAGGCTAACCCCGCACCATCTGACGGAACTTCGCCCGTATATAGCCGGGCTCGAAGAGCGACGTCATCAGGCCCGCGACGTACCGATCCGACACCCGCCGCTGTCGCTGAATTTTGCGCCGCTTCGCGAGCATACGGCGAAGCATTCTCACGGCGTCAGCCTTCGCCCTGAAGTAGGCGCCCCATCTCCCGTGACGAAGACAAAGGTAACAGAAATTACCGATCTCTTGAATAAGTTTGTGGTGCGCGTACCGCACCATCAACCCGCTCGGCATGTTTTTAATCCACACAAATTCCAGGTTCCTCGCGTGATAGTACGCGTGGAGCCAACTCAGCCGGCCAACACTTGCACTCATTCTGTGATGCACGATCGCCTCTGGAACGAACACGCACTTCCAGCCAGCCAATTGGGCCCGAAAACTCAGGTCAACATCCTCGTCGTACAGGAAAAACTCGTCGTCGAAAAAGCCGATCTCGTCGAGCATCTGCCGCCGGTAAAGGGCGGCTGCTCCGCACGCGCCAAACACACGCTCTCGAACCCGATAACGACCGACGTCACAACCGAAACCCCGATCGAAACCCACTCCGGCTGTCGTAATACCGATACCCGCACCGTTCAGCAAACCGCTACCGTCCAAAAGCAGCATCGAGGCACAGATCCCAACCTCTCGATCGCCCTGCATAGCCAGAACTAAGTGCTCAAGCCACTTCGGGTCTGCACGCGCGTCGTTATTCAACACAGCGATAAAATCTGACCGCGTTGCCGCTAGGCCCTCCAGGTTTCCTCCTGCGAATCCTTGGTTATTCCGAAGAGCGACGATTTCAATCTCCGGAAACCGCTGCCGTACGAGCTCCACCGAGCCGTCGCTCGAGCCGTTGTCAACCAACACTACCCGGCAGGGGTGGGTTTGGGCCTGCAGCGATTCGAGGCACTCATCAAGCCACTGCCTGCCGTTCCAGTTCACGACAATCACATCTACGCTCTGCATAACCTCGCCTCGCCACCGACTCTAGAATGTCCGGACTCGTATTAGTGTTGACATCGCAGAGAACCAGAGAGAGCCATCGGCCCTATTTCTCCCAGAGTACGAACCACTGCGAGGCCAGGCACCGTGGGAGGAGGAGTTGATGTGCTTCCAGCGCCACGGGACTCGACGGCCTGCCCCCCGGTGCCGGCAGACCCGTCCGGACGGCTGTCCCAAGTCCCGCCCCACGCACCAAGGCTGGTCGTGGGCCGAGCCCTGGCCTGGCCGATGTGGGGCTGCCGGCGGGTGAGCCTGCAGCTCGCCCGCGACCTGGACGTGTAGCTGAGCCCCTGCACTCCAGCGGATCCTGCGCCGGGCCGGGCTGGGCGGCGGCGCGAGCGCCTGGCCCTGCTCAAGCACCACAGCACCGGGACCTGCGGGCTGCTGACCGAGCGCATGCGGCGCGAGCTGGACAGCGCCCGCGGCCACAGGGCACGCCCCGTGCAGACCGCCGTCCCCGGCGAGCTGGTCTGCTTGGACACCTTCTGCATCGGCAAGCTCCGGGACGTGGGCCGAGTCTAGCGGATCGTCGCCTGTCAAGTGCAGGGCCGCATGTCCAGAAAGCGAGAAAGACGGATGTCCACTGTTCGCGCCCGTCCGTGTCGCCTCCACGGTCATGCCGACACCCCCACGTCCTCCAGATCCACCGGCTTAGTTAGGCCGGCGTCCGAGCAGGCCCGCCTTTTTCTTCTACCGCAGCAGGCAGCTGGTCCACCACCGCACGATGCGGATCGACGAGACTGCCTCGCCGGCCGCGTTGGGGCACCGGCGGCCCGGCGCGGTTCGCCGCCCGCCGCTCAGTCCGCGGGTGCACCCCGGCAGCCGCACAATGTCCCAAAGGGAGACACCGCGTCGCGGCAGGCTTCAATCACCCTGAAGTCCTCTGGTCCCAGGATGCGTCCCCCGCTCGGTCCGACAATCGGTCGAACATCATCGCTGGTGATTGGGGGATTTCCGTCCTTCCCTTTCCGGATATCTACCACTGGCCTGACACCGCCTGCGATGCCGCGTGCTCCTACGGCGTGCCCGGCTGCTGCTCGCCCTCTCAGCGCAGTCCGCCGCCGGCTTCCTCCGGGCGGATCCTCGCGCCACTCCACCGGCGGGCCGGCTGGCCCTGCGGCGCGTGCTGACCCACAGCGGCTCGGAGTTCAAGCGGCCCTTCGCGGAAGCCTGCCGGGCCCTGGGCATCCGCCACACGCGCACTCAGCCCCGGTACGCGTGGACCAAGGGCTTCGCCGAGCGGCTGCAGGGCATGATCCTGCACGAGAACTGGCACATCCAGCTCCGGTACCGGTACTTCACCAGCCGGGCCGCGATCCAGCGGAGGCTCGATGGCTTCATCCGCCTCTATTATCTAAATAATAAGAGGCGGCTCCACCAGACCTGCCAGGTCAAGGGGCGCACCCCCGCCGAATTCTTCTGGAGCGTCGCGCCGGCATGCCACGCTCTGGGACGGTCCTCGCACTGTACCATTTCGAGTCGTGGTACTCTAGAACTTGACAACGAATGCCTTGGTGTGATTCTTTCCTTCCTCCCCGTACCTCAAGTGAAACAGCCTCTCCTGCCTGTCTTCCATGAACTTGTCTATCGCCCGGCGCGCTGCAGGAAACTCCACAGAGTCATAGTCATCCAGATAAATGATCCCTCCCGGGATCATTCGGTCGTAGAAGTACTCCAGGCAGGTCAGGTGCGCCCGATACAAATCGCAATCTATGCTAACGAAAAAAAAACGCCTTTCAGGGAGCATTCGCAGCGTATCTTCGAATCTGCCTTGCACTAGCGTGATGTATTGGGTCAGGCCTTTTTCGTCGATCCTCCGTTGAACCGAATCCAATGAAGTGTCGGCAAACAGGACACGATCCCGACAGCCCGAGTCAGCCGGCAGAAGCTCAAGGTCGGTCTGCGACAGCTCGGGCAACCCCTCGAAGGTGTCCAAGCCGTAGAGGTGAACCGGCAGGCCGCTCTCACGCGCTAGCATCCCCAACGCGATCAAGGCATGCCCCTGATACACGCCGCATTCGGCTGCGTACCACACCGCCGGGGGCTCGATCGCCTGGATGCGCCTTGCGAACGGAGCGGGACCTCCGCGCTGCCAAAACTGGAGATTTGCGAGCGCGGTCTGGAAGAGAAAAACAAGAGGCACCCGCTCCTTAAAGACTGGGTCGAAAGGTGCGAACGGGGAGAAAGGGTCACGGGAGCTTACCTTGACGGCTTTGGGCAACGACCGCTCCAACGACCGGTGCCGCCAGCGCAACATGCCCTATCCTTTGCCGACCGGACTAAAAATTGCCGCGTCGCCCCTCCACGGATATTCAAACTCTTTTCTCGAGAAAAGCGAAAAGCCCTCCCTCACGATAAGCCCAAAAACATCTTCGTTTGACTCCCACCACAGACTTTCGTACTCGCCCGGACCCCGGCCGCCTTCGTCCTTCCATCCCCGAACGACCTCAGCTATAAACCACCCGTCCTTTTTTAGAACCCGCCGCACCTCCCGCACCACCGACGCAATGTCATAGGCGTGGTCGAGCGAGTTGGTGAACGCGATGTCCACGCAGTTGTCGGGAAACTGGAGGTCGTGAAAATCACCGTGAACGACGTAGCGGTTCGCCGATCCTGGGTTCAGGTCCACGCCGACTGCAAAACACCCCAGGTCCAAGAAAGCACGACACTCGGTACCGAGGCGTGCAGCCAGGCACAGCACGGACGCCCCAGGCCGAACGACCGTGGAGTTTCGCAGCCGTTCGATCAGCGTTCTGTGGTACCTAATCTCGTATTCGCGCAGATCGATGTGCCCCAACTTCGCGGCCTGATGCTCCACGTACTGCTGGTAATTGGCATAACCCCGCCGCTGTAGCCCCGCACGGTCCCGGCGCCACTCCGGTGCCGGCGCACCTCCCCCTGGAGCTCTCCGCGCTACGGCCCCGACCCCGGCCGGCTCTCCGATCCCGAGCATTCTCTTGACCTTGACGATGTCCATCGCATCACCCTGCCCCGCTACACCCGCACCACAGACCCGACTCTGCCCCCACCTCGCGACTAGCGCCGGGCCCGGCGGGAAGCCGCGCACCACACATCGCGCACCGGTACCACCGCGGCTATTATATTATACGCTATTGTATTTATAGAGTCGCTTCACTCGGCGGTAGAGCCGACACTGTACCCCGGCCCCGCCGGCGCCCGTGGAGGCCTCATGCGCCAAGTAGTGACCGTGTTCGTCGGTGCCGACCGCTCTCAAGCCCTCGCCGCTCGCGTCCTTGAGCACTCTATCAGCCACCGCGCTACGATCCCGGTCGACGTCCGCCCGATGATCGATCTCCCGGTCAGACGCCCACGAGATCCCTCCAACTGGCCAAGGACCGGCTTTTCGTTCACTCGCTTCTGCATCCCCCGCCTTTCAGGGTACCAGGGGCGGGCCCTCTACATGGATGCCGACATGCTCGTGTTCGGCGACATCCGTGAGCTCTGGGAAATCCCGTTCAACGGAGCCAAAGTCGTAATCCAGTCCGAAGTGAAGTTCACCAGCCTCACGACCAATAAGGCCGGCGCACCGCGAGAGCGGCGCAAGCAATGCTCGGTAATGCTCCTCGATTGCGATCGCCTCGATTGGGACATTGATCACATCATTGACGACCTCGACCGCGGCCTCTATACGTACGAGCAATTGATGTACGACCTCTGCATCCTCAGCGAGGATGAGATTCGCTACGCGATACCATTCGAATGGAATAGTCTGGAGTATTATGACCCCACCGCCACCCGCCTCCTACACTACACCGATGTTTACACGCAGCCCTGGACCTCGCCCAGAAACAGCTTGGCACACCTATGGCTCGGCGAGGTCCGCCGCATGCTCCGAACCGGGGCGCTCTCGCTCGATGATATCCGGCGGGATATTTCGTTCGGCTACCTCCGCCCCTCGCTTCTCTGGGACATCCTCATCGGTGTCAGCCTGCCTGCGTTCTGTCGACCACTGGTAAACCGGATCGCCCAAAGATACGACGCTTGGCGTGGGTATCAACCCCACCGCGAGGTCTACAAGTTGAAGCACCAACGTCTAGCCGCCACCCAACAAAGGTCTCAATGAATCCACCGTCCTTCGGGTCGTCTCGGAGACGACCGACAGTATCCACGTAACTTGCGGGACAACATGCCCCGCTTCGCCATCCTCCGTCGCGTCCCGGAATGCCGTCTTCGCCTCGTCATTTTCACCGAGCATGTCGATGCGACTTACTACGCGTACTTTCATTATCTTCTCGGTGAGCTTGCTGACGACGGCCAGTTATCATTTTGCGCGATCACCAAAGACGATGTTAGTCGCTGGGCGACCCCGAGCGAGCTTGTCCACCAACTTCAACTCCAGATAGAGCCCCATCTTGTGATTTTCAACCGATACGGCCTGCCACACGGCCTGGACCTGGTCCGCCTCTTTCGCCACCACCGTGTCCCAGTTCTGTATCATATTGACGACGATCTCATGAATCCTCCGCCGGTCGCGTCTTCGCCACACACTCGTCGCGACGTCATTGACGAACGACGCGCCATGCTCGAGGAATGCGATTACATTCAACCATCGACCCTTGTTCTCTCCGAGCTGATACGGCGCCGCCTTCCGACGGCCCGGATACTGGAGCCCAGGCACCCTCCGTATCTCGGGAGCTTGATCCGCCCAGAACATGTGGCTCAACCGGAGCACGCACAGCCGATCATTGGATACATGGCGTCTAAGTCGCACGGACCCGATCTTGATCATATCCTCCCAGCGATCACGTCCATCCTTCGGGCCAGACCCCATGTACGGTTTGAGGTATTCGGCACCCTATCGCTACCGCCCTTCCTAAGCACCCTCTTCCCCCGCCGCGTCCGCAGCAGACCTGCCGTCATCGACTATACCGACTTCTTACGCCATCTGGCATCCACCAAATGGGCGGTCGGCTTGGCACCCCTTCTGCCAACCGAATTCAATACCTGCAAGTCTGCGATTAAGTACCTGGAGTACACCCTTTGCGGCATTCCAATAGTCGCGAGCGACACCATTCCTTACCGAGTTATCGACTCGGAGCTTAACGGCCTACTAGCCCGAAGCCCCGACGAGTGGGTTGCTCACATCAGCCGCCTCCTAGACGATCGGACCTTCGCCGCCGAGCTCGTCGCTCGCGCTAGACAAGCCTGCGAAGCCATGTTCGGCCTCAAGGCTGAGAAGGCCCGCCTCCTCACCCTTCTATGTCGACTCGCCGGTGTGACGTAGTACGGACTCCAGATTGCCGTCGCTTTCCCCAAGGGCATATTCGCGAACATATCGAAGGATTCGCTCGACCGCGTCACCGCCAATGGTTGTTCTTTCTGCGAACCGCCTAGCCAGGTCGAGCCATACCTGCGACCGGCCTTCCAGCACCCCTCTGATGAACCTGCTCCAGTCTTCCCGCCCATTCAGCACAGGCAAAGGCGCGTATGCCGCCAGATCCAGCCCGTACGCTGCTACCGCAACCGGTCGATCCAGCCGCGCAGCATCCAGGGCGATTGTTGAGGGCGTCGTTATTACCGCCGTCGCCCGCCTGAGCACATGGACTGCTGAAATCCTAACCCATCCTGGCGATCCTGGATCCGCCACCAGAAGGTTGTCCAGCTTTGCCACCGACCGCCCGCCTCGCCCGGTCAGCCATCGCCCAGCCGGATGCGGCCTCACTAAGAAATCCACACCCGGTAGCTCCGCCGCCACAGCAACCAAATCCGCTACGAACGAATGCCGATACGCCTCCGAATACCTTGTCCAGTGCAGGTTCTCGAACACCGCCACGAGTGGCCGCCCACCGGGGATCCGCAGCCAAGGACTCTCATCCTCGGTCGTCTTCGGACAACCAACAGGTACGCACTTGCGCCGGGTTTCCACCTGGACCCGCTCGTGCAACTGACTCACCGGACCCCAGGTGAAAATGACGTCCGACGCAAAACGGACCCGATCCGCCGGATACTCAGCGTCCGAATACGTCAGCCCCACATTCTCAAATCCATGCTGCATCGTGAACGTCCGCACGCCGAGTCGTCGGGCGCGTCGCACCGCGCGATACGCGTCGGCATGCGGCGGCAAGGAGCTCTCACTGGCCGACACCAGCGCCACGACTCGCTCCCATCCCGGGAAACCACCAGACCCGCCGCGGCGAGGATCCACGACCTCATACCTCAGCGAGCGAGCCCGCAAGCGCTCGTACATATCGCGCCGCCTGCACAAATCAAACGTCGTTACCCATAGCTCGGCCAGCCAGTCGTCAGTTTGCCTCGCCCTTTGATAGATCGGCTCGATTAGGTCCAAGTCCTGCACAAGGTTCACGAGGAACACCACTCGCGGTCGGCCGCCCGCGTGTCGGTCGGAACGATTCCGGCATGTCTTTGCCCGCTCGATCACCTCCAGCCATTTCTCGGCAATGCGAGGACCCGAAAACCTCTCCTGAATAATACTCTTCGCCCGCTTGACGTGGGCTTCCCGAAGCTGACCATCACACAGGTACGCTTCTATTCCCTTCTCCCAGTCGTCCAGAATCACACATCCCTCAAGCTCCTCCATCGCCCGCGTCCGGGTAGCGACCACCGGTACACCGTTGCTCAGCGCCAGCAGTGCTCGATTAGCAGATTTGCAGACCGAAAACTCGCTCAGAGAATTAGGCACCACAACCACATCGCTTTCACGAATCCACTCGTGACAACGAATGAGACTCCATTTCCGGTAGTCGGTAGGGAGATTCAAAGGAGCGATGCGACGTAAAAACTTTTCCCGACTGTTGCTAATGACCCTCAGCACAATAGGATACCGACTCGCCAAAGCCTCTAGGGCGGGGGCAACCGCGAGAAGATCCAGCATTCCGAAGTCACTATGATCCGCGCCATGGTTTCCAAACCAGGTGACGATCCGGTGTCCAGCCAGCGATCTGCCCGATGACGGCCACGTGTCTCGGTGCGACCCCGGCCTCCGGCCCAGCGCCGTCGCGCCTTCCCGGGCCCACATTCGGAGCAGTCGAAGCAGCCGGAAGCACTCTCTGCCTCGCCCCGCCTTCATACCGGCAACCCATTCCCGCAATTCGAAGATCGCAGTCCTGTGTCCAAACCTCCTCAACACGCGCCTCGCATCGCCTACCGACTCAGCTGGGTCCGGAATCGTCGTCACCTCCACTGGTCCGGCGACGTGCTCTTTCACCACGTCTGCCAAGGCGGCCGTCGCTGTCACGATCACCGATGCCAGAGAAGCGAGCTGCGCTGTAATCACTTTTGCGTGGCTCTCATATCCATCGACGAACACGTTATCGCAGAGATCCAAAATTACGGGTATGTTCCGAGCCCGGGCTAGCCGGGCCAGCGCAAGGTCGCTCATATCGAATGCCTTTGAAAAAATAACGACCTCCACTCCTGCCAGCTCGGCGCCCCGTCCGCTAGCGCTGTATCGCGAACGCCTCCCGGCCTCCTCCAGATACATGGACGGCAAGCCGACTCGATATCTGAAACTCGCTCGCCGCGCGCTGATCGTGCCCGTGCGCCAAAGAATCACACGCGCCCTCCGACCGAGCCATCTGGCCACTCCACGTCGCTCAGGGGACTGGCGTGCCATTCGCGCGGCTGAAAGTACAGGTTCTGACTCATCGTCTCCCTCGCCACTACCCTGAAACGATACGAATCGACGAGGTCGTAGACATAAAGGCCTGGTGCACTCAGGTAGACTCGCGCCGAGTACACCCGAGGCCTCAGTCCTAACGCCGGAAACCTAACCTCGATACGCCCGCACCCAGTCTCTATCTCGAACAGACGGCCGTCCCGCTCGCTATGCAGGTTGAGCACGACATCGCTGTCCTCGGTCAGCTCCCGGACAATAACGCCCAGGCCCACGCCGTTTGCTCTCCTCAGCGCTCGATAACGCACAGCCAGCGTTGCTGGCTCCCCACAGACCGCAGCGTCCACCGGGCGAGCCCAACGGTCAAGCAGCTCTATCCCCTCGATCGTCAGCACCCCGCCCGACATCCCCGAGCTCGTCCGCGGCGAATCCGCCCGGCTTTCTTCCTCGCGGCAAGCGATCAGATCCTCCTCGTAGCGGGCCAGGACCGTCGCCGGGTCTCCGTCTGCAATCATTCGGCCTCGATCGAGGTAAATCGCGCGATCCGCCATCGTAAGCACCGCATTCGTATTGTGCGTCACCAACACCGTAGCCACTCCTGCCCGACGAAGGTCGTGCAACTTGCGGTAGCACTTGCTCCGAAATCTTGCGTCGCCTACGCTCAAAATCTCATCGATCAGCAAGATATCGGGCGACGTATGCACCGCACATGCAAACCCGAGCCGTGCGGCCATGCCGGAGCTGTAAGCCTGCAGCGGAGCGTCAATCGCTTCACCAATCTCGGCGAAGCGGATCACCTCATCCACCCGCTCCCTGATCTCCCGACGCGACAACCCCAGCAAAGCGAGGTTCGTCACAACATTCTCTCGTCCGGTCAGAAGTGGATTGAACCCGGCGCCGAGTGACACCAAAACGGAAAGTCGGCCGCCGTGAGTAATGCATCCCTGATCCGGCTTGAGGACTCCCGCAATCAGCTTCAGCAATGTTGACTTACCACTCCCGTTTCTCCCGATCACCGCAATTGTCTCTCCCGGGCACAGCTCAAAACTGACATCCTTGACTGCCCAGAACTCCGACCTCCGAAGTCCACGCGCCGGGCCGCGCAAGCCGGATACCTCCTTCACGATGTCGATAAGTCCATAAGTCATCGAAAGCCGCAGATCTCTCGCAAATTTCTTCGAAACATTTCGAACCGACAGGATCGGCCAACCCTTCTCTCGCTCGCTGCCACCCGTCATCCCGAAGCCCGCTCCGCTACGTACGGCATCGCGAGCCGCATGGTGATGAGCCCCAGCGTATTGCCGACGAGGCTGACTGCCACCACCACGAGAAAAGTCCCGATCGACGACACTCGCTGTGCCGTGGCAAGCTCCCGGACCGTTACCACGAGGACGCTCAGCGGATTCAGTCGTACCAGACTCGCGAACAGACCATGCTCAGGGACGGGTACCACCACCGGCGTCACGAACATCCAAAAAAGAAGCAGAATTGGAATCGCCCTCGGAATGTCACGATACAAGAGACCCACCGGCGCCAAAATCATTCCGACGAAAGTCCCGAACAATATCAGCGACGTCGCGGCAGGCGGCACGAGGGCTACTGTCCACCCTACCGGCAGGCTGTACCACCAAATGACAGCCCCAACTAGGGCCAACTTAACTACCAAGTTCAATCCCACCTCGGCCACCTTGGCGAAGAGCACTGCCTCGCATGGGAAGTTGAGCCGGGCAAGCAGCGACCGAGACTCCGCCACCGCGCCGATCGGCGCATTCACCGCTTCCGCAAAGGTCTGCCACAGGATCACACTGATCGTCACATACGCCGGGTACGGAATGCTCGTCGTTCCCACACTCAGGACCTTCGACCGACCCATCAAGACAAACGCGCCCGCGATGGCGACTGGCGGGATGAAGGCCCAGGTAACGCCTAAAAGCGACTGTCTATAGCCGTACCGAAGGTTCCGAAGGAGCAGCTGCCGAAAGAGCACTGACGAGGCTGCAACGTCTCTCGCCATCGACCGCAACAGCCGGTCCGGCTGTCGCACGCTGCTTTCCGGCGTCAGAACGGTTTCCATCGATGCCGATCCGGAGAATACAGCACCTTCTAATCCGATCAGACCACGTCCCTGCGACCGTCACCGCGAACGGCTAGCAGAGCGACACGCGGCCCGTTTCGCTCCTCACGCCACTCGATCACCTCCACGCTACCGAACCCCGCCCGAGCAAGGGCCGTCTTAAGACTGTCCCACGTCAGCCACAGGCTGTAGGATCCCTTGCCTCCGAATGGGTCGCTCCACCCCTCTTCTCGATGTCTGGCCACCTCATAGGACACGCCATCCACTTCCACGATCTCCGTGCACGGTTCGTCACGGGCGATATGTGTGTCGAGAAACAGATACCCACACATCTGGCCAATCCGCGACAAATGCTCGACTGGAGACATCAGATGGTAGAGCACACCGCAGTGGAAAACGACGGCGAACTCGCCAAAAGATCGGTCGAGCACCTCAACGTCGGCCTTAAAAACTTTCGCCCATGTACCATGAAAGCTCAGCCGAGCCAAAGTCTTGACGACATTACTCGGCCGGATGTCCACCGCCGTAACGTCTTCAGTGAACATGCGCAAGCCTACCGTGTGAATACCCTCGAAGCATCCTACCTCAAGCACCGACTTGCCTTTGAGCCCCACGCGTCGGTCCAACTCGACGATCCGATAGTCGGGTATCTCACCCGGCTTCGTTCGCTTACCAGGTCTGACGCCTAACCGACCTAGCAATCTCCCCTCAAGAATGGTCCCGGCCTGCCAATCCAGCATCCTATTGATTTCACCCAGTTCCTCCGCCGAAAGCGCGATCCTTCTGAACGCAGGCGACCTCATGACCATCAGAGAGAGCCTACCGTCCCAAGGCTCGGCGCCCGAGGTGGGCGACACGGTCAAACCATCGGGCCAGCGAGTTGAAGCACCAAGAGTTTCCAGGGCCCTGGAAACGCCGGTAGGGCGGGTCCCACAGCCTTCGGCAGTCCTCGTAGTCGGCCGGCTGCTCCAGACCCAACCAACTCGGCAAATCCGGATTCACATGTCCCCGTCTCACCTCTTGGTAGATTTCATCCACACTCAGGAACCCCTCGTCCAGAGCCCTCCGAGCGGTCGAATACCACACATCGCCATGGCGATTGCGCCCGAACACCCACGGCTGCGTCGGCATATCAGTGTAGTGCAGGAGGCGCGTCCGCCCAGGCTCAAAGCGCTCCAGGGAGTTCCACTCGACCGGTAAGCTCGCGGAAACCGCCTCTCGAGGGACGATGCAAAGGTTCTCCATCAACTCACGATAGTCGTACCGCCCCTCGTCCAGGCCCCTAACGATATCCTCGACCCGCCATGGCAGCTTCCCACAATCCATGACCAGCACGCTGTACTGCCTTCGCCGAACAGGATCCTCCACGGAATCTGAACACAAAACGTGCGCCCCCCCCATCGGCCACCTCCACAATTCGGCGATGTCTGAGAAAACCAGCATATCAGCGTCAAGGTAAATCGCGCGCCCTTCGTAGCCACACAGCGCTGGAATAAGAAAGCGAGCGAAGGAGAATCCCGTCCTCGGTCGATTCACCGAATCTTTCGGCACTGGGATCTCGACATCGCACAGGGCCCGGATGTCAACCGGCAGCCTGGTCGTGACCCGGATGCTGAACTCGAGAACCCTCGCAGCAAGGGTCTGCGTCCGATCGGTGCCAACGAAGATCCGAATCGGGTCGCCGGTTTCGGGCGTCGAGTAAGCGGACCTCACCCGACTGCCCCTGCTGTCGGGTCTTCAGGTCGACGGCGGGTTCGCTCTCGCCAGTAATTCAACAGGTCGCCGAGTGTCCGCTCAAACGCCACCGCCGGTACCCAATCCATCGCTTTGCGGATCTTCGTGAAGTCGCCTACTAGAGTCGGGACATCCGACGGTCGCAGCCGGGACGGGTCCACACGAATTTCCACACGGCCTACCCGCGACTGTCCCAGCATGAACTCCAGAACATCCTGGATCGTCCACGAGCGGCCGGAACAAAGGTTGTAGACCTCGCCTGGCTCCCCTCGTTCGAGCAGCAGCCAGTATCCTCGGACGATGTCGCGCACGTCGGTATAGTCCCGCCGAGCCTTCAAGTTGCCAACATAAATGACAGGCTCTCGAGCCCCTGCCTCAATCTCGGCAATCTGTCTAGCGAAGTTCGAGGTGACGAAGACGTCGCCCCGCCGCGGCCCTTCATGATTGAAGGCCCGAGCTCTCACGATCGGCAAGCCATAGCTCCTAAAGTACTGATAGCCCATCAAGTCCTGCGTCACTTTGCTGACCGCGTAAGGCGACAGCGGGCGCAACGGATTCGTTTCCCTGATCGGTAACTCCTCCTCATGCACCAATCCGTATTCCTCACTCGAGCCCACGACAAGGAATCTGGGCGGCCTCCTCCTTTGTCGTATGGCTTCGAGCAGGTTCACCTGACAAATCGCGTTAGTATGAATCGTTTCGGCGGGCGTGTGCCACGAAGCCTGCACGAAACTCTGAGCTGCGAGGTGAAACACCAGGTCCGGATCGGCAACATCGAGGAGGCGCTGGACTGACGATAGATCACGGAGGTCCGACTCCACCAACGTGATCGTCCCATGGAGATGATCGATGTTTTCGGTCTTGCTCCGCCATCGCACTGACCCGAAAACCGTCGCCTTGCGGGCCAGCGCGTACTCGGCGAGATGACTCCCGACGAAACCCGTAATACCCGTGATCAGAACGCGCATCGCACGCCCAGCCTGATAGGACTAGGCCGACCTAGCCCAGGGCTCCGGGTCTACTCCCCCACCACCTGGACCGTGATCTCGCGCTTCCGCGGGCCGTCGAGCTCGGCGAAGATGATCGACTGGAACCGGCCGAGCGTCAGGTCGCCGTGGTTGATGCCGACGGCGACGTTGCGGCCCAGCAGCGCCGCCCGCAGGTGCGAGTGGGCGTTGCCCCGCTCACAGTCGGAGTAGCGCGGGTCGTCGTGGCGGTACCCGTTGCGCTCGGGCACCAGGCGCTCCACGAGCGCCTTGAGGTCGTTGACCAGCGCAGCCTGGTACTCGTTGATGAACAGCGCGCAGGTGGTGTGCAGCGTGTTGACCAGGGCGATGCCCGTGGTGACCGGGAACTGGTGGATCGCGTCTCGAACGAGCTTGGTGATGTCGGTGACCTCGGTCCGCTCCTCGGTCTGCAACGTGAACGAGGTGCTGTACGCCTTCATCGCGCCCGCTCTCCGTGACGCCTACCGCTGCAGTTTGGCTGGTTGAAAACCAGCAGGTCCGCGTCAAGACCAACGCGTACGATACCGACACCTTTGCGGGAAAGTCAACCGCTCCGGCCCGCCCCGGCCGGCCCGGCCGCGGCGCGGCAGGCTGTCGGAGCCGCACCGCTTCTGCCTCCGCCCCGGCCCCAGGGTGTCAGAACAATTCCCTCGTCCGTGACATCTCGCGCCTGCCGGAGGACGTGACGCGCCGTGCCGCTGGACGGCATCACGCCCCGCCGATGACGCCCTGCGCCTCCTCCACAAACCGGCGCGCGCAGGCCACGGCCTGCTCGGCCTGGCTCCGGGAGAACACCTCCGCCGGCACGCCCCCCGGGAGCCCGTTCGGGTGCCGCGTCGGGACGTAGTACTGATCGAGCTGGCGCGCGGCATCGCGAAGGCTGGGCAGGCCTTGAGGGCTTTCTCGGCCGCCTGCTGGGCCATGAAGCAGGCCTGGGCGTGGTACCCCTCGCGCACGCCCAGCTCGGCGTACCCCAGATCGCTGCGGGCCTGCTCGAGCCAGCGACGGGCTTCAGCGTGCGGGCGCTTCATGGACAACCACGCCCTCGGCCAGGGCCCGTTCGATCAGAGGGTTCCTTCGGCCCGCATCCGCGCGAATTCCTCAGGCGTGTAGATGAGAAGATCGAGCCGGGGCCACACGCTGTACAGCTCCTCGAAGTCCCGGAGCCGTTCGAGAAACGGCCGGTCCGTCTCGGCGACGATCAGCAGGTCGAGGTCGCTCCACTCGTCCGCCTCCCCGCGCGCCGCCGAACCGAACAGGATCGCCGTCCTCGCCCGCCCGAGGTGGGGCGCGAGTCGGCGGCGCAGCTCCTCCGGGTCCGGGATGTCCGGGGCATCGCCCGAATTCTAGCGCGCCGGCGCTGGACGCTGCGCCGCCCGGGGCGTCCCTCACGCCGTCCTGGGGTCCAGCACGTCGCGCAGGCCGTCGCCCAGCAGGTTGAGGCCGAGCACCGTGAGCCCGATCGCCCCGCCCGGGAAGAGCGCGAAGGACGGCGACAGGGCCAGGAAGTTCTGGGCCTCCTTGAGCATGAGCCCCCACGACGGGTG
>DATLZU010000066.1:0-37521 GCA_035573855.1 Nitrospiraceae bacterium
TCTGTTTGATGAACGGAACCCGGCCGTGAAAGCGATGATTGCATCGGTGATCAGAGTGGCGAAGGCGAAGGGGAAAAAGATCGGGATCTGTGGGCAAGCGCCCAGCGACTATCCCGACTTCGCGGAGTTTTTGGTGGAACAAGGCATAGACAGCATTTCGCTGAATCCTGACGCGGTGATCAAAATCACGGCCGCGATCCTGGAATTAGAGCGGCGGTGCGGAGCTGAGCGAGATCGGATCGGAAGTCGGGTCATGGAGAAGTCCGTCACCGCAAGGTAAGGTATCTTCCAGAAAGCGGATTTCACTCAAGCGTGCGCCGTGCGGGAGGCGGTTTGGCTGAGCCGTCAGAGAGAGGACGTGACTCTGTGCTAAGGCGGACCAGCGCATGAAGGTTCTTTGCGCAATAGATGGATCCAGACATTCAGAATGGACGCTTGAACTGTTACCCCGTCTCTGTTGCGCCTCGGAGTCTTCACTTCTCTTGGTTCACGCCGTTGATGTCCGATGGTTTCGATTATCCAAAGGTCGCGGCAAGCAAGCCCTAAGTGCGTCAAGACGGGCCCTCGAATTAGCGGAGTGGGGAGGCCGGAAGTTGCTGGACACCACCGCTCGTAAGGTCATGGCGGATTGGGGAAGGGTGGAAGGCAAACTCCTGCGCGGCCGTCCAGCCGAAGTGATCGCGCGACTTGCCGCCCGTCGGCAGATCGATCTGATCGGTGTAGGATCGCGTGGGGTGACGGAGTTTCATCCCATGTTGCTCGGGACCGTATCGCGCGAGCTGCTAATGAAGGCACCCTGTCCTGTCCTGTCCTGGTGATCAAGAAACCGGTCCGTGCATTGACCCGAATTATCGTCGGTACGGACGGCTCAAATGAATCCAAGGACAGCGTAGAGTTCCTTCGACAGTTACCGCTGTTGAAACCCATGCACGTGACGGTCCTAGCGGCTGTGCCGCCGCTTCCGTTTCTGGGCGAAAAACCAACGCGCACCGCGTCTTCCATAACGGAAAAGCTCCGCGCCGCGTTAGAAGCGGATGGGCGAAAGCTGGTCAGCCGCGTTGCCAGAGACCTTCGACGAGCCGGACTGGATGCGAACGGCGTCGTGACACGCGGCCTTCCGGCGTTGGAGATTATGAAGTTGGCGGAAACCGATCGGGCGGACTTGATTGTGGTCGGGGCCCACGGCCGCCGAAGCGCAAGGGAGTATCTTATGGGGAGCGTGTCGGATTCGGTGGTGAAGTACGCGCCCTGCTCTGTGCTTGTCTATCGCCGACCGCACGAGTTCTGGAGGGGGGGGTAGCTTATCGTGACTTGTGGATGGCGGGTCCGGCCTGGCTCTGGCGATAGATCCCGGCGTTTTTCGTCCAGGGAATCAGCGAGGTTGTTCCTCCAGGAAGGGACTCCATACTGCCGATCACTAAAGCTCCCCCCGGCACCAGCTTCTGTTCGATCTTGGCAAGGGTCTCCTGCTGTTGGGTGTCATCGAAGTAGGTAAACACCACGTATCGGCACAGGATCAGGTCGAACCATCCATCTGGCGCTGCTATTCGAATGTCCTGGAGCTCGAAGGAAACAAGTTCCCGGTACTCTGGCTTTACGATAAATCCTTCCGGCGTAGGGACGAACGCGCGCGCACGCCAATCATCCGGCAATTCCTTCAAGCTACTGGCGGCGTAGCAAGCTTGCTTGGCCCGTTCGATGGCGTGAGGATCCACGTCGGTGGCCAGGATTTGAAGCCCAAGGGCTGGAAACCGAGGTTCAAGAGCCGTCTTCCAAAGAATGGCGAGCGTATACGGCTCCTCTCCAGAGGCGCAACCGATACTCCAGCAGCGCAGTTCATGCCTGCCATCAGCCAGGGCGTCCTGTGCGAGTTGCGGCAGGACCTCTCGCTCCAGAGTCTGGAAGACTCTCTTGTCGCGGTAAAAGCGCGAGAGCGGAATCCAGCACAGCGAATCCAGAACGGACCACTCCGGCGGATGATCGTCCAAATAAGCGCGATAGGCAGCCGCACGGGGCAGATTGAGCTCCTTCAGGCGGCGATCGATCCGCTTGCAGACTTGTCTTCGAACCTTTCGGTATCCCGGCCAGCGGAGGTGGAGCCTAGGCAGAGCCCATTGGAGGAACTCCACGCAGTCGGAATCGTTCATGGAGTCATGCCATCAAGGATTGCCGGCTAAGCACGGAAAACCAGTTGGTCATGTTGCTGGCGCGTGCCTTAGATAAAGCAAGGACACGATCTTTGCAAGGACTAAGACCGGGATAATGCGTGGACGATGACGCGAAGAGTCACGGGTGAAGGGGAACGGTGTGAGGAACCGTTCCCCTCTTTTCTTTGTTGCTCTGAGCAGGCGGGAACGATGATGGGGTAGGCGTGGCTGAAAAAGAGGTCGTGAGTGCTGAGTGTAGAAAATAGGCTGGCAGGGAATTATGCTAGGACTGTTCGGGACTGAATTCTTTAGCAACGCTTTGTCCGTTATCGCCAGAAAGGGGTTGCTGGTCACGAGCAGCGAGGGAACGGGAGCGACTGCGGATAGCCAATAGCAGAGAGCCGGAAATGACAGAGAGGGCGGCCAGTGGTTCGGAGAGACTTGCTGTCGGCTATCGGTTGCGAGTTGATGGAGCTACCTGCCATCCGTTGATTTCACCACGAGCGGCTATGACGCATGTCGGCAAGCGAGTGATGGGATGAAAGCCATTCTCGTTGACAAGCCAGGTGGGCCTGAGGTCCTCACGTTCGCGGAGGTTCCCGATCCAGAGCCGGGGCCGGGACAGATTCTGATCCGTGTCCGGGCGGCTGGGATCAATCGTGCCGATCTGCTGCAACGACGCGGGCGCTATCCGTCGCCGCCTGGCGAGTCCGAGATCCTCGGGTTGGAGGTGGCCGGGGAGGTCGAAGCCCTCGGACCTGGTGTCGCGGGGGTGGCACCGCGCGACCGCGTGTTCGCGCTTGTGGCGGGCGGTGGGTATGCTGACAAGGCGGTCGTGGATCATCGGCTGGCGCTGCCGATTCCAGCTCGCTGGAGCTTCGTGCAGGCGGCAGCGGTGCCGGAGGCGTTCTTCACGGCCCAGGAGGTACTGTTCGCGGCGGGTCGGCTTCAGGCCGGTGAGGCCGTGCTGATCCATGCGGCGGCGAGCGGTGTCGGGACGGCTGCGGTGCAGATGGCCAGACAGGTCAGGACGAGGGTGCTCGTTACAGCCGGCACGGAACGGAAGATCAAGGCTGTGCTCGAGCTGGGCGCGGAGGCGGGATGTCTTTATAAGGAAAAAGACTTTGCGAGTTGGGTTGAGGAAGTCACCCGCAAACGGGGGGTGGACCTGATCGCTGATCCGGTAGGCGCGGCCTATTGGGAGCGCAACTTCCGCTGCCTCCGGGAAGGCGGACGGCTAGTCGTTTATGGGCTGCTCGGTGGTGGGACGGTCTCCGCCGATCTCTGGACGCTGATGAGCCGCCGTGTGACGGTTACCGGCTTGGTCATGCGGAGTCGCGCGCCGGAAGAGAAAGCTGAGATTGTCCGGCGGTTCCGGATGCGTTGGCTGCCGTTGCTGGAGGCGGGTGTGATCCGGCCCGTCATTGATTCCGTCTTCCCCTGGGAGGCCGTCGCGGACGCCCATCGCCGGATGGAAGCGAATGAGAATGTGGGCAAGATCGTCCTAGAAGTCCCGTAGCCCATGCCTATCCATAACGCGGACATCGCCTCAGTCTTCGATGAGATCGCGGATCGGCTGGAGATCCAGGGCGCGAACGTGTTTCGCGTCCGAGCCTACCGCAACGCCGCCCGGACGCTCCGCGACCTGAGCCGGGAAGTGAGCGAAATGGTGGCGGCGAACGAGGATCTGACGGGCCTGCCAGGCATCGGCAAGGATTTGGCCGGTAAGATCCGGGAGGTGGTCGAGCACGGGCCTGAGGCCGTTCTGGAGGAGTACCAGAAAGGCATCCCGAAGGGCGTGATCGAGTTGATGCATGTGCCGGGACTCGGTCCCAAGCGGGCAATGGCGTTGCATCGCGAGCTCGGCATCGACTCGCTGGAGGCATTGCGGGAAGCGGCCCGCGACGGGCGTATCCGGAGTCTACCCGGATTCGGCGAGAAAACCGAGCAACACCTTCTCAAGGCGTTGGAGGAGAAAGTCGGCGCGGAAACGCGATTCAAGCTGGCCATCGCCGTGCAGTACGCCGAGCCGCTGGTCGCGTATTTGAAACAAGTCCCCGGGGTCAAACAGGTCATTCCCGCCGGCTCCTACCGCCGTGGACGGGAGACGATCGGCGATCTGGACATCCTGGTGACTGCTGTTTCGGGCAGTCCGGTGATGGACCGGTTCGTGGCTTACGATGAAGTCGCCGAGGTGATCGCGCATGGGACGACGAAATCCAGCGTGCGACTGAAGTGCAAGCTGCAAGTGGATGTCCGGGTTGTGGCCGAGGAAAGCTATGGGGCCGCACTCCAGTACTTCACCGGGAGCAAGGCGCACAATGTCGCGCTGCGCCAATTGGGCGTGCAGCGGGGGCTTAAGATCAACGAGTACGGTGTCTTCAAGGGCGAGCGGCGTATCGCCGGCGAGACCGAAGAGTCGGTGTACGCCGCCGTGGGATTGCCGTGGATCCCGCCTGAGCTGCGCGAGAATCGCGGCGAGATCGAGGCCGCGCAGGCGAAGCGCCTCCCGAAGCTGGTGACCGTGGACGATGTGCGGGGCGATTTACATGTCCACACGAAAGCTACTGATGGCCGTAATACCTTGAGGGAGATGGCGCTCGCGGCCAAGAAGCGGGGGCTCGAGTACATCGCGATCACCGATCACTCCAAGCATCTCGGCGTCGCCAAGGGTCTCGATGTCCCGCGGCTGCTGGCACACATGGAGCAGATTGACAAGCTGAACGAAGAGCTGGCCGGGATCACGTTGCTCAAGGGGATTGAGGTGGACATCCTCCAAGACGGCGACCTGGACCTGCCGGACGACGTCCTCGGCAAGCTCGACCTCGTCGTCGGCGCAGTCCACGATCATTTCGAACTCTCGCGTGAGCAGCAAACCGCACGGATCCTCCGGGCCATGGATCGTCCGTACTTCACGCTCCTCGCGCACCCGAGCGGCCGGCTTATCGATGAGCGTGCGCCTTACGAGGTGGACATGGAGCGCGTGATCCGGCACGCCAAGGAGCGCGGCTGTTTTCTGGAGGTGAACTGCCACCCCGAGCGGCTGGATCTCATCGACACGCACTGTCAGATGGCGAAAGAGGTGGGCGTGCTGCTGAGCATCAACACGGACGCCCACAGCGTGCTCGACTTCGACAATCTCCGCTTTGGTGTCGGCCAGGCCCGCCGCGGCTGGCTGGAGAAGAAGGACGTGCTGAACACGCGGTCGCTACACGAGCTGAAACCGCTGCTCAAACGAACGATGGCGTGAAGCACGAGGTGAACTATGACACGGCTTACACCCCAAACAGTCGCGACGGAGACGCCGAAGGAACGAAGGCTCCGTGTTCGGAAGATCGTGCGCATTTTGGACCGCACCTATCCCGACAGCAAACTGGCGCTGAACTTCACGACGCCGCTGGAGTTGCTGATCGCATTGATCCTTGCGGCGCAATGCACCGATGAGCGGGTCAATCAGGTGACGGCCACGCTGTTTCCCAAATACCGGCGCGCCGAGGAGTGGGCCCGGATTCCGCGCGCGACGCTTGAGGCGGAGATCCGAAGCACCGGGTTCTATCGGAACAAAGCCAAAGCCATCCAGGAGTGTTGCGCCGCGCTCGTGGAGCGGTTCCAGGGCGCGGTGCCGGATCGGTTGGAGGATCTGGTCAGCCTGCCGGGGGTCGGAAGAAAAACCGCGAATATTGTGCTGGGCAACGCGTTCGGTCGGCCGGCGATCGGCGTGGACACGCACGTCGGGCGGCTGGCGCAGCGGCTCGGCTTGACCAAAGAGACCAATCCCGACAAGATCGAAGGTGATCTGAATCCCATCGTGCCCGACCCGCTCAAGGTTCGGTTTTGCCACTTGCTCCAAGCTCACGGGCGGGCCGTGTGCCTGGCCCGCAAGCCGGACTGCGCCGCCTGTCCTCTCAACCGGCTCTGTCCGTTTCCTGTCCAATCCTCGAAGATCCGGTCGGCCAGGCGGAAGTAGGCGCCTTCCGCACCGGCGATGGGTTGCGATGCCTGGAGGCGATGTGGATGCCGACTCGGCTACGGCGCGGAAAAAGGCGCGCGAATCATCCCGCGGCTCACAACTTTAGTAGCTCGCAAGCGCATGCGGTATGCCATAGCCGGCCCCGGGACGATCCCCAGCCCGGCGCTGTCGGATCGCCGCCTGTGTGAATCTCGCGCGAGTATTCGACCGGTCTATCCTTGCCCGACTTCCTTCTTTCCCTTCAGGGCGTGAAGAACCTCCGCGGCGAGTGTCCCCGCGAGCTGGTCTCTGTTCCCCTCGGTCACCATCACCAGACGGCAGTCATTCCGTTGCTTGATCCGTTCGATAAATTCATTTCCTTTGAGGGCGATGGTCGCGATCACGATCTTCGACGAATCAAGGAGCGCGAGCACTTCTTCTTTGAAGCGTGTTGAGAAGCATTCCATTTTCCCGATCTCGTCGATGATGATCACCGGCGATGACACATGGCGCAAGTCCAGTTGCTCCAAGAGCCGCTCGAACCCGGCGACATCCACCCCATAGCGTGACACTCGACAAGGACCACGGAGGTCGATGTGGGAAAGGACCTGCTGCCGGCCATCGAGGGTGATGAGCCGGAATCCTTTCCGGACTCCCTGTGCGCGAATCTCCTCCGTGTAGAAACCGGCTGGCTGAACGTCCCGCAACTGGCGCACAATGGTTCGAATCAGCGTGGTCTTTCCCACGCCTGGCCGACCGGTGATCAGGAGATGCTTCATGTGGCCTCTTGCCTTCTCGCGCCCGAAAAGTGTTTGGTGCAGGTCCCGGCGGGTCCGAGCCAGTTTCTTTGGCTTAGTAGGAGAAGGTTCTCTACAGGGGGCTGCCAGTGATCATGCCGGCGGAGAAAGACGGAAAGAACCGTGATGAAGTCGCTGCTCTCTCTTATGGAAAGCTAGTCACAGAAGAACCGAAATGGTGCTGGAGGTTCTCGTTTCGCATCGCCTGCTCCAAGCGCGGGACTTCTGGAGACTGTGAAGAGTTGTGGTGCCGAGGGACAGAATCGAACTGTCGACACCAGCCTTTTCAGGGCTGTGCTCTGCCAACTGAGCTACCTCGGCACGTGAGCGCTATTCTGCTTAGAGGGGCTTTCTGTTTACAAGATCAGATGTCAAAAATCAACCGGCAGATCAGAACAACGGCCGTTTTTGCACGACTTGGCAAAAGGTATTTATTTGATCAGTGAAAATAAATTGCTTGGCCGCCGGTCGAATTAGGCACGGTGTGGCGGAGAGGGCGGGATTTGAACCCGCGACAGAGCTTTTGGCCCTGTGACGGTTTAGCAAACCGTTGCCTTCGGCCACTCGGCCACCTCTCCGCATCGTCGTGTCGGGACGCTTGGTTGTGGTCCTTCGGTGACAGCCTGTTGCATCGGATTCGTTCTGTCCGAACTCGGGACGGACGGCAATGACTGGCGATCTTAACCCAGGAAAACAGCGACGCACAAGGGCGTTATCGTGCGGAAGGAATCGAGGCGCAGAATGACGGATCAGTCTGCCGCTTCGATGGTCGAACAGTGCGGGTTCAAGAGAGACTCCGCGAGGGCATCCGGCTGAGAAGCGATCAGGTCCGCTCTGTTCCCCATTGGAAGCCGGAAAGAATTCTATGAAGCTGAAAAAGTCGGTTGGTTCTGAACCGTACTTTCTCGGGAACTACTGCCGTGGGCTGTCGAATGAGCCGGCTTCGGTCTTGTTCCGGGACAGTGGACAGCTTCAAGGTCGAGGGATTCACAGATTCAGAAGAGGATGTGAAGAGCCGGCTGGGGCGTGCGGAGTGGCGGAGCTCCACGTCGGCTGGGCGCACCACCCCGCTGAGCGTCATCATCTGCAGGGCTATCAACTTTTGGCGGGCCAGTTGTTTTCTTGATCTGCGTCCTCCCGTCCAGAGCATACGTCCTTTCCCTCGTGTTTCTTGCTTATCTGTCAGGAGCCATTGGTGCGGGGATGCCCTGACTCACATCCAAAGAATGCGTCCGAGATCCTCGTCTAGCTCTTTAGGCCTGTGGCAGCGGCTGCAGCGTGCGAAAAGACCCCCGGACTCCGGCGCAAGGTTGCATCGCAACACCAGTTGATATTTCTGCCCGCCGCAGAACGGGCAGGCCTTGCCGCGCAGTTCTCTGCGGATCGCGCCGATTTTGCCGATTTGTTTCTGCATCTCCCGTTCTCCCCGTCATGAAGGAGTTGACCGTTTCACAGCGATCTTGCACAAGCGGCTGAGCCGGTGATCTTCTGCGCGATGCGAAACTTGTGTGGACCACCATAGGCCGATGGTGAACGCGTTGAAAATACCGTTGATGTAGGCCTGCCTGTACGAACGAAGGACCGTCCCCTACCAAGCGGGAGGGGCGATCAGGCATTCAGAGATAAAGGCGGTTAGCGGAGCATGAGCCGTGGCAGTGGGCGGATGACGACAGGTCACAGGCAAGGAGGAAAAGACGCAGAGGCTGGGTGATCAGGGCGAACCGCTTTAACACGACAAAAAACTGGTCTTCTTTCGACTTTTAATTGAACCTGGGATGTTGGTGCCTGGTCGCTCAGTTTTTCTGGAGAGGACACTCTGGGCGCATTGTCACAAAGCG
Source organism: Nitrospiraceae bacterium (assembly GCA_035573855.1). Lineage (GTDB taxonomy): Bacteria > Nitrospirota > Nitrospiria > Nitrospirales > Nitrospiraceae > DATLZU01. Next base: position 8,732 of record DATLZU010000066.1, read on the forward strand.
GCCTTCCTGGCAGTGCGACTGTGTATCGCAGTGCAATGGCTAACAGTAAGCGGATGATAAGTGCCGGGTGAAGGCACGTCTCTCCAGGAGGAAGTAGAGACGTCTTGCTGCCTTGGGTGGGCACAGCCAAAGCAGGCACCTTCACCCTTCGTCAGTAAATCAGATGGGTCTCTCTCGGTACAAGATAGTAGTTGCCCTAGGAGGCAGCAGGCAAGAAGGCGGTGTTCATTCAAGAAGATCTGATAATATGATTCAGAAAATAAATCTGATGGTTGGATTCAATAGTTCAAGTTTTGCTTTCATGCGCCTCCTCTTCGCATCTTGGCGGAGGGGGTGGGATTCGAACCCACGGTCCAGTTGCCCGGACTCCGGTTTTCAAGACCGGCACGTTCGGCCACTCCGTCACCCCTCCCTACTCAGCTTGACCTAACCGCGAGCCATCCAGATTAATCGTGGCGACCGGACACGCTCCTTACAGAATCTGGACTCTTTGCTCGTCCTGCTTGCTTGGCCCAGAGCACCACGCGATGTAGCGCGACCCGATCAGGCCCGCCGGTTTTTCACATTTCAGGTTGCCGGTTTTCTTCCGCTGTGATCCGCTCCACTCCCCCCATATAAGAACGCAAGGCCTCGGGGATCAGTACCGAGCCATCCGGTTGCTGATAGTTTTCCAGAATCGCCACCACTGTCCGACCTACAGCCAACCCCGAACCGTTCAAGGTGTGTACAAAGTCCGTCCTGGCGTCCTTCTTGGCCTTCTGGCTGCGGAATCGGATGTTGGCCCGTCGAGCTTGGAACGCTTCGAAGTTGCTGCAGGAGGAAATTTCCCGGAAGAGTCCCTGCGAGGGCAGCCAGACTTCGAGATCGTACGTCTTGGCGGCGGAGAAGCCTAAATCTCCGGTGCAAAGGGCCACCACCCGGTAATGCAGTCCTAACCCTTGCAGCACTGCCTCGGCGTTCCGGGTTAAGCGTTCCAGTTCCTCGTACGAGGCCTCCGGCTTCGTGAAGACCACCAATTCCACTTTATTGAATTGGTGCTGTCGAATCAGGCCGCGCGTGTCCTTCCCATATGAGCCGGCTTCGCGGCGAAAACACGGTGTATACGCCGTGTAACGAAGCGGCAGGGCCTCTTCGTCCAACACTTCTTCCCGGTGAAGGTTGGTGATGGGTACCTCGGCGGTCGGGATCAAAAAGAGATCGTCGTCGCGCAGGCGAAACAAGTCATCTTCGAATTTCGGCAATTGCCCTGTCCCCATCATGGTGGCCCGATTGACCAGCAGCGGCGGCAATACCTCGCGGTATCCGTGTCGGGTCGTGTGCAAATCCAGCATGTAGGCAATGAGCGCCCGTTCAAGTTTCGCTCCCAGTCCCAAGAGCACGGCGAAGCGCGCGCCGGCGATTTTGGCGGCCCGGTTGAAATCCAGGATCCCGAGCGCCTCGCCGATCTCCCAATGCGCCTTCGGCGTGCCCGGGATGGCAGGCGGAGAGCCCCAGCGACGGACCTCGACGTTTTGCGCGGAGTCCGTTCCCACCGGCACGGACTCGTGGGGCATGTTTGGAATGCGGAGGGCGAGATCCGCCAATCGCGTTTCAACGGCTTGCAACCAATCTTCCATCTCCTTGATGCGGTCGCCGAGGGTTTTCATAGCCGCCGTCGCGTCGTCTGCCGGTTGTTTCTCGCGCTTCAAACGGGCCACTTCATCGGACCCTTTCCTGAGCTGGTGCCGGAGTTGTTCGACTTGGCTCAACAGGGAGCGGCGCTCCTCGATCAGCTTGCGCAGGTCGTCCCATGCGACATCGGCCCCGCGCAGCCCCAGTTGCGCGCGCACGCGGTCCAGGTGTTCTCTCAAGTAGCGGAGGTCGTACATGGTTTTTCCATCCCAGTGGTCGGGCGGTGCTGGAATCTAGCATCGGGTCCGGGGTTAGTCAATTCAGAGAGCAGCGAGGATGCAAGGCTGACTCTGCAGAATAAACATCACGACTGGCCGGGAGGCGAGGGGGCAGGACAAGGGGAGCGGTGCCGGGTGCTGCTCCGTCCTTCGTCCGCGGGCCTCCGGCCGTGCGTCCATTTTCAAGAAGACAAGGCGGTCCCTGGTCCACGTTGACAAGACGGTGAGAAGGGAGTGAGCATAGGCGTCATGCGTCTGGTCTCCAATCCGCCGAATCCATTCGAGTCCGAGCATCGCGAGTTCCTGGAGCCTCCGCCGCAAGTGCGGTTGCAGGTGTTCGAGGACGCCGCGCGGGAGATCCTGAGTCGTAACGACAGTCCGGACTTGCCCTTTCGCTGGAGCCTGAATCCCTATCGCGGCTGTTTTCACGCCTGCGCCTACTGCTACGCGCGGCCTACGCATGAATACTGGGGTTTCGGCGCCGGCACCGATTTCGAGTCGAAAATCATCGTCAAGCAGAACGCACCGGCGTTGTTGCGGCGGGCCTTCGACAAACCGTCGTGGAAAGGCGAGCTGATTGTCTTTTCAGGCAACACCGACTGCTACCAACCGCTGGAGGCAACCTACAGGCTCACGCGGGCCTGCCTGGAGGTCTGCGCTGAGTACCGCAATCCGGTCGGCATCATCACGAAAGGCGCCCTGGTGTTGCGCGACCTCGACGTGCTCGGCAGGCTGAGCCGTGAAGCCTGGGTCCGTGTTTACCTCAGCATTCCCTTTGCCGACGATTCGGTCGCCCGAAGAGTCGAGCCGCAGGCGCCTTCCAGCAGCCGGCGATTCGAGACGCTCCGGGCGTTGAGCGAGGCGGGCATTCCTGCCGGGATTTCCATTTCGCCGATTATCCCGGGACTCAACGACGATGACATTCCGGAGTTGCTGACCCGAGCCAAACAAGCCGGCGCCCGAGAAGCTATGTCGGTGATGCTCCGTTTGTCCGGCAATGTGGAACCGGTCTTTCTGGAACGCATGGCGGCGGTGTTTCCCGACCGGATTGGAACCATCATCCACAGAATCCGCGAGGTGCGGGCAGGCAAGTTGAGCGAGAGCGACTTTTTCTCGCGGCACGAGGGAAGCGGCCCCTATTGGCGGATGATTGAACAATTGTTTGAAATCAGCCGGCGGAAAACCGGATTTCCCGGTGATTCTGACGAGCCGGTTCCGCCCACCTTTAGGCGTCCTGGAGCCGAGCAGACGGCGTTGTTTTAAGGAGGCACGATGAAGCACAATCCCGGCTTTCTGAAACTGGTCGAAGCGGCCAAGCGGTGCATCAAAGTGTGCACGGTCGCGGAGGTAAAAGCCAAGTTCGATCGCGGGGAGACGTTTCACTTTCTCGATGTGCGGGAAGACCATGAATTCGCCAAAGACCACGCCAGGGGGCCAGACACCTGGGCCACGGCGTCATCGAACGCGACGTTGAGACGGTGATTCCCGACAAACAGGCTGAGATCATCTTGTACTGCGGTGGAGGGTTCCGATCCGCTCTGGCTGCCGACAATCTCCGCCGTATGGGATATGCCAATGTCGTGTCGATGGACGGTGGAATCCGAGCCTGGCGCAACGCCGGCTATCCGATGGAGCAGGGGAGCGGCGTCTGAGGCGTCTGAGGTATGAACACCACGCGCCGCGAGCTGTTCAATCGGCTCGGGCTTGGGCTGAGCGTCTGGCCCGCGCTCGCCCTGGCGCCGCGTTCCGTGCTGGGGAGTCTTTTGTTCGAGCCGGCCGGCGACCCGGTTCCGCCCAAATCGCTTCCGGCCAATCCCTTCACGCGCAACGGCAACGCTGTGGTGGCGATGGTGCACGGCAAGGACCCGGCCGCCATGCTGCAGGCTGGCCTGGAGCTGATTGGCGGGCTCGACGCGCTGGCCCTAGAAGGCAAGCGGGTGCTCATCAAACCGAATGTTGTCAACGACCGGCCTCCGCCGACAACGACTAATCCGCAGGTCGTCGCAGCGGTTGTCCGGGCGGTCAAGCGGAGCGGCGCCGCCGAGGTCATTGTGGCGGACAGCTCCGGACTCATCCGGTTCCCTACGCCGCGCAATCTCGACGCCACCGGCATCCGGGTGGCTGCGGAACAAGCCGGTGCGCGAGTGCTCTCGCTGGATGAGGGGCCCTGGGTCAGGCTTGAACCGGCCGGCGCTCGGTCGTTGCCACGCTACTATCTGTCGAAATCCGTCTATGACGCCGACGTGTTCATCAATGTCCCCGTCGTCAAGACTCATCGATTCGCCGAGTATTCCTGTTGTCTGAAAAATTTGGTGGGGATCACCCATCCCCGGTATCGGCCTTCCCTGGCGTTCTTGTCTGGCGATTGGCATGAACGGATCGTCGAACTCAATCTGGGCGTGCATCCGCATCTCAATATCGCCGATGGCACGACGATCATGATCGCAGGAGGACCGACCAGCGGCACGGCCGCGCCGGCCGATCTGTTGTTGCTGAGTGGGGATCGTCTGGCATTGGATGCGGTCGCGATCGCGCTGATCCGCGCGTTCGGGGCATGGCCGAAGTTGCAGGGGAAACGGATCTGGGACCAACGGCAACTCAGGCGAGGGACTGAACTCGGGCTGGGAGTCAGCGGGCCGGATCGGGTGGAACTGCTCGTCCGATCGACCTCGGACGACCATGCGGAGTTTGATCGCCTGGCGGAGGCCGTCAGGCGCGACGTGTTCGGATAAGCGCGCGGAAGGTCACTTGTTCTGGCGGTCGAATTCTTTGATGACCTGATCGGTGAGATCGATGGTGTCCTTGTTGTAAATGACGATTTTGACGGTCTGCTCGCTGCCCTTATCGACGACGATGGAGTAGCCGCCTTTCTCTGCTACTGTCTGGGTCGCCGCGCTGATCTTCTTCATGTACTCGTCGATCAACTCTTTCTGCTTGACCTGCAGCTCTTGATTGAACTGTTGCGCGCGTTTCTGGTAATCCTGCACCTTGTTGCGGAACTTTTCCTGCTTTTCTTTCTTCGCCGCTTCGCTCAGGGTGGCTTCCTGGTCCTTGAGCTGTTTCTCGATGTTGCGCAGTTCCTCCTCGTCGCTGGCGAGCAACTTTTGGCGGGTGGAGACGTATTCCCGTAACCCGTCCAACGCACGCTTACCGGCTTTGGATTTTTCCAGCACAGCCTGTGGATCCACCACCCCCATCTTGAAATCCGCCGCCGACGCGAACGAGGAAGTCGTCGCCCAGAGTGCGAGGGTCAAGACGACCGTTTCGGCCGACTGCATCAGACGATTCCGCCGAATGTTCATGTGCGTTGCTCCTTGTGACAGGAATCCATGGTAAGCTCACGCGTAAAACTGTGGCAGAATAGCTGCGGCCGCCGGGCCTGTCAAGCGGCGGAGGGAACTGAGAAGAAGGAGCCGACCGGTTGGCATGCCCGGTCAAAAAGCTCCGCGTGAAGCGCGGCCGCCCTTGGCACATCTGCGCCGGGACTGTGAACTGGATTGTATGTCGTCCGACGACCAGATGCCCCATCAGCGTTTCGTGAAGGCGCTTCAGCGCGAGCCCATACCCTGCGGCCGGACCGGGTGTGAGGGGCCGGTCGAGGTGGCGGATATGTCCCGCCTTCATGATCGTGTGAAGACGTTCGAGGCCTGTTGCCGCCGTTGCGGTTGGCAGGAGCGGATCACCGGACAGGAACAGCTTCTGCCTCCGTGGGACGAGGCGGCGTTGCTGTTGATGGCGGATGAGCACCTCTTGCATCAGCAGCCGGTTTGTCCTTTCGATGATACGCCCGTGGTGTTCACCTCTATGCCCAACCCGAGGCGGAAGGCCCGCTACCGGGTGTCCTGCTTCTACTGCGGCAGGGAAGCGGAGATGGATTGGCCGCCGCCAGAGGCCAAGCGGTGAACCGTACCCGGCGGTTGCAGGGAATGCGAGGGGACAGCGGCCGGCAACGCGGCGGTGGAACCGGGAACGTGGGCTACACGAAATATCGGCTGGTGTCGAACTTGTGTTCGGCGTTGTCCACCAGGCGCACGATGCTGTGCGCGTAGTCACCCGCCTCGTTCTTTTCGGTCAGATCGTATTCGGGACCGTCTTCAACCGGCTCGCCGGCGGGGTCGGCGATCACTTTCACGTAGGGCCGTTCTTCGTATTCCTTGCTCTGCGCGGGCCGCAACACGACGGCCAGTTCGTCGGTGTCGAGCATGACGAGACTCCCGATCGGCACGATTCCGACGCAGTTGACGAACAGTTTCAGGAGCGTCGGATCAAACGACGTGCCGCTTTTCGCAAACATGAGCTTGAGAACTTTGGCCGGGGTCAGCGGCTCCCGCCGGTAGACGCGGGACGACGTCATCGCGTCATAACAGTCGGCGATCATCAGGATGCGGCCGGTGAGGGACAGTTTCCAGGGCACGGTGAGCTTCGGATAGCCGGAAAAGTCGTAGTTCATGTGATGCTCGAACGCCGCCGCTGCCATGCGGCCGGGAAGGTTGGTGATTCCGCGCAGCTTGGTGAGGCTAAGCACACCTTCGATGGGATGGTTCCGCATCGCGACCCATTCTTCTTCCGTGAACTCGCTTGGCTTGTTCAGTACCTCCATGGGAATCGTGGATTTGCCCATGTCGTGAAACAACGCCGCCAGGCCCAGATCGGCTAGTTCCACTTTCGGGTAACCCGCGCGATTGCCCAATGCGATGGAGAGGATCGCGACATTGACCGAATGGTTGTGGGTGTATTGGTCATGGCACCGCAGCGTGGTCAGACCCAGCAACGTGGATTCGTCCTGCATCATGAGATCAACGATGTTTTGAATCGCGCGCTTGGCCTGTTTAAAACTGATCGTGCCGCCCTCCTTGGCATTCTGTACCAGGTTCCCCACCGCTCCGGCCGCTCTCACGTAGCCGTTTTTTGCAGCGGTCTTGGCTCGGCGATGGCCCTCCGCGGCGTCCTTCTCTCCGGCAGTTGAAGAAGCCCCGCCCTTGAGCCTGAGGGCGCGCGGAGCTTCCAGTTCGATGCCTTGAACGTTCAACGCCTTCAGCTCTTTCCGAAGCTCTTCGAGCGACGTGGTTTCAGGATCGAGACTCACGAACAGGTGTGCGAACTCGCGAAGGTCTTTGGAATCCACACTGTTCGAGAACGAAATGGCCCCGATCTTCCACGCATTGAAGCTGTCGATGATGCTGGTGAAGACGGCCAATTGTTGGGAATTGACTTTGAGGTGGCTTTCTCCGAGGAACAAAAAATCGTTCTGCAAGCGGAGGACAACCGGTCGATCGTGGGCCAGGGTCTTGATCAGCGTCAGCAACGCGTCCACCGGCTTGTCCAACGCCGAATTGGTGCGCCCGTGGATGCGCGAAGTCTTGATGAGGACGTTCAACTGAATGACCAGTTGCGTTCCCAACATGATTAGCTGCTGATCGACGATGTCGCCTGCTTCCGATCCCTTGGCGATCTTGCTCGTCAAGGACTTTTCATGCGTAAGGATCGGCTGGAGGTGTTCATCGATCTGAGGGGCTTGCGAAGAGGGAGTGTTGTGATCGCTCACGGGAGCCGTCCTTCGTTTCTGGCCTTCTGATGTTTGGTCGCCAAGGTCAGGGCCGTCGCACAAGCCTGCCGGACGGCCGAGCTGCCTTTCCTCTGTCCGATCTCCAGGGCGGCGAGGGCGGCGGGCGTTCCCAGTTTCCCTAGCGCCTCCGCCGCCATGATCGCGGACTCTTCCTTGTTCTTACGATTGGTCCAGGACCATTCCGTAAAGAGACTCTGCCAGTACGGCACGGCTTCGTCCCCGGCGGTTTGTCGCACCGCGTGGTAAATGGCCCGCTTCTCCGCCGGCGGTCGGTCGTGGAACTCTTCCGCGGAGAGAATTGCCGACCAGGCCGCGAACGGCGCGGTGTACTGCCCGTTCATGAGCAACTTCAGCGCTGCCAGCCGCACCGGTTCGTCCGCGTCGTTCAGGAACGAGACCAGTTTGGCGCCGTTTCCGCTCGGGCGGAGAATGCCGATGGTCCGCACGACCTCCTTGCGGATTTGTGCGTCGGGATACCGGACCAGCCGTTCGACCGCGTCCGCCAGTTTGGGATTGTTCCATCGCGCGATGATGGACAGCAGATTGCGCACGTAGGGCGCTCGCTTGTCGGACAGGCTGCGCGCGAGGATCTCCGGCGTGTCCTTCGCCACGGCGAACAACGCCTCGCAGACGATGGCCTGATGGCTGGGCGATTCCAGATTCGCCAGCAGCATGCACAAGGCGGGAACCGCCCTAGCGTTCAGGCGCAGCAGGAGGGGCAGGAGGCCGTCGGTGGCCGCCTGCTGAGTCTTGTTGAGGTGGAGCTCGATCAACTTGAGGCGTTCCGGCTTATTGGGCGAGTCCAACAACGCCGCCAATTGTTGGCGGTGGTCGTCCGACAATCCGGCGCGCGCGCTCCCAGTCTGTTGAAGCAAATCCAGCACGCGATTGAGAGCGGTCCAGCGGCCCTGCTTCGTCAGGGTCTCCAGGACAGTGTCGAACACGCCGAAGAGTTTGGTCAGCAGCATCGGAGAGTGCTCCGAGGCCAAGATCACCAGGAGCATGTCCAGCACATAGGTGACGCTGTCGCGCGCGGATTCGGCCTCGACCTCCTTGGCGAGGGCGACCAATTCCGCTTCAGAGACTTCGTAACCGACCAGGCCCGATTGAAACCGCGAGGCTCCGGCTGATGCGCTCGCTCCCTCTTGAGCCCGGGCGGCTTTCTCCTTGTCGATCATGTCGCGGAGGGAGGAGACCGGGGCGTTCATGGCTCCTTCGTTCTGCAGGGCGAGGACGTCGCCAGCGCCGGAGACCTTGATGATCTCTTCCGCGGTGACGAACGTGATGGTGGAAAGATTCTTCGTCCACAAGCGGGTCACGATATCATCGTCGTCGTGTTGCGACGGGTCAGTGTCGCCCCACAGGGCCTCCAGGAAAAAGGTCAAATCCTCCTGTGTCAAGCCGTCATGGAAAGTCAGTTCACGGATGCCGTCCGCATAGAGCTTGAACGCCAGATTTTCCCCAGAGGAGTCGGTTTGATAGACCACTTCCCCCCTGAACTGCAGTTCCGAGCGCTGGACGAGAAAGCCGAGCGAGGCATAGGTGCCCAGATGAGTCGTGAGGTCCTGGTAAAACTGCTGGAAGAACTTCTGCGCAACGGGGTTGCCGAAGCCGTACGTGCGAGTCGATTTCGATGTCTTATCGAGCAGTTTCAGCAGTTGCTTGACGGAAGTCACCTCCGGATCGGCGGTTTCTTTGGCCGCCGCTGCGGTCACGATATGCGGTGTGGCCTTCAGGTCGGTCATACGGGATACTCGTACCTCTAAGCATCCGGTTCGTCAAGAAAATCCCCGCTCCGAAATATGCGGCTCTGGTGTGCCGATTGGCGTTGCTGGGCCGATCGCTTCGAGGATAGAATCGAGGCGCCTCCCCAAGTGATCAGCATTGACAGTGGCTGTGCGGTGTCGCTGAGTGATACGCGCGGCTAGACAGGAGAAGATCGAGGCCGGCATGTCAGGTTCCGATTCCGCTCCGCTCGTCATCTGTTTCGGTGACAGCCTCACGGCCGGGTTTCAAGCTCCGACTCTGGACAATCCGACCGGCCTCGAGACGCCGTACGGCGCCTTTTTGCAGAAGCGTCTCGGAACGGCCGCGCGCGTAGCGGTCAGCGGTGTCTGCGGGGAGTTGACTGGGGAAATGGTTATGCGGTTCCGCCGCGACGTACTGGATCACCGACCGGCGGTCGTGGTGATTCTGGGGGGCACCAACGACCTCGGGTGGAACGCGCCGCCGGCCGCGATCATGCGGAATTTGGTAAAAATGTACGAATCGGCCCTCGCGGCCGATGTGCAGCCGGTTTTGGTCACTGTACCGTCGCTTCGCCTCGTCGGCGGGTTCGGCGGCGCGGAGGAAGAGCGGTGGTTGGACGAACACATCGCCCGGCGCCTGACGCTAAATCACTTGATCCACGACTATGCCGCATCCAAGCGTCTGCCCCTCGTGGACTTGTTCACCGCCACGAGCGAGCCCGAGACAGGGCTGCTGGCCGAGCGATATTCCAATGACGGACTTCATCTGACGACGGACGGGTACCGGCTTCTGGCGACGCTGCTGTACGACAGGGTGTTGGCGGCACGGTTCGGCGGGTCGTGATCCATAATGGGCGGTGATGAGCCCCCGCGCGGCGATCCGGGGCGGAACGATCATGAGCTCGATCGAATGGTCGAACAGGTTGGGCGGGATACTGGTACTGGTGGGGGGCCAGCGGCTCGGTTGCGGCGGTTGCCGGGTGCTGTGGCGGGAACTGGAGAAGCTGCAGCCCGAGGCGAAGGGGTGAGATCCTTCGACGCTCGGCTTTCGCTTCTCGCTCACAGCATCCGCCACATTCGCCCATCGTTCTGAATCAGGCGATCGGCTTCGACAGGGCCCCAGCTTCCCGCCGGATATTCCGGCAGCCATTTGGTGCCATGGGTCTGCCATCCTTCGAGGATCGGCGTAATCCAAGCCCATGAGGCTTCGACCGCGTCACGCCGCATGAAGAGGGAGGCGTCCCCGGCCATAACATCCAGGAGGAGCCGCTCGTAGGCTTCGGGCGACGGCGAGCCGAACGCGTCGCCGTACTTGAAGTTGAGTTCGACCGGGTGGGTTTGCGCCTTCGTGCCCGGTACCTTGGAAATCATCCGCAGGGACATGCCCTCCTCGGGCTGAATACGGAGCGCAAGCACATTCGGCGGCTGAGGGGAGGCCGGGTTCGCATTGAACAGGATCTGGGGGATGTCCTTGAACTGCACGGCCACTTCGCTGGCCCGCTTGGCCATGGCCTTGCCGGTTCGCAAGTAGAACGGCACCCCGGCCCAGCGCCAATTGTCGAGAAACAGCTTCAACGCGACATAGGTCTCGGTTGTCGAATCGGGACGGATGCCCGGCTCGCGCCGATAGCCCGGCACTTCCACGCCGTCCACGATCCCGGGACTGTATTGGGCGCGCACCGTAAATTGGTTGACGTCTTTGCCCGTGATCGGTCTGAGGCAACGGAGCACATCGATCCGCGCGTTGCGGACCACGTCGGCGTCGAGCGAGTACGGCGGCTCCATCGCGACCAAACACAGCAACTGCAGAAGATGGTTCTGTACCATATCGCGCAGCGCTCCGGTCTCTTCGTAATAGGTCGCGCGGGTCCCCACGCCTTCCGCCTCACTGACGGTGATCTGGACATGGTCGATGTATTTGTGATTCCAGAGCGGCTCCAGGATGCTGTTCGCGAACCGGAGTACCATGATGTTCTGGACGGTTTCTTTGCCCAAATAGTGGTCGATGCGAAAGATTTGGGATTCGTCGAAGACCCGTCCGATGACGGCGTTGATCTCCTGGGCCGATTTCAGATCGCGCCCGATCGGTTTTTCCACGATGACGCGACTGAACGGATGCACGTGGTCGGGCGGGGAGACCAGCCCGGCTTGTTGGAGGCCTTCGCAGGCAGCCGCGAATGAAGTGGGAGGCACGGCCAGGTAAAAGATGCGGTTTCCGGGAAGGTGCTGTTCCGTTTCAATCCGTTCAATGCGATTCTTGATGGCTTCGTACGAAGCGGAGTCATCGATCGAGCCGGCCAGGTAAAATAGGTGCTTCTCGAAGTCAGCCCATTTCCGATCTACCAGCGGCTGCCGGGAGTATTTGGCGATTCCCTCACGGGCGCTCTCCCGAAACTCTCCGTCGTTCAGATTGCGGCGACCGAGTCCGAGGACGGCGAAATTCGAAGGCAACATCCCGTCCAACGAGAGATTGTAGAGGGCCGGGATCAATTTGCGCTTGGCCAGGTCGCCGGACCCGCCGAAGATGACCAGGATGCAGGGGTCCGCCTGGTGATCTTTGATCGCGTGCGGCATGTCGCGACTCCTTCGGACCGGCTCGGTCATTGTCGAACTGCATGGCCGCCGAATGCGCGGCGCAACGCGGCCAACATCTTCTCCGTGAACGACTCCTCCTGCCGCGAGCGGAACCGCGTGAATAGCGCGGCGCTCAATGCCGGGACCGGTACCGCCTTCTCGAGCGCGTCCTCGACCATCCAGCGGCCTTCGCCAGAATCCTGTACGTAGCCTCTGAGTTGTTGCAGGCGGGGATCCTCCTTCAACACGCCGGCGGCCAGTTCCAACAACCAGGAGCGGATCACGCTGCCGTGCATCCACAGTTCGGCGATCTGCCCCAGGTCAAGTTTGTATTCGCTCTTCGACAGCAGTTCGAACCCTTCGGCATAGCCTTGCATCATGCTGTACTCGATGCCGTTGTGGACCATTTTGACGTAGTGGCCGGCGCCGTGTCCACCGACGCGGGCCCAACCGCGTTCCGGGGCGAGGGTCTGAAAGACGGGCGCGAGCCGCTGTACCGGCGCTTCCTCGCCGCCGATCATCAAACAGTAGCCCAGCTGGAGTCCCCAGACGCCGCCGCTCGTCCCGGCATCGATGTAGTGAATGCCGCGCGGTTTCAGTTCTGCGGCGCGCCGGACATCGTCGTGGAAATTGGTGTTTCCTCCGTCGACGACGATGTCGCCGGCTTGCAACTGCGCTGCCACAGCCCTGACCGTTTCCTCGGTCGGTGCGCCGGACGGGACCATGATCCAAACCGCGCGCGGGGGCGACAGCTTCGCGACCAGATCGGCGAGCGAAGCGGCGCCAATGCACCCCTGGCTCTCCGCCTGGGCGATCAATTCGGTCGCTCGGTCGTACACCACCACGCGATGCCCGTCGCGCTGCAGCCGTATGACCATGTTCATACCCATCTTGCCCAAGCCTACGAAACCGAGTTCCATAGTCCGTCCTTTCTCTCCTCCGTGCTCGATCCGAGGAACAGCCGGCGGGAGGTCACGGATGGAGTGCTGTGAGGCCGATGTACGCCGACAGGCAAGCGGTTCGCTGCGTCTCGGCAGCGATCGGGCGAATTGTAACACAACGACGGGAACGATCGTGCAGACAGCATCCGGCGTGCGAGTTTCCGTCCTGTTAGTCGATCCTGGCGGGGTGCGGGATGTCTTTGAAGAGCAGATCGGCGAGCTGCCGGCCCAGCGTTAGGCGTTCTGTCAGCGTGGGAGCAACCAGAAACCGGCTTGCCAGATCGCCGATCGCCGGGTCGCGGGAGGTCAAAAAGCGGACGACGTCGACCGGAGCGGTCAACCAGAAACCCCGCAGCCGGAAAAACGCACTGACGAAGTCCTCGAAGAAAATCATCAGGAGATATTGGGCGGCGGCCGGCTTATCAACCATATCTTCCGCCTTGCCCAGCCAATGCAGGCAATCGGCCTTCAAGCGGATCTGTTCGTTGATGCCGGCGGGCGGCGGTCCCTGACGGAACCGCTGCTGCGCTTTCTCGATCAGCTTGGAGCCGATGCCTTCGTGTTCGAACAGAAGGCGGCCTTTGCGCAGCAGCGGCGGCAGGCGGGGCGAGTACGAGATTTCTTCCTCGACGGTCTGGTAACCGCGATAGCGGATATCGATCACTCGATCGGCGACCCGAACCAGTTCATGGCGATCGGTCTCGCCCTTCACCAGCGCGATCAAATCGACATCGCTGTGCGGGGTGATCGCCCGCCGGGAACCCGAGCCGACTAAGATGACAGCGACCAGATCGCCGCCGCGTTTTGCGCGAACGTGGCGGAGGGCGACCGAGACGACCTGTTCGAAACCAAGCGGTTCGGGGGATTCGGGTTGCTCCGGTGGTTCCGGGACGTCCACCAACTCGGCATTGAGTTCCTCCCGTGTCGGCAAAGGCGTGGGTGCGTCGGGGGGAGCGGGAACGGTGTCAGCGTCCATGGGTCGTGGCGGTTTCTCGTGATCGGCAAGAAGGTCAGATTCCTCGGACCTCTTTGATCCGGGCTGGCAGGCTGTCCAGCCACTGATCAAAAGGTTGGTCGGCGTCCACCACGATTTCCAGCTTGCCGTTGGGCAAGGTCCTGACCGCGCCCGGGCTGGCGGGGGACAGCGGAATCTCGACCCACTCGCGGTGCAAGCCCAAACGGTCGGTCAGCTCGAGGATCCGGCTGATCTGGTGAAACGACACGACATCCAACGGCATCACTCGCCGCTCTCCGGCCAACGGTCCGATCACGTCGGCATTCTAAAGAGCGTCAAACCAGCCTGTCAACGATGCGGGGTCAGGACCCGAGGACGCGGGCGAAAATCTCGCCGGCGCGGTCGATGTCCTGGGGGCTTACGTCCAAATGGGTGACCGCGCGGAACGTGGTCCCACCGACGGCGTTGATCAAGACGCCTTCGCGTTTCAACGCCGCCACGATTTCGGCTGGCGGCAGGCGATGGCTGATCACGTCGAACATCACGATGTTGGTCTCGACGTGCTCCGGGTTCAGGGTCACGGCGGGAATCTTCTGCAGGAGGCGGGCCAGACGCTTCGCGTTGTCGTGGTCGTCCTTCAGGCGGGCGATGTTGTGTTCTAAGGCATAGATGCCGGCGGCGGCCAGGATACCGGCCTGCCGCATGGCGCCGCCGTACATGCGGCGGAAGCGGCGCAATTTGTCCAACAGCGCCGCCTCGTTGGTGATGATCAGCGAGCCGGCCGGAGCGCCGAGCCCCTTGGAAAGGCAAACGGAAACGGTATCGAAGGGTCGTGCATAATCGGCGGCCGAGACCCCCGTGGCGACCACGGCGTTGAACAATCGCGCGCCGTCCAAGTGCATCGGAATTCCATGCCGCGCCGCGATCGCGTGAATCCGCTCAATCGTGCCGAGCGGATAGATCGACCCGCCGCCGCTGTTGTGGGTGTTTTCGACGCAGATCAACGCGGTAGGAATGGTGTGGGGATCTCTCGGTCGGATGGCAGCCTCGACCTGCTCTGGTGTCATGATGCCGCGGTCGCCGACCACCCAGTGCAGTTGCACCCCGGACAAGGCGCCGGCTGCCCCTTGTTCGTACCGCACGATGTGCGACTTGCTCTCGACGATCACTTCCTGACCCGGTTGCGTCAGAACGCGGATGGAGAGCTGATTGGCCATCGTGCCGGAAGGCACGAACAACGCCCCGGCTTTCCCCAGCAGCGACGCGGCCATCTCTTGTAGTCGATTCACCGTGGGATCTTCGCCATACACGTCATCCCCGACCGGCGCACGGGCCATGGCCTCGCGCATCGCCGGGGACGGTTGCGTGACGGTGTCGCTTCGCAGATCGATCATACAAACTGTGATGCGGGCCACCCATGGCTATCTTCGGATGGCACCCGCTGCTTTGGGGTATGCGGCAGGTCCCCGATTTCGGTGAGGCGCGATGAATGACTCGTCGGAATCATAAAGCGATTCGCTGCCCGTTGTCGGCTATTGGCTGGTTGCTCATAGCGTCCGCGCGTCTTCGAACCGGTAGCTCTGCTTGTTCAGGACCGGATAGATGGAGAACATCGGCGTGTTGAACGGTACAAAGGCCGATTCCCTCCCCTCGGGAAGCTGCACGTGCATGTTCACGAAATTGAAGCTGAGTCCGTCCTGCCAGGGCTTGCGGTTCGACGGCGCGTAGGCGTGGATCTTCTCGGTGGCGTAGCTTCGGGTAAGCAGGCCGGCGCCTCCTTGCAGGCCGTACTCGTGCAGGTCCGGGGCGCCTTGAATCAGGAGCGACATCG
The DNA here is from genome assembly GCA_035573855.1 of Nitrospiraceae bacterium. Classification (GTDB taxonomy): domain Bacteria; phylum Nitrospirota; class Nitrospiria; order Nitrospirales; family Nitrospiraceae; genus DATLZU01. The sequence goes on from DATLZU010000066.1 coordinate 24,236, forward strand.
CCTCCGCGTCGAACCAGACTTTGAAGTTGCAGACCAATTGAATGAACGGCCCAAGGGCATGGGACCCGTCGAGAAAGGCGCGCGGGAGGCCGATCTCCATGGGCACATCGCTCGGCAAAGGTCGCTCAACGACGCCCAGTTCTCGTTCTTTGACTTCCGACACGGAGACGAACAGGAGGTGGGGATCGTCCATTGTGATATCCAGCACCTGGTCGTCGTAGTAACTGCACAGCTTGCCCAATTCATAGCGTAAGGGGAACGAATAGCCCATCTTGGCGTACCAGATGCGCAGTCCCGCCTCCAGCGGATCCTCCGGCCTCCGGCTGATTTTCAGATCGAAAGGCAGCATCAAATGGACGGCGGTGGTCCGGGCCGCCATGAACGGGGCGCAGGCCCCAGCGAATTCCTTCTGCACGGTTGGATTATCTGGTTCGAACTTGCGGGTCTGGCCGGCGAAGTGCTGCGCGGCCTTGGCCTCCTTGGTCAGCTTGTACTTGTTCTGATAGTACGCCGCCGCCCGCTGCTGGGCGGTTCTCAGAAAATAGTCGGGGAGGTCGGTTTCGACGATGATGCGATGCCGATCGGCGACCGAGGCCGGAGCGCGTTGAGGCCGCATGGCCTCGTTGTAGATCTCCATCTCCGCCGTCGTTTTTTGAATATCGTGCGCAATGTGTTGGGCCAGGCTGGGATCATAAAACTGCGTGCGGCGCAAGATCTGTTGGGCTTTCTGCAAGCATTCCAACTTATGCGTGTACCGTTTCGGTTCAGCGGCAAAGGCGTCGGCCGTGGCCATGTAAAGATTGAACTGCTCTTCCGGTGTGAGACCGAGTTGGTCCAGGTTCTGTTCCTTGATGAAGGTAAACGCCAGAGGGCCGAACGCTTCTTCCTTTCTGATGCATAGCGTCAGCAGGTAATTGTAGTGGGCGCGGGCTTCCTGCGGCGTCATGAACGGCCTCGTTCGTGCGAAGCATTCTACGGGAGTGGAACAGAAGGGAACAAGTCCCGGGAGGAAGGGTCGGACTGCTCCCCTCCCATCGATGACCGCATCGAGCCGCACCAGAACGGTGCTTGACGTGCGCGCCGATTGCGGGTGAAAAAGGGGCAAGGGTTGGGCTTCCGGAAGGCTCGGTGTCAGACTGCGTCCTTCGCGCAGCGGAATCCTGTTCCGCTGGGGCGGCTGTCAATGGTGCCCCAGTCACGGTCGCTGGTGCGAAGGCTTTTGGCCGGTTTCAGCCAGGACCCGCCCCGCATGGCTTTGACGGCACCTCTGGAAGGGCCCGGTGGATCGGACAGGGGGGCGTGCCGATAATAGTTGGGATCGTACCAGTCCGCCACCCACTCCGCCGCGTTGCCCGCCATGTCCAGCAGCCCATAAGGGCTGCTGCCCTCAGGAAAGCTGCCGACGGGCAGCGTCAGCACTTCGCCCTTCACGCCTTGCTCCTGTGAGATCTTCGCGCCCTCACCTCTGATCCAAAAGGCGTCCCACTCGGCGCCGCTAGCGAATTCGATGGTCCGTCCGGCCCAGTAGCTGGCGCTGTTGGCTTTCGCGAAATCCCACTCGTTGCCCCAGGGATAGCGGCGGCCGTCGGTCCCGCGCGCGGCTTTTTCCCACTCGGCCTCCGTGGGGAGGCGTTTGCCGATCCAGCGACAGTAGGCGACGGCGTCTTCCCAACTGACGTTGACTACCGGATGTCGTTCGATTCCTGGGAGCGGTCTGTTGTGCTCCCACAATGTGACCGACGGTTTATTGTTGGCTGGTGCGCGGTGCCCGGTGGCTTGGACGAAACGGAAGTAGGCTTCGTTGGTCACTTCGAAGCGATCGATCCAAAATGCGCTCAGGTAGACGCGCCGGAGGGGATGTTCGTCGTCGAATCCTTCGCTTCCGGCCGGACTGCCCATGATGAACTCCCCGGCCGGGATCAAGACCATGTCGTCCGAAAAAGTTGGGCTGCTTATCGACGGCTGATAGCCGATGGCGAAGAACAGGCAGGTGGGAAGAACGGCAACGGTGAACCGCTTGAACCCCATCAGACCTTTTTCAACCCGCAGGCGCGCGCGACGTCGTCACGGTAGTGCAGCCAAAGCCGGAGCGATTTCTTCAGACAGGCGAGCACGGCGTCCTGTCGTTTCCGTTCCGTGGCATGGGCCAGGACCATCGCATACGCATCCTGGCGATGGCCGGCTTCGACCATCTGATGAGCCCGGATGAGGTTCATCCGGTCGGGAGACAGGCCGTAGTATTTCACCAGCGGATGCTGCCGGACGATGTTCTCGATCTCGGCCGCGCTTTTGGGCTTGGACGGTTCCAAAATTTCCTGCCGGTCCTTGACGCTGCCTTCGACGAAGATCGCGAGGGCGGCGGCGCCGACGACCCAGTCGCGGTGCCTCGAGACCTGATCCAGCCAGCGCCGGAAGGTGCGCGCGGCCGGCAGCAGCCTGACGCGCTGAAAGTCCCGGGCTTCGTACCCCAGTCCGTGCATCATGTCGTGAAACAGCTCCGGATGGGAACGACCGAGCGAGAGCCCGCCGGTGTCCTCCTCGTAAATGTTCTCGGCCAATCTTCTTCTCACGTCGAAAGGCGGGTTCCGGCCGTGGATGCGGGCGAGGAACACCGGGAAGTCCCGCACGTACACGGCATATTCTTGCTGAAAATGGATCTTGAGCTGCTCTTTGGTGAGGGCGCCTCCGCTGAAGTGGGGCCAGGCCCAGTGATGTTTGCGGTCCATGACCGCAAGCAACTGCTCGCGGAATTGAGTCATCGTGAGCGCGTTCTTCACGGTCTCCTCATGTAGGCGTCATGCGCAGGGCGATACACGTGATGCGCGATGCGCCACTCGCCATGTCAGGTGGTTGATGACAGAACCCGGTGTCTCACCAACTTGTCTTCCTTTCGTTCGGCCGTTAGAATCCGCCGCTGCATGGAGGCCGTGGTATGGAACCGATTACGCTTCAGAAAACCGACGACATCCTGAACCTGCTGGCCGAGGTCTCGCTCCGCGGCAAGGGGTTCACCAGCGAGTGCCTGCTGGACTATGTGCTGGACGAAGGGTTCACCGAACCGATCTACCTCCATGCAAGCGGCGAAGACCCCGATGCCTTCTACAAAGGTCAGCCCAACGCCTGGGCTATCTATCAGGTGCGCGAGTGGAAACGCGTGCTGACGATCTCCGGGGGGCCGGGCAACGTGCGGCGCGTCCAGATCACGGAAACGCCGTAATGCCTGTCCGCTGCGGGCTTCTTTCGCACCCTGCGTCCGCTTTCCGCCCCCCAGTGTATGGGCCGACCGGGGAAAATGCAACGACTGGTCCGACTTCGGGTTGCAGCCGCGATCACCGGCTTTTAGAATATCAGCGAGCATGTCGCGAATACAGACGACGCGCGGCGTGTCCAGGCGCGCGGTCATGGCGGCGATCGGTGGACTCGCGATCCTTGGAGGTGCGGCGCTGTTCGGAGCCTGGCCGATGATCAACGTTGTTGAGACCGGTCGGACGCCCGAATACCCGGACCTCCAGCCGCGCCGGTATCGGGCCGACGGATCGCGCGTGTTCGACGCCGCGCTGCACGCCGTGAACCGGTTGCCGCGATGGACGCTGATCTCCTACGAACCGGAGTCGGGTGAGATCAGGGCGGAAGCGAGGACGCGGATGTTCGGATTCGTGGACGACATCCGGATCCGCGTGGCCGGGCAGGACGGGGCGACCGTGGTGTCGGTGCGCTCCGCGTCGCGCATCGGGCGTGGCGACTTCGGACAGAACGCGCGGAACATTCGGACGTTCTTCGACGAACTTGATCGCCAGATGGAGTGGGAGTCTGGGCATGAGTCAACGTTGTCGACTCACGGACGTTTGAGTATGGGACTGGTCAAATTGGCGGAGCCGACCGACGTCGGAGAGTTGGCTTTCATCAAAAGTCTGCTGGACGGCAACGGGATCGCCTACGTGGTGCACAACGAACATGTGAGCAGCCTGTATCCCGGTGTCCCATTCCTGACCTGCTCGGTTATGGTGGAGGAAGCGGAGGTCCGGCGGGCGGAGACGTTGTTGAGCAAGTTGACGCTGCGGGAGCTCGAAGAAGGCCCTCGCCCGGCCTGAACCGAAACCGTGTCAAAACGGCCGTTGCGGGAACTGCGGCGGTCCGGTCGTCGGCTTGGTCGGAATCCGCTGGTCGGAGCCTTTGTACCAACCGCCGACCAGCTTCCCTTCTTCAAAGTAGAGATAGCGGTGTTTCACCACGGCTGCGCTTTCCCAGTCCTCAAAGATCCATTCCTCCCGCCGGATACCGTCTTTCGTGAAGCTGACGTTGATCGTGTTGGGCGAGCCCCAGGCCTGCAAAACCTGCTCGCGGGTCATTCCCACCATCACCCGATGACTCTGGATATGCTTCTCGAACGTCGGGTCCAGCAACGGCGGCACGACCTGGGAGGCAATCAGCGCGGCCAAGAACAGGGTGAGGAACGTGTAAATCGTGGCGCGGACCGGTTTGCGGCAGAGAAACGGTTTAGCCTCTGCTTGCTCCGGAGAAGCTGAACCGACCCGTTCCGCAGCCGGCGATGCCGAGGTGTCCGGGTTGAGGGCCTGTTGTGAGGAAGGAATTCGCATATGCGAGAAGCATGCTAACAACCGTCGTTCGGGCGAGTCAAGGAGCCGGCGCCATGTTCGTCGAAGTGGAAAGCAATCCGAATTGCGAGACGAGCGTGTTTGTCCGCTTCAAAGAAGTCGGACCGGCCAGGCGAATCATTCAGGTCAAGGCCTATGAACGGAGCTCTCAGGGGGAATGGTGTTGGATCACCGGGTGGTCTGATGATCCGGAGCAGCCCTGCTGTCCCGCTTACGCTCAGCCTGTCGAGGACTCCGGGGCCGGGCTGACCTACCTGATCTTCGGCGGCATCTATGGGATCAGACTGAAACCTGTCTCCCTGCATGAAGCGTGGAGCCTGGAGAGCTGCAACCAGTGGGGCGAACCATATCTGTTCTTGGCCGACGTGCGCGATATTCGGTTCGAGGAAGGGTGATCTTCAGTCCGCGTACTTCGGAACGGGGATCTTCTTGACGGGCTTCGGCGGCGGAGCCTGCTGCGCGAATTCCTTCGAGAACGGATTCAAGATCGGCTCGTGCGTCAGGCGCTGGCGCTGTCTGACCAGTTGCAGGCTCTGCGCGCTGATCTCCATGCGGTCCACAAGCGCCTGCGTTGTCAGCGGATCCGGCAAGCCCTGCAACGAGAACATTTGAAACGCGAGGGTCCAATCCATGCTCTCCTTGGCTTGCTCGCGGACGATGAATCGCGCTTGCGGGGAAGGCTCGCCTTTGAACAGCAGGAGCCAGATATTGGAGCGAAAAGCCGGCGTGTTGGGATCTTCGGACGGTTTGAATTCGGGAACCAACTCGGGCACCTTCGCGATAGGAACCGGCGGCGAAAACTCGATGTCCACCAGACGCACGTACAGGGTCGGGAAGTCGCTCTGGTCCCTGGGGTCCTGGATATAGCTGAATGAGTAGCGGACATTCACGCCGTCGCGCTTGTAGGTGTAGACATCTTCGCCGTTCTGCGGCGACACCAGTCCTTTAAAATATTTATCCCAGTCCGCCAACGAATAATAGTTGAAGACGCGCAGAGCCGCTTTGCGGTCTCGCACGGCCTGGGGAGGACCGAGTTTGTCGCGCAACTCGGTTTGCGTCAGTCCGAGGAAGCCGTCTTCGAAATAGGGCGCGGCGGTTGCGGGAATCGGCGCAGAGAGGGCGAAAAGAAAGAACAGAAGGGTCAGGGAAGTGAAGCGCTGTGCCATACGCAGGAACAACGTGCGTCTCCGGCAACTGCACGTTATCGTACTGAGCGGATCGGGCGATGTCAAGGCAAGTTCAGGACGGCACCCGGCTTGCGTCGGCCGCGCCATTCGGAGGCCAACCTCCCCCCAGCGCCCGATACAGTTGGATGATCGAGACCAGATGAAGCCGGTGTGACGAGGTCAACGCCAGCTCCGCTTCGAACAGATTGCGCTGCGCAATCAGGACGTCGAGATAGTTCGCCACGCCGCCCTTGTAGCGGAGATTGGCCAGGTTCAGGGCTGACCTGAGCGCAGCCACTTGCTGGGCCTGTGCTTCCCGCTGTTCGCGAGCCGTCTTCACGGCCACCAACGCGTCTTCCACCTCGCGAAAGGCGACGAGGATCCGCTGCTCATACTGCGCGAGAACCTGGCGGGCCTGTGCTTCGACGGCTTCCTGTTGGAACCCGAGAGCCTGTGCGTTGATCAACGGCGCGGTCAGACCGCCACCGGCCTCGAAGAACTGACCGCCGGCGCGCCCGCCGCCCTTGACCAAGTTCGTCAGGACGGGGTTGGCGATGCCGAAGATCGACGTCAGGCTGATCTTTGGAAAGCGATCCGCTTTGGCGGCGCCGATTCGCGCCGTCACGGCGTGCAATTCCTGTTCGGCCTGTACGATATCAGGGCGGCGCTGCAACAGTTCGGACGGGAGCCCTGGCGGCACATCCGGCGGCATCACCTGTTCTGTCAGGGACAAGCCGCGCTTGATTGGCTGCGGGTTCTGGCCCAGCAGCACGCTCAGCTCGTTCTCCTTTTGGACCACCTGCCGTTCCAGTTCCGCTGCCCGCGCGGCCGCATTGGCCCGCTCCGCTTCGAATTGATCCGCGTCCAGCTTGGAGATAACCCCTTGCCGCAAACGAGCCTGCGCGATGCGCACCGACTCTTCCCAGGACTTGAGCGTTCGCCTCGCGATGTCGAGCTGCATATCGAACTGGAGTAGGTCGAAATAGGCTTGAGCGACGCTGCTGACCAGATCCAGGATGACGGCGCGCCGGTTTTCTTCGCGCGCCAGCAGATCGGAAAGGCCGGCCTCGGTCGCCCGGCGGATGCGTCCCCAGATGTCCACTTCCCAACTGAGATTGGCCTGCAGGTAGTAGGCAAAAGGGTTGGGGAACCCGGGGAACGTAAAGGTGGTCTGGCGGCCAAAGACCGGGGCGTTGGCGGAGCCGTTGATCTGCGGCGCAAAGTCCGTCCGCGCGATCATCAGCCGCGCCTGATATTCGTCGATCGTGGCCAGGACGCGCTTGAGATCCTTGTTCTCGTTGATCGCCGTGCGGATGAGCCGCTGGAGTTGCTGGTCCTGCAGCAAGTCCCACCAGGGCAGATTGGCGAGCGACTCCGGTCCCGGCTCGGTGGCCATACGGAATGTTTTGGGCGTCGGGATTGGCGGCCGCTTGTAGTCGGGCCCCATCGCGCACCCGGCGAAAAGCGCGAGCGAGAACAGTGACAAGGAGACACACCACAGCGATTGATGCCGCATCGTCAGACTTCCTCCCGTGCTGCGACCGGCTCGGGTTCCTCGAACGGCTCGACGGTCCCGGTCGGACGAGTCGGCTCGGCCGGCCGGCCGGGAATCATCTTTCTGACCGCCACGTAGAACAAGGGAACAAAGAAGGGCGCGAGGAACGTTGCCGCTAGCATTCCGCCGAGAACGCCCGTGCCGATGGACTGTCGGCTCGCTGCACCGGCACCCGTCGCGAAGACCAGGGGAGTCACACCCCCGATGAACGCCATGGAGGTCATCACGATGGGGCGGAACCGGAGCCGGGCCGCTTCCAGGGCGGCGCGCATCAACGGCTGCCCGAGCCGATACCGGTGATTGGCGAACTCGACGATCAGGATCGCGTTCTTGGCGGCCAGACCGATCAAGGTCACCAGGCCGATCTGGACATAGATGTCGTTGGTCATGCCGCGGACCCAGACCGCGCCGAGTGCTCCGAACACCCCGAACGGCACCACGAGGATCACCGCCAGCGGCACAGCCCAACTCTCGAACTGGGCCGCGAGCACCAGGAACACCATGAGCAGGCCGAAGCCGAACGCCAAGACCGATTTGTGGCCGACCCTGACCTCCTGGTACGAGATGCCGCTCCAGTCGAGCGCATAACCCTGAGGAACGAGAACTTCTTGGGCGACACGCTCGAGCGCCGCCAGGGCTTGTCCGGAACTGTAACCCGAGGCGGCGGCACCCAGCACGAGCGCCGTGTTGTACCCGTTGAAGTGGGTGACGGGATCCGGTCCGCTGCGGAATGTCGTCGTGACCACGGTGTCGAGCGGAACCATGCGAACCCCCTCGGACCCCGCCGCGCGCACATAAATTTTGCTGATGTCCTCGGGTCTAGAACGGTATTGCGGGTCGGCGTCGGTCAACACGCGGTACACGCGACCGAACTTGATGAAGTCGTTCACGTAATAGTTTCCCCAGAAGGCCTGGAGCGTATCGAAGACCTCCGAGATCGGCACTCCGAGGGCCTTGGCCCGTTCTCGATTGATCTCGGCATACAGCCTCGGCGACGTGACGCGAAAGCTCGTCCCAATCGCGCCAATGGCAGGATCCTGCCGGGCCTTGGCGATGAACTGTTGCGCGACCGCTTCGAACTTCCGGAAGTCGCCGCCGCTGGGGTCCTGGATCTGTGCTGAAAACCCGCCGGTTGCGCCGAGGCCGCGGATCGATGGAGCGTTGAACGCCAGGATCAGCGCCTCGGGAATCTGTGCGAACTGGCCGAAGGCTCGTCCGATCAGCGTCTGGACGTGTCCTTCGGGTCCCGGGCGCGTATCCCAGTGGTTCAGCGGGGTGAAGATCGTCGCCGCGTTCCCGCCTCGCGTGCCGAACACGAAGTTCTGCCCGATCAGGGCGTCGGTGCTGTGGATGGCCGGAATCGAAAGATAGAACCGCTCGAGCTTGCCGACCACCTCGCGCGTGCGCTGTTTGGATGCGCCGTCCGGAAGCTGGACGATCGTGATGAAGTAGCCTTGATCCTCGTCGGGCAGGAATCCCTGTGGCAGCGTCCGGATCAAGCCGAGAGAAGCGACGATCAGCACCCCGAACACGGCGAAAGCCAACCCCACCCGGCCGAGCACCTGGCCCACGCCTCCCATGTACCGATCCCGGGCCCAATCAAAGACGCGATTGAACGCGGCGAAGAAGCGGTTGGGAGAGTCCTGTTGTCCCGGCTTAAACAACACGGCCGCCAGCGCGGGACTGAGCGTCAGCGCCACCAGGCCGGAAATGATCACGGATACGGCGATCGTGATGGCGAATTGCTTGTACAACTCCCCGGTGATGCCGCCTAGAAAGCCGACCGGCACGAAGACGGCGCAGAGAACCAACACAATCGCGATGACCGGCGCCGTCACTTCGGCCATCGCCCGCTTCGCCGCTTCCTTGGAGGAGCAGCACTCCTCGCGCATGTGCCGCGCCACGTTTTCCACGACCACGATCGCGTCGTCCACGACGATACCGATTGCGAGCACCAGGCCGAACAGCGTGACCGTGTTGATCGAAAAGCCGAGCGCCGCCATGCCGGCGAAAGCGCCGATCAGGGAAACCGGGACCGCGACGGCCGGGATGATGGTGGCCCGCCACGACTGCAGGAACAGATACACGACGAGGATGACTAGCACCAAGGCCTCGAACAGCGTCTTGACGACTTCCTTGATCGAGACGTCAACGAATTTCGTCGTGTCGTAGGGAATGTCGTAGTGCACCCCGGCCGGGAACATCTTGCTCAGTTCGGCCATTTTGGCGCGAATCCGCTGCGCTGTCTCGAGCGCGTTTGCGCCGGGCGCCAGGAAGGTGATCAGGAACGTGGTCGGCCGGCCCTTAAACCGGCCTTCCAGATCATAGGATTGTGGACCCAGTTGCACCCGCGCGATATCCTTCAAGCGCACCGTCGAACCGTCCGGCAGGGCGCGAACGATCAGTTGTTCGAACTCCGAAACCTCGCTCAGCCGTCCGCGGGTGATCACCGGAATCGTCAGCTCGGTCCCGGGAGCCGCCGGTTCGCGACCCACCATGCCGGCGGGGAAGTCCCGGTTTTGCTCTCGGATCGTATTAATCACGTCGCTGGGCGTGAGGCTGAGCTGGGCCATGCGGACCGGATCCATGATAATCCGCATGCTGTAGTCCTGCCCGCCGAAGACAAAGGCGTCGCCGACCCCCTTCAGCCGCTTCACGTCGTCCAGGACGCGGAGAATCGCAAAGTTCGACAGGAAGAACTGATCGTAGCGGGGATCCTGCGATTCGATCGTGATGACCAGGAGCAGATCCGGCGATGTTTTCTTGATCGAGATCCCTCGGCGGATCACCTCCTGCGGAATCTGCGGCTCGGCCAGGTTCACCCGGTTCTGGGTTTGGACCTGCGCGATGTCCACGTCCGTTCCGATCTCGAACGAGAGCTTGATCGTGACATGCCCGTCGTTCGTGCTCGTGGAATCGTAGTAGAGCAGGTTGTCGATGCCCGGAAGCTGCAGTTCGATCGGGCGGGCCACGGCCTCCGCCGCGACCTCCGCGCTCGCGCCCGGATAGTCGGCGTCGATCTGAACGACCGGCGGAGCGATGTTCGGGAACTGCGCGATGGGGAGGTTGAACATCGCGACCAATCCCACCACCACGATGATCATGGAGACGACGGCCGAAAAGATCGGCCGGTCGATGAAGAAGTTCACGCTCACGTCGACCGCTCCTTGCCGCCTTCAGGCTTTCCCGGCACGTCACCGGGAGCGGACGGAGCCGCCCCGTTTTCACGTACCGGGATCGGCCGGACCTGCTCGCCCGGCGCGATCCGTTGAATCCCGTCCACGATGATCCGCTCGCCGGGCTTAAGGCCCTCCTCGATCAGCCATTGGTCGCCCTGCCAACTGGCGGCTTTGACTTCGCGGGGCTGAGCGATGTTGCCCTCGCCGACGACGAACACCACCGAGCCGGTCGGCCCCTGCTGGACCGCGCGTTGGGGCACCAAGACTGCGTCAGTCTTCACAGCACCCAGAAAACGGACTGTGACGAATTGCCCGGGCAGCAACATCCGGTCGGGATTGGGGAAGACGACGCGGACCGGGCGGGATCCTGTTTCGGTCTTCAGGGCCGGGTCCAACAGATCCAGCGCGCCCTCGTGCGGATAGACGGAACCGTCCAGGAAGATGAGCGTGGCACGCAATTGGCGAAGTCCCGGATCTTTGATCCGTTTCGCCTCGATGTCGCGGCGCCGCTTCAGCAAAAAACTCTCCGGCGCGTTGACGATCACGTACATGGGATCCACCTGATGGATGATCGTGAGCAAGTCGGTCTGGGCGGAGATCAAGCGCCCTTCGTAGACCTTGGTCCGCTCGATCAGCCCGTCGATCGGCGCCACGATGAGCGTATTGTCAAGATCGAACTTCGCCTTCACCAAATCGCCTCGAGCCGCTTCCAACGCCGCCTTGGCCGCCAATTCTTCGGCCACCGCGTCATCGACGTCTTTCTGGCTCACAGCCTGCTCCGCCAGCAACGGTTTGACCCGGGCAAGGTTCTGCTTGGCCTGCACCAACCGCGCTTCGGCCTGCGCCACTTTTGCTTTGGCGCTGAGCACCGCCGCCTGGAACGGCACGGGATCGATCTGATACAGGCGATCGCCTTTCTTGACGTCGCGCCCTTCTTGGAAGAAGCGCGCTTTCAGGATGCCGGTCACTTGCGAGCGGATTTCGACAGGTCGCGAAGACTCGGCTTGGCCGATGAATTCTGGTTCGTCCGGTACGGTCTGCGTCGAGACCGTGACGACCTGAACCTCCGGAATCGGGCGAGGCGACGTCGACGCCGCGTCTTCCTTACACCCGTGGAGGCCCGCGACGGCCATTCCCGCCAGAACGGCGGCGGCCAGGTTGAGCGATCCGGTGTGGGAAGTCATAGCGCGATCTCCTCTGTCTCCGGACCCATCGGTGAACGAGTCCAACGGTTCGTCCGCAAGCCCGGTGATTCTACCGATTTCATTGCCGGCCCAACAAGGTCGAGCGCCAACAGGATCACCAAGAGGAAGGGAAAAACGACGGTCATGGACACGATCGACCACGACATGGATCACTCCTGCACTTGCGTGTTCCGCTCGGACCCTTCAGACGGGCGCCAGCGATGTCCCGCCTGCGTGATCTCTTCCACAATGCACCGGGTCAGACAGCCTGCCGCCCGCAACGTGGCGCCGTGCCGCCAGAGCTCAAGAAGGAGCGACTTACCTTCCTCATCGATGAAGGTGACGTCATTGAGATCGACCGAGACCTGGCCCTCGCGCGAGGCGCCGATCTGACACCAACACCGTCTCAGTTCTTCGACCCACGGACCCGCCAACCGGCCGGCCAGTTCCAGGGTCGTCCCTGCGGCATCGTGATGGACGGACACTTTCAGCATCGTGTGCTCTCTCGTTCCGAGATTCTTCGCCGGATGGGGACCGGCTCCAACCTCGGTCGGCGGACTCGTTTAACAACCGACAAGAGAGGCAACAAAACAATGGGCAACAAGTACGATATGAACACCGTTATCCACGACATGGTCTCCGTGCCTTTCCAATTGACCGTTCGACGCTGATTTGGGGTAACCGTTCGCCGTATCACTCGGCTGCGGAGGAGTTGCGATTACACCGAGCGGTCGAGGACGGCCCACGAATCGACGTTCACACTGCGATCCAGTTTCGCGCCCACCGCGCGGGCGACGATGATGATCCGCTGATTGACCTTCTCTTGAAACGGGCCCTCCGCCGGCGTGTTATCGCGCAGCTCCTGTCTGGTCAGTGAGACGATCACCCGACCCATGACCCATTGGGAAGTCCGCGGCAACGTCTTGCTTGAATCAGTCCGATGCACGTCTGGAGATATCCGGTTCGCCGAGCCCGCGGCGCCGGTGAACAGCCCGGGGTGCCGCTGCCTGAGCAGCGCATCTTCGACGATGGCCTGGCCCACGATCGGCTGGACCCAGCGCAAGGCGATTTGAAAATCCGAGGAATCGCTCGCTCCGCGGACGGCCAGGCTCGCTCCGACGCTCGGCGGTTCCCACAGGGACTCTCCCGCGATCACAATAACTGCCGAAGTGAAGACGACCCAAACAGCCGAAGCAATAAACCTGAGCCTCCGGTCCATGGTGTCCTCCATCGTCTTCTGTGCTTTCGCTATGTACCCTGAGCAATCATTGTTCCAAAGCCTCTCGCTTGTCGGATCACCATTGCAACCTATTGAAAAGAAGAAGGGAATTCACATGTTCATGGGAAGAATGTGGTGATGAAGGCAGAGAAGTGACGACAGTAGCTTCGCCGGCATCTCGGCGGATGCCGAAATATCGGCAGGGGCGACCATGCAGAGCTGCCCCCTTGATTTCAGGCTTCCACGAAGTAAATGATTATTTTTGCCAGTTATTCCGGAGCCGGTCCGCAGGATGAAACGAGTTCTCTTTACAGGGATGTTTCTCCTGAGCATGAGCGTGCCTGCATTGGCCGAGGAATCCCTGCTG
>DATLZU010000067.1:0-55132 GCA_035573855.1 Nitrospiraceae bacterium
CGTTTCGATTCACGGGAAAGACCGCAAGCTTCGGAATAGCTTGCGCAGCCATTCGGTAATAGGTCGGATCGATCTCCAGGCCGATGCTTTCGTAGCCGACCGAGAGCGCAGCCGCGATGGTCGAGCCGCCGCCCATAAAGGGATCGAGCACCACTCCAACGCCCAGCGGCAGAGCCGCCCGCACGATTTGCCGCATAAACGCCTGCGGCTTCAATGACGGATGGCCCGCAATCGCCCGCTCATCGGGCCTGGTCGGAGCAGACGCAATCACATCCGCAAAGGGCAGGTCTTTGGAAGGACGCCTGAGCCCGCCCGTCTTGTATTTCCTGAGATTATCCTGAACCCGGCCTGCAGGGTTTCCGAAAAAGCCCCCAGGGCTCCCAGCACGATCGCGGCATGACGGTGACTTCTGAGAACTCTTCATGCGCATTTTTCGGTCTATCCCCGCCGCGCAATGTCTGAACAAGCCGGATGATCTCGCCACGTTTCTCGAAACCCGCTTCGATGAGCGGCAGATACACCAAATGCGAAAGCAGCGGGTTGGTGGCGATAAAGACATGTCCGCCGGGAACCAGAATCCGAAACGCTTTTTGGGCGAACGCCGAAAAAACGCTCTCAGGCGTTCTCGATCTGCATCGGTCAGGACGGTGAAGCGAGGGAGCGGATTCCGCTCGCAGCCGTCGAACGAAGGAGGGATACGCCAGACGCCTCCCTTCCTCCTTCGTAGCTTTTGGGTCTGCTCCGGAGTGTATTCTTTCAACCCATAAGGAGGATCGGTCACGATCGCATGAACGGAGTTTTCGGGACCGCGTTCCATCCATTCAAGGCAATCAACACAGGCAATGCTGTACGGCACTCCGCCGATGCAGCCGGATACCCCGTGCCGCCCATGGTTCGTCGCTTCTAGAAGAGCATTCATGAAGGTTGCCTCAAGGACTTCTTACAGCAACTGCAACACCCCGTTCACAAAAGCGTACTCGTAAATGCCGTTGAAGGCGACCTCGGCGGCCGACGCCGCTTTTTGAGCGATGTTCTTCTGGCCGCGAGGGACGAACAGATAGAACGGCACCCTTAATTCCGCGCCTCGCTTCCACCTGCTCGTCGCGGTCGATTCGGACAGCGACTCTTCCGTTTCGACTTCGGCGATCCATTGGATGCTATTGCCCCGCGGGCTCACCATCCAGCCCATGATGTCCGCCTTCTGATCCACCCAGGCCCACCGATTCTGTTCCAGACACGTATTGATGGTGACGCGACCCTGAAAAGCCTTTGCCCAGCGTTGCGCCAAGGAGCTGACGATCTGATCGTGAACGCTCCCGATCGCGGGCACGCGGAGAATCGTGCTCATAGCGTCCTCCTTTTCCACCGCTTCATGAGCAGCCGCTCGTGGCGCCGCAGTTCACGCACTTGAGGCAGGTGCCATTCCGCACCATGGTGAACTGCTTGCACTCGGGGCAGGGATCGCCCTCATAGCCTTTCAGCCGCGCCGTGTTGCGAATCGCCGTGACAGTGAGCGATTCGCGCGTGATCTCCACCTGGCGCGCCACAGCATGCCCGTTCCCTTGACCGTTCCCCCTGGCACCACTTCCTGGATCATGCCGGGAGGGAAACTTGTCCGCGATGATGGAGGCCGATTGAAGCGCTTGGATGTCCGCCTCCTCGTCGGTGCACTCCGGGTCCTGGTCGTCCTTCTTCACCGAATCCATCCGCAAGTCCTCCGGCTGCACCTGTGCCAGGTCGTAGCGATCCAGATAGGTCACGGCCAGTTCGCGGAAGATGTAGTCGATGATCGACGTGGCCATCTTGATCCGGTCGTTGAGCTTGACCGGTCCGTTCGGCTCAAACCGGGTGAACACGAAGGCTTCGACGAACTCTTCCAGCGGCACGCCGTGTTGCAGCCCCAGCGAGATCGCGATCGCGAAACAGTTCATCAGGCTCCGGAAGGCCGCCCCCTCCTTGTGCATGTCGAGGAAGATCTCGCCCAGCGTCCCGTCTTCATATTCTCCGGTCCGCAGATAGATCTTGTGGCCTCCGACAATCGCCTTTTGCGTATAGCCGTTCCGCCTCGCTGGCAACGGCCGCCGCTTCGCCAGGTACCGGTAGCGCACCAGCACCCGCTCGGTGATTTTCTCGGCGGCGCTCAGTACGTCGGCGCTCGGCTCGACGGCTTTCCCGCTGTCCGAGGATGCGTTCAGCGGCTGGCTCAGCTTGGACCCGTCGCGGTAGAGCGCGACGGCCTTCACCATGCTCCTCCACGCCAGCAGGTACGCGGCCTTCACGTCCTCCACCGTGGCATCCGCCGGCATGTTGATCGTCTTGCTGATCCCGCCGCTGATGAAGGGTTGCGCGGCCGCCATCATGCGAATGTGGGCCTCGATTGGAATATAGCGTTGCCCGATCCGGCCGCAGCGGTTGGCGCAATCGAACACCGGCAAGTGCTCCGCCTTGAGATGTGGCGCGCCTTCCACGGTCATGGTGCCGCAGCAATAGTCGTTGGCCGCAGCGACTTCTTCCTGCGTGAAACCCAGCGCCTTGAGCATGTTGAAGGTGGGCTCGTTCAGTTGCTCCTCCGTGAAGCCCAGCTTCTCGCGACAGAACTCCTCGCCCAGCACGAACTTGTTGAAGGCGAACTGAATCTCGAAGGCCTGTTTGAGCGAGTGTTCCAGCCGTTCCAGCGCCGCGTCGTCGAATCCCTTCTCCTTCAACGTCTCGTGATTGATGAACGGCGCGCCCTTGAGCGTCTGCCGCCCGATGCAGTAATGGACGATGTCCTGGATCTGCGCCTCGGTATAGCCGAGGGTCCTCAGCGCCGGCGGCAAGCTCTGGTTGATGATCTTGAAGTAGCCGCCTCCCGCCAGTTTCTTGAACTTGACCAGCGCGAAATCCGGCTCGATGCCGGTGGTATCGCAATCCATGACCAACCCGATCGTGCCGGTCGGCGCGATACACGTCACCTGGGCGTTGCGGAAGCCATAGGCCGTCCCCAGCTCCAGGGCCCGATCCCATGCCCGCCTGGCCGCCAGCAACAAGTCCGTCGGGCAATGCTCCGGCTGGATGCCCATCGGCTTGATCGTCAGCCCTTCGTATTCTTCTGGCGGCGCATTGTAGGCCGCGCGGCGGTGGTTTCGGATCACGCGCAGCATGTGGTCGCGATTCTTCGCGTAACCGGGGAAAGGCCCCAGTTCGGCCGCCATCTCGGCCGAAGTACCGTAGGCCTCGCCGGTCATGATAGCCGTAATGGCACCGCAGATCGCCAGAGCCTGCGGCGAATCGTACGGAATGCCTTGCCGCATCAGGATCGTGCCCAGGTTGGCATACCCCAACCCCAACGTCCGGAACGTATAGCTCTTCTCCGCGATCGCGCGACTGGGAAATGAAGCCATTAATACGCTGACTTCCAGCACGATGGTCCAGAGGCGCACGGCGTGGCGAAAGCTGTCCAGATCGAACCGGCCGTCCGGCGTGAAGAATTCGGCCAGATTGATCGACGCCAAGTTGCACGCCGTGTCGTCGAGGAAGAGATACTCCGAGCATGGATTCGACGCGTTGATGCGTCCGTCTTCAGGGCAGGTGTGCCACTCGTTGATCGTCGTGTCGTACTGCGTGCCGGGATCGGCACAGGTCCAGGCGGCCCAGGCGATCTTGTCCCACAGCTCCCTGGCCTTGACGACCTTGCAGACCTTGCCGTCCGTTCTCCGCTTAAGCGGCCAGTCCCCATCTTTTTCCAGCGCTTCAAAGAACTCGTTCGGGATACGAACGCTGTTGTTGGAGTTCTGCCCCGACACAGTCTGATAGGCCTTGCCGTCCCAATTCGTGTCGTACTCGTGAAAGACGAAATGCGTGAAGCCCTGACGAGCATAGGCGAACATGCGCTGAATGTAGGCTTCCGGCACGTGGTCGCGCCGCGCCGCCTGGATAGCCTCCTGGAGCGCAGGATTCTTCTTGGGATCGATCTCCACTTTCATCTGACCGTCGGCGCTGACCATATGACAGGCCTTCAACACCGCATTCAATCGTTGCGCGCATATTTTTGAGCCGGCGACCATGGCGGCCACTTTCTGCTCTTCGATCACCTTCCAGTCGATGAACTCCTCGACATCCGGATGGTCCAAATCCAGACAGACCATCTTGGCCGCCCGCCTGGTCGTCCCGCCCGATTTGATTGCGCCGGCGGCCCGGTCCCCGATCTTCAGAAACGACATCAGCCCCGACGACCGGCCGCCACCGGACAGCGGTTCTCCGTCGCCGCGCAGCTTGGAGAAATTCGTTCCCGTTCCGCTTCCATATTTAAACAGCCGCGCCTCGCGGACCCACAGGTCCATGATGCCGTTCTCGTTGACCAGATCATCCTCGATGGACTGGATAAAACAGTTGTGCACCACGACGTTGTTGGAGAGGTACTGCCCGCTCTCGGTCTGAATGTCGAAGACCGGCTGCATCCCCATCGCCTCGATCCGGACAATCACTTCCTCCCGTAATGCCGGCAACGCCTTGCCCGGAAACCGATCGGAGCAGGCCGCCTCGAGCTTTTCACGCTTGTCTTCCGAGATGAACCCGATCAGTTCCCTGAAGCGAGTCCGCGCTTCCGCATAGCCGATCGAGACAAAATAGGGCGTCCTCCGATTTTCCCGGTTCTCGACGCCTCGCTGCACCCGCGCATAGACGCCCAGATTCAGCAACAGGGCCTGGACACCGAGGGCTAGCGGAAGAGAGGTCGTGGTCAGAACGACATCGGCGGCCCGGGAGGCGCGAGATCGGAGACGGACCGTCCCATTCACCTGGAACAAAGCCGAGAGATAGGCGGATTGCGCTTGCACGCCCGCAGACCAGATTGCCCCCGGCACGGACCACTCTTCGCTTTCCCGCAGCAGTTCGTATTTCTCGACGAATGGTCGGAGCGTTTCGCCGTCCAGCCGAATGCGGCGGACGTCGAGCCCCGAGGTGTTCGTGTCCACGGACCGCACGTGAAAGTGCACGCTTTCAAAGACTCGCTGCACCCGCTCCAAGACGAAATGGAATTCGCTCTTGTCGATCGTCATGAATTCGAGCGTCAGGCTGCGATTGGCCCCCCGCTCGCACTGGCCGACGAAGCCGTCTCCCTGCAGCCATCCGACCAAGGCGGCCTCATCCACCGCCCGCGGCTCCGACTGCTTGGTCACCGCCGTCCCGGTCGCCAGCATGAGCCGCATACCTGGAGCCAGATTGTCCACCCGGCGCCAGACGCCGACTGAACGCCGCACCTCGAGCGCATAGACGAGATGATCGCCTGTCGCCTCGATGCAGACACCGTTCTTGAGCACGATCTTGAAGACAGGCTTCTCGCCGTTTGCCTTGACGGCGACCACCTTTGTCGTCCCCGAGGCCTTGCCCCCGACGGAGCGGCGGCCGTCGAACACTTCCAGTCCGATCAAGCCCTTCGTCACAATGTCCCCGATCGGCACGGGCCCTTGAGGCGTCGAGACCAAAGCATGGTAGGGTTGGCACGCATGGGGTTGCGGGTGTTCAAACGCATTCGTAGCCTTGACCACTTCACGGGTCTTGGGATCGACGTAGTAGTGGCCTTGAGCCGGGCCGGTCAGGCCGTAAGCGTAATGCAGCCCCGTGTTGAACCACTGAGGTGAATTGGGTGCCGCCATCTGGCGCGCGAGCATGTAGCAGAGTTCATCGTGAAAAGCGGCGGCGTCTTCGGCCGACTTGAAGTAGCCGTAGTTCTTTCCCCAGTACGTCCAGCATCCCGCCAGCCGCTCGAAGACCTGGCGCGCATCGCGCTCGCCGCCGAGGACCGCTTTCCCATCCGGCCCGGCCAGCACCTTCCCGTCCGGTCCGACCTGAGGCACACCAGCTTTCCGGAAATACTTCTGTGCCAGAATGTCGACGGCCAATTGAGACCAATGCTCCGGAACCTGAATGTTGTCCAACTTGAAAACGATGGACCCGTCGGGATTGCGGATCTCCGACGAACGCTTCACGAACTTCATTCCCTCGTACGGGCTCTGTCCGCTCCGCGTGAATTTCCGTTCGATTCTCACAGTGTCCCTCCCTGGAATGAACTAGAATCCCTGACCCGGAACTTTTGCTTCTAGGAATGCCACCCGATAGACCTGCTGTTCAATCGCGAAAGCCAGCCAGAATGATGCGCGGCAGCAGAATGCTCGACAGGGGCTGCTATATATAGCGAGTCTTTTATTTTGTCAACACAGTATATTGTGGATTGGACAGAAGAACCTGGGGATAACGGAATCGACCGACCAGTGCAGGGGAAAACACGGTTTGTTGGGGAGGTTATCCACAAACGGGGAGATCAAAACAGAGGAGGATCCCGACCGATCGTTGGAGATGCACACGAGAAAATCGGGATTCAGAACACGGTACGGCCGAATTTCAGCGTGGCTTCTTCAACGCCCTTGATCGGGACAAACCAACCTCCAATACCCAGCACCACGATCCGAACGTCCCACATCCGCGTCTCGAACAGGCTCAGCAGTCCCCAATTTCGTCTGACGGTGTGCGGACGGACAACGCCCTCGACCAGTCGTTTCCCCTGTCTCCTAAAGATAGAGCGGATGAGATTCTGTTCTCCGCTCGGCACGGCCCGATCCATGTGCTCGAGAGCCTGGGAAAGTTTCGCCTCAATGAACAGGAGGTAGTCGTCGGTGGTGGGATTCGTTGCCGCCAACGTGACGCAGACGGCCAAGACGAGGGTCAGAAGGGCCAGCGCGAGATTATTCATCCGGTTTCGGGCTCATCGGCTGAAGGAATTGGGGCAACCATGCCGTTCGCGGAAGACCGCCCTTGCATCCGTTGACAATTGACCATACGGTGATTAGCCTAGCTCGCCGTCATGCCGCCGCGCGAACCGTTAGTGGACCGCGAGTCAACTCAACAGAGATGAGGAGGACATCATATGTATGTCTGGAGCAAACGTCTCGTCGCCGGCCTGTTGGGCGCGTTTCTCATTCTCCTGGGGGTTTTTTTATTCCACGGCACACCCGACGCCGCGAGCGGGCTTAAAATCCACACGACACGCTGGATCACAATGAACTACGCGGGACTCGTGATCTGGGTCTTCGTATGGATGATCGACCAGGCTCGGGTACGGGGACAAAACGTCTGGCTGTGGTTCGTTCCGTTTCTGTTCGCGCCGCTTCCGGTGCTCATGCTCTACGTGCTTTTCCTGCAACGTCGATTGAAAGCATGAGGTTCATTCAACTGCGGGAGAGGCCGGCGCAAGCCCCGTAGCCCGCTTGGATTCCGGCGGCCGGTGATTGTCCAGTGAGCCTCGCAATCTCCACAACAGCACGAGCCCCGGCAGCGCGACCAGAAACGTGACGAAAAAAAACTGCCCCCAGCCCACGGTTTCCACCAACTCCGCCGCCGGCCGACCGAGCAACACGCGACCAAGCGCTTCCAGGGAAGAGAGCAAGGCGAACTGGGTGGCAGTATACCGGTGGTCACAGAGAGACATCACGAAGGCCACGAAGGCGGAGGTTCCCATTCCGCCGGAAAAATTTTCGAACACGACCGCCGCGACCATCACGGGATAGTTCTTCCCTGCCCAAGCCAGCGCCATGAACGAAAGGTTCGACACGGCCTGCAGCACGCCGAAGGCCAGCAAGGCGCGGAAGAGGCCCATGCGCGCCATGGCCACACCCCCGACCAGCGCGCCGAGCAATGTCGCGGCGATCCCCACGCCCCTCATCAGGCCGACATCGGTGGCCGTGAACCCGATCCCTCCGATCAGGAACGCCGTCGAGAGGGTCGCCGCGAACGCATCGCCCGCTTTATATAAAACGATCAACAGCAGGAAGCCGACCGCCTCCGGACGGGAGAAGAATTCGGTGATCGGACCCCAAACCGCTTCCATAAGGCTTTGCGGCGGCTTTCCCGGATCCGCCGGCTCCGGGCTGAGCAGGATCGTCACCACCCCGGCCGCCATCAGCCCGGCCATCAACCAATAGGTGCGTTGCCAGCCGATCGAATCCGCAAGGACCAGCGCGACCGCGCCGGCGACGACCAGCGCCAGCCGGTATCCATTCACCCAGACCGCCGCGCCCAGGCCCCGCTCCTGCGGCTGGAGCACGTCGGTCCTATAGGCATCAAAGACGATATCGAGAGAGGCCGACAGAAAGGCTACGGCGAGGGCCAGAATGCCGAGCATCCAGGGACGATCGCCCGGCCCGGTCGCCGCCATGGCGGTCAGCCCGGCCGCAACGGCAAGTTGCGTGGCGACCATCCAGCCGCGCCGGCGGCCCAGCCACGGCGGGACGAAACGATCCATCAGCGGCGCCCAAAGAAATTTCACCGTGTACGGCAGCCCGACGAGGGTGAAAATGCCGACGGTCCGCAAATCGACTCCCGCGATGGTCAGCCAGGCCTGGAGCGTTCCAGAGGTGAGCGCCAAGGGTAAGCCGGAAGCGAATCCCAGCGGCAGCATGAAGGCGACACGACGGTTGGCGAACGATACCCACTGACGTTGAGACATTGTTCAGCCGCAGGGATCTGAAAAAGAGTGACTCAGAGGCAGCATAGCACGATCCGTCGCCCGGCGAGAGCAGATTCGCCAAAACGGGGAACACTTCGAGCACCCTGAGGAACCGGATCGACTCGACGAAGAAGAAGCCGACGCTTCCAGCCAAGCCGGCGGAAAGGGTATGCTCCCGCTCAGTTCAGCAGGGCTGGCCGTTGAAGAGACAGGGTTTGTAGCGCGTGATGTCGAAATCGACGTTTTCTTGGTACACGAGTTCGTTTCCGTTCACGCCATCGCGCTGAGGGTCGTTCCACATCGTGTGGTTCCACCAATAAAACAGAGGATAGCTCTCGGTGTAGTAAACCGGATTGCCATAGTTGCTGCGTGCGTATTCTTCCACCAGACGTCCGGTGACGTAATCGACGACGCCGTTGCCTTGTAACGAGTACAGGACGAGGAACAGACGGGCCTCGTGATCATACAGCTCATCGATTCGCGTATTGAAATCCGGTTCAGCCGGCAGGGCCTCACGGGTCCATCCGGCCTGAGCCGGCAGAAGCACTGCGAGGAGAAGCAGAGCGATGAAGGCGAGCCGCAAGGTGGCCATAGGTCATCCTCCCGCGTTGTTACAGGAGCGCGACTAAAAATTGTGGAAATCCTACCACGAGCCTCCCGCATGTTCAACACGGAACCCTTGAGCTCCCGGGCGAAGCTTTATGGCTTGCCGCTATACCGCGGCTTCCCTATAATGACGCCGCCATGAGCACGTCTCGACCGCGCGCCACCCTGCACACGCTCGGCTGCCGGCTCAACCAGGCGGAGACCGCTCTGTTGGCCGACCGGTTACGCCGCGACGGCTACGAATTGGTTGAGTTCGGCCGGCCAACCGATCTGCTCGTGCTCAATACCTGCTCCATCACGGAAAATGCGGAAAAAGATTGTCGCTATGCCGTGCGGAGAACCCTGCGCCATTCGCCCCACGCCTTCGTGGCCGTGACCGGTTGCTACGCGCAAACCGGCATGTCGATTTTGCGCAACCTGCCGGGGATCGACCTGATCGTCGGGACCCAATTCAAGATGCTTCTGCCGGACTACCTGCCGGCGCCGGCTGCATTGAAAAAACGACCGGCTCCCCAGGTGTTCCACACGAAAACCATCGGGCGCGAGGACTTCCTGTTGCCCGGCGCCGGCGAGTGCGGCACTGTTCGGGCGCCTCTGAAAATCCAGGACGGCTGCAATTTCATGTGCAGCTTCTGTCTCATTCCGTTTGCACGGGGACGGGAGCGGAGCCGCCAAGCCGACGACGCCCTTCGCGAAGCCAAAGAGCTGGTCGCTAAAGGCCACCGTGAAGTGGTGCTCACCGGGGTGAACATCGGACGGTACGAGCAGGGCGGGCGCGGATTGATCGACCTGATCCGCCGGTTGGAAGGTATCGCTGGTCTCGAGCGGATCCGTATTTCGTCGATCGAGCCGACGACGATCCCGGACGAGTTGCTCGACTATATGGCTTCATCTTCCAAGCTTTGCCGCTATCTCCACGTTCCGCTTCAGAGCGGCGACGACAGCATCCTAAAAGCTATGAACCGACGCTACACGGTCCTCGACTATGTGCGCTTGATCGAAAAAGCGGTCAAGCTGGTTCCCGATGTGGGGCTGGGCACGGACCTTCTGGTCGGGTTCCCCGGCGAAGGCGAGAAGGAATTCGCGAACACCCTGCGGGTCGCGGAAGAGCTGCCCTTCTCCTACTTCCATGTCTTTAGCTTTTCTAAGCGTCCCGGAACAGCCGCGGCTCGCCTCGTCAATCAGGTAAGCCCGGCGGCGATCAAGGCGCGGACCCGGATCCTCTCAGAACTTTCCCGAGCTAAACGCTTGGCTTTTTACCAGCGGCAGATCGGCCGGCCGGTCGAGGTGCTGTTTGAAACCAAACAGGACGACGGACTGTGGACCGGCCTGACGAGGAACTTTACGAAAGTCGGGGTCTTCTCGGATGCCGACCTCACCAACCGCCTCAGAAACGTGGTCATCACCGGCGTAATGGACAGCCTCGCGGTCGGACACCTCGAACCCTCGACGGGAGCTCTTTCGCAGCCACGGCTCCGGGAGCTCCACGTGGTCGCTTCATGACGAACCCGGCGTCCGCCAAAACCGTGCACATCGAAACGTTCGGCTGTCAAATGAACGAATACGACAGCGAACTGATCCGAGCGATCCTACGGAAAGAAGGCTTCGCCTTCACCGAGGATAAGGAACGGGCTGACATCGTCTTGATGAACACCTGTGCCGTCCGGGAGAACGCCCACAACCGGGTCTATGGGCACCTCGCCGAGCTAAAAGCTATCAAGAAGCAGCGTCCGCTCATCGTCGGCGTGCTGGGTTGCATGGCGCAAAATCTGAAGAAAGAACTGACCGAAACCGAGCCAATCGTGGACGTGCTGGTCGGGCCGGACGCCTATCGACAACTCCCCAACCTGCTCAACCGGGCAATCGAATCGCAAGAGCAGGGATTCCTGCAGAAAGTAATCGCGGTCGACCTGTCGGAATACGAAACCTACGAAGACATCCTGCCGGAACGCGCTGAAGGCGTGAACGCGTGGATCGCGATCATGCGGGGATGCGACAACTTCTGCACGTTCTGCGTGGTGCCGTACACCAGAGGGCGCGAACGGTCGCGCGATCCACAGGGCGTGATTCGAGAGGCCGAACAGTTGATCGCGCAGGGGTTCAAACAGATCACGCTGCTCGGGCAAAACGTCAATTCCTACCGGTTCGGAGACTGGGACTTCGCGCGGCTGATCACCGCCGTGGCCAACCTCCCCGGAATAGAGCGGGTTCGCTTCACGTCGCCCCATCCGAAGGATTTTCCGCCAGCTTTGCTGGATGCGGTGGCTGGACATCCGAAGATCTGCAAGCACATCCATTTACCCCTGCAATCTGGCAACGACCGCATCCTGGACTTGATGAACCGCACCTACACGCGACGGGAATACCTGGCACTGGTCGAGGAGATCAGGCGTCGCAATCCGGAGATCGCCTTGACGACGGACATCATCTGCGGATTCTGCTCGGAAACGGAAGACGAGTTTCTGGACACCTACCGCACCGTCGAAGCGGTTGGGTATCATTCCGCCTTCATCTTCAAGTATTCCGAACGCAAGAATACGATCGCCGCCCGCAAATACCGCGACGACGTGCCGGACGCGGTCAAGGCCGACCGGGTCGCGCGGCTGGTCGACCTCCAGAAAAGGATGTCGCTTCGGAAAAACCGAGAATTGCTCGGCCGGACGGTGGAGGTCCTGGTCGAAGGCGACGCCAAACGGTCGCCCAGTCAATGGATGGGACGGACCGACGGGAATATCACCGTTGTCTGGGAGAAAGACGGCCTCGAGACCAAGCCGGGAGACCTGGTGCCGATCCTCATTCAGGATGCCTCCGCCACCACGTTGTTCGGCCAGCCGGTCATACGGGGCGGATTCTGAAGAAGTAGATCCGTCTGAATCTGTCTTCACCCTCCTCCCGTCTTTCCTTTGGAATTCGGAAATGCCGGCCAATGTGATCGGGCCGTCATCGGTCCGTCGTTTCCTCGACGGAAAAAACAGACAAGATTGCACAGCGTTTTTCTAATCTGCACAGTCGCCCTCTGAATCCCGTCCTCTCGCTCGATATAAAAGTTGGGACGCGACTCCTGAAAAAAAGGAGCCTCCCGGCCTTTTCACTGTTTTAGCGAAAGGCATAGGCCAGCACAAAAAACAAACTGTCTTTTCAATGTGTTACTGATCGCATCCCAAGTAATCGTTGAGGTGACATCTTGTGAACAATTGTCCTCCCTGCAAAACCTCATGACCCTTAAATTGAAGCCCCGAAAATATCGACTGAAGTGCGGATTGAGAGGGCATAACCTTTGCTATAAAAATGCGCAATCACTCGTCACACACAGCCGAATCACTTCGGCGCCAATTCGAACCAGCAGGGAAGTGGCCATCATGGAGCGACGAAACGATGAGCCCATCACTCAAAAGGAAAGCGGCATGAGCCTGGAAACCATGATCTCGGTCGGCGTTTTTAGTTGGCTGGCGATCGGAATGGTCTTGATGGGGCTGGGAATCTGGTAACCGGATCCGGCACCCCATCTTCCCGCCACCGTTTCTCGACAATTTTCAATTTTCGACGTTTTCAAAGGAGACAGCCCATGAACGCCCACGACCTCTCTGCACCGCTTTCCTCCTGGCTGGCGATCGGTCTCATCCTCGGCCTGATCGGCATCGTTCCGCTCGGCTGCGCCTCGCTGGGCGGCCACGGCTCGAAGATTCATCAAAGTTCCCAAGGAGCTGTCTATCTGGATGAAGCTTCGGACTGGTCGTTCGAAGCGGGCCATCCCACCGTCATCGACCCGGCCGCCATCGCAGCCGCGCTTCGCGGCGTGGCGATCGAAGTGATCCCCTCCACATCCCAGCGTGAGTCGGCTGGTATGATGAAGCCAGCCCGCGTGTTCAGCGACGAAGATATCGCATTCCTGGCTCCCCTTCTGGCGCAAGGCCTCCTGCACGCGAAACCCGAACATCTCGTCGTCTTTCACGTGAACCAGCCGACGCCTTCGGGAACGGAACCGACGTCCGGTATTCTCTACGTGCAGAAGGGCTCTCTCTATCTCACCTTGACGCATTACCTGGGGAAACAGTGGAAGTCACCGGATGTACAGGCCCGGATCGGTGCGATCCGGTTTCTTCCGGAAGGAGCGGCCCGCCTCGAGTCCGCCGCGGCGATCGGGCAAGCCGATTTGACCAGCCTGGCGATCGACCATCGGCTCCTGGCCAAAACCGCTTTCCTTCCAGCCGTTCCGGCCAAGACTGCGCCGGCCCAACCGGAACCGATGCCTGTCGCCGCGGCTGTCCCCGTCAGCATGCCGGAGCCTCAACCGGCGCCCTCGGCAACCGTACCGCACCAGGACCCCAAGAACGTCGAATTTCTAACGCTCAAACTGGAAGAGCTGCGCCGGGCCAAGGAAACGATCGATGCGAAGGACGGGCAGATCAAGGCGATGAAAAAAGAAATCGATTCGCTTCGCCGTCAACTGATCGAACGGGAAGCGGAGATCAAGGCCTTGAAAGCCGGAGGCGTAGCAGCCAAGCTGCCGCACAAGAAGAGCGCCACGGTGACGAAAAAATAACCAGCCGAGCCAGTCGCTTATTCCACTTCGATCAGCTCCGGCTGAAGCAGCACCACTTCTTTGGAGAGGGGCGGCCGGAAATTCATCCGGCAGTAACAAGCGTAGGTCACATAGGTGTCCTGCAGACAGTAGAGCGCGATTTCTTTTCCTTGCCCTTTCGCCCACATTTCCGCTACTTGGAGGCCGCTGCCGGACTTCGTTTCGACGTTCAGGGCACGGGCAAGCACATCCAGCTTGATCCAACCGCGCGAATCCCAGTTGCTCCAAACCGCCATGGTATCGTACACTGGCTCAGTTCGGAACTTGGCCAGGTTGATCTCGATGCTGGGCCTGACCTGGTGAATCACCGACCGTTTCTTGATGAACGGCAGATCGAAGCCCAGCCCGTTATGCGTGATGAATAGGTTCGGCCGCTCCTGCCCCAGTCTGGCCCAGAACTGCCGTAACAACTCCCGTTCGTTCGGCCCATACCAGGCCATTGCGCCGCGGGGTTCCATCGCGTCGGAAAACTCGATCAGCCCGATGCAGACGATCCGGCTGAAGGTCCCGTCGAACGCCGACTTTTCATAGAGCTCATCCTCGATCCGCTTCCGATCCTGCGCCTCGCCCAGCGTGAAGAGGTCATACCCGCCCTCGGCCAGCAGGTCATCCGGACGGACCGGCGTGACGCCGACCAGCCTGGCCCATTCCTCGCGCGGCGCCTGAACGGTTTCAATGTCGAGGACGACTTTCATACAGAAAGCTAATAGCCAAGAGCTAGTAGCCCGGCGCGGTAGTAACCGCCCAAGCGTTTCGCTTTCCATCGTTCACTGCAGGCTATTCGCTGCTCACTTCCCGCTCTTCGCTCATGAGGGATCGAAACATTACGATCGCATCCTGATACGTGCCATCGTTTTTCCGCACGGCGCCGGGGATGACGGCCAATTCTTGGAAGCCGAGCTTTTCCCAGAGA
Organism: Nitrospiraceae bacterium; assembly: GCA_035573855.1. Lineage (GTDB taxonomy): Bacteria > Nitrospirota > Nitrospiria > Nitrospirales > Nitrospiraceae > DATLZU01. The sequence goes on from DATLZU010000067.1 coordinate 14,584, forward strand.
CGTCGCGCGATCCGGTTGTCCGCGAACACGAGATTGAAGATCACGCTTCGGTACCCAAGCTGCTTGGCGTATTCCAGCATCGTCGCGCCCAACAGCCAGCCCAGGCCTTTGTTGCGCCATGCAGGCGCGACGATGAAGCCGGCATTGGCCACATGCCTCGCCCGTCCCGGCCAGTTCGGTTTGAGATAAAACGCTCCCGCCATCTCCGAGGCGCGCGACCGATCCGGCGCATAGGCCGCCACGGTGCTCTTGCCGCGAAACCAGTACTCTAGGAACTCGTCCGGATCCGGAAGCCGCTCATGCGGATACGAAGTGCCTTCTTCGACGATCACGCGGTACAGCCGTCGCAGCGGCTCCACATCCCGCTCATCAGCCAGCACCAACTGAACCGGCGAACCGTCCTTGAGCTTCGCCTCCACCGGAAATCGAATACTCATTCCGCTGAACTGTCTTTCTGCCGACGTTGCAGCGCCTCGAGCACCGGCCGATCCGCCGGCGGAAAGGCGAACTGTCCGAATTCCTCGGGAGCGATCCATCTGACCTCCGCGCAGTCCACCGGTTTCGCCTGTCCCTCCACGATCGCGCAGCGAAAGAAATGCAACTCCACCGTTTGGTCCGCATACTCATGTCGGATCACCTGAAACAGAATCGGAGCGGTTACTGTGATCGACAGCTCTTCGCGTAATTCGCGCCGCAAACAGTCTTCTAGCGTCTCGCCGGCCTCCCGCTTGCCACCCGGGAACTCCCACAACCCCCCGAGATGCGAACCGAACTTCCGGCGCGCGATCAGATAGCGGCCTTCGTGGCAAATCAGCCCGGCCGCCACCTGAATGACCGGAACAGCCTTTTCCTCACTCATAAATCGCGACGATCCGCGCCGCCGATCGAAATGGTGTTTCAACCGCCGTTCGGATCGGATGGATAGGTCCGGCAAAAGTCCTTCATCGGACACAGCAGGCAATAGGGATTCCTCGCAGTGCAGACCATCGCGCCGAAATCCATCAAGGCCTGGTTAAAATCGTACCCCTTCCCCTTGGGAATCAACGCCTCCGATAACGCCCACAGTTTGTTCTTTTGCGTCTTCGGGTCGCCCTCCCCGACGAAGACCCGATGCAAGACCCGCATCACGTTGGTGTCCAAAATCGGCGCATCCTCGTTGAAGGCGAACGCCCGAATGGCGCCGGCCGTGTACCGGCCGATGCCTTTAAACGACAACAGTGCCTCCGGTTCCCTCGGCAGCGCGCCGCCGTACCGCGCGATGGTTTCACGGGCGATGCTGTGCAACCGGTGCGGCCGAATGTTGTAACCCAACGGATACCAGGTCTTGCGGACCTCCTCGACCGGCGCCTCCGCCAGATGGGTCAACGTGGGGAAGCGCTCCAGGAACTCATGGTACTTGGGAATGACCCGATCGACCTGTGTTTGTTGCAGCATCACTTCGGATACCAGAATCTTGTAAGGGTCGGAAGTCTTCCGCCACGGCAGATCGCGCCCGTGTTGCTTGTACCATTTCAACAGACGCATCTGGAATCGCCGCTTGTACCCCGGCGGGATGGATACGTTCGCTGAATCGGGCCGACGGCCGGATCGCGACGACGATTGCTTGTTGGATCGAGAGCGAGGCGGCATGGCGAATTGGCGGCATTCTAGGAGTCCGCTGACCGAAATGCAAACGGCGTTCTTGACCTGCCTCACGGCCGCTCCTACACTTCCGCACGAATGAGCCGATCTCGATCAGTATCTGAGGAAGCGAAAGCGTGGACCCGGGTCGTCATCATCGGCGGCGGCTTCGGTGGGCTGACGGCCGCGCAATCGCTTCGCAGATCGGGACTGGAAGTCGTCCTGATCGACCGGACCAACCACCACCTCTTTCAGCCGCTGCTTTATCAGGTCGCCACCGCCGCGCTTTCCCCTAGCGATATCGCCTGGCCGCTTCGCACCATCTTCCGCTCGCGCCCGAACGTGCAAGTCGTGATGGATGAGGTCCAAGCCATCGAGAGGGTCGGACGCCAGGTCGTACTGGCGGAAGGCGAAGCAATTTCCTTTGATGCGCTCGTCGTCGCGCCGGGTTCGCGCCATTCCTATTTCGGGCACAACGAGTGGGAGGCCCATGCGCCGGGATTGAAGACATTGACCGATGCCTTGACCCTGCGCGAGCGGCTGCTGCTCTCATTCGAGAAGGCGGAGCAGTTGAAAGGCTCGCCCGAAGCGCAACGGTATCTGACCTTCGTGATCGTCGGAGGGGGCCCGACCGGAGTGGAACTGGCCGGAGCCTTGGCGGAGATCGGCCGCAAGGCCATGACGCCGGATTATCCCTCCCTCCGCTCAGCCAATCTGAAGATTCTGTTGCTGGAGGCAACCGAACGAATCCTCTCGATGTATCCGCCCAAGTTGAGCGCTCAAGCCCAATGGGCGCTGCAGACCATGGGTGTCACGGTCATGTTGAACACCAAAGTCGTGGACGTGACGCCGCGGGGAGTCTCCACGGGTCGCGAATTCATCGAAACCGTCAACGTCATCTGGGCCACCGGCAACACCGCCTCGCCGCTCATCCAGTCCCTCAAAATTCCGGTCGACGCCGCTGGTCGGGCCATTGTCCGCGCCGACCTCACCATCCCGGATGATCCCTGGATCTTCGTCATCGGAGACGCCGCCTGCTGCCTCGGGACAGACGGCAAGCCGCTCCCTGGTCTCGCGCCGGTGGCTATGCAGCAAGGACGCTACGTCGCGCGGGTGATCGCAAAGGGCATTCCTCCGGACCGGCGCGAACCGTTCCACTATGTCGATCGCGGCATGATGACGACCATCGGGCGGGCCAAGGCCGTCGCACAACTGGGGCCGCTTAAACTATCTGGCCTACCGGCCTGGCTTCTCTGGTGTGTCGTCCATATCTTTTTTCTCATCGGCGTCCGCAACCGGTTCCGGGTGATGTCCGAATGGATCTGGTACTACCTGACGTTCAGGCCCGGCGCACGGCTGATTTATTGGAAACGAGAGACGCGGGAGTGAGCGTGGAGCGCAAAGGGATAGGGCGAATCAAGAATGGCCACTTCGCCACTGCCTGGCAAGTCATAAGTCAACAATTGCTGCCTGGCACCACATCTTCCTGAGCTTGAATCTATACAAAAGCGGGGAAATTCCGAGCTGCTTCCCTCCTTACCAGAGATGTTCAGCTCGCTGGGCTGTCTGTATAATCGCAGCCCAGGCCGTTGGAGCAGCACTGCGTCAATGGTCGGTGGACCATTGGACAAACGGGAACGACGGCGGTAATCACTGTGCAAAGAACACCGTGCCCACAAGCCTGCCGCGAGCCCTCGCCGGTTCGTTCCTTGAGCAAAAGAACTCATCAGCCCTTTCTATGGATGGCACGGCGCCTTCACGCGTGACCCCCCTCTTCGACACTCTCTATAGCTCGCCGCTCTCGTCTGCTGTCACGGTGATCGCGCTCTCGATTATTCTTCCCTTGAGCCGGTCAGGCAACGGTCGACAGGCGATCCTGCTGTTAAGCTTACTGTTGTATGTTCGCTACATGGTTTGGCGAGGACTTTACACCCTGAGCACCACCGATATCGCGAGCACCGTGGCCAGTTGGGTCGTGTACCTCGCAGAAGTCTATGGGTTGCTGCAGTTCCTCTTTTTTTCCTATCAAGCATGGGCACCGACAGATCGCAGGTCCCCTCCCGTGAGACGATTCCCGACCGTAGACATCCTGGTGACAGTGGTCAACGAGCCTCTCTATATCCTGAAGCGGACCTTGGTGGGCTGTGTAGAACAGGATTATCCCCGGGATAAATTTGTGGTCTATGTGCTCGACGACGGACATCGGGACGAAGTCAAAATGCTGGCGGAGTCACTCGGCTGCACATACCTTCGGCGCTATGACCGCCCGCGGCATGCCAAAGCGGGGAACCTGAATCATGCGCTTGGCTTGTCATCTGGCGAGCTGGTGGCTGTATTCGATGTCGATCACGTGCCGGTGAAGACTTTCCTCCGCGAAACGGTAGGATTCTTTGAAGATGAGCAGGTAGCCTTCGTCCAGACCGCGCAACACTTTTACAATCCCGATATCTTTCAGAGGAACCTCTCGGTGGAGCGCCTCATCAAGAATGAGCAAGAGTTGTTCTTCCGGACGCTTCAGGCCGGCCGTGATCGGCACAATAGCGCCTTCTTCGCGGGTAGTGGCGGCCTGTTTCGGCGCCGTCATCTGGAAGAAATCCATGGCTTCCAAACCGACACTATTACGGAAGATATCCATACCAGTCTGCTGTTGCACGCCAAAGGATACAAATCTTGCTACCTGAATAAGCCTTTGTCCGCCGGGCTGATGCCGGAAACCTTCGAAGGGTACATCCGTCAACGGACTCGATGGGCGATCGGAAGCTTTCAGCTCTTTTTTAAGGACAATCCTCTGATCAAGCCTGGGTTGACCATTCCCCAGCGGATTCACTACCTTGGGTCGATCTATTATTTCCTTCATGGGTTCCCGCGTATCATTTGCTTGGTCGCTCCCCTGTTGACCCTGCTGTTGGACGTTGCTCCCGTGCACGCCGAAGCGCTCACCTTTGCCCATCTATTCGGTGCCTATTACGCCGCGTCGGTTATTGCGCTCAAGCCCATCAGCGGGGGCACCAGAAACGCGTTCTGGTCCGAGATCTATGAGGTCGCGATGTACTTCGCACTGAGTTGGGTCGCCATCAAAACGTTCCTGGCGCCTTTCAAGCAGAGGCTATTTGCAGTCACACCGAAGGGTCAAAAGATCGACCAGCACCGTCTTTGGCGAACCGCCCTCGTGATGCCGCACCTCCTCGTGTTGGGACTGCTCATCGTGAGCACGGCCAAGGGATTCCGAGAGTGGCTGACATCCACGGTAACTCCAGGCCTGGAGGTAAGCCTGTACTGGGCCTGTGCCAATCTGTTCCTCATTAGCATCGCCATCCTCGCCGCTCGCGATCGACCTCAGCGGAGGAACGCCCTCCGTTTAAGGCAGCGATTCCCCGTTGAACTCCAAACGGAATCAACTGTGGTCAACGGCACGACCTTCGATCTGACCGAACAGGGGGTAGCGGTGGAACTCAGTGCGCCTGTGCCGCCGGCCCCCGACGTTGTCTTGGTCACCCTCTTTCCTCCGAGCGGCAAAGACATCACCTTGCACGGGCGAATCACCAGACAGGATCGCAAATCGGATCGTTGTGTAGAGGTCGGCATCCAGTATCTGGATGTGGATGACGAGACCGTTCGCGCGCTGATCATCGGAGCCTTTTCGCTTCCCAACAGTTGGGCGACCGCGGAAGCCTGGTCTCCGGGCGTATTACATAGCCTGTATTCCTTACTTACCGCGTTTCGGCAAATTTCACCGCAAACACAGCCGAGGCGGCGGCGGGCCCCGCGAGTCGCTCTTCAGAAAGACTGCCGCCTTCTCTGGCAGGGACAGGAGATGTTCGGAACCACCCAGGACGTCTCGTACACAGGGCTTTCCATCCGTCTGCCGATCCCCCTGACGCTCAGTCACAACTGCGGCACAGTGCTGATTGAGAACATCGTGTTAAAGGTCGCCGCCATTTCGGCAACCAGACAAGGGAAAGAGACCATTGTGCGCTTTCGCGTGGAAGCCATCGAACATGGAGAAGAACATTGGCGCGAACTCCATTGGTCGCTCTGGCGTTTGTGCTCCTGAGTTGGCTGCCTTTCGAGGCTGGCGCGGGCGACGTCTTCACAGGCTTTCAGATTGACAACAAAAAGGAATATTTCGCGTACCTGGGTATTCGAACTCCTCTTTCAGCTCAGGAGTCGGCATTCCTGCCATTTGTTCAGGTGTTCGCCGCCGGCCTTGGATACAGTTTCACGGTGGAGGGGCAAGTTCGTGATGCCTCCGCCCAATTTACGACACCGGCGCTCGGCCTAAAGTACACGTCCGGAGCGTGGAGCTTGGTCGGGCTGGCAGGACCTCAGTTCAGATGGAAACAGGAAGACAATGGAAGAGGCGGACGAGACACGCGCGAGGATATTGGCGCCTTTGTCCAAGGCGAAACGTTTTATTGGCATGATCAAGGCAACGTTCACGCCATCTTCTCTTACACTGCTCTTGATAGATTCTACTGGGGACGGATCCGCGGGAAAGTTCTGACCTGCAGACCAGAAAACGGCGGTTACGCAGCTTACCTGGGTTGGGATGCCACAGGTATGGGCAACAAAGACTTCCACGCCGAACTCACCGGTCCGCTCGCCGAACTGCAGGTCGGCCGATTCTTTTTCCTCGTGAGGGGCGGTTACCAATATACGGCCACGTTTCGTAGCGGGACGTACAGCGGATTCGAGATCTATTTCCCGTTTTAGCAGCTTTCCAGGGCTTACCACTCCGCCCCCAGGCGATCCACCACGATCTGATGCACGACCGCATACCGCCCCAGCGTGGCGAGATAGATCGCCGTCTCGGCGATGTCGTAGGGGCTGATCTTCTCGCTGCGTTCGATCTCTTTCGGCGACGCATCGACCAGGTCGTCCGCCACTCCACCGGGGCAGATCGCGCTGACCTTGATGTTGTACGCGCGCCCTTCGTCCGCCAGCGACCTGGTCAGCGCCATGACCCCGTGCTTCGACGCGCTGTAGGTCCCGGTACCGGCCCAGGCCTGCACGCCGGCCACGCTGGACATGTTGATGATAGTTCCGCCCCCCTGATGCATCATCTGGCGGAACCCGGCCCGGCAACAGAAGAACGTGCCGCGCAAATTCGTGTTGATGACGCGATCGAAGTCCTCGGTGGCGGTCTCCGCAATTCGGCCGCCGCCCCCGATGCCGGCGTTGTTGACCAGAATGTCCAGCCGCCCGTACCGCGCGACAGTTTCGCCGATGAGCCGCTCGACCTGCGTCTCATCTGTCACATCGGTCGGAATCGCCACCGCCTTGCCGCCGCGCTCCTGGATCTGCGCCACCGTCCGTTCGCAGAGGTTCTTTCGCCGCGCGGCCACCACGACCTTGGCCCCTTCCTCGGCGAAACGCAGCGCAATAGCTTTCCCGATCCCGCTGCTGCTCCCGGTGACAATGGCGATTTTGCTGGCCAACCGTTTCATGGGAACTCCTTTGCCGCCATGGTGCTTCTGCCTGCGTCTCCTCCGTCCGCTTCACCCGCTCCGCCGATTGGCGAAATAACGTTCCGAATTATAGTCCGGCACGGTGCCTCATGAAAGATTCTGAGTGACGCTCGACAAGTTGAAGGAGTCGATCACAGGCCTTGTGGATGATCGCCCGTGGGAATTGTCCGGCGATCCGGACCTGGACCTGCAACCGGGCGAAGCCGGATGAACCGGACAGCCGCAGTGGAGGGCCAGAACGCCCGGCGCATGGAGGGGTTGGGCTGGATTACCGGGAACCGCAGGGTTTCAAGTTTCTCCATCTGGGCCAGACGGAGGAGTTGCCCCTGGCTTTGCCCCACCTCAACCGTCCGATTGGGGATAGGCCTATCGCATCGGCGGCATGACGCTGCCCACGTGGAGCATAAAACACCCCTGCTCCAAATCCCGCACATAGCGAGCCAGGGTCTCCTGGATGACCGGAAAGGCCAGCAGACCCCAGGGAATGGTTTCAGGCGCGAACAGTTGAACCTCCAGGCTCTCGGCCCCGGCCTTGAAGTCCGGGCTCCGCATGAGACCGCGGAACACCATATAGACCTGGCTGATATGAGGTAGGCTGAAGACCGCGTAAAGCGACGCGATCTCCACGTCCGCATGGGCCTCCTCGAGGGTTTCCCGCAGCGCGGCCTGCTCCGCGCTCTCGCCGATTTCCATGAATCCGGCCGGGAAGGTCCACAGGCCTGAACGCGGCTCGATCGCCCGGCGGCAGAGTAGAATCGAGCCGTTCCATTCCGGAATACAGCCGGCCACAATCTTGGGGTTCTGATAATGAATGGCCTGGCAGGCTTCGCAGACGAACCGAGGCAAGTTGTCGCCGGGCGGCACTTTCCGGATAACCGGCGCACCGCATTGGCTGCAGAACTTCATCATGGGTTGCCGTTTCGCACGAAGCGCTTTTGCCTGTGCTCGACATGGATAGCACACTTTATCGTTTCTTTGCACCCTGCCCATAGGGCTGGAAGCGGTATCCGCAGAAGAGTGCCAGCGGCAAGGCTGCAGTCTGTAACCTAGATAGAGGTTGGACCACCCGGCCCTGTTCCGGCGAGGCGCACCTGTCAAAACTGATCAGCCTGGCGCCATCACGCCGAATCCCGCTCTTTATTTTTTAATGGAGACCTCCGAATGCCGGCTGTACGAATTCCGGCTGGTGACGGGACCGATGCGACGGGTCAAACCGGTTGTCCGTTTTGTTTCCCCGCCTTCGCGCGGCGCGGACGTGTGATCCCGAGCTTGCGCATGCGCCCTCGCAAGGTGCTCGGATTCATCCCGAGCACCTCGGCCGCACCCTGCGGTCCGTAGATCCGCCCGTTCGTCCGCTCCAGAACTTTCAGGATGTGGTGGCGCTCAACCTCTTCCATGGTTGAAGGGGAAGTGGTCTGAGACAGCTGGCCGACGGAGGGCAACAGGCGTTCGTCGATCTCCACCGTAGACGAACGGCACAGAATCACCGCGCGTTCAATCACGTTCTTCAACTCCCGCACATTCCCGGTCCAGTGATACCGGACCAGCCGTTCCATCGAGCGCGGCTCGATCGTCAGATCAGGCCGGCGGAAGCGCTGGCTGCATTCGGCGAGAAAATGGCGGGCCAACAGCGGAATGTCCTCGGGCCGTTCGCGCAGCGGCGGAATGGGAATAGGGAATACGTTCAGGCGGTAGAAGAGATCGGCCCGAAAGGTTCCTTTGACGATCGCATCCATCAGATTGGCGTTCGTAGCGGCAATGATGCGCACGTTGACCGGAATCGATCGTGTTCCGCCCACACGGTCGACAAGCTGGTCCTGCAAAACGCGCAGGAGCTTTGCCTGCGCCTCTAGCGGCATCTCACCGATCTCGTCGAGAAACAGAGTGCCGCCGTCCGCCAACTCAAACCGGCCGGGGCGGCGTTGATCCGCTCCAGTGAAAGCGCCGCGTTCATGCCCGAACAGCTCGCTTTCGATCAACCCCGCTGGCAAGGCCGCGCAGTTGACCCGAATGAAGGGCTTGTCTCGCCTTGGACTCAGATCATGAATCGCCCGGGCCACGACGTCTTTGCCGGTGCCGGTCTCGCCGGTCAGGAGCACGGTGGTGTCGGTCGGGGCGACCGCCCGCACGAGATTCAAAACCTGCGCGAAAGCCGGACTCTCTCCGATGATCGGGCCCAGCCCCTGACTCCGCTTGACCTCATCGACCAGATACTCGTTCTGCTGAGCAAGCTGCTCGCTCAATCGCTTGATTTGCTCGTACGCCCGCACCTGTTCGATCGCGAACGCGACCTGCGTCGCGACGTGCTGCAGAAATCGAACATCCTGAGGATCAGGTTCCCCCGTTTGGACGCTCCCGATGTTCAAGGTGCCCAAACAGGTGCCACGAACGAGCAGCGGCAGGTTGATCATCCGGCCCAGACCTTCCTTGAGATAGTCCTCGTCTTCGAGGAAGATCCGCTCGCGATGGAGGTTCGGGCGGATGTGGACCCGCCGATGTTCGTAGACCCATCCGACCGCGCTCCCTTTCCGCGGGATGACGGAATCCGGCTGGAGAACCGGTCGTGGCAGATCCGTCACGACCGCGCAAAAGCGGAACCCATCCAGCTTGGGATCGTAGAGCGTCAGACCCGCGCGCTCCCAAGGGACCACCTGGCGGATCTGTCTGGCGATCGCCCGCCACAGGCTCTCCGTGTCGCGCTGGGAGTTCAGCACGTTCGTCACTTCAAGGAGAACCTCATAGCTCAGTTCGGTCTTGTCCGGCATCGTTGCAGTTAGCAATGGAATCCTCCCAGTTTCTGCCGTCGCGGTGCGTGGAAATGACCGGCAACAGGCGCTCCATCCTACTAAAAATTCGCCCAAGTCCGCACGATCGCTCAGCCTTGCTCCACCAAACGTCCAAAGATGCTGGGACAGGGAGGAACAGGAGAGAGGACATGAGCGCTCGTGTTATCGGTGGATGATCCCATCCAAAGAAGACAAAAGGGAGCGGGGGAACATGCGTTCCCCGGCTCCCAGTGTTATACGGTTATACGCTGACGGAACTCGCTTAAAAGGAGTGCGCCGCCCGTTCCTCCATATTGCGGAGGAATTCTTCCTGTTTCTTCAATTCGTCTTGGCCGATGGCGCGCGCATGCCGATCACGAGCATGGTAACGGTCCGGCGTCACTTGGTAGCAATAGTTCCAGATGGCATCAGCCGTCCGGTCGTCGATGCCACCGACCCTCGCTTCCAGCATCGCCATGAATTGGTTGATGCTCTCGTAGGTCTTCTCATGCTTCCCCGTCCTATAGGCTTCCCGCGCTTCGATGAGCTTGTCCAGATACGGTTTGAAATCACCCGCGATGACCCCTTTCTCCGCAAGAGTCTGATAGGTGACGACCTCGCCGAGGAGTTGTTCCGGCCAGTTCGGAGATTTGACGTGACTCTCCGGTCCCCACCAGGCAGCCTCCAGCGCCAATGGGGCGGCGGCTCCGGCATAACTGGCCCACGCGAAGACGCCGGTGAGCGCGAGCATCGTGGCGAACATTGTTGTGAACCTGCGCATGATCTTCTTCCCGACCTCCATGTTTTTCTACCCTCCTTACTTGCCTCGGGCTCGCGGTTGGCTCTGTCAATGCGACCGCTGGCCCGCAGGTTGATGTGTTCGAACGGACCTGTTGACACTGGGCAGTTAGGCAACCAATATGCCATCCTTCGTCGCGCGCGATGAATCGATACAAGCTGCTGTGATTACGGCTGAATTTAAACAAGACCTGGCGCGCGCCCCGCGCACCAGTCATGGAGCAGTCGTCGAATCCGGCGGGGCGACCGTTCTATATGACGATTTTGCCGGGCTCCACTGTGCGGAAAAGCACTGGATGCAGTCGGTGATTAGAACAACACAAAAGCGATGATGGACTTTGGGGGGAAACGATCCGTTGCGCCCTGCAGCGAGTTCGGCAAAGGCGGGCACTGGCAAAAACGGATGACGTGAACGCGTCGGCACGCCGGCCCTGAAAAGACCCGACGTTCAATGCACGGAAAGGTACTGATACATGGCCTCGATGTTTTCGAGGAACCAGTCAGGATAGCCGTTCCATTGCTCGTACTTCGGCAGGCGGATCGTCTGCTTGGCTTCCTCCAGACTCATCCCGTTCAAGACCGCTTGCCGCACTTCCCGCATCAGGTCCTCAAGGTATTCCCGAAACATCCGCACATGCTCCTTGCGACCGACCGGACCGTGCCCCGGTGCAAGGACGTCGAAATCCAACTGCTCGACCCGCTTGAGCGATTCGATCCACTCTTCCGGATAGGAATCGCGCATCCGGCGATAAGCCACGGCTTCTACCGGAATGAAATCCACGGCGAAGAGCACCCGTTCCCGAGGTAGCAGCACCACCACGCTGTTGTCGGAATGGTTCCGCCCGACATGGATCGCCTCCACATGCTTTCCGCCTAAATCGATGAAGAGCCGGTCGGTGAAAGTCAGTTCCGGCAACGGCGTCTCCACCGGCTTTTTCTCCAGGAGGTCCTGCCTCGCCCGCCAATGGCTGACGAAAACGGCCGTATCCGCGAACACCGTCCCGCCTGCAATGTGGTCGGCATGGTCATGGCTGTAGATAACGTAGCGCACGGGTTTCGCCGTGAGCTTCTTCAATTCCGCCTTGAGCCACGTCGCGGCTTCGACGCTGATCGGATCTGTCGCGATCACGCCGTCTGCCGTCACCACCACCAACCCCTGGTGCGCCTTGTGCCGGAAAAGAAAGACATCCTCCGCCAGCTTCGTCAATTCGTCGATCGGTTTCGCTTCCTGCGCCGACACGGCGCCCGGATCCAGCAACATCCCGATGCAGAGAAGGCCCGTCAAGAGTTGTGGTAGTGTACGCATAAGAAATCTCCTTCGACATTCAACAGGACGATGTGTGATGCTACGCATGACCTGGCCTCGCGTCAACCGGGGCAAGCCGATAGCTGACGGCTGACAACTCAAAGAAGAACAATGATTCCCACGATCCCGCGCGTCTGTTTTCTTATCCTGGTCCTGACGCTCACAGGCTGCGGCCTTTTTCAGCACATCTGGCCGCCGAGCCCTTTTCTTCCCGCCAGCCGGATGCACCAATCGATCGTAAGTCACATCCGAGTTCAGATCCAGCCCGACATCGACCGATACCTGTCGGCGCAAGAAGCCGCGGCGCTCAAAGGGCTGGCCGACAACGAGGCGGTTCCAGCCGCCTTCAAGCGGCGCCTGGCGCTGACGAGCTTGAAGGATCCCTGGTTCGGGTTGGCCAACCTGGAGCGCCAGGGACTGCTGATCGCGGAACTGGCGGAGTCGGGCGTCGAAAGTCTGCCGGCGTTGATCGATGTCATGGAAGCGGGGATGGACCGGACAACAGCCTTCTTCAACCCCTTGGCCTTTCCCGATAGAGTGAACCGTGATGATTCCGTGACATTCCTGGCTGACGTCTTGGGACAGGCGTCAGCCTTGCGGGAAAAGGCCCTGCGGAATCTCGGTCAGGAAGACCGGCAGTTCCTCTTTGCGCACGCCGGCCGCGTGGTCGAACGATTTACGCCGCACGTGGCGCCGCTCACCGCTGACCTCGTGTCGCAAGCCCGAGAAGATCACCGCTATGTCCGCCTTCTCGAAGAACAGGTGGACTATGCGTCGCTGATCGCGGCCGCTCAGGCCCTGACCCGACTGGCCAACCTCCGTTGGCTTGAACAGGTGCGGCTCGCATTTCACGACAGCCAACCGCTCTCGACGCCGCCGGCGGGAATGACGGGAGATGTGCTGCTGGCAACCAACACGTCTTACGGCATGATTGTGATCGGCGGACCTGGGCCCAACACTTACGATATGGACGGACGCATTGGCCTCATCCTCGACCTCGGTGGCAACGACACCTACCGCGGAGCGATCGCCGCGGCCAGTGACGCCGACCAGGGCAACAGCGTCGTGATCGACCTGGCCGGCCATGACACCTACACCGCCGCGCCGCTTGGGCTCGCCACGGGGCGCCTGGGCGTCGGCCTGCTGATCGATCTTGCCGGGAACGACGTGTACCAACTGACGGACGGGTCGGGCGGAACCGGGTTCGCCGGTCTCGGCATCCTTTACGACAGGGCTGGCAACGACGTGTACATGGGCAGTCGCTTCACCCAGGGCGCGGCGATCGGCGGGCTGGGTCTGCTCCTGGACGAAGCGGGCAACGATCGGCATACCAGTTACGGCTATGCAATCGGCTTCGGCGGGCCCTCCGGCGTCGGCGCGGTCCTCGACACGGGGGGCAACGACTTCTACCAATGCGGCGACAAATATCCCAGCGGGTACAACGCGACCGACGCCCCGAACGCTAAGCCCGACGATCCGGCTTTCCAGTACGACTGTTTCGGGCTCGGGTCGGGTTCCGGCAAGCGGGTGTTCTCCAAGAACACCGAGGAACAAGCCTTGAGCCTCGCCGGCGGCTGGGGGCTGTTGATCGACTCGGAGGGGGACGACCGGTACCGCAGCTCGAACTTTTCACAAGGCGTTGGCTATTTCTTCGGCGTCGGCCTCAAAATGGACCTGAACGGCGACGATGAACACGCCGCCGCGCGCTACGGTCACGCCGCCGGGGCGCACGACGGTGTCGCGCTGTTCCTGGACCGGTACGGGGATGACCGCTACGGCTCCACTGGGCCGTTTTACAACGGCGGCGTGGCCTGGGACCGCAGCGTGACGCTGTTCATCGACGCGGGCCACGGCAACGATGGATACGAGTTACAACGATCCACCGGTCTCGGCCGCGCCGATCACCGTTCATGGAGTCTCTTCGTCGAGGAGGGTGGACGCGATCGGTATGCCGTTCCCGACGGCATGGGTATGGCCTCTGATCACAGCATGAGCGGCTTTTTCGATCTGGCCGGACACGACGAGTACACCTTGATTCCCACGCCGTCGGGAGACCGGGAACGGCGGGGCAACGGACGCATCGTTCTGGATCGGGCGGGCGGCCTTTTCATCGACCGCTGAACGAGCAGCCCGACAGGAATATCGCGCACCCCTCGACTCGCCCGTCTCACCGGCGAACAGACCGACATCGCCATTAACTTGACTCATGCGAACCGGTGGCTATCTCGTGGTTGTTCCCGCTGAGCGCGGCAAGCGGCCATCGTGGTGCGCGACATCGACGTGTTTCAGCGCGTGACTCTCACCCGAGGAGGCGAGGAATGAACGACGAACCGGTTCTCATGCAATTGCCCGTCCTGCCCATCAAGCGCACCGTCCTATTTCCGGGCGTCATGATGCCCCTGACCGTCGGCCGCGCGCGATCCGTCGCCGCGGTGGAAGCGGCCATGAAGACGGAAGAGAAAACCCTGCTGATCGTGGCGCAACGCGATCCGCGGACGGAAGAGCCCGGTCTCGACGATCTCTACACCATCGGGACGAAAGCGGTCATCAAACAAGTCGGCCGCTCGCCGGAAGGCGTCTTGCACGTGCTGGTCCAGGGACTCGACCGCGTCGTGCTGTTGAAGCTTGAACACACCGATCCCTTCCTGCTCGCCCGCGTGCGGCACCTGCCGGTGCCTGAAGATTCCAGCACGGAAGTGGAGGCGCTGCACCGGGCCATTCAGGATTTGGTGACGGATCTGCCCAAGCTCATTCAATCGCCCGGGATTCAGGAAGCCGTCATAGCTCTCCGGAACGAGGACGACCCGGTGGCGCTCGCCTATCGCATCGCGTCGTTCTTAAACCTCACCGTGGAAGGCGAGCAGCAATTGCTGGAAGCCCAGACCAGGGCGGATTTGCTGCGCGGACTTTACACCACTCTGTCGCGGGAAATTCAGATCTTTCAACTTCGCGAAAAAATCGCCAGTGAGGCCCAGGCGAAGATCGGCAAGACACAACGCGAGTACATCCTGCGCGAGCAGTTGAAGGCGATTCAACAGGAATTGGGCGAATCAGACAGCGAGGAAAGCGAGGTCGCGCATCTTAAAAAACAGATCCAGGAGGCCGATCTTCCCGACCACGTGCGGAAAGAAGCCGAGCGAGAGGTCGCCCGGCTGGCGAAGATTCCGCCGGCTTCCCCGGACCATCAGGTGATCCGCAGCTATCTGGAGCTGGTCCTCGAATTGCCGTGGAAAAAGGCGTCGCAGGACAGCCTCGACCTCGCCCGCGTGCGCCAGGTTTTGGATGAAGATCACTACGGGATTAAAGAAGTCAAGGAACGCATCGTCGAGCACTTGGCGGTGTTGAAGCTTAACCCCGGCGCCAAAGCGCCGATCCTCTGTCTGGTCGGTCCGCCGGGCGTGGGCAAGACCAGCCTGGGGCAGTCCATCGCGCGGGCGATGGGTCGCACCTTCGAACGGTTCAGCCTCGGCGGCGTCCATGACGAAGCCGAACTGCGCGGCCACCGGCGCACCTACGTCGGCGCGTTGCCAGGCCGGATCATTCAGGCCATCCGCCGGGCCGGCGTGAACAATCCGGTGCTGATGCTGGACGAAGTGGACAAGATGGGCCGCGACTTCCGGGGCGATCCGGCCGCCGCCCTGTTGGAAATTCTCGACCCGGCGCAGAACCACACGTTCCGGGATCACTATTTGGATCTGCCGTTCGATCTGTCGAAAGTCTTTTTCATCACGACGGCGAACACGCTCGACCCGATCAGCCAACCCCTGCTGGATCGGATGGAAGTCATCCGCCTACCAGGCTACAGCGAGCGGGAAAAGCTAGAAATCGCGGTCCGCTATCTCTGGCCCCGACGCCTGAAGGAGGCCGGCCTGCAGCCGGAACACGTGTCGCTGCCCAACGACGTGATCGAGCACATCATCAGCCGGTACACACGGGAGGCGGGCGTGCGGCAACTGGAGCAGATGCTCGGCCGATTGACGAGGAAAGTGGCGTTGAAATTCGCCGATCAACCGGAGGATCAGCCGCGCGAGCCGGTCACGATCACGAAAGAGCACCTCAACGACTGGCTCGGATCGGAGCGCTTTATGCCGGAAGAGGCGCGCAAGCAATTGCCGCCCGGTGTGGCGACAGGTTTAGCCTGGACACCGACAGGCGGGGACGTGTTGTACGTCGAGACCAGTTTGCTCCCTGGCAGCCATGAGTTGACCCTGACCGGACAGTTGGGCGACGTGATGCAGGAATCCGCGCGCGCGGCGCGCAGCTACCTGTGGGCCCATGCGGAAGCGATGGGATTGGACATTTCCCGCTTCAAGCGCAACGGTGTTCACATCCACGTGCCCTCCGGCGCAATTCCCAAGGACGGCCCCTCGGCCGGTATCACGATAGCGACGGCTTTGGCATCGGCCTATGTCGGCACGCCAGTCCGCAGCGATACGGCCATGACCGGGGAAATCAGCCTGAGCGGGTTGGTGCTGCCAGTCGGCGGAATCAAAGAAAAGGTTCTGGCTGCGCACCGGGCCGGCATCAAGCGGATCATCCTGCCCAAGGCCAACGAGAAGGACCTCAAGGAGGTGCCGGAGGAGGTGCGGCAGGATCTCGAGTTCATTCTGGTGGAGAAAATCGAAGAAGTCCTGCAGGCCGCGTTCGCGTCACCACCCGACACCTTGGCTCACGAACCGACCGACGGTGTCGAACCGGCGGTCGGCCTCCCGGCCTGACGGAAGACAGAGCACAGCCCTGCGCTGTCGTGGCCGGGCTCAGCCACTTCCGGCTATTCCGGTCGGCGTCCTCTTACGCCCGCGAGCGTAGCTGCTTGTACCGGAAGCAGCGGACCGTATGGTCGTTGACCATCCCGACCGCCTGCATGAAGGCGTAGCAGATGGTCGAGCCGACGAACCGGAATCCTCGGCGTTTGAGGTCTGCGCTCATCGCATCCGAGTCGGGCGTACGGGCGGGAATGTCCCTCAACGATCGCCGACGGTTGACCTTGGGTTTCCCGCCGACGAATCGCCAGATGTAGGCGTCGAAACTGCCGAATTCCCGTTGCACTTGCAGGAAGGCTTTGGCGTTGTCGATCGCCGCCGCAATTTTGAGCCGGTTGCGGATGATACCCGGATCGGCCAACAGCCGCCGGATCGTCTGACCATTATACCTGGCAACAGCTTTAACATCAAATCCTTCGAAGGCGGCGCGGTAGGCGGCCCGCTTTTTCAAGATCGTTTCCCAGCTCAAGCCCGCCTGAGCGCCCTCCAGAATCAGAAACTCGAACAGCTGTCGATCATCATGCACCGGCACGCCCCATTCTTCGTCATGGTACCGAATCATCAGGTCGGTCTTGGCCCACTCGCAGCGGGTTATCATCGCCTCCTCCAGTCAGCGACCAGACGGTGATGCGGGCTACTGGTGCCAGCTCCTTGCGAGGAAGTCAAGCAGCGCTTCGCTTGATAAAAATCCGATCTGCTCGGTCTGGCAAAAGAACGAGTGAGTCGGTAAGCTACCAGCGTGTCGGAACCGGTGGAAGGCTCCCACCATGTCGGACGCCCGCGAGAGACAGGTTCCGCCGGCAAGACACCTCCCGCAGCGTTCGGCTGACCGACCGAAAAGGAGGACACAGCGATGGATCAAAAACAACCCGTGAAAGCGGTGTCGATCCCTGCGCAGATCGTTAAGGTGTTCAAATCAGACGACGAATGGAGAAAACAGCTCACACCCGAGCAGTACCAGGTGCTGCGGCGCGAGGCGACAGAACGGGCGTTCACCGGCGCCTACCACGACCACAAGGAGCCGGGCGTGTATCTCTGTGCGGGGTGCGACCTGCCGTTGTTCTCGTCAGAACACAAGTTCGACAGCGGCACCGGCTGGCCCAGCTTTTGGCAGCCGATCGCGCCGCACGTCATTGGAACGAAAACCGATTTCAAACTGTTCGTGCCGCGGACCGAAGTGCACTGCGCCCGGTGCGACGGCCACCAGGGCCACGTGTTCAAGGACGGCCCGCCGCCGACGGGGTTGCGCTACTGCATCAACTCGGCTGCGTTGAAGTTTATGCCGGCATAGCCTTCGTCACCGGTCCCTGAGCCGCCACTCCCTTGACCACGCCGGCGAGGAGGACTAGACTGCCACCATGCCAACCAAACTGACACTTCTCACCGCCTTCTGGTTCGCCACCCTGCCCGCGTGGGCCGGTGACCGTCCGAATTCGTGGCACTTCGATGCTGACCTCGTCGATACCCTGGTCTACGAACTGGCGGGACGAGCCTTGGACGCCTTGCACGACCACCTGGATGGGGAAGGCTCGATCACGTCCGACGATCAGGCGCGGGAGCGGCGCGGCCATTTCACGTTCAAGTTGTATCCCAAAGGCAAATCCCAATCCAGCAAGCATATTACGGGCGAGACGACGTTCCGATTCTCCACCGACCCCGATCACCCCTCCCTGCATTTCGAGTTCAAGTCCTCACAAGACGCCACCGGTAAGCCCCGCCGGCTGCCGGAGGATGCTAGCTGAACGTCCGCCGCGGAATCCCCTATTAAAATAACGATTTAGCGACCCATCAGAGGCATGCACGGGTCATGAATCCGACTCTGCATTTTCGGTGAACGGTGGGATAGAATTTTTGTGTCTCTGTCGAACCTGCGCCTGCCATGAATACCCGGCCGCGCTGGATCATGCTGACTTTCTACGCAGCCGCCATGGCGTGGGCCGAATCGGCGACGGTGTTCTATGTGCGAACCCTCGTCGGTCGCGTGGATCCGTACCAACCGCACCCGACCCCTGTGCGCGCCGACCTGATCGGGGTCGAGCTTGTCAGGGAAGCCGCCACGCTGGTCATGCTTGCCGCCGTCGCGTGGCTGGCCGGCCGAACGATGCGCAGCCGTTTCGGCTCCTTCCTGATCATCTTTGGAATCTGGGACATTCTGTACTATGGTTGTCTGCACCTGATCAGCGGCTGGCCCCGCTCGCCGCTCGATTGGGACATCTTGTTCCTGATCCCTCTGCCGTGGTGGGGGCCGGTGCTAGCGCCGACGACCATCGCGTTGGTCATGATCGCAGGCGGGACTCTGCTTTGCCGGACCGAACAAGTTGAACCGGCACCCAGACCCCGGCGCTGGACTTGGAGTCTGAGCCTCTTCGGTATAGTTCTGGCACTCTATGTCTTTATGGCCGACGCGCTCAGTGTGTCAGCCGAGGGGATGGGAGCCATACAGTCCGTGCGGCCCGTGTGGTTCAATTGGCCGCTCTTCCTGGTGGCTGTTGTAGCCATGACCGCTCCGTTCATTGACCTGGCCACCCGACTGCGCGTCCGGGCGACCCATGCACGTGGACCCTAGTTCCCGTTACGGCAGGATGGCGATCACCCGCGCCGGCCCGCCGGTGCCGCCCTTGATTTTAATCGGCAGCGCGATCAGCGTGGCCCCAGTGGGCGGCAACATGTCGAGATTGGCGATGTTTTCGAGTCCGTACACGTCGGCGGCGTTGAGAATCTGGTGCACGATGAAATCGCGTGACTGCCCATAGTCAATGCTGGCCGTATCAATGCCGACACCATCGATCTTTCGCTCCTTGAGAAGAAATTCCGCCGCCTCCTTCGAAAAACCGGGAAAATGAAGCGTCGTGGGATCATGCGGTGTGTCGGTTCCCAAATACTGTTTCCGGTCCGGCCAATACCTGGCCCATCCGGTCCTCATCAGCACGATCGCGCCGTCGGGGATGCGTCCGTGACGCCGCTCCCAGGCCGTGATGTCCGCCACTGTCAACCGGTAGTCCCTGTCCTGTTCGACCGCCTTCGTGACGTCGATCACCACGGCAGGACCGACCAACTTCCGCAGCGGAATCTGGTCCACAGACAGACGGCCTTGGCCGAAATGAATCGGCGCATCGAGGTGCGTCCCACCGTGCTCCGAAGTGGCGAAATCGGCGGAGGCGTACCAGTAGCCGCCCGGCGTGATACCCCACGACGTCTTCTCCCATGAGAACGGCTTATTCGTCGGCCAGGCCACGGTGTGTTCGTCGAAGGGATGGGTGAGGTCGACCAGCTTGCCTTCGTCGATCTGCGCCGACACCAGACACGGCCATGCCGCCATGAAGAACCCGATGAGCCATATGCCTTTCATCTGCATATCCACCTCCGGTTCATGAACCGGCCCTTCTATAGCACGGCGCACCGTCCGCCGACCAGCCGGACCATTCGGACACTTTTCAAACCGCCAAAAGCTGACATCCGCCCTGTTTCCAGGATAGGCTTGCGTTATCCGTCGCCACCCTGGCAGCCGACCGCCGAGAGCCAATACGATGACCGCCCACCTACCGACGATTTTTTCCGGAACGCGCTTTCAGGTCACCTACCACGTGCGAGGTGCTGAGTCGGAAGCGCGCGCCAAAGCGAAGCTGATCTGCATTGATCAGACGGTGGAAGCGCCGGAAGAAATCCTGCCGGCCGGCACGATTCGTGACGAGATTCTCGGACGGATCGAAGCCTTCCGTTCTCTCGGCACCGACCGGCACGAAGCCGTGATCAGCTTTCCTATTGAGCTGCTGACCCACGACTGTTCGCAACTCCTGAATGTGGTCTTTGGAATCAGCAGCTTGAAGCGAGGCGTTCGGGTGGCGGAGATCGCCTTGCCGGAACACGTCCTCCGACAATGGTCCGGCCCCCGCTTCGGCCGGATTGGCTTGCGCGTGCTGGTTGATGTTCCCGACCGGCCCCTCGTCTGCGGCGTCCTCAAACCGTTAGGCCTGTCACCCACCGCTCTTGCCGATCTGGCGTATCGGTTTGCGCTCGGCGGACTCGACCTCGTCAAGGACGACCAAAGTCTGGGCGACCAGCCGTTCTGTCCCTTTCGTGAACGCGTGCAGCGGTGCGCGGAGGCAGTCGCCCGCGCCAATCGAGAAACCGGACGAAAGTGCCTCTATGTCCCCCACGTAAGCGGACCATGGGAGACGATGCACGAGCGTTGTCTGATTGCCGAAAAAGCCGGAGCCGGCGGGCTGCTGATCTGCCCGGGGCTGACCGGCTATGACGGGCTCCGCCTGATCGCTCAGGACGACGGCATTGGACTCCCGATCCTCAGTCACCCTGCGCTGTTGGGCACCTATTACGTGGATCCCGAGAGTGGCATCGCGCCTTGGGTGCTGTTCGGCCAATTGCCCCGCCTCGCCGGTGCCGACGTCAGCATCTATCCGACCTTCGGGCTAGAATTTCCCATTGCTCGGGAGGATTGCGGCCGCATCGCCGCTGCGACCGCCGTTCCGTGGGGCCCTCTCAAACCGATTTTCCCGACCGCCGCAGGGCGGATGGGATTCGACCGGATCAAAGACATGTGCGAGCTCTACGGCAACGACGTGCTGTTTATTCTCGGGAGCCGCATCCAGTGGGATGCAGACGGCCTGGTGAACGCTTGTCGCCGGTTCCTCCACGCAGTCGGAGGATAGGCGTATGTGGAACTGGCGCGATCCGGATCCGAAGTGCAACAGACCTGGCGATCCGGCTGACCGATGTGATATTTCGAGTCCATGACCACCCCGTCTCTCCTTCTGCTCATTCCACCCCTGACCCAACTCAACACCCCGTACCCTTCGACTGCCTATCTGACCGGCTTTCTCCGGTCCCAGGGGTATGCGGTAGCCCAGGCCGACATTGGCCTCGACATGGTGTTGAGTCTGTTTTCGCGGGCCGGTTTGGAGCAAGTGTTTGACCGGATTCGCACCCAGCGCGCCAATTTGCCCGGCGAAGCCAAACAGATGCTCGCCCTGGAGCAGGCGTACCTGGATTCCATCGACCCAATCGTGAGCTTTCTCCAAGGCCACGACCCTTCGCTCGCGCCTCGCATCTGCCAAGGCCGTTTCCTTCCCCAAGGCCCTCGATTCTCGTCCGGCCTCGGCCAGATTGCGTCGCTGCGGACCGTGCCAACCTCCGACCAAGCTCGGCGCTTGGCCTCGCTGTATCTGGAGGACTTGGCCGATCTGGTCCGCGCCACCGTCGCGCCCCAATTCGCTCTGAGTCGCTATGCGGAACAGGTCGGCGCGTCCGCGTCGTCGTTCGACTCGGTTCTCCGCGCCCTTGCCGCCCCGCCCAGCCTGACTGATGACTTCATGCTCACCGCTCTGTGGCGTCACATCGAAGAGAAGAACCCGACGGTCGTCGGGATAACGGTTCCCTTCCCCGGCAATCTCTACGGAGCGTTCCGCATCGCCGAGGCGCTCAAACAACGCTGGCCCTCCATCACAGTGGTGCTCGGTGGCGGCTATGCCAATACCGAGTTGCGGCGGCTTCGCGACCCCCGTGTATTCGATTATCTGGACTATGTCACGCTAGACGACGGGGAGCGTCCATTGCTGTGCCTGCTCGAACACTTGGCCGGCAAGCGCGGAGACGCCGACCTCTGCCGGACGTTCCTGCGAGCGAACGGCCGAGTCGTCTTTCGAAACGGAAATCGAGACCCGGACTTTGGTATGACGGAGACAGGCACGCCGACCTATGACGGGTTGCCGCTGAGCCGGTATCTCTCGATCCTCGACACACTCAATCCCATGCATCGGCTCTGGTCCGACGGACACTGGAACAAACTCACGGTGGCACACGGCTGTTACTGGAAGCAATGCACGTTCTGCGACGTGGGGTTGGACTACATCGGCCGTTATGAAGCCGCGCCGAGCGAGATCCTTGCCGACCAGATCGAGGCGTTGGTCGCGGAAACTGGCCGACGCGGGTTTCATTTTGTGGACGAGGCGGCTCCTCCAGCCGGCCTCAAGGCGCTAGCGTTGACCCTTCTGGAACGAGGCGTCACGATTTCCTGGTGGGGCAACATCCGGTTCGAAGAAGCCTTTACGCCCGATCTGTGCCGGTTGCTGGCGGCCTCAGGCTGCGTCGCCGTCAGCGCCGGCCTGGAAGCCGCCTCGGATCGCTTATTGGAGGCGATGAAGAAGGGGATTACCGTCGCGCAGGCCGCCCGGGTCGCCGCCGCATTTCGACAAGCCGGCATCCTTGTCCATGCCTACCTGATGTACGGCTACCCCGGCGAGACCGTTGCGGAGACGATCGAGAGTCTTGAACGAATCCGCCAACTATTTGCCGCCGGGCTGCTGCAGTCCGCCTTCTGGCACAAGTTCACCGCGACGGCCCACAGCCCCATCGGGTTGGCCCCAGAAACACACGGCGTTCGGATTACCGGTCCCGTCTTCGGAGGCTTCGCGGAGAACAATCTGACGCACGAAGATCACGCCGGCCGGGCGCCCGCCTGGCTGGGCGAGGGGCTGTACCGCGCGTTGTTCAATTACATGGAAGGACGGGGACTGAGCACCGACGTGCGTCGGTGGTTCGACCGGCCGGTCGCCCGGCCCAAGGTGCCCCCAAATTGGGTAGAACTGGCTCTCGCGGAAGGATCACAGGAAGAAGATGACCCGTCCGCCGAGCGGCGGTTTGTCTGGATCGGTGGCGACCCGGTGATCGAGCGACATACCCGTGGTCGCCGCCGGCTGATTCTGCCCAATCGCGTCGAAGACGCTGAAGTCAGCCTGCCAGCCGTCAACGCCGAGTGGTTGTTGACGCTGATCAGGACCGCGACTCCCATGCGCACGAAATGCGGCGAGGGTTATCCTCTCCTCCGCGACGTGCGGGCCCGCTTTCCCTTCGGCGGGCCTAGCGCCTTTGATGCCATGCTGCAATCAGCCGCCTGGCGGAAGGCCAGAGCGATCGGCCTCTTGCTCGTCTGACCAAGGGGGCCGTCCCAAGGCGGCCCCCTCGACTATCTTTTTCCCCCCTTTCTTCTCCCCGTCGTTCACTTGTTCGGCTGCGGCGTGTAGCGCAGATAGGGTTTCACAGTGCGAAAGCCCTTCGGGAAGAGGGTCTTGGCCTCCTCGTCGCTCACCGCCGGCGTGATGATGCAGTCCTCCCCATCCTTCCAGTTGACCGGCGTCGCCACTTTATAGTTCGCCGTCAACTGGAGCGAGTCCACCACCCGCAGCAATTCGTCGAAATTCCGCCCGCAGGACGCCGGATAGGTGATCATTAATTTGATCTTTTTGTCCGGCCCGATGACGAACACCGACCGCACCGTCATGTTGTCCAGCGCGTTGGGATGGATCATGTCGTAGAGCATCGCCACCTTCTTCTCCGGGTCGGCGATCAACGGGAAATTGACCGTGCAGTTCTGGGTTTCATTGATGTCCTTGGTCCATCCCTTGTGCGCGTCCAGCGGGTCCACGCTGATTGCGATCACTTTGACGTTCCGCTTCTCGAACTCGGACTTGATCCGCGCCATGTAGCCCAGTTCGGTGGTGCAGACCGGCGTGAAGTCTTTGGGATGAGAGAAGAGAATTCCCCAGCTATTGCCTAACCATTCATGAAAATTGATCGTGCCCTCGGTCGTCTCCGCCGTGAAATTTGGCGCTTCATCTCCCAATCGCAGTCCCATAACCCTCCCTCCTTTCTCTATGGATCACAAATGATGAACCGATCACGCCCTTGAGGTGGGAACGCTTTTTACCATACTGGCCTCGACGGGCTAGTTCAAGGGCCTGAAATTGGGCTCGGCTTGTGCCCTTGCACAAGCAAGGGGACGGCGCCGCCTACATCAAGCAAAGCGAGCGACCGTAAACAAACCGCACTACCGCTGCCTCCGACAGCCGGCCTCCCCAAGACGACGGAGGCGTCGGCGCTTTTGGGCACGCCGGGCGGAGGCGGCCGCCAACCGCGAGGGCCGGTCTAGCATCTCCTCCGGCGGCCGTCTGGGCGGTGATCTTCGAGTCGGACGAGGGAGGGAAATAAGATCGGTGCCGGCGCTGGCGAAAGCGCTTAGGTCTCCATCATTTCCAATCGGGCGTCAAACTCGTGACCGCAAGTGACGCAGCGGATGCAATCGGACTCCACGGTGATCTCGTCGATCCGCACGCCCATGCCTCCGCAGTCCGGACATCGAGCCAAGTGGAGCGGCTGATCGTCCAACGACTCATAGCGGACTCCATGCAGACAGTAAACAGGCCGGCCTTCCCACTCCCACAGCTTGCCTGACTTGTCCACCTCCGGCAAGACGATGTAGTGTTGGGCCGCGTATTCTTCCATCGCCTGCCGGCTGGCCAGTCCGCCTTGAATCAACTTGCCGGATTTCGCGTCGTAGAGAGCGTCGCCCTTGATCATCACTTTGGTGGGTCCCATTTGGCGCCTCCCTGTACATAAGAGGAATGCCCGCTACCTTACGCCGCAGCGTCGGTCAAATCAACGGCGTCATGGATCAAACCACGAATGCCGCCCGCCGTGAGCCGAAGAACGCGGTCATCGCGCAGAGCCGTGGATCAGCCGCAAAAGCCGAGGGGGGACTGGCGCGCCCGGCAGGAATCGAACCTGCGACCCACAGCTTAGAAGGCTGTTGCTCTATCCGACTGAGCTACGGGCGCGGGCTGTATGAGAAAACTATGCATTCTGAATGATGCTGAATTGAATATAGGGACTCGACTGATGATGACCGTGAAAGGCGCAAGATGGAACGGGCCTGCTCTTTTCACTCAACATTCAGAACTCGGAATTCAGAATTCACCACTCGCTGCTCGCAGCGTGTGGTCGGGGCGAGAGGATTTGAACCTCCGACATCCTGCTCCCAAAGCAGGCGCGCTACCGGGCTGCGCTACGCCCCGATGCCTTTGCCCAATTCAGAATGAGAAATGTGGTATGAGGAATGACGGTGCAAAAACGCTTGCTGTTGTAATCCAATCCACCCTTTTTACATTCCTCATTTCATATTCCTCATCAGAATTTCTCTGACCTTAGCAAACGCGCGGGCGCGATGACTGATGCGGTTTTTCTCCTCGGGGGAGAGTTCTGCCAAGGTTTTCCTCAGTTCAGGCACATAAAACACAGGATCGTAGCCGAATCCCTTGGTGCCGGCCGGCTTCTCTGCGATGAACCCTTCCAGCGAGCCGGTCGTGATGCGGACCGACCCATTTGGCTCGGCCAAAGCGGCCACGGTGATAAAACGGGCTCCTCGTTTCTCCCAAGGAATACCCTCCAATTCCCGCAGCAACTTGCGCCAGTTGTCCTCGTAGGTCGCATCCCTCCCGGCGTAGCGCGCCGCATAGACCCCCGGCCGGCCGCCCAACGCCTCCACCTCCAACCCCGTGTCGTCGGCCACGGCGGGCAACCCCGTGTGGCGGGCGATGGTAACGGCCTTTTTCACGGCGTTGGCTTCGCATGTTTCTCCGTCCTCGATCACTTCTGGAGCATCGGGAAATTCGGCCATTGTTCTGATCACGATCCCCGCATCGGCCAACAGCGCCGCAAGCTCCCTCCCCTTATCCTTATTCCGCGTCGCCAGCACCAATTCTTTTCTTTTAACCGCACACACTCTCAACTCGAATTCTCGGCGGGTGGCGCCGACCCGAGCGCGTGTTCGCGCGCAGCCGAGTCCCCCGGCTCCCCGTAGTCTTCACTCCAGGCTCCCCACCAACTCCTTCTGCATCTCGACCAAGCCTTGGATGGCCTTCCAGCCGAGCGTCAAGAATTCGTCCATATCCTTTCTGTCGAACGGCGTTCGCTCGGCCGTTCCCTGGATTTCCACAAACCGCCCTCGTCCGGTCATCACGAGGTTCATATCGACGTCGGCCAGCGAATCCTCCTCATAGGCCAAATCAACCATGATTTCCCCGCCGACTTTTCCCACACTGACCGCTGCCAAATAATCGAGCAGCGGACATCTCTTGATCAAGCCCTGTTTCTTGAGCACCGCGAACGCATCCGCCAGGGCGATGAACGATCCGGTAATGGAGGCGGTGCGGGTTCCTCCGTCGGCTTGGATGACATCACAGTCAATCCAGATCGTCCGTTCCCCCATTTGCGTCATATCGGTGACAGCCCGGAGCGCCCGCCCGACCAACCGCTGAATTTCCAGTGTGCGTCCCCCTTGCCTGCCCTTTACTGCCTCCCGGGGAGAACGTTCATGAGTCGCGCGAGGCAACATGGCATACTCGGCGGTCACCCAGCCCTTGCCCTTGTCTTTGAGAAAAGGAGGGACTTTTTCTTCGACCGAGGCGGTGCAAATCACCTTGGTTTCCCCCATCTGAATCAGCACCGAGCCTTCGGCGTATTTATTGAAGTTTCTAGTAATGGTGACGGGCCGGACCTGGTCTTTCCTCCGTCCATCGATGCGGATCAACCCCATGCCACCGCTCATACCCGGCACCTTTCCTGTTTCAAGGAAGCGGATTATAGAAGAGGATCGGAGAAAGAGCAATGAAACCGGCGGCGCCCACTGAGATCCGCTAGCTCGGCGAGCGGCGCCGGTCCATTTGTGCTCGACGGCGGCGGATCAGCCGTACCCGGATGTACACGAGACCGATGATCAGCAGGCTAATTGTGTACACAAAGAGGTCTTCGTGCGGAAAGACGTACGGCATACACCAGAGTAGTGCGTTCGACGGCAAGAAGCAAGAATGAACCTGCCGGCTTGGGTTTAAAAGACGTTAGCACCGGCCTGCTGACAACTCACAAAAGTTTCTTGAAAACCAATTGTTCCACTCTATACTGGCACAAAAGGTGCAGCCGTCTTCGACTCATTCGACTGATTGTCACGCTCAAGATTTCGTCCACGAAAACGATAACGGAACAGACCGTAACCCCTGAACCGGATCGCACAGCCGACCGAACGGAAACCGCATGCCAACGCCGATCCCTTTCAACGGCTATCAGTCACTGATCGACGAAAAGCACATTTTGATCGTCGACGACGAGGAGCCCATCCGTCGCCTGTTGGGATATTTGCTCCAAACCCACGGCTACCCGGTCGCCCTGGCCGCCGACGCCCGTGAAGCGCGGCGGCGGTTGGAAGAGCGCACGTTCGCCCTGATCCTCTGCGACGTCAACATGCCGGGGGAATCCGGCATGGATCTCGTGCAGCATGTATTGACCGAATACCCTTGCACTGCGGCGATCATGGTGACCGGCCTCGACAGCCCGGTCCTGGCGAACGCCGCGCTGGACATGGGAGCCTTCGGCTATATCATCAAGCCCTTTGAAGCGAACGAAGTCCTCATCAACGTCGCCAATGCCTTCCGGCGCCGGCGGCTGGAAATCGAAAACCGCGCTCACCGCCAGAACCTCGAAGACATTGTCCGAACGCGCACCATGGCCCTGCAACAAGCCCTCGAATGGTTGGAGCGGAGCGAAAAAGAGCTCCGGTTGTCCCGGGAGGAGACAATCCAGCGCCTGGCCATCGCCGCCGAGTTCCGAGACAGTTCAACCGCCAAGCACATCCAACGGATGAGCCATTATTGCGAGCTGCTTGCGCGCAAGATCGGCCTCTCAGCCGAACGCTGCGACCTCATCCGCACGGCCAGCCCCATGCACGATATCGGAAAGATCGGGACGCCGGACCATGTCCTCCTCAAACCCGGCAAGTTCACTCCTGAGGAATTCAACGTCATCGCCCAACACGCGGAGATCGGCTACCGGATCCTGGGCGGGTCGGACGCGGAGTTGCTGAAAGTCGCCGCTGTCATTGCCTGGACGCATCACGAGCGGTGGGACGGAAGCGGTTACCCGCGCGGACTCAAAGGCGAAGCGATTCCGATCGAAGGCCGAATCGCTGCCATCGCCGACGCCTTCGACGCCCTGACGACCGAACGAGTCTACAAGCCCGCCTTCGAGTTGGATCATGCAGTCGATCTGATGTTGAAACACCGTGGAGAACATTACGATCCCGATCTCCTGGACGTATTCCTGGCTTCAATGGAAGACGTGAAGAAGATTCACGAGCGGTACGCCGATCTCGCCAACCGGCCTATTCTTCCTCAGTAAACAAGAAACATATTCCCATCTGTCATTGACCCTCGGCGCGGAGATCGGTATGATCCCGCCGGCTTTGTCGATCAACCATGATGGTCCCGCCGAACTTGACGTTCGGCCGCCGAACGGACTGGTCGTCGGACAGGCAAGGAGTAGAGCGTGGAACGAACGGGCGTCGAGCCGTCATCCGGCGTGACCCGAAACTGGCTTGGCTATGTCTGCGAAGCCGTGGTGGCATCCGGCGCGATGCCGGCGTGGGAAGCCGTCGAGTATTTGACGGAATCTCTCATTGGAAAAGCGCCGAACCGGCGCCTGTTGGAAACCCCCACTCCCTACGAAGCGATCTCCCAATTCCTGAGCCGGCTGTACAACCCCCTCGTCGAGGCCGCTTCCCGCGACGTGCCCCTCCCCTCCTCCGCGATGCTCCATGCTTTCCTGGACATCAGCCTGACCGGGAACTCCGCCGTGCTCGTCGTCTATTTTCCTGGACACAATCTTCCCCATCAGTTGCTGCTGCTCGATGCGGTCAGGGCCTGGGATCTGATGTTTCCGGACGAGGAGCGCTTCAACCGCTGGGCGGAAGAACGGTATCGCTGGATTAAAACGGCGCTGGCCACCGCGGTCGCCGATCCCCGCCTGTCGCCGCTCGCGATGCAGAACGTGACAGCGTAGCGCCCGCCTCCCAAGGCTCCGCGCTACCGATTGTTTCTTCGGACAATTCCTCTGAGGGCTGAGCGCTGATCGCTCTTGGCTGCTCGCTGTCGGCTGCCTACTCCGCCGCAACTAAGCCGGGTCGTAGTTCAGGTTGGGGGCAAGCCACCGTTCGAGTTCGGCGAGCGGCATCTGTTTGCGGGCCTGATAGTCCAGCACCTGATCCCGCCCGATCTTGCCAACCGCGAAGTATTTCGCCTGCGGATGCGCGAAGTAGAGGCCGCTGACGGACGCCACCGGATACATGGCGAAGGTTTCGGTAAGGCGGATACCGACGCGGCTCTCGACTTGAAGTAGGTCGAACAGCAGCCGTTTCTCCGTGTGATCGGGGCAGGCCGGATAGCCGGGCGCCGGACGGATGCCGCGGTACCGTTCGCGAATGAGGTCCTCGTTGGTCAATTGTTCGGCCTTGCCATAGCCCCACTCCTCGCGAGCTCGCTTGTGCAGCCATTCCGCGAAGGCCTCGGCCAGCCGATCGGCCAGCGCCTTGGCCATGATCGAATTGTAGTCATCATGGTCTCGCTCGAAACGTTCGCACAGCGCTTCGATCCCGACCCCCGCCGTCACGGCGAATGCGCCGAGATAATCGAGCCGCCCCGAGTCTTTGGGCGCGATGAAGTCGGCCAACGCCAGGTTGGACTGGCCTTCGGGTTTTTCCATCTGTTGCCGAAGCGTGTGAAAGGTGGTCAAGACCGTCCCCCGGGACTCGTCGGCGTACAGCTCGATGTCGTCCTCCACACTGTTGGCCGGGAAAAAGCCGTAGACGCCTCGCGCGGTCAGGAGTTCTTTGGCCACGATTTCGTCGAGCAGTTTCCTCGCATCGGCGTACAACTCTCTCGCCTTGGAGCCGATGACGGGATCGTCCAGAATCTGGGGATATCGCCCCTTCAACTCCCACGTATGAAAGAACGGCGACCAATCGATGAACGGCACCAACCGCTCGAGCGGCAGGTGATCCACTACCTTGACGCCGATGAAGCCGGGGGTCGGAATATCGATGGTCGCCCAATCGGTCGGCAGGCGATTCGCCCGCGCGGCGGCCAAGGACTTGAGCGCTCTGGGACCGCGGTCGCGATGGGCCTGCCGAATCTGCTCCTGCTCCAGCCTGGTCTTCTCCACAAACGCCGATCGTTGCTCGGCGCTCAACAAGCTTCCGACCACCCCCACTGCCCGAGAGGCATCCAGAACGTGCACCACCGGTTGGGCATAGGCTGGCGCGATCTTCACCGCCGTATGGGCTTTGCTCGTGGTGGCCCCGCCGATCAGCAACGGGACTTGAAACCCCTCGCGCGTCATTTCACGCGCCACGTGAACCATCTCATCCAGCGAGGGCGTGATCAGCCCGCTCAAGCCGATCACATCCACTTTATGCTCGCGGGCGGCTTGCAAAATCTTCTCGCACGGCACCATGACCCCGAGGTCGACCACCTCGTAATTGTTGCACCCCAACACGACGCCGACAATGTTCTTCCCGATGTCGTGCACATCCCCCTTCACAGTCGCGAGCAGGACCTTGCCGGCCGCCTGCCGGCCGCCGGACTGCCGCTTCTCTGCTTCCATGAACGGCAACAGATAGGCTACCGCCTTTTTCATCACGCGCGCGCTCTTCACCACCTGCGGCAGAAACATCTTGCCGGACCCGAACAGATCGCCCACGACGTTCATGCCCGCCATCAACGGGCCTTCGATCACGTCGAGCGGTTTGGCGTATGTCTGCCTGGCTTCCTCGACATCCGTCTCGATGTAGTCCGCAATGCCCTTGACCAGTGCGTGCGACAGCCGCTCTTCCACCGTGCCTCGCCGCCACTCGTCGTCCCGCACGGCGGCTTTGCCCTTCTGCTTGACGGTCTCAGCGAAGGCCACCAGCCGTTCGGTCGCGTCCGGCCGTCGATTGAGCAGCACATCTTCGACCAGTTCCAGCAGGTCTTTCGGAATTTCCTCATAGACGGCCAACTGGCCGGCGTTCACGATCCCCATATCCAGACCAGCGCGGATCGCATGGTAGAGAAACGCCGCGTGCATGGCCGCGCGGACGACCTGGTTCCCCCGGAACGAGAACGAGATGTTGCTGATCCCGCCGCTCACTTTGGCGAGCGGCAGATTCTTCTTGATCCACCGGGTGGCCTCGATGAAATCGACCGCGTAGTTGTTGTGTTCTTCGATCCCGGTGGCGACGGTCAGAATATTCGGGTCGAAGATGATGTCCTGCGGCGGAAAGCCGACCTGTTCGGTAAGAATCTTATAGGCGCGGGCGCAGATCTCGATCTTGCGCTCGAAGGTGTCGGCTTGCCCCCGCTCGTCGAAGGCCATGACGATCGTCGCGGCGCCGTATCGGCGGATGAGACGGGCCTGTTCGATGAACTTGGCCTCGCCTTCTTTCAGGCTGATGGAGTTCACCACGCCCTTGCCCTGGATGCACTTCAGCCCGGCCTCGATCACCTCCCAATTGGAGCTGTCGATCATAATCGGTACCCGGGCGATGTCCGGCTCGGAGGCGATCAGATGGAGAAACTTTTCCATCGCGGCCTTGGAATCCAGCAGCCCCTCGTCCATGTTTACGTCGAGCATCTGTGCGCCGCCCTCGACCTGTTGTCGGGCCACCGAGAGGGCGGATTCGTAGTCACCGGCTAGGATGAGCCTGGCGAAGGCCGGCGACCCGGTGACGTTCGTCCGCTCGCCAATATTGACGAAATTGGTCTCTGGACGAATGGTCAGCGGCTCTAGACCACTCAGGCGCGTGTACGGCTCGACGCTCGGCCGAACCCGGGGCGCAAACGGCTTCACCGCCTCAGCGATCGCCTGGATGTGCGCGGGCGTCGTGCCGCAGCACCCCCCTACGATGTTTAGCCACCCCTCGGAGGCGAATTCCTTCAGGTCCGACGACATGCGTTCCGGCGTTTCGTCGAACCCGCCGAAGGCGTTCGGCAATCCCGCGTTCGGATAGCAACTGATGAACACCGGTGCGATGGCCGCCAGTTCTTCGATATAAGGCCGCATCTGTTTGGCGCCGAGCGCGCAGTTGATCCCGACACTCAGCAACGGCATATGGGACACGCTGTTCCAGAACGCCTCCACCGTCTGGCCGGAGAGGGTTCTGCCGCTCCGGTCCGTGATGGTGACCGACACCATCACCGGCACGCGGCGGCCGATCCGTTCGAAGTACCTGTCGATGGCAAACAACGCCGCTTTGCAATTGAGCGTGTCGAACACAGTTTCGACCAGCAGCACGTCCACGCCGCCGTCCAACAGGCCGCAGACCTGTTCCGTATAAGCCTCCACCAACTGGTCGAACGAGACCGAGCGGAACGCCGGATTGTTCACGTCCGGAGACATGGAGGCGGTACGATTGGTCGGTCCGATGGCGCCGGCGACGAAGCGGGGACGAGACGGATCCTTGACCAGCACGGCCTCAACCGCCTTGCGGGCCACTTGGGCGCCGGCCAAGTTGAGGTCGTACACAAAAGGCTCCAACCCGTAGTCGGCCATCGAGATCGAGGTCGAGTTGAACGTATTCGTCTCGATGATGTCCGCGCCGGCTTCCAGGTACTGGACATGGATCGCCTCGACCAGCTCGGGCTGGGTGATGCACAGGAGGTCATTGCACCCCTTGAGGTCGGACGGGTGCCGGGCAAACCGCTCCCCGCGGAACGCCGCCTCGTCCAACTTGTGAGCTTGAATCATCGTCCCCATCGCGCCGTCGAGGATGACGATTCGCTCCCGAAGAATCCGCTCCAGTTCCATGACTGACCGCCCTCTGACCGGCCTCCCGACGCCTTCTCCGGCTGCTGCGTGCGCTAACGTGCGGCCATGATACTGGGAAGGGCTCCGGACGGGCAAGTCGCCCGCCTGAAGCGGCAACTTGCACCCGGCTACAGGATCGCCCTATGATGCCCATACCTTGCTTGCGGCACATCGATAAGCATCACCCTTGTCGAACACTGTTGGCTGCCCACTATTAGCTACGTAGTCCATGAAGCCGGCGACGCCATGAGAGACCAGAATCCCGACCAATCCTGCGCCGAGACGCCGACATCGCGGTACTGCGCCCTCCTGGGAGTGTCTGAAGCCATCGCCGCGCACCGGGACCTCAGCGCCTTGTTCCACGACCTGGCGAAACGCCTGCCCTCGGTCGTACCGTTCGAATTCATCGGGCTCATCCTCCACGATCCTGATCGCCATGTGATGCGCGTGCATGTGTTGGAGGCGACCGAAGAAGCCAAGCGCATCGCGCTCGGCATGGAACTGCCGGTCGAGGAATCCGCCGGCGGCTGGGTGTGGACCCACCAGCGCCCGTTGGTCGTCCCGTGTACGCAGGAAGAAAAGCGCTTTCCGAAGGCCACCGCCCCCCTGCGTCAAATGGGCGTCGCGTCGTTCGTCATGGTCCCGCTCACCACGGCCCTGCGGCGACTCGGCGCAATGGGATTCGGCAGTCTGACCCCCTGCGCGTTCGGCGAAGAGGAGATCGACTTCCTCCAGCAAGTCGCCAAGCAAGTGGCCGTCGCCGTGGACAACGTGCTGAACTATGAACGCGCGCAGACCGCGCAGCAGCAACTCACCCGCGAACGGGACCGTCTCAGACTGCTGCTCGAGATCAACAACGCTGTCGTGTCCCGTCTGGACCTGAAGGACCTGTTCGGAGCCATCGCGACATGCCTCCGCAAGACTATCCCCCACGACTACACCAGTCTCGCCCTCTACGAGCCCGAACGGAACGGGTTCGTCGTATACGCGCTGGATTTCCCAGCCGGGAAGGGATTCATCACCGAGGGCTTGCACACCACCCTTGACACGCCGGCTGGCGAGGCGTTCCGCGCCGGCCAGCCGTTTGTGGTCGTGCCGGGTGAAATAGGCCGATGCCAATCGGATTTTGGCCAGCGCGCCGCCGCCGAGGGGCTCAAGACCGCCTGTTGTCTTCCATTGCTGTCAGGCGAGCGGAAGCTCGGCACGCTGAACGTGGCGCGGCTCCGGGACGAGCCGTTCACGCCGGAGGATGTCGAACTGCTCGGCCAGGCCGCCAGTCAGATTGCCATCGCGGTCGACAATGCGCTCACGCACGAGGAGGTGCAGAAGCTCAAGGACAAGTTGGCGAAAGAAAAGCTCTACCTCGAAGACGAGATCCGGACCGAGCACAATTTCGAGGAGATCGTCGGAGACAGCGCCGTCCTGAAGAAGGTGCTGAAGCAGGTCGAGATCGTGGCGCCGACGGACTCCACGGTGTTGATTTTCGGCGAAACCGGAACCGGCAAGGAGTTGCTGGCCCGTGCCATTCACAGTCTGAGCGGACGGCGCAACCGAACCTTCGTGAAAATGAACTGCGCGGCCATCCCGTCCGGCCTGTTGGAAAGCGAGCTGTTCGGCCATGAAAAGGGCGCCTTTACCGGCGCCATCACCCAGAAGATCGGTCGATTCGAGCTAGCCGACGGCGGGACGCTGTTTTTGGACGAGGTGGGCGACATTCCCCTGGAACTTCAGTCCAAACTGTTGCGCGTCCTCCAGGAGCAGGAATTCGAACGGCTTGGAAGCAACAAGACCATCAAGGTCAACGTCCGCCTGGTCGCCGCGACCAACCGCAACCTCGGCCAAATGGTGACGGAGAAGCAGTTTCGGAGCGACTTGTACTACCGGCTCAACGTGTTTCCGCTCACGGTGCCGGCGCTGCGCGAGCGGCGCGAAGACATTCCCCTCCTCGTGCGATACTTCACGCAGAAGTTCGCGCGGCGAATGAACAAGCGGATCGAGACCGTTCCCACTGAGACCATGGAAGCGCTCACCCGGTACCACTGGCCGGGCAACGTCCGCGAACTGGAGAATCTGATCGAACGCGCGGTGATTCTGTCGGAAGGCCCGGAACTGTATGTGCCCGTCGCGGAATTGAAACGCCCGCCGGCGGAAACGGATCGACAGGAGGAAACCCAATCCCTCGTCACCCTCGAAGCCGCCGAACGCGAGCACATTCTGCGCGCGCTTCGCGAAGCCAACTGGGTGATCGGCGGTCCTTCCGGCGCCGCCGCCAAGCTCGGCATGAAACGGACCACCCTCCAATCGAAAATGCAGAAGCTCGGGATTGCCCGTCCGCAGTAGCGCCGACATTTCGGCACCGTGCCGCTCCTCGGCTCTTCGCGTCCTTGCGCAATGTGTGTCCTCATCGACCGAAGCATTCATGAATAATACGGGCTAGGGTCCTTGTGCAGTGGTTGACGGCCGGACGCGGCAGCAGGTACGAGGAAATGCCGCCAGCCGATCGGACGGGGAGACACGGCATTTGCCTATCCGATCGAGGGCAAGGCACAATTAACCGGCGAGGCACGGGAAGGCAGCACCGGGGAGTCGCGCCCAGGCTTGTGTGCCGGGCGACGGAGACGACGTAAGAGTCCTCACCGGTGAACGCCCCACCCGCCTGGTGCCGGAATACGGAAAACCCCCTGCGCAAGCCCATTGCGCGGTACGGTCCGTTCGTCATGAACTCGCAAGAAGAGATCGAGCAGACCTTGCTCGAACTCCGTGGAGAAACATTCGTCATTATGTCAGTGAAGGAAAGCCGAGAGCTTGAACAAAGGAGGCTTGCCCATGCTCCCTACACGCGGCTATGCAGCCAAAGGCCCCACTGCTCCGCTCGAACCCTTCGACTTTGAACGGCGCGACCCGGGCCCGCGCGATGTGCTGATCGAGATTCTCTACTGCGGCATCTGCCATTCCGACATCCATCAGGCGCGGGATGAGTGGGGTGGCGCGATCTTCCCTATGGTTCCCGGCCATGAAATCGTCGGGAGGGTGACACGGGTCGGACCCGAAGTGAAACGATTCACAGTCGGCGACCTTGCCGGCGTCGGCTGTTTTGTGGATTCCTGTCGCACGTGCGAAAGCTGCCAAGCCGGCTTGGAGCAGTACTGCGAAGGCCACATTACCTGGACCTACAACGGCACCGAGAAAGACGGGAAAACTCCGACATACGGCGGCTACTCGACGCAGATCGTGGTGGATGAGAACTACACGCTCAAGATCCCCACGAACCTGCCGCTGCCGAACGTCGCCCCTCTCCTCTGCGCCGGCATCACTACCTACTCGCCGCTCAAACACTTTAAGGTCGGGTCCGGACAGCGGATCGCCGTGGTCGGGTTAGGCGGATTGGGCCACATGGCGGTGAAGCTGGCCGCCTCGATGGGCGCGGAGGTCGTGGTCCTCAGCACGTCCAAGATAAAGGAACAGGATGCACGCCGCCTAGGCGCGCAGGACTTCGTCGTTTCGCTCGACCCCAAGAATCTCGATGCCCTGGCCAATCGGTTTGATTTCATTCTGGACACAGTCTCCGCACCCCATGATGTCAATGCCTACCTAAATCTCCTGCGCAGGGACGGGGTGCTGGCGCTAGTCGGTGCTCCGCCCAAGCCGATGGCGATCCAGGCATTCTCCCTCATCCTCAAGCGAAGAACGTTGGCGGGGTCGGTCATCGGCGGCATACGCGAGACGCAAGAGATGCTCAACTACTGCGCCCAACAGAACATCGGGTCAGATGTCGAGGTGATTCCCATCCAGCAAGTCAACGAAGCCTACGAGCGGACCATCAAAGGTGATGTGCGGTATCGCTTCGTCATTGATATGAAAACACTGTAACCGAACAGGCGTTGTATCGCACCGCGCCGGGCAACGACAGGTTCATCGAGCAGCCGAGGCCCAGTTGGGATGACAACTCGGCGTTTGCCGACGCCGACCCCGGGGACTATATGGCCCTTGTGATCCCCAGTGGACGGGCGCTCGATCATCTCCCCAACAATCTGGTCTGTATCCGGGTCATCCAACACCTTTTTGAGCAGGAGAAGCCGGTCCCGCACCTGTGCCACGGTGCGCTCGCACTGACATCCGCCGGTCTGCTCAAGGGAGAGACAGACCACCGTCTCCCCGGCGCTGGAACCGGTTGTCAAAGCGGCTGCCGCGCGCATTGTCGATTCGGAGGGGCGGTCGGCCGGATGTTGGTCTCAGCCCTGGCCTAGGCAGATCACCCGTTACCATCGGCCGCCAGCTACTCGCCGCATCCTTTGAATCAGCCGTGGAAGACAATCGTCAAGCAAGGGAGACCATATCAGGCGCTCATTCGCGAACGGCTGAAGACAGCCGTTTTTGAGTCACGTGAGCGAATCAACAAAGACTCCCGACCCCTTTTCCCGCTTTTCCCGAGTTCTTCGGGGTGACGGAGTCGCCGGAGCACGTCGCCAACGAGTGCCGGATCGCGTTTTGGGCCGACAGCATCCGCGAGATCGACTGGTTGGCGGCAATCGCCGTCCGGCCCGGCGCACGGAATGTCGAAGGACGGGTGCACGAAGACCCTCTCTGCTATGCCGTCTTCTTCGAGGACCCGGGCGGCAATCGTCTTGAGATTTGCTATCGGCAAAGAAGCTAGAGGTCTTCGGAATCATTTTCGATCGTCCGCAGGCGGTGGTGCTTGTCTGACCAAGGATGTGGAGCGATAAGCTGAGCGTTTCAACGATCCGGTGCCGTCGTCAGCCTCCTGTCCCTGCTAGTCCGCATTATTCACGAACGCTTCTGCTGCCCGGGCCCATTGCAACAGCGATGCGCAATGGGCGCCCCGATACGCTGTTCCGACAGGCGTGCTCGCCACTTAGTCGGTCAACATACTGTTGCAAGTATGCTTCCCTCCTTCGCGGCTGCGCTTGGGGGCACCCATTGCTCTTCCGCTGCAACGGGTGCAGCGCGACGAACCGTCATGAATAATGTGGGTTAAGCCAGCCTCTCGTGAGCCGTCCGTGCGTTAAAAACGGGTCACGATCCTTCAATCCGGTTGAGGCGGGCATTCCGATCGGCGATCTGCGCCGAGAAGCCGGGGATCGACGGATTGCGGGTTACGGCGACAAGGTGAAGTCCACCGTTTGACTGCCCGCGGTAATATTCACGGGCGATGATGTCTGAGTTGCGTAAACGGTCGTGGGGGTCTGCGCAGAGCTTTGAACGGTATACACTCCCGCAACCGCTGATTGCGCGGCAGCAGTGAGCGGAATGGGCAAAGAGGTGCTGTATTGACCCAGCGATGGCGCACCAATGGGCAGCGTCAGCGCGTACGAGTAGTCGCCGACTGGGTTACCGGCCATGAGAGTGGCGACCTGCGCTTTCACCGTCACGGTCGGACCGGGGTTCAGCGTTTGCTTCGCGGCCACCAGGACGGCGCCATCATCGTCCGCCGGGTCCAACGTCACCGTGCCGGTGATGCTCTGCGAGTTGGAAGGGTCCAACGTGAACGGTACGACGTTGGTGCTGATTGTCGTGATGCTGGTGCTGCTCGCAACCGGGACTGAGGCGATGACCGCGGTCGCATGGCTGTCTGCGGTGATCACGACGTCGTAGTTTCCCGGCGCGAGGCGGGCGAGAAAGAATTCGCCGGTTCGGGCGTTCGGCACCGTCGCGCGAACGATTTCACCACCCGCCTGGGCCGACACCATGACATCGTTGGCATTGACCTGACTGGGGAACAGAGAGGTCGCGAGAAAGCCTTGGATCCCGTTGAGCACGAGGGCCATCACCTTGATGACGGGCTTGAGCGCGTAGGTGCCGTTACTGCGGGCGACGACGGATTTGCAGGCATCGAAGTCCAGCAGCAGATCGACGCGTTGTCCGGACGCCACGTCGAACTCATGGATCAACTTAATTCCGCTTTGGATTCCACTGGGCGTTTCGAGGGGAATTTCGGTGGCGGGTTGGGTCGACAGGACAACTGAATTGGCCGGGGGCTGACCGGGACGATTCGGAACCAAGACCAGGCGCAATTGTGTGTAATGGCCTGCTGTCAACGGTGTCTCGCCAAGGCGATCCAGCGCGAGATTGGGCTGCGTCGGGTCGTTCAAGTCAAGCAGGTTGATTTTCCGCGGCGGGTCGAGAGTGATATCGCTCCACCCAGGGTTCCCATCCGATGCAGAATCGCTCTGGTGTACCCGCACCTTGCTGACAGTCACATTCACTGCATCAAACCCACATGCGGGGCTGTCGGTCAGCGAAACAGCCAAAGTGCCAGTGCCGCCCCCGCCTCCGCTCCCGCCGCTGCCGCACCCGGCTGCAAGAAGGACGAGCAGTGCTGTCATCACCGTTCTCAGTGAACTGGACCGGTTCCGGAATGTATTCATGAATGTATTCATGGTTGTTCCCCGTCCTGCCTAAGCCGCGTCGTGAGAGGACGTATCGATGACGCTTGGTAGCGGAGCAAATAGCATGCAAATCGATCGCGCTCTGTCAGGGAGTCCCTGATGCTTTTGGGACAGGCCAAGCGCCATGCCATGTGCGTAGCAAGATCTTTAAAATCAAGGACATGCCAACTCGAAGTGAACAATGAGAGTGGAGTGGTTGAACCCTTTCAGTAAACCTCGCTCACCCTTCAAATATTGGCCAACTGGAGCAGAAGTATGGAAATCCCTGCACTCTTGCTGTCCAGAACCTACCTTGAAGTTCCCCGCTGTGGCAGTTGGATGAGCGGCTTAGAGCTCACCCGCCCGAGTCTTCAGGGAGCCGGAATGTCTTGAAGGTCGGGTCTACGTCAATGGGACGGTCGGCGACCGGCGGGCATTGAAGAAAGGGTTTGAGGTCGCGCAGTAACTCGTTCTTTTTTCTTTTTGCGATGTCGCAGGCCGGC
Source organism: Nitrospiraceae bacterium (assembly GCA_035573855.1). Lineage (GTDB taxonomy): Bacteria > Nitrospirota > Nitrospiria > Nitrospirales > Nitrospiraceae > DATLZU01. Next base: position 54,651 of record DATLZU010000067.1, read on the forward strand.
GGTTTACAGGATTGTTCAAAATCTTCGGCTGCACGGACGGTGGAGGCGGCATTTCGCCCGGACTCCAGATCCAGCCAGGCCTTCTGTTGCCGAATGGCCTGATCCAGCTCTGCCAGATGAGCGTCCAGCCCTCGGAACGGGTTTTCCATTCTACAGCGACTGCGCACGCCGGAGTCAGGCGAAAAATCACACCGCCGATCGCGTATTCTGGACTCCTCTTGGATGAGACGCTGCGCTTCCTGTGAACATCGGAAATAGTCGTCCGTGTAATGTGCTTTGTGCTGCTGGACAAACTCATCCAGCCGGTCGGGGTGAAAATAGGAATGGAACCACGTTTCGAACAGCAGGGATTCCTCGGCCAATGCAGGCACGCTCATGCTCAGGAGAAACATCCCTGTAAAGAGAACTCGTTTCATCCTGCGGACCGGCTCCGGAATAACTGGCAAAAATAATCATTTACTTCGTGGAAGCCTGAAATCAAG
>DATLZU010000068.1:0-65472 GCA_035573855.1 Nitrospiraceae bacterium
GGATGCACGCAAAGACTCCGCCCCCCTTCGTACCGCAATCTTTTTGCCTTACCGCGGCAGAATCGGTTCCAAGTTGAACGCTACACCGATGCGCGGAGCGGTTCCGCGATAGGTCGCCGCGGCATGGTAAAGCTAGCCCGGAAACATGAGGCACTGGCCGCTCTTGGGCGCGATCGAAATCGTGCGGCCAGCATCGTGCAGCTCGGGCATGCTATAGCGCAAGTATGGATGCACCATCTTCGGCACACACCCGCGAGGATCCTGTAATTGCAGCTCGCCGCCGGCGTTGCCCTCTGCCGCCACTTCTCCCGCATCGACGTAGTAGCAGCCGGACCAGAACGCGCCGGGATGCGGATGCCAGTCGTTCCGGCCTCCCTGGCGCTGCACATTGGCCCACATTTCCGCGACCTGCCAATCCGGGCGCTGTCCCTTCAGCCGCGGATCCTGCTCGCCGAATTCGGTCAATTGCTTGGCCACCTGGACGACCGCGCCGAAGAGATCCTTGAGCGACGGCCCGCCCCACTCCAACATCGAGAGATCATGCGGCGACGACCAGCCGATCACTTCGTGATCCGAGTAGGGTGGCGTTGTCGCCTCGCGTTCCAGGATTGCTTGACGAAGCTGGGCATTGATCTGCTCGTATCCCGGCACCATAAACGCAACCAGCGGTGTGCAAAAAAGCGGTCGCACATCGATTTCCAGTTCCTGTTCCATCGGATTGCCTTTCGTGGTCTGAGAGCCGTGCTCTCGGTCGATTGCACGGCGGCCTCGCCTCATCAGGTCGAGCCCGGTTCCAAATCAGGGAAACCCATTCTGGGAAATGCGAGAACGAACGACAGGATTGAACAGGTGGGTGACCGGGCCATCGGCCGCATGATGCATTCCCGCGTACAGGACCGGCCTCGGTCGATTTCCATATAAATGGAGCCGGCCGACACTGTCAACCCGCTCCCGTTGCTCGGCGCCTGTTATTGCCCTTGCCTGCTCGAGTCAGCACATGCCCGAGGTACCGTTCCCTCGCCCAAAGGGAGTGATCGGCTACTCGCTGCTCGCTACTTGCTACTTGCGGTCTTCTTGTTTGAGCCTTTTCACCTCCTCCGTCAGCAAGGGCACGACCTCGAACAGGTCGCCGACGATGCCGTAGGTGGCCAGATTGAAGATCGGCGCGTTGGGGTTGTTGTTGATCGCCACGATCACGCGGGCCGACGACATGCCGGCCTGGTGTTGAATCGCCCCGGAAATGCCACAGGCGATATAGAGTTGGGGCGAAACGGTCTTGCCCGTGAGGCCGACCTGAGAGGCATGCGGCTTCCAGCCCGCATCGACGGCGGCACGCGACGCCCCGACCGCCGCGCCCAGCGCTTTCGCCAGTTCCTCAAGCAGCTTGAAGTGCTCCGGCCCTCGGAGCCCGCGTCCGCCGGCGACAATGATCGGCGCCTCGGTCAATTCCCGTTTGTCCTCCGCCGCCCCACGCACCTCGCGGACCCTAGTCATTGGACGAGTTCGATCGAGTCTCACGCTGAGTCGTTCGACGGGAACACCGGACACGGCCCGCGGTTCCAACGGCGAGAACACATTCGGGCGGAGCGTCGCCACTTGGGAAATCGGATGCGTCGCCCTTACGATCGCTCTCAGTTTCCCGCCATAGAGAAGCCTCGTCCCGACCAACGTGCCGTTCGGCTCGATTTCTAGGGCCACGCAGTCCTGCAGGAGGGCGCTCTCAAGCCTGGCTGCCAGTTTGGCAGCCAGGTCCTTGCCCATCGCGGTCGCGCCCATGAGCACGGCGACCGGCCGAACGCGCGTGGCCGCTTCAGCCAGCCCGGATGTGTAGAGTTCGGGAGAGTAGTGGTCGAGGACCTCATCCTCCATGAGCAGGATGCGGGACGCGCCGTGAGCCGCCAGATCGGCGGCGAGCGAATCGACTGAAGACCCGATGAGAACGGCAATGACCTCTCTTCCGCCTTTCCCGGCGAGACGGCAGCCTTCGCCCAAGGCCTCCAGTCCCGCTTTTTTGAGATGACCATCTCGCTGTTCACAGAAAACCAGGATGGGGTTCATCTGGATCTGTCTGGTTCGACGAATGTTCTCTACTAAATGAGTTTCTCTTTTTCATGGAGCAGCCGCACGAGTTCTTTAGCCTGAGTCTCCGCGTCGCCGGGAATCAGCCGGCCGGGCGGGCGCGGCGGCGGAAGTTCCAAACGGACGACCCTGAGCTTGGCGCCCGCCGCGCCGAGCGTATCGGGAGCCAACCCGAGCGTGTGGCAGGCCAAGACTTCCAGCGGCTTCTGCTTCGCCTTCATGATGCCGGGGAGCGAGGGGTAACGCGGTTCATTGAGTCCCTTCTGGCAGGTGACGAGCACCGGCAGCGGCGCTTCCACCACCTCGATACCCCCTTCGATCTGCCGATGGGCCACGAGGTTTCGGGCCTTCGCGTCCACCTCCAGCCTGTTCACCACAGCGACGTGAGGAATACCCAGGAGTTCGGCGACCTGAACGCCGACCGCGCCTTCGTCATCATCCACCGCCTGTTTGCCGAACAAGAGGAGATCGAACGAAAGTCGGCGCAGCGCGGCGGCCAACGCGAGCGCGGTCGTGAAACTGTCTCCGTCTTCGAACGCCGGATCGCTCAGCAGCACCGCCCTGTCGGCGCCCATTGCTAGGCAGGTCCGCAAGGCCGCTTCCGGCTTCTGCGCCGCATGGGACCGTAGCGTCACGACCGTGACCTCGCCGGTTCCGATCCGTTCTCTGATCCGCAGCGCTTCCTCCACGGCAAACTCGTCATACGGATTCACAATGAAGGTCAGACCTGACCGCTCGATATCCGTGCCGTCCGGCCTGACGGCGAGCATGGATTCGGTCGCCGGAACCTGTTTGACGCAGACGATGAGTTTCATGGCTCCGTTGTCCGTTCTCCGTTACCCGTTCACGGAAAATGAATTACGGATAACGTGTGCGGTCTTGCTACAGCCCCTGATACCGCGGTCCGCCTTCGGCCGGCGCCCGCCAACTGATATTTTGAATATGGTCTGTGGCCAGCACATCGATCGGGTCCTTGATGACACAGGTCTTGCAGTGGAGACAGTTCGCAAAGTTGATCTGAATTCGGCGGCTCTGGCCTTCACCGATCAGTTCATAGACGTTAGCGGGACAAAAGTGGATGCAAGGCGCGTCGCCGAAGCGAGGAATGCAGTGGTTCACACATCGCACTGGGTCAAGGATTCGAATATGGGAGGGCTGATCTTCCCGGTGTTGTGTTCCGGAATAAGACAGGTCGGTGAGCTTGTCGACCATCACGCCAGCATCGTATTGCGCCGGCTCGCGTGTCCACCGTTTGCTCCGTGCTTCGCCGAGGGAACGGAGCGTTTGAAAATCGCATCGAGCGCGGCGGGGCTTCCGCGGCCCCCATCCGGTCCACGCGGTGAGCTCGCCGAGCAAGAGGCCGGGAAGGCGCCCGTAGGCGAATGCCTGCCGAAAGTGCCGCCCTCGGTATAGATCGCGCATGATATAGGAGTCGGCCACTCGCGTTTCATATACCGCAAGCCGGGCGGCAGAAGTATCCTCTTCCACCAAGGCTTCATAAATCGTTTCCGCCGCCAGCATCCCGCTCTTCATCGCGTAGTGGATGCCTTTCCCGGCGGGCACGTTGACGAACCCGGCCGAATCCCCGACAAGCATCGCCCCATCCACGACGAGGCGTGGCACGGCGAAATAGCCTCCTTCCGGCAGCGTCTTGGCTCCGTACGCCACAACCGTTCCGCCCTTGATGAACCGCTGAATGTCAGGATGCTTCTTGAGCCGCTGGAGCTGGGCCTGGACATCCAGTTGCGGATCGTCCCAATCCAGCCCGCAGACCATACCCACCGCGAAGTGATGGTCATCGAGGCCGTAGCAGAACCCGCCGCCGAAGACACGCGGGCCGAGCGGATAGCCGATCGTGTGAATGGCCACCCCCGGCGCCCCGGTTCGCCCGACCCGGATCAACTCCTTCACGCCCAGCGCATAGGATTGAGGAGAGCAGCCGTCGCGCAGGTTGAACCGATGAATGAGGTCTTCGCTCAGCGTTCCATACGGGCCTTCGCCGAAGACCGTCAGCTTGGCGTGAATCGCGGTACCCGGTTCAAAGTTGGGTTTTTTCCCACCGCCCGCTTCCAGTCCTTTGTCGCCCGTGTGCACTCCGCACACGCGGGCGCCGTCGTAGAGGATATCGACCCCGCAGGTCTCGGTGAAGACCGACACCCCCGCCGCTTCCACCTGCTCGCCCAGCCACAGGTTCAGCTTTTGAAGGGACCCGAGGTAACAGCGGCCGTGCCGGCGAGCCCAAGGCAGCAGACAATCCGGGATCCGGATACTGCTTTCCGTTGTGAGATAGCGGAAATCGTGGCGGATGAGTGGCTGTACGAAGGGAAACCCACGATCCTGATAATCAGGCAGCAATTCCTCCAGCGCGACCGGATCGAATATGGCGCCCGACAGAGCATGGGCGCCCACATCGCGCCCCTTCTCGATCAGCGCGATTCGCGGCTCAAGCATCCGGCCCGGCCTTTCTCCTGTGGAAACCTGCTCGTTATGCCGAGCGACGAGCTGCGTCAAGCGCAACGCCCCAGCAAGATTGGCTGGTCCCCCTCCGACGAAAAGCACATCCACTTCGAGGGTCTGGCGAGGATCTTCACCCACAAACTCTTTCCCCACTCTCCTTCCCCACTTATCTGCTCCCCATTGGGGATACCAAAACGCCACACCGACCAGCCGGATAACGGACGTAGTCCAGCAGCGCCGACGCATTCTTTCAGTTCGCGTTCTTGCATCGGATCTGATTGATCTGGTCTGTCCGGTGCATACCACCTTGCCTTTCAACGCACCTCCAGGTTGTTCACGACCTTGTCCACGCCGAAGACGTACCAGGCATCGAACTCCGCCATGTCTTTCTGCGTCGGCGTTGGAACGCTACCCTCCAGCGTCACCGTTCCACGGTCAGCCGTGACCCTGATGCGATCCACATCGACGAACGGATCCTTTTTCAGCGCCAACCGCACCGCCTTGGCCAACTCTTCATCGGAATCCTCCTGCGACGGTTCGACCGCCATCCCGTTGATGACATCGCGGCTGCCCGGCACCCACCAGGCGAGGACCCCGGCCAGGCGTTTCTGCGTGAGGCTGGTCACATGATCGTCCAACAGCACCACACCGTCCTCGACCGACACTTGGATCACACCATGCGGCTCGGTATTCGCTTCCCTCACCGTTTCGAACCGGCCTTTGCGTTTCACCATGATCGTACAGTTCCCAAGAGTCGGCTCTTGAAGCAACGCGTCGCGCACCGCGTCGAGGATTGCCCCGTCGCCCATATGCGTCGAAGGCGCCACTCGCAAGCGGTCGACGATGCCGGTCACGCCGGGCACTGCCGCGGCCAGTTCCATGCAGAGCTTCTTGGCCGCGATATGCTCGGCTTCTCCCTCCAAAGTCAGCACGCCGTCGGCGAACTCAACCTTGACCGGGTACTTGTGCAAGTTGATCCTCGGCTCCCGCTCGAACGCCGCGCGAACGGCTTTGATCACACGCTCTCGCTCGGTCATACCTACCTCAGATGATCTCGGTTGTGTGATGCATCTGGTTTATTGCCTTCGTTTCTCCTTTTCCAACTTGGCGAACTCTTCAAGCAACTCCCGCTGGCGCAGCGTCAGCTCGGTCGGGGTCTTCACTTCGACGACGACGAACAGATCGCCCTTGCCTTTCCCACCCAGTTTGGGCATCCCTTTGCCGCTGAGGCGCAGCGCCGTCCCACTCTGTGTGCCGGCGGGAACCAAGAGATGGATGGATTCCCCGCCTAATCCGGTGAGTGGAATCTTCGTGCCCAATGCCGCCTCCGGAAACGTGATGGTCTTGATCGTGTACAGATCGTCTCCGTGGCGTTCGAAGACAGGATGAGACTGCAGGTGCAGCCGAATCAGCAAGTCACCCGGCGGTCCTCCGTCCGCATTGGCCTCTCCCTGCCCCGCCAACCGTATCACCGTGCCGTCATCGACGCCAGGCGGAATCCGCACTTTGAGCGTGTGCGCGACGAACCGTACCCCGCTGCCTTGGCAGGTCTGGCAGGGAGACTCAATCGTGTGGCCGCGTCCGTGACAGACGGAACAGGTAGTCAGGGTCACCATGCGCATCCCTTTGCTGGTTCGCACCTGTTGTTTCTGCCCGGTCCCGCCGCACTCACGACAGGGCTTCGGTTTGGTTCCGGGCTGCGCGCCGCTCCCGCCGCACGACGTGCAGGTCTCGGAGCGGGTCACCTCGATCTCCCACTCGCCGCCTTTGGCTGCCTCTTCCAGCGTCAAATCCAGGTCGTAACGCAGGTCGAGGCCCCGGGTCGCGCCGGGCCCCGGGTGCGCGCGCCGGCCCCAAAAGTCTCCGAAGATCTCGGACAGGTCATCGAAGCGGCCACCGAAGAAGTCCCCGAAATGGAACTCCCGCATGAGGTCTTCGGGCGTCCAGCGTTCCCTAATGCCGGCATGCCCACTGGCGTCATACTCGCGGCGCTTGGCGTCGTCGGAGAGAACGGCATAGGCTTCCGCAATCTCTCTAAATCTTTCGGCCGCATCTGGGCTTTTGTTGCGGTCCGGATGGTATTTCAGCGCGAGTTGCCGATACGCTCGCTTGATCTCGTCCCGCGTCGCGGAGCGATCCACGCCCAGCACTTCATAGTAGTCACGCTTCGTTTCCGTGACAGGCATGAACCTATTCCTTTCCGCGGGTTGACGTTTGGCAGTGCTCGCTACTTGTCCCCGGTCCGCCCGCCTCGCATGCACCCCGCCGAGGGAGAACCGGGGATCCCCCGCTTGACCTCAACCCTGTGCGCTGGCGACAATCACCACAGTGCCCCGCTTGTGCCTGCTGCAAAACGCCGCACCGAACGGACGTACCGAAAACCGGAACTGTCCGCAACTTCTCGGAAACATTGATGGAGCTGGGAAGACAGAAACATCGGCTGTGGCATATCGAATGCAGGTTGTATTCCAAGGTCATTCCACCACCGAACGCGAGGCTGCACCATGAACGTGCTCTGCGCCGTGGATGGATCCGAATGGTCCGATTGGAGCGTGGACGCGCTGGGTGCGCTCACTGGTCGGTTGCCCGATCGCGTGATCCTGTTGCACGTGGTGGATACCCCAGCCCTCAAGGCGGCAGCCGGCAAGAACCCGGCGAACTGGAAACGGGCGTTGGCCGCCATGGACCACGCCGGGACCGAATTGCTCCGGCGTTCGTCCCACCATGCATCCGTCGCCCTGGGGCAGGCCGCCACCGCTTCCCGATCCAAACTTCGCACGGTCCTGGCGCAGGGGCCCGTGGCTCGCACGATTGTCAGAGTGGCCGACCGGCAGAAAACCGGTCTGATCGTGCTCGGATCGCGCGGGTTGAGCGACGTCCGCGGATTTCTGCTGGGCAGCGTTTCCCGTAAGGTGGCGGCGACCGCTCATTGCCCCGTGCTGGTCGTCAAACACCGCTTTACGAACATGAAGCACGTGATACTGGCCGTGGATGGAACGAAAGCTTCGCTGGCCGCGGGGCGGTTCTTGTGGAACGGGTTTTTGCCCGAATCGGCCCGTGTCACGGTCCTCTCAGTCGCTCAACCGCTCGTCACCGATCTGGCCGCTTCCGTGCTGCCACCGGCGGCATTGGACCAATTGACAAGACCGGCGATTGAGCAAGCCGCTCGGATCGTCGCTCGCTTTCGCGAGCAGTTCATCAAGGAAGGATATGAGGTGACGACCGCCATCAGGACCGGCCACCCGGCCGCAACCATTCTCGCCGAACTTGAAAAAGGGAGGCCCGATGTGCTGGTCGTCGGCTCCCGAGGCTTAACCGGCGCTGAACGCCTATCCCTCGGCAGCATCTCCGAAGCCCTGCTCAAGTATGCGCCCTGCTCGGTCCTGATTGTTCGGAGATCCCATGTGTGACCTCCGCGTTTCGGAGATTCATCGACTGTCGACTGACGAGGTCGTAAAAGCGCTGGCGACCGGCCCTGGCGGTTTGTCTCGCGAAGAGGCGTATCGGCGGTTGACGCAGTACGGGCCGAACGCGCTCCAAGAACCACCTCGCTTTCCGCTTGTTCGCGGGCTTGCCCGCCAGTTCACACACTTCCTGGCCGTCCTCCTCTGGCTTGCCGCCGGCCTCGCGTTTCTGGCCGAATGGATGAAGCCCGGCGAGGGCATGGCGACGCTGGGCTGGGCGATCGTCGGCGTGATCGCCATCAACGCAGCCTTTGCCTTTTTCCAGGAATACAAAGCGGAGCGGGCGGTCCAGGCGCTGCATCGGTGGCTTCCTGCCAAGGCGTGGGTCCTGCGCGCCGGCCAGCCCTCCGAGGTGCCTCGCAGCGAGATCGTTCCTGGCGATATCCTGTTACTCGAAGAGGGCGAACAGGTGCCCGCCGACGCACGCCTCATCGAAGAGGCCGCGTTGCGGGTTGATCTGTCGTCGCTCACCGGCGAATCGCAACCGAAGCGCCGCACGGCGGATCCGGTGGCGGACGGACACCTGCTCGACCTGCCTAACCTGGTTTTCGCCGGCACCACCATCCTTTCGGGCCGTGGCCGAGCCGTTGTCTACGCGACCGGCATGCACACTGAGTTCGGAAAGATCGCCCGGCTCTCCACGAGCGTCACGACCGGGCTCAGCCCGCTACAGCGAGAGATCGCCACGATCACCCATATCATCGCGCTGCTGGCGCTCGCGATGGGAGCGCTGTTTTTCGGGATCGGATTATGGATGGGCCTGGGATTCTGGATCAGCGCGATTTTCGGGATCGGCATCATCATTGCCAACGTGCCGGAAGGGTTGTTGCCGACCGTCACGCTGGCGCTCGCGATGGGCAGTCAGCGGATGGCCAAACGTCATGCCCTCATCAAACAGCTCACTTCTGTCGAAACACTCGGCTGCACCACGGTCATCTGCACGGACAAGACCGGCACGCTGACCGAGAACCGCATGCGCGTGGACCGCTTTTTCATAGACAGCTTGGAGGTCGAGGCTCGGGAAGGCTGCTTACTCGTCCGCGGCCGGCTGGTCAGTCCGGTCGCCGCCGACGACTGGAAACCGCTGTTCGACGCCATGATCCTCTGCAACAACGCCAAGCGGACCCGGCGAGCCGACGGGCGCACGGTCATCACCGGGGATCCAACTGAAGTCGCCCTGCTCGAATTCGCCCTCGAGCATGGACTCCTGCACGGACGCCCCCTGCCGCGCATGGGAGAACTGCCGTTTGATGCGGATCGCAAACGGATGACGACTCTCCATTGGGCCGAGGGGCGTCTGGTCGCCTATCTCAAAGGAGCGCCGGAATCGGTCATTCCACTCTGCACGACAATGCTGAGCCATGGCCGGATCACACCGATGACGCCGGACAAGCACCAGCACATTCTCGCGCACAGCCGATTGCTTGCCCAGCGGGCCTACCGGGTGCTGGCGATCGCCATGCGGGACATCGAGCCGGGACCGGAGAAACTCGATATCGACACGGTGGAGCGTGACCTGACGTTTCTCGGCTTGGTCGCGATGATGGACCCGCCGCACCGCGAAGTGCCGGACGCGATCGCGCGCTGCAAGAAAGCCGGCGTGCGGGTGATCATGATCACCGGCGACCACCCGCTGACCGCGTTGGCCGTGGCACGCCAGATCGGTCTCGCACCGCCGGAAGCCGACCCACACGTCACACCCTTCGCGCCTGTCGTCGAGGGCGCCCACCTCGATACGATGAGTGATGAGGCGCTTCGTCGACTGCTCACCCCTTCTCGCCCGGGGGAGCCGGAGCCGATCTTTGCGCGGATGGCCCCGCGTCACAAAATGCGCATCGTGTCCATCCTGAAAGAGATGGGAGAAGTGGTGGCCGTCACAGGCGACGGGGTGAACGACGCCCCGGCGCTCAAAAAGGCGGATATCGGCATTGCGATGGGCATCGCGGGCACCGATGTGGCGAAAGAGACGGCGCACATGGTGCTGTTGAACGATAACTTCGCCACCATCGTGAACGCGATCGAAGAAGGTCGCGCCGTCTACGCGAATATCCGCAAGTTCGTCACGTACGTGTTATCGAGCAACGTCCCGGAAATCGTGCCCTACCTGGCCTTCGGCTTCTTTCACACCCCCCTCGCGCTGACGGTTCCGCAAATTCTTGCGGTGGACTTGGGCACCGACATGCTGCCGGCCTTGGCGCTTGGCGCTGAGCAGCCGCATCCGGGAATCATGGACATGCCGCCGCGTCCGCGGACCGAACGGCTGCTTAACCGCGCGCTCTTGCTGCGCGCCTATGGCTTCCTGGGGCTCATCGAAGCCGCCGTCGCCATGACGGGCTTTTTCTTGTACCTCGCCGCCCATGGCTGGACGTGGGGCAGTCCGTTGAACTGGAGCGATCCCCTCTATCGGGAAGCGACCACCGTGACGTTGTCCGCGATCGTCGTCGCTCAGATCGCCAACGTCTTCGCCTGTCGATCGCGGCGGGTCTCGGTCTTCCGGCTGGGCTTCTTCAGCAATCCGCTCATCCTGTGGGGAATCGTGGTCGAAATCGTGCTGCTCGGCGTGCTGGTCTATTCGCCGTTCGGCCATTTGATTGTCGGCACGGCCCCGCTGCCGCTGTGGGTCTGGCCGTTGCTCGCGCTCGGCGCGCTCGGTTTGTTGTTGGCCGAAGAAGGGCGGAAGTTCATCGTCGGGCGGTTCTTCTCTCGCACCACATCCGACCGCGCGCCGAACGTGAAGTCGCTCGGCAGTCAGGCCCCGGCATGATCCGGTTCCCGTCCGGCGTTCCGATCGGCGGGACGGCGTTCGGCTCGTTCAACAGCGTCCTTCAACCTGACCGGAACACGGCGGGCGCCCCACGAACCCGGTTGGGCGTCGAAGACTCCGGCGCAGGGCGCCGCGCAGAATTGACACGCGGCCTCTACGGTGAGATTCCATGTCGTCAGCTCGTACCAATCACGCCCGATCAGCCGGTGGCCACACCGATAACAATAGGTGCTGCCGCCGTCTTCATCATGAACATTTCCGGTATAGGCGTAGCGCAGGCCGTTTTTGATCGCGATGCGGCGGGCTTTGGCCAACGTGGCCGCCGGGGTCGGAGGCCGGTCAAGCATTTTCCAGTCCGGATGGAAGGCCGTGAAGTGGATCGGCACATCTGGTCCCAATCGCTCGACGACCCATTGCGTCAGGGCCTCCAGCTCCTGGTCCGAATCGTTCTCGCCGGGGATCAGCAGGGTGGTGATTTCGAACCACACGTGCGTGTGATGTTTGAGATAGATCAGCGTGTCCAGCACCGGCTGGAGGCTGCCGGCGCAGATCTGCTTGTAGAACCGTTCGGAGAAACCCTTGAGATCGACGTTAGCCGCGTCCATGTGTCGATAGAACTCGGCGCGCGGCTCCTCGCACACATAGCCCGCCGTCACGGCGACGGATTTGACGCCGCGTGCACGACAGGCCTGAGCCACGTCAATGGCGTATTCATGGAAAATCACCGGATCGTTATAGGTAAAGGCGACGCTGCGGCAGCCGAGTTGCTCGGCTGCTCGGGCGATCGTCTCCGGCAAGGCCTCATCGGCTAGGGTATCCACTTCACGGGACTTGCTGATATCCCAATTCTGACAGAACCGACAGGACAGGTTGCACCCGGCGGTCCCGAACGATAAGACGGAGGTGCCGGGAAAGAAATGGTTTAACGGTTTCTTTTCGATCGGGTCCACGCAAAAGCCGCTCGACCGGCCGTAGGTCGTGAGCACGATCCGGTCCCCTTGGCGTGCACGGACAAAACATAAGCCCTGCTGGCCCTCATGCAGCTTGCAGAAGCGCGGGCAGAGGTCGCACTGGATACGTCCGTCATCGAGGCGATGCCAGTATTTGGTCGGGACGATCGTAGTCATGGAGTATCTGCCGGATTATACCAACTCAGCCACCGCGCGGCTGCCTGGTGCGGCTCAGCGCTCCCCGCCGCGCGGCGGAGTTGCACGGCGAACGCGCCTCGGCTCAGCGCCCAGAACGGGACGATCGGCAGGCCGGCCGCTCTCAAGGCCTCGGCGGCATACTGATGGCAGGTATGAAGCATATGGTACGAGCGCACCGCGGGATAAAATTGGGAAGTCCCGGCCGCGGCGACCGGCTCCTGCGAGGCGATCGTCGCCTTGAGGTGCGCGCGGAGCCGCCGAAACCCTTCATCGCTCAGATGAAACGTGAAGAGCTCGGCCGGCGGCTGCGGCGTGCGATCCGCCCACACAGTGTCGTGATACCCCACTTCCACCACTCCCTCGGTCGGCCACAAGAGCGCGCGGAGAACCCCGCCGAGCCCCTGCCGGCCTTCTAGATACCACGCGCGCTCGGCGTAGCCCCACTCTTCAAACCCATCCCCACTCATCCCTCCCCCATCCAAGGGGGAGAGAGCAAAGGAAGGGGGAACGGGGAATGCGATCATCGCATGCCAGGTGTCGAGCGAAACGTGAATCGTGTGCGAGGGAGCGCCCGCCGCCGGAGGCCACAGGCCCTCCACCGGCGAGGCGCATCCGCCGAGCAGCAGCACGATGAACGGCGGCACAACGTTCAGCCTGACCCCTCCGCTCGCTGTGATGGCCAGACGCAGGATACAATAGGGTCTCATCATGTCCACGCCGCTCTCACAACCCCATCGCTTCTTCGCCGACGCCATGTTGGGCCGGCTGGCTCGCTGGCTGCGCATCCTCGGCTACGACACGGCCTACGAGCGGACCATCGCCGACGACGTGCTGATCCGGCGCGCGCTCCGCGAGAACCGTTGGCTGTTGACCCGCGACACCTATCTGGCGCAACGCAAGATCCTTCGCGGCCGGCATACGCTGATCGCCGACGACCGCCTGCACGACCAATTGCGGCAGCTCAAGCAAGAACTGGGCTTGCGCTTGGAGCCGAACGGGCAGGCAACCTATCGCTGCGCCGACTGTAACGCCCTTTTGGAGCCCATAGCACGAGAACAGGCCGCTCCCTTGGTTCCGCCGCTCGTCGCCGCGCAGTACCAGGACTTTCTCCGATGCCCGCGATGCGGCCGCGTGTACTGGCCCGGCTCCCATTGGACCAACTTGTGCCGCGAGTTGGAGCGGCTCGACACAGCGTGACCGCGCGCCTTTCACGGCTTGCTCCGCCCCTCGACCATTTCTTGCGCCGATGGGGCCTCAGACCGGTTCTCGCATCCGACCGCCTCTCAGGCTTCCGGGGCTGCTCTCTCTAGGGAATCGCACGAGGCCCGGCGTCATCCAGGCGGGAGCGCCGGGGCAAATTCGTTTCGCCGGCACCATCCCTCACCAATACACCCTGGCTCGGCTGTGCGAGAGCCGCTTCCCGGCGATCGCCGGGTTCGGCAACAGCGACCGGCACAGTAAAGCGGCCGGACACTTGTTCCTTCTGCAACCGGCCGCGCGGAGATAGCTGCTCACCTTGGCTCGAATCGGGCGGTGAAGAAACGCAGCGTCGGCGGCTCGTAGACCATGCGGAGCCCAGTGAGCCGCTCCCGGTGCCGGAACACGTCGAGGACGCCGTCGGCGACGACATCCATGTGGCTGTACGTGTAGACGCGCCGGGGAATGGTCAACCGCACCAGCTCCAGCTTGGATCCGCGATGTCGCCCGGTGGACGGATCACGCCCGGCGGAGACGATGCCCCGCTCCATCCCACGCACCCCCGCCGTTTCGTACAAGGCCGCGGCCAACCGTTGCGCCGGAAACTCCTCCTGCGGGATGTGGGGGAGAAACGCCTGGGCGTCTAGAAACACGGCGTGCCCGCCCGGCGGCTCGACCACCGGCACTCCCGCTTCTTTCACCCGCGACCACAGATAGTGCACCTGCTCCACGCGCGAGCTGATGTAGTCATAGTCGGTCATCTCTTCCAACCCCACCGCCATAGCGGCCAGATCGCGGCTGGCCAGCCCGCCGGACCAGGGCGTCCCTTCGAAGGTCGCGCACAAGGCGGCGCAGCGTTCGTACAGCCCGGGATCGTTCACGCCGAGAATGCCGCCGATGTTCACCAGCACATCCTTCTTCGCGGAGATCGTGCATCCGTCCCCCTGCGCCATGAGCTCCAGGATAATCTCCTTGATCGTCCAGTCCGCATAGGCCGCTTCCCGTTGCTTGATCAAGTAAGCATTCTCCGCCACCCGCGTTGCATCGAAGATGACGGGGATACGATGGTAGCGGCAGATGGCCGAGATTTCTTTCGTCATCCCCAGCGAAATCGGTTGACCGCCGGCCATGTTCACGTTGGTCTCGATGCACACGTAAGCGATGCGCTCCGCGCCGTGTTTCGCGATGAAGTCGACGAGCTTTTTCGGATCGATATCGCCTTTGAAGGGATAGACCGACCGAGGGTCGTAGGCCTCCTCCACGATCAGATCGACGAAGACGCCGCCCGCCCGTTCCTGGTGCTCCCGCGTCGTTGTGAAGTACATGTTGTTGATCACGTATTGGCCGGGGCGGATCATGGCCTGAGAGAGGAGATGTTCGGCGGCGCGCCCCTGATGCGTCGGCAAAATGTACCGGAAGCCCAGCACCTCCCGGCACCGCTCGACGAAGAGGCGCGAGGCGGCGCTCCCGAGTTCCGATTCCTGGACTTCGAGCATCATGGCCCACTGCCGATTGCTCATCGCAGCGGTGCCAGAATCGGTAAGCAGATCGATATAAATGTCCTCGGAGCGGAGCAGGAAAGGGTTGTACCCCGCGTCCCGGATGGCGCGCGTCCGCTCCGCCGCGGACTTGAGCCGGAAGGGCTCCACAACCTTGATGAAATAAGGTTCTGGCCGGTGAGTCGGCGCGAAGTCATCGTGATACTCAGTGATGAACGGACCGTCGACCGCGAAGCGCGTCAACTCCGGAACCGGCGCATCGGCTTCGCGGGCTTGGAGGGGACGAGCGATGCGATACCGTTTCACGTGCTCGAAACTCTCGATCAGGTAGTCGATCTGCCGCTCGGTGTAACAGCGGCGGGGAACATAGACGCCCAGCAGATCGCACTCCCGTCCGACGGCCCTCCGGTCCAAGGGGCGGGTGCGGATGCCGGACACAAGATAGAACAACGCCGCCAAATTGGCGGAGCGCCACGTATAACCGCCCAGATCCATGAGACCGCAGACTGCGACGCTCGGCGTGTCGATCACCACGCCGGACAACCCGAGCGGCCGATGCACCGGATAGCCGACTTCCTCCAGATACCCGGCCAAATACTCCAGCTTCCGCCGGCGAAAGGCCAAGTAGCTTTCATCCAGCATGTCCCGGAGACCCTGAGCCAGAACCTGCATGTCGCGACCCGCTTGGCCGCCGTAGGTGTGCAACCCTTCGTAGACCACGACCAGACTGCGGAACGTGACGTACCACGGCTCCTCGTTCGTGGCGATGAGGCCGCCCGTGTGGCAGCCAGCATCTTCGCGTCCGCTCAGGTACAGAATGTCGCAGGCCTCCGCATAGCGCCGGATGAGATCAGGCAACCCGGCGGCCGCGCCCCGGTTGACCTTGTACAGAAAGGCCGCAGACGCCAGCATCGAAGCATCCAAAACCACCGGCACCCCATACCGGCGGGCAAGCGCAGCGCAGGCCTCGAGGTTCTCCAGCGACAGCGGCTGACCGCCGAACTGCGGCACGGATGCGCCGACGAGCAGAAGCCGGACCGCGCCCCTTTTGAGCCGTTCCTCCAATCGATCGACCGGGAGGTCGGCCTTGAACACCTCCTTCGCGTGAGGATCGTAGGCCTCTTCCGCCAAGAGCGTCTCGACGCGGAGGCTCAATGCCGTGGCGAGGGCGGAGAGGGTGACCAGGTTGCCGTTGGTGAGGACGGTGTCGCCGGCTCGCAGGAGTCCGCGCAGAATCAGATGCTCGGCTCCTCGTCCTTGGTGGGTCGGGACGGTGAACCGTTTCCCGAAGACCTGGCGGCAGGTCCCTTCGAGCGCGTAGAAATTCGCACTCCCGGCGTAGGCTTCATCCCCGATCATGAGCGCGGATAATTGCTTGTCAGTCAGGCCCGCGTTGCCGCGGGTGGTGCCGAAGTCCAGGTACACGCGGTCGCGCGGCAGGCGCAGTACGTTGTAGTCCGCCTCCTTGAGCGCCGCCATCCGGACGTCGTAGGGCACCTTCTGGAGGGTCTGGACCATCTTAATGCGGAACGATTCACCCACCGCGCCAGACGGCATCGGCTCACGATGGATTGGAACTGACGACATTGCGATGTACCTCCTTCGTTCATTGACTTGGCTCCTTATGATGGTTGAGGATGGGAAGCAGATCAAGGGACGATCCGCCTCCTATGATTCCTTGGGGTTGCCTTCCGCTCATCCTGTTTCTCCTTCTACTCATCCTCCTTCCCTTCGCGTTCGGCCACCTCTTTACAGCCGCGCTTATCAAGCTGAACTTGGAACCGCAGACCGCCGTATTGTTGGTGCTCGCGATCATTGCGGGCAGCGCGTTCAACATTCCGGTCAAGCGGATCGCCCGGACGGAGACCTTCGTGGTGGACCCGTTCGCCGTGTTCGGATTCTCCGGATGGTGGCCGAGACTCAGACAGGTTCGGCGGGAGACCGTGATCGCGGTGAATGTCGGCGGCTGCATCGTCCCGGTCGGCTTGGCCGCCTACGAGACGGCTTACCTGCTGATGGAGGGAGCACAGAGCATCTCCGTCCTGCTCGTGACCACGGCGATGAACACAGCGGTGTGCTATTGGCTGGCAAAGCCGATGGAAGGGATCGGTATTGCGTTGCCGGGGTTCGTTCCTCCGTTCGTGGCCGCCCTCGGCGCCTTGATGCTCGCCCCGGAGCAGGCGACACCCGTCGCCTTCGTCGCCGGAGTGCTCGGCCCCTTGATCGGCGCCGATCTACTACACCTGCGCGATGTGGAGCGGATCGCGACGGGCATGGCCAGCATCGGCGGCGCGGGTACCTTCGACGGCATCGTGCTTTCCGGCATCGTCGCGGCCTATCTGGCCTGAAAAGCAGCCGGGGGGCCGTTCATCGTTCACCGTTCCGCATGAACCGCAAGGATTCCACGGGGTTTCACCTGGAACGGTTCACGATACCGCCGCGGCTCAGCGAGGAAACGCCTCTTTCACGCCGCCGTCGACAGGAAGGATGGCGCCGGTGGTCTTGGCGGATCGGTCCGAGGCCAAAAACAAGACGGCTTCAGCCACATCCTGTGGCAGGATCTTGACCTTCAAGAGACTACGCGACACGCAATAGGCTTCGATGGCCTCCACGGGAATTCCGTACGCCGCCGCACGGGCCCGTCGGAGTTCATCGGACCACAAGCCGGACCCTTCGAACACGGCATCGGGATTGACGATGTTGACCCGCACGCCATAGTCCGCGCCTTCAAGGGCCAGGATGCGCGCCAATTGCACCTGCGCCGCCTTCGAAGCCGAGTAAGGACCGAAATGTTTGCCTGGGGCCAGCGCGTTCTTGCTCGCCACCACGACGATGCTCCCGCCCAGCCCCTGCCGCCTGAAGACCCGCATCGCCTCTCGACACACCAGGAAATGACCGGTCGCGTTCACCGCCAGGGTCTCATTCCAGTCCTTCAGCGTGAGCTGATCGACCGGAGCGCTCCGCGCAATCCCGGCGTTGGACACCAGGATGTCCAGTCCGCCGTAGGCCAGGACCGCCTGGCGGAATCCCTTGACCACTTCGTCTTCGCGGGTGACATCCATTCCGATCGCGACGGTGTTTTCTTCGCCGGACTGCGCATTGAGTTCTTCGGACAAGGTCCGCGCGTTGTCCTCGTCCAGATCGCTTAGGATCACCGACGCCCCCTCCCGGACCAACAAGCCTGCAATCGCCCGTCCGATCCCGCCGGCCGCGCCAGTCACCAGCGCAATCCGCCGGGACAATTGTTTTTCCGGCGGCTGCAGCGTCAGCTTGAAGTTCTCGAGCGGCCAGTATTCGAACTCGTAGAGATCCCGGGGCGACAGGGATCGATAGGCATCGATCGCGGAAGCCTCGCAAATCACACGCATCGTATGGGAGTACAGATCGTGTGCAATACGGGCCGCCCGGCGATCCTTGCCCGTGGTAAACATGCCCACGTCGGGAACCAAAATGACCCGCGGGTGGGGGTCGAGCATGGTGACGCCCGGCGAGCGGTAGCGCTCAAAGTATCGGACATAGTCGCGGCGGTAGCGGTCGACCGCTCGCCCGACTTCCCGCTCGATCGATTCCCAATCGCATGAGGGGGAAAGCCGCAAGAACAAGGGCTTGGCCTTGGTATGGAGAAGGTGATCCGGCGTGAACGGCCCGACCTGCGAAAGCAGCCGTGCCCGAGGATCGTTGACGAACTCAAGCACCGCTCGGCTGTCGTCATAGTGCAGCACAACGCGACGGTTTCGGCTCAACGCGCCCCGGAGAATCGGCGCCAGGAGAACGGCCAGGGAACGCCGCTCGGCCGGCGTCGACATCACCCGCGGCGAATCCGACTGGCGGTCACGGCCCGCTCGGGCGCGGCGGATAAACCGTTCGGCTCGTGAGACGATCTCAATCGTGCACAGATAGGCTTCCTTCGGGGTATTGCCCCAGGTCACCAAGCCGTGCTTGTCGAGGATGACGCCACACACCCCTGGTCTTCGCCGATAGGCTTCCGCGACCAGCTTGGCCAGCCGGAATCCCGGCCTGACGTAAGGAATCCATTCCGCGTTGTCGCCGTACACCGTGCGGATCAGGCTCGCACTATCCGAGGTGTCCGTCAGCGCGCAGATGGAATCGGCATGCGTGTGGTAAACATGCGGCGCAGGGAGAAAGGCATGCAGCAATGTCTCGATGGACGGTTTGGGCGCACGAGGATCCAAGATGCAGCGATCGAGGTACGCGACCATTTCCTCGTCCGACATCACGTCCCGTCCCATAAGAAGACACAAGTCGTCAAGGCGAAGCGGGGTGAACTGATTCGGCGTGATCGTCCGCATGTCCGCGCCGCTGCCCTTGATCCACAAGACCCGAATGTCCCGTCCGCAATGGTCCGTCGTGTCGACCTTGGCGGATGAATTACCGCCGCCCCAGAGCACCAATTGCGGCTCCTCTCCGATCGTCCGCGTGGCATACACCAGTGCCTCCAGCCCTTCCAGATGCGCGGCCTTGTCGTCACTCCATCGGCTTTGCACGGCGTGAGTCTCTGGCGTTTCACATGACCGCTGGGGTCTCTTTTGTGCGGACGGGCACCCCAAGCCGGCTCACCGGCGGCATCCCGCCTTCGGCGAGCGATCAATAAGACCAATAACAATCTACTCCCGCTGGGCTTCCCTGCAACAGGTGGGAGAATTGCGAAGGTAAGAAGACGAGGCGCGGGACGGCACTGCGTGGTCAAACCTGACGAGCGTTGGTCTCGCAAGTCTCCGCCCGACGAGGCGACATACACCGGACCTGGTGAGGAACTTGAATATTCCCTGTATTCCATGACCCCATATACAGGGACGGCAGGAACATGAGACACCAGTATGTAGTGGCTTGTACAAAATTCTCAGGCGGAGTATGGGTATCAGTGATTCGCCTGTTTTCCAGAACCAATTCACAAGAACTGAACCGAAGATTCACTTCCTCATTCCCGCAGGTCGGGCCGGTTTCAACTAAGCTGAACCGAAGGCTCCAGAGAAGACCATAGGTCTCAGAAAGGCAGGTGTGGAATGCTACGCATCCATGTCCTTACCTACGACACGTCCCTCTTCATCATGTGCGCGGCATGCGGGCAACGAACCCAAAATCGATACCGGGGAGGCTTTACATTGACGATCTCCTGCCCCCGTTGCCAGGAGAAGGCCGAATGGAAACTCGAAGAGGTCTACTGGAGCGGACTCCCGAAGCAAGCTGAACAGGACATCGTCGCAACAAACGACTACGCTAACCTGGCAAACACCCGCAGGTAGTGCCGTCACCTCAAACGAACGAAGCGCCGCGTTGCGGTGCAGGCAGGAGGAACTTATGAATCAGACCAAGCAGGCCGGGAATGACGCTTTGCTGAAAGCGCGGAAGGTCCCGCGTCAGTGCAGCCACACTCGTCTGGTTGACGAGTACCGAACACCGGATGGGCATGAGACCGGAAAGTTGATTTGTAAGGAGTGTGGAGCGATTTTTGAGCCGCGATCATCGGAGAGAGAAAAAGGTCAGGCAGTTTGAAGAGATAACGGATACCCTGGCCTCCCTCGTCGTGTTCGGGCATGAAGGCTCCCCGCTGCCAGAATGGCGCGGTCGCGAGCGGAATGCTGCGCAAGAACGTGTAGACTGTCAGCCTACCATGATCGTGCCGACGCCGTTCTGAAACTCGACCACGGTGCCGAACACGGCGCACTTGGCCCGCATGCGGCCGCTCACAAGTTCCGCTTCATTTCCCCGCGCGAGCCGAACGCCGAAATCCTCGATCCGAACCGGGTGCAGCCGAATGCGTGTAGCCCGGCTCCGTTCTACCTCGACCGAGAACAGAAACGACAGGTCGTTGCGTTCCTCGGGATCCACCGCGTAGTCATCGATGAAATCTCCGGCCGAATAGAGAATCACCCGGCCATGGAAGAGCTCGATCCCTTGCGGCGTGTGGTTGGAATGGCCCCAGTAGAAGTCTGCGCCGAGCGAGACGACCTCCTGCGCCAGAGCGCGCATCGCGGCGGACGGCGCACCCCAGTTCGGCCCGACGTGGGCGCTGACGATCACAAAGTCGGCCTGTTCGCGGGCCCGCGCGAGTACGTCGGTAAGACGGGACCGATGAGGTTCGAGCAGACCGCGCCGATCGTAGGCGATGACATGGACGCCGGGGTTCTCCGGACCAGCCTCCCAGTCCGGTTCATTGTCGGTCACTGCAACCACGGCCAACCGGCCTTGCGGCGAGTGAAGCCATGCCGGGGCCGACGCCTCGTTCAGGTTCAAACCAGCCCCGCACCGAGCGATCCCAGCCCGGTCTAACAACGCCAGGCAGTCCAGCAGCGCATCAGTGCCATAGTCCAGAACATGGTTGTTCGCCAGGGTGACGCAGTCGATCTTGGCGGCTTGGAGGAACTCAATCGCACGAGGGTGAGCACGAAAGTGGAATGCCTTCGTAAAGGGATGCCAGGGCCGGCCCCGGGCGCTGATGACGCACTCGAGATTGATGAGTCGGTAGTCCGCCGCCCACATCACGGGCAAGACGTCGCCCCAGATGGCCACCGGTGAGCGGACCGGATTACGGATGACTGATTCATCCACCAGCCTACCCAGCATGACGTCTCCGGCTAGCGCAATCCGCATGCTGGCTCGTTCCTCAACCGGGGCTGGAGGATTGGACGTGCTGAGGCACAGGAGGCGTATAGGGCACGAACATCTTCTTCACGATCTTCTGGCCTTCCGGTGAACGCGCAAAGGCCACAAACGCCTCCGTCAACGGGTCGGGGTGTTCGGCGGTCAGGAACAAAACCGGACGGCGGATAGGATAACGCCCGTCCTTCACGGTCGGTTCGCCAGGCTCCACCTTGTCGACGGGCAGGATTCGGATTGGCACTCCATCTTCCATCGCCTTCAGCGCTTCGCCCAATGACACGTAGGTGACGGCATTGTCCCGGCCTGACACGGTGCTCAGCGCTTTCTGATCCGACCGCGCGAGCGAGCCGGAGGCTATGTAACCATCCTGGATTCCCAATGACGACTCAAGCCCACGCCGCACATTGCGGTCCGGCGGGCGATGGATAACGTCGACGTTTTTATCCGCCCCCTCCAATTCGGACCAACGCCTGATTTTCCCGGTGAACAGATCCCGGATTTGGTCTTTTGTCAGTTCCTTGACCGGATTGGAGAAATTCACCACCACGGCGATCCCATCCCACGCAATCGGGGTCGCTTTCAGGCCAGACTCTTCGTAATCCGTCACGGCAATCTGTGCGTCTCCCGATCTGACCATCTCCGCCGCCCTAAGATTCCTGTCCCATTCGAATTCGATCGCGGTACCGGGATGAGTCTTCTCAAAGGCCCGGCCCAGTTCTTCGACCATCGGCAGCTCTGGACCATAGCCGGCCACCAGAATCCGGCCAGTGAGACCGGCGCCTGCCCAGTTTGTCCCCACCCACAGCAATATTCCGGCGACCGAAACAGTCCATCCTATTTGCTGGATCATCGTCACGCTGTTCCATATTTTCATCGTGATACCAACTCCCTTCATCAACTCAACGCAGTCGCTAGCGCATGGGTTCCATACACTTCCCGCCATAGCTCTTACAAAATAAGAGCCGATGAATAGCCTTAAAGATTCGCCGTTGCCGGTCGGAATCCCGCCTTCGCTTGCACCGTCTGCATCCGTCAGTTCGGAATCGGATCGCCACGAAAGCGGAGGGGTATACGGCTCATGCTTGGCCGGTCCGCACGCATTCAGCCGGCCGCCACCGAATCGCCGCGCCCAAGTGGGGGGACGACGATCAACGAAGTTATCCGCGTTCTTCAAGACAAGATAAGCGCTTGCAAGCAGCCCATCAATAGGCTCTCCGATGCGGCTGCTGGAAGAGGCGCTCAGGTTTTGGCGGGAAACTGCCGCAACCCTATCCGTGCGGCCAATTCGTGGAGCTTCTCATGCACCGACTCATTGTTATACGTCTGGATATCGGCCAAGGCCGCACAGAAATCGCTCAGGGCTTCCAGCCACGCTTTCTGGTTCTCGGCGGTCAATGGAAGCTCGCGGACCGCCGCGATCCGCAGCGAGGCGTCCTTGAGTCTAGCCGCCGCTTCTTCGAGATGTTTGGGCACCGCCATACCGCATGTCCTCCCGGTCCCGTTACGATGCGCATCTCCGCGTCTGCTACTCTACTTCTATCGGACGCCCGCACCCAATCGCCTAACATAGGATAAGACTTCCCGTAATTCTTGCTCGCTGAGCTGGCCTCTCCATGCGTGCATGGGGCTCGTGACTACACCAAATTCGATACTGGTCAGCAATTGCTCATCGGACTTGGCTTGCAGCGTCGCGCTTTGCAAGTTGGCCGGCGGCACCCGGAGGTCGCCGGATCTGGGACCGTCTCCCAATCCGGTGCGGCCGTGACAACGCTGGCAATGAGTCTCGTATAAGACCTTGCCGGTTGGCGCGTCGCCGCGGAAAGCGCCCCCTTGCGTCATGAGCGGCACAGCGAAGGCGATGACTGCGGCAGAGACCGCCGCCGTGAACACCGCAATCAATCCGTTCGAACGTCTCCGCCGCATGGACGACCTCCTGCGTTCGTTCTTTCACTCGGCATTCTTACGAGACCCGGATGAATGGGAACCGTGAACGCAGCGCCCGCGTGAGCGCGCCGATTCCGCACTCGTTCCCGATCGTTTCCACGGCAAGGATCACATCCGGATCGTGGAAGCTCACGACGGGGTATTCGCCGCCAGCCTTCAACGACTCGACGAGCGTTCGATCCAGCTCCTGTTCCAGTTCCCGGCTGTGGATCGCGCCGGCATACCCTCGGCGTTCCACCCGCACGTAAAAGGTCCCGCTGCCGATCAGACCGGCATACTTCGCCATCGCCTGCTTGAGCTTCATGGTGAGGTCGTCCACGGTGAACGTGAAGAACTGGTCGATGGGGACCATTCTCGCCAGCGGCTGCAGAAAACCCGGCTCATGCTCTTCGCAACGCCGGAGCTGCTCGAAAAAAGCCTGCTGGTCCTCGACGCGCCCGACCAATACACCGCGAAACCGGGTCCACCGGAAATCGCCGAATCGGCGAAGTCGTCTCGCCAAATGACGCTGCTCCTTATCCTTGGCTGTGGCGAGCACGTTCCAAGGCAGGTCGGCCTCCAACACCGAAGCCGCGGGCAAGGGCGATGCTGCCTGTTGAAATATCATGAAGATCTTCCCGAACCGCCGCGCTGATCATCCGCAGCGATACATCTTCAGCGAACCGGCGGCCACCTGACGCTCCAGATCCTCGATCGAGCGGCCCGAC
The DNA here is from genome assembly GCA_035573855.1 of Nitrospiraceae bacterium. Classification (GTDB taxonomy): domain Bacteria; phylum Nitrospirota; class Nitrospiria; order Nitrospirales; family Nitrospiraceae; genus DATLZU01. The sequence goes on from DATLZU010000068.1 coordinate 23,881, forward strand.
AGCACCGAGGTCGTCCACTCCTCGGTCGCCTGAAAACCGGGCCGAGCTTCTTCGTCCCGCTGCTTGATGAGCAGCCACTGCCGCGGACGCCCTTTCATCCTGACAAGCGAAAACCGGCCGCGCAACCTGTGTCCGTGCAAGCGGATATCCAGTGCTCCCGCTTCCCACATGGCCTCGGCCGACGGCGTCGCTTTCCCCTGACCTACCGGCTCGAACCAGCCAGTGTCCCACACCAGCACCGGCCCGGCGCCATAGCTTCCTTCTTCGATGACTCCCTCGAAGTCAGCATACGCCGGGTCATGATCTTCGACTTCCACCGCCAGCCGCTTGACCGCCGGATCAAGCGACGGTCCCTTCGGAATCGCCCAGGATTTCAGCGCGCCGCCGATCTCGAGGCGAAAATCGTAATGCAGACGCGATGCGCGATGCTTTTGCACGTTGAAGATCGGCCGCTTCATCGCCCAACACTCACGGCCCATTGCTTACCATTTTTACAACTTGTACCCGAATTGCCGCAGTAGGGCTTTCCGAGCGGCGACATCAGCCTCTTGTTCGATTCCTTTGGGTTTCAGGCCGTCCACCACGCCGAGAATCCCTCGCCCCTGGTCGGTCTCGGCAAGGACGACCTCGATTGGATTGGCGGTGGCGCAGTAAATGTGACACACCTCGGGGACTTGGCGGACGACCGGGAGCACGTTAATGGGATAGCAGTTCCCCAGGAGGATGAGGAAACTGTGTCCCGCTCCAATCGCCTGAGCATTGACCCGCGCCAGCTCGATCAACTCCTGGTCCGTTCCACTCCATCGGATGAGGCAGGATCCCGAGGATTCGCAGAAGCCCAAGCCGAACGCGATGTTCGGCACGGCGGTGACGAGCGCTTCGTGCAGGTCTTCGACGGTCTTGATGAAATGGGCCTGGCCCAGAATCAGATTGACAGCCTCCGGTTTTCGAACGGCGACCGTGACGACATTCAGTGCCATGGCAACCGCCTCCTCAACGAGAGGACTCCGTCGCCGGAGCGGATGGCTTCACGACGAGGACCGGACAGGTCGCCGCTTGCGCCACAGCTATGGAGACGCTTCCCAGCGCGATGGCGGTCATACCCGTCAGTCCCCTGGAGCCGACAACCAGCAGATCATACCGGCCTCGTTCGGCTTCTTTGGAAATCGCTTGCGCAGGATGGCCTAACGCCAGACGTGTCTTGAGGGATGCCCCGTCTCTCTGCAGCATTGCCGCTGTTTCTTCAACAGCTCGGCGCGCCATTTCGCGCCGGTTCCGAATGATCTCGGCGCGGACTTTTCGGGATTCGGCCTCGGACAGTCCTTGGCCAGCCAAGTCGCCTTGATCAAACGGCCGGATCGCGCTCAACACCATGATCTGTTGGATATCCGGCAATCCCGCCACCCACCTGACTGCTTCCTTCGCGCCGGGAGATCCGTCAGTGGCTACCAGTACCTTAAACCGCTTAGCGGGTTCGACCTTGAACGGAATCAACAGCACTGAACACGGAGCATATTGCAGCAGCCGCTGAGATACACTCCCCAGCGCCAGGCCCTTGGCCGCCCACAACCCGCGCGTACCGGCCACGACCATGGCGGGCCGCTCCTCGCGCAGCAGTGTCAGAAGTTCATAGATCGGCAGTCCCTCCCGGATGACGGCCTCGACGGTCCGGTACGATTGCTCCAACCGTTTTACGGCCCTGGCCACAAGCGCCTCAGCCGAGGCCAGGCGATGTTTTCTGACAAGGTCCTGCCCATAGCTACCAACCGCTTCGGGGACGTCAAGCGGTTCCATTACATGAGCCAAGGTCAACCGCGTTTCCGGGGGGTGCGGAAACGTCCTCATCCAGCGAATGATCGTGTCGGCATACCGGGACTCATCCAGCGCAACCAGAATATGCATGCGTCCGTCCTATCGGTTAAGCCCATGACCAAGCATCATGCATGCCAACAAAACCTTGAGAACCACATAATGGGCAGTGGTCTATACCTTTCCTGATCATTCTGCATTCTGCGACACGGATGCGAGTCCGCCTCGCCTTTTTCTTTTTGGGAACACAGCTCCACCAGTCCTAAAACGCCACAGATGAGGAATGGCGACTGTAGCATCGGGCCCCTTGATCAAATCGTGAGTCGGCCTTACCTAAAAATCGAGCGGAGGTTTCGGTGAGAGGAACACTCCAAAGCATGAGATCGAGCGCAGAGGCGGTGTGCAGGCCCGGTACCAGCCGGGAAGCCTAAAACCTCTCCAAGATCTCCAATCTTGCACGTGAAGCTCTCTGGACCTGCCTCCGCTCTGTTTTTGCGCCGGTAACCAGAGCGGCTTTCGCAGCCCATTTCCTGCAAATCCCGCAAGTGGTTCCTTCTCTTTCTCTTTAAGAATCCCCTTCTCCGCTTCCGCGTCAGATCTCCACAATGAGCTTCCTGGGCACAATGCCACAGAAGCTCTCTCTCCGCTTGGCATGATGTGTTGGAAGCCCCGGTCAAGGTTTGGTTTAATGAAAAAATGGTAGGATTTTGAAAGAGATTTTCGCAGCCGGGAATAAAAAAGGCTCGCTCTTGTGTGAGCACCGGGTCCGTCGACTGGCCAGGATCCGATCCGATAACCCTCCAGTCGCCCGATTGGCTGGTTACCCCGCGCCTCCTCTTCAAGGGCTCGGTTCTACGGCCGTGCCTAACAGCACCGGGAGTGGATAGCGCGTACCTCGAATCGCGATCCCGCGACTGGCACGGAAGCGATGCCCTCTTGCACGTTGGCTGCACAAGAGCGAGTCACAAAATTCCAGAATTGTGAGCCACGCTCAAGCTTCCGACACCTCTTTTTGCTAATTACAAAATAACCACGCTCGACAGCAAATCAACCAAGTGATAGCGATCAGCTAAGGGCTGTTTTTTCGCTCTTCGGTGATCGATGCGAAGCCCGCGAATCCGACTCCGGACACGCACACGAGACGTCCGTCGATCTTCACCGTCGCGCCGAGACATTGTTCGACAAGCCAGGCGCCGGTCGTCAGATGTTCCGTGACAGCCGGCGCCAGGAACCGACTCTCTCCCTTCGCCAGCGCCGCAAACGGCACTACCTGATCCACGGCGAACCGGTCCAATGTGGCTCCCGTCCGCAGATCCTCCAGAAGCTGCGCCGCCACATGTCTTCCGATCGACTCGGCGGTTCGTCTGAGGGCCCCAGCTTGATCCGCTCCCAGACGGACCTCACCCTCTAAGTCGGCAAAGAGCGCAAGCGCCGCCCCTGGTTGGAGCGACGTCGTATCGTCTCGCTCTTCGATCTCAGCGCCGTAACCGGCACGCTCTAGCACCTGCTTCGCGGCCATGGCCATCCGCTGGCTCACCCTCCGCTCACGCAAATGCGAGGCAAGGGCGATCCCCCAGATGCGCCGGATGGCACCGGCCTCTTCCAGGGTCACACTCTGGAGGGGCATCTGCGGTGGAGCCACAGACAAGCGCAGAATACCCTCCCCTTTCGGCACATAGCCCGGCCGTTCCATCCTCACTTCGACTCCCAACCCCATCCGCTTCAACAGAGGCGCCATTACGTATTGGAGATGAAAGACCGACGGGGCGAAATCCTGGAACAGCCCGCCTCGCAACTCGACCGAGACAGGGGTGGGTGCAAACGCCAGCACAGGAAGGAGGGCCAGACCCAACATTGTGGTCGAACCTGCCGTTCCAATGTCCCACACATACCTCCGTTCCGCTTTTAGGCGGCCAGGTCTGAACCACAGTTCTTGGGACCCCGGTGCCAAACCCTCGGCTGTCCCGTTGACCACTTCTCGGATCGCCTCTACGACGCGGATGTGTTGCGGCCGCAGCCCCGGATTAGGACGGCGGACGCGCGCATTGACGATGTGGACGGGCCGGCCGGTGAGCGCCGCAAAGGCCACCGCCTGGCGGACGATCGTGCCGCTGCCGGAGTAGCGGGAACCATCGATCTCGATCATGGCTAGACCGGGTTCTCCCGCTCAACGCCTTTCATCCGTGGGTCTGACACCCAGCAGGCGCGTGGCTTGCTTCCGGACCTGCTGCTGCGCGTGCTTGATCTTGAGCCTCGTGAACTTCTTCGCCTGCCTTTTGGGCATGTTCTTGAAACCGGCCTTCTGGTTCATGCCTTCCTCCCACGCTGTGACAGATCATCATGATCCCCCGTTATTCCGCGCAGATCACAGAGCAATGCACAAGTCCAGTGTGATTGGAGCGGATAGGAGCGGCCCACTACCGCACATTCTGCGGCTCACTCCTCGATGGCTGTTGTCGCGTTCCACCACAGTCACAACCCGATCACTGTTGCGGAACGCCTCTTTTGGGTGGTCCGGGAGGACCGACGGTTAACGTCCAGGAAAGACGGAAAGGCTGGAGTTAGTTCGCACGGGCGTCGCTTCCCGCAAACAGCTTTTCAGCCTCCTTGCGCATCGCTTGCTGTCTGCGATGGGCTAGGATCACCGGATCGATCCGCTCGCCGCAGATTACGCACCGGAGGCCGGATGTGAACGGATCACCGGTGGATTCCGGGACCATCAAGCCTCCGCACCGCCGGCACTGATCACGATCGACCATCGTATCCGCTTTTTCTTTGACCATCTCTTTCTCTTTCACCATGTTGCTAACTCCGTTGTCATCGTTTGCATCGTCAAATGTCCGGCCACCCTTTCAGCCGAGGGGGCCGGGGCCTTTCGTCATTCGCACACCCAGTTCCCTCCGCGGTTCATGGGTTCAGGGGAAAACATCTCAGGCGGCCCGGTTCAGCGCCGCCGGCTTTTCGCCGGCCACCTGCTTGGCCTCGACCGTGTCGTTCACCAAGAGACTCCACACCATCGTTATGAGGGTAGCGAAGAGGCCAGCAACCGCCAGTGTTCCATCAATCATCGAACCAGTCATAGGATTCACCTCCATTCATTTCGCAGGTCGCCTTTGATAATCCTGCGTCCGTTCATTTAGAGCGGGCGGCGAGCGAAAGGATTCGGGGGTCGGCCGAGAGCTGCGTTCAAGACAGCTACTCGCCGCCCGTTATTTTTTCTATGCAGCCTCCTGGCGCAAATGTCCACGTACACCGACTTCTCAGTGACGAATAATGCCACAGAAGACACAGAAAATTTTGGAAGGATCGGTCGCAGGACACTGGAATCTCAACGTTTTCTCCGCATCGACCACGACCGTCCTATGGCCTATTGCTTGCAGAACCCGTGCTTGGCTATGGACCTCCTCATGATTTGGCAGCCGATCAGAAAAACCTGCCGCGATTGGAAGGTGCCGCCCCATCTCCACGATTACCACGCGGTCTACTCAACCTTTTCCTGGGAACAAGCGCGACGCGAACTGGATGGACTTCCGGACAACCGGGGCCTGAATATCGCATACGAAGCAGTAACCCGCCACGCAGGCGGCCCTCGCGCCGACCATGTGGCCTTGCGTTGGCTTGGCAAGAACGGCACCGTCAAGGAGTACTCGTACCGTCGGCTTGACGAACTGACGAACCGTTTCGCCAACGTCCTGCGGCATCTGGGGATCGGGAAAGGCGACCGTGTCTATGTGTTGGCCGGCCGCATCCCGGAGCTGTACATCGCTGCGCTCGGCACGTTGAAGAACCGCAGCGTCTTCTGCCCCCTGTTTTCGGCCTTTGGTCCGGAACCCATCCGAGCGCGGATGACGATCGGTCAGGCCAAGGTGTTGGTGACAACCGAAACCTTATACGAGCGCAAGGTCGTCGGCATTCGGGCATTGCTTCCCGATCTCGAGCATGTGCTGCTGGTCGGCGACAACGGACGCCGGACGGCCTTTCCGGGCACGCAGAATTATCACCGGCTGATCGAGGAAGCTAGCCCGGAGTTCACCATCGATCAGACGGATCCGGAAGACATGGCGCTCCTGCATTTCACCAGCGGGACCACGGGCACGCCCAAGGGCGCCGTCCATGTCCACCAGGCGGTCGTGGCGCATCACATCACCGGGAAGTTTGCCTTGGACTTGCACCAGGATGACGTCTTCTGGTGCACGGCCGATCCGGGGTGGGTCACCGGCACCTCCTATGGCATCATTGCGCCGCTGACGAACGGCGTGACAAGCGTTGTCGACGAAGGCGACTTCGACGCAGAACGCTGGTACTGTGTGCTTCGGGACCACCGGGTCTCGGTCTGGTATACCGCGCCCACCGCCATCCGCATGATGATGAAGGCCGGCGTGGACCTCGTCCGCAAATACGACCTGACTTCGCTCCGCTTTCTCGCCAGCGTCGGCGAACCCCTCAACCCAGAGGCTGTCGTCTGGGGACAGCAGGCGTTTGGGCTGCCGTTCCACGACAACTGGTGGCAGACCGAGACGGGCGGCATTATGATCGCCAACTTCGCCGCGATGGACATCAGGCCGGGGTCCATGGGTCGCCCCTTGCCCGGCATCAAGGCCGCCATCGTCCGCCGGACCGACACGGGCGATGTGGACGTGATCGAAGAACCTGGCGTCCAGGGCGAGCTCGCCCTGCGATCGGGCTGGCCCTCCATGTTCCGATCGTACTGGCGCGAACCGGAGCGCTATAAGAAATGCTTCGCCGGTGGTTGGTACCTCACCGGCGACCTGGCGAAACGAGACGCCGACGGCTACTTTTGGTTCGTGGGACGGGCCGACGATGTGATCAAGACGTCAGGGCATCTCGTCGGTCCGTTTGAAGTCGAAAGCGTCCTGCTCGAGCACAAGGCCGTGGCGGAGGCCGGCGTCATCGGGAAACCGGATCCGGTCGCCATGGAAGTCGTCAAGGCGTTCGTCTCGCTCAAAGACGGGTTTGAGCCGAGCGAGGCGCTCCGTCGCGAGCTGCTGGGGTTCGCCCGTGCGCGGCTCGGCGCGGTCGTCGCCCCGAAAGAGATCGAGTTCCTGCCCGGCCTGCCGAAGACTCGAAGCGGAAAAATCATGCGCCGATTGCTGAAGGCGAGAGAGTTGGGGCTGCCGGAGGGAGACACGTCGACGCTGGAAGCGTAAACGAGTAGGTGAACCAAACAAACCACACAGCCGAGAGCCAATCCGATAGACAGCCCAGGTGGGGCGGAGGTTAGCTTGGCACACGAGATCAGCCGCGAGCATGGGCTCGAACTGCTCCGCCAGATGCTGCGCATTCGCCGGTTCGAAGAGAAAGCGGCGGAATTGTACAGCCTCGGAAAGATTCGCGGATTCCTTCATCTCTACATAGGCGAAGAGGCGGTGGCGGCCGGAGCGTTGCCGGCGTTCACGGCGGAGGACGCCGTTGTGGCGACGTATCGCGAGCACGGGCATGCCCTGGTCCGCGGCACGCCGATGGGCCCCTTGATGGCGGAGTTGTACGGAAAAGCCAACGGTTGCGCGCGCGGCCGCGGCGGCTCCATGCATTTCTTTGATGCCTCCCGGAAGTTTTACGGCGGCCTCGCCATCGTCGGCGGCGGACTCCCTATCGCGGTCGGGCTTGCGCTCGCGCAGAAGTTCTCCCTCTTATCTCCCGCTTTCGACAAAGGGGAACACCAAGGGAGGGTCACCGCCTGCTTCTTCGGCGATGGCGCCGTCGCGGAGGGTGAATTTCATGAATCGTTGAATCTCGCGGCGCTCTGGAAGTTGCCGGTGCTCTTCCTCTGCGAGAACAACCTCTACGCTATGGGCACCGCGCTGGCACGACACCAGTCCCAGCCCAACATCGCGCTCAAAGCTCACGCGTACGCCATTCCGTCGGTGGTTGTGGACGGGATGGATGTGCTCGCCGTTGAGGAAGCCACGCAGCAGGCTGTGAGCTCCGTTCGCCAAGGCAATGGTCCTTATCTGCTCGAGTACCGCACCTACCGCTTCCGCGCCCATTCGATGTACGATCCCGAACTCTATCGAACCAAAGAAGAAGTCGCGGCATGGAAACGGCGTGACCCGATCGCCACGTTCGAAAAACGGCTCAGCGAATTGGGATGGCTTACCGACGACGATGTCCAGCAGATGGAGGACGCCATCGCCGCCGAGATCGATGACGCGGTCGCCTTCGCCGAAGCAGGTCCTTGGGAGCCGGTTGAAGACCTGGAGAAGGACGTCTACACGCCGACTTCGTCGGCAAACTAGCGGCGGTAGGCTAGATGAAAGTCACGTACAGAGAAGCCGTCCGCGCCGGGTTGCGCGAAGCCCTGCAGAGCGATCCACGCGTCTTTTTGATGGGAGAAGACGTCGGACGCTACGGCGGCACCTACGCCTGCAGCAAAGGGCTGTGGGAAGAGTTCGGCCCGGAACGCATCCGTGACACGCCGCTGTCGGAGAACACGTTTGTCGGTGCTGGCATCGGCGCAGCGCTGGGAGGGATGAGACCAATCGTGGAGATCATGACGGTCAATTTCAGCCTGCTGGCCTTGGATCAGATCGTCAACAACGCGGCGACGATCCGCCACATGTCGGGCGGGCAGTTCAGCATTCCCCTTGTCGTGCGCATGGCGACCGGCGCCGGGCGCCAGGTAGCTGCTCAACACTCGCACAGTTTTGAAGGCTGGTATGCGCACATCCCGGGGATTAAGGTGCTGACCCCGGCCACGGTGACGGACGCCAAAGGCATGTTGCTCACCGCGCTGAAGGAGCCCGACCCGGTCTTCATCTTCGAACATGCCTACCTGTACCCCATGGAAGGAGAGTTGGACGAACAGGCCTTTCCGGTCGATATTGCCAAGGCGGCGGTGCGACGACCCGGACGGGACGTGTCGATCATCACGTTCGGAGGATCGTTGTGGAAGGCCCTGGAAGCCGCCGAGCGGCTGGCGACCGAGGGTGTCGACCCCGAAGTCATCGACCTCCGCGTGTTGCGCCCGCTCGATTCTGCGACGATCCTGACCTCGGTCCGAAAAACCCATCGCGCCGTGGTGGTCGATGAGGCCTGGCGGACGGGCAGTTTCGCGGCGGAAATCAGCGCGCGGATCATGGAAGGCGCCTTTTACGATCTCGACGGACCGGTGGCGCGCGTCTGCAGCGCCGAGGTGCCGATTCCTTATCCCAAACACCTGGAGGAGGCGGCGCTGCCGCAGGTCGTCACGATCATTCAGACCGTTCGTGCCATGATAGGGAAGGGATGACTTGCGCTCGTCATCCGTCAGTCGTTCGCCGCTTGTCGCGCGTATCTCGCGGGACAGGGCAGACCAGTTGCGCATCCTGTTTGACACTTCACGTTTTACGGGTTTCTAGACATGGCTGAATTTGTCATGCCCTCACTCGGCGCGGACATGAACGCCGGCACGCTCATCGAATGGCGCAAGAGGGTTGGTGACCGGGTGACCAAGGGCGAGATCATCGCCGTGGTCGATACCGACAAGGCCGCCATCGAGATCGAATCCTTCACGACCGGCGTCATCGAACAACTGCTCGTTCAGCCCGGCGCCAAGGTTCCCGTTGGCACGGCGATGGCCATCATTCGGGAAGAAAGACCGGCACGAGGCCCGAGGACGGAAGCTCGCGGTGAAGAGATTACCTCAGCGGCTCAGACTCCTCCGTCTGTTGAACCAACACGCCTCCGCATCTCCCCCGCGGCCAAGCAACTCGCGGCCGACCTCGGCATCGACCTGTCCACCGTGCAGGGCACCGGTCCGGGAGGCGCAATCGGTCGGGAAGACATTCTGCGCGCAGCGGAGGCCCGCAGCATGAGGGTCAAAGCTGAAGAGGCGGCCCTGCAAGCCGGCGAAACTGTTGACCGCCAAGCCCGGATGCGACAGGCCATCGCGGCTGCGATGACCCGGTCGAAACGTGAAATCCCCCACTACTACTTGAGCACAACGATTGACATGGGTCGGGCTCTGGCGTGGTTAAGCGAAGAGAATCGCAAACGGCCGGTCACGGACCGGTTCCTGTACGGCGTGCTCCTGCTCAAGGCCGTCGCTCTGGCCCTCCACCAGGTCCCCGAGCTCAATGCCGTGTGGAAAGGAGACACGGCCGTTCCCCGTCAGGACATCCATGTCGGTGTGGCAATTTCCTTGCGGCAAGGCGGTCTCGTCGCGCCGGCCCTTCATCATACGGACCGGCAAAGCTTGAGCGAGCTGATGCGGAACTTGCAAGACCTCGTCGTACGTGCCCGCGCCGGGACATTGCGAGGGTCGGAGCTGTCGGACCCTACAATTACCGTCACCAGTCTCGGGGAACAAGGCGTCGAGACCGTGTTTGGGGTCATTTACCCGCCGCAGGTGGCGCTGGTGGGATTCGGCAAAATCGTCGAACGGCCCTGGATCGTGAACGGCCAAGTCCAGGCGAGACCGGTCCTGACTGCCACCCTCTCCGCCGACCATCGCGTGACGGACGGCCATCGTGGCGGGTTGTTTCTCACCGCGATCGACCGCCTGTTGCAGGAGCCCGATCGACTATGAGCGCTGGACTGACCGCCGAAGAAGTTAAAAGCGCCGTGCTCCGCATTCTCGGCGACATTGCGCCGGAGGCTGACCTCAAGTCGCTGAGCCCGGACGCGAACTTCCGCGATCAGTTGGATCTCGACTCGATGGACTTTTTGAACTTCGTTATCGCCCTGCACAAGACGTTTCGTGTCGAAGTTCCCGAGGCGGACTATCCCAAGTACGCATCGTTGAACGGGTGCATTGAACAACTGACGGCCCGACATTGAGATGGCAATGGGACAAATCGTCGCCGATCGGACGATCCTCAAAGTCCTCGTTGGATCGCAGGCCCACGGGTTGGCCGAGCCAGGCAGCGACGCCGACTATCGGAGCGTTTTCGTCATTCCGACCGAAGACATGTTCCGCTTGGGATTCAAATACCAGGGCGTACGCATGACGAAGGAAGCAGCCGACGAAACAGCCTGGGAGGTCGGCCAATTTCTCCTCCTCGGCACCCAATGCCATCCGTTGATCCTCGAGACCTTCGTAGCTCCCATCGTCGCGATGGATGAGTGGGGAGCGGAATTGCGGCAACTCTTTCCGCACGTTTGGTCTCCGCAGACCGCCTATGATGCGTTCATCAATTATTGCGAGAACCAACGCAGGAAGATGCTGGACAAGAAAGACGAGCGGCCGGCGAAATACGCCGCCGCCTACCTGCGCGTCCTATACAACCTGTGCGAACTGCTGGAGCGGGAGACGTTCAGCACGCACATCGCCGAAACCCCGATCGGTGAGACCATTAGGAAGATCAAAGAGGGGCGCTACCGCCTCGGAGAAGTCATCGATCTGGGCGAGTATTGGACCCAGGAAGCCCGGCGCCGGCTTGCGCTCTGCGCCCACCAATCCAATCTGCGCCTTGTTGACGACTTCCTGATTCGGCTCCGGAAGGCTTTTCTCGCGTGACGCGACCCGCGCTTGAGGTAATTGGCAACAGCGCGGAACCCACTGTTGACCCGAAACGCCACAGTCGTTCGCGTTCGCTCGGTCATCGTTCAAGCTCATGCCCACAAGTGCCCGTCGCGTCAAGGCTCTTGTACGCGGCACGGAGTCGCCTTGTCCTGGCACTCCGAATGCACAGGTGATGGCGTGAGGAGGCCGCGTCAAAAAAAGAGGGAGATGCGCGATGTCCGATGCGTATGCGTCCGCCGATCAGATCATGGAGGTCATCGTTCGGTCTCCAGGCAGCTCGCTGGAAGAGATCGTGCAGCAGTGCCCGAACTTGACCTGGAACCAGGTCTTCCTAGCGCTGGATCATCTGAGCCGGTGCGGCCGGATCCGGCTCTGTCGCCGGGCCCGAGGCGGCTATGCCGCCTTTCCCGCCTCAGCCGATGAGATGAAAGCAAGCGCGTAGCCATGACCGATCACGAAGCGGATCATTGCTTCCGCCGGCTCGCCATGGGACATTCGCCGCGTACGACAAGGCGGAAAGATTCGCGAAGCGAGGGTGACAACCACCGCGCACCTCGCGCGGACCCGTCGTTTACCAACCCCACTCATTCACAAAAGGAGGATGTGTTATGAGCGCCATCACCCGATGGGAACCGTTTAAGACGCGTTGGGACCCGTTCAAGGAACTGGAGGAAATGGAGAAACGTCTGGCGACGTTCTTCGGCCGCGTACCCGTGCGGGCCGACGGCGACAAGGAAGCCATGACAGTGGCGGAATGGTCGCCGCTTGTGGACATCACGGAGGATGACAAGGAATACCTCATCAAGGCGGAGCTGCCAGAGGTGAAGAAGGAAGATGTGAAACTGACCATCGAGGATAACGTGCTCTCGATTTCGGGAGAACGAAAATATGAGAAGGAAGAGAAAGGCAGGAAGTATCACCGCATGGAGCGGGCCTACGGCAGCTTTATGCGGAGCTTCACTCTACCCGATGACGCCGATGGTTCTAAGGTCAGCGCCGAGTACAAGGACGGCGTGCTGAAGGTGCATGTGCCCAAGTCCGAGAAGGCGAAGCCGAAAGCCATCGAGGTGAAAGTAGCCTAATCGTCCAACCAACGACCGAACGGAAATTGAAAAAACCAGTCGGCGCAGACGTTCCCTTTTCGCGATGATGGCGAATCGCGGCGTTTCGGGCGATCTTCCGCTCGGCGTCAGGAGCGACTGGAGCCAGGATGCCCGCGTGGCTCCTGAAATCAGGATCAACACTGTGTTTCGTGACCGAGAAGAAGCCGGGCGCCTCCTAGCGACCAGACTCCTGGCATACCGAGACGACCCCACGGCCCTGATCCTCGCTCTGCCGCGGGGCGGAGTGGCGGTGGGCTATCAGATGAGCCTTGTGCTTTGCCTGCCCCTGGACGTCTTCATCACCAGGAAAATCGGGGCGCCGGACAATCCCGAGTTCGCCCTAGGCGCGATCAGCGAGACCGGCTCACTGTATCTCAACCGGGAGGCAATCGCGTTGTCCGAGATCGAGCAGGAAGCGCTGGACAAATTGATTCGAGCGCAGCAGGAAGAGATCGCCAGACGGCAAGCGCTCTATCGGCAAGGGAGGAACGTGCCGATGCTCACCGACCGGACGGTATTGCTCGTGGACGACGGCATCGCGACAGGCGCCACGTTCTTCGCCTCGTTGAATGCGATACGGGACTTGAAGCCGCGCCGGCTGGTCGGCGCCATCCCGGTCGGACCGCGCGAGACGCTTGAGGAGGTGGCGCGCAAGGTCGACAAGCTGGTCGTGTTGGAAGTACCGGAGCCGTTCTTCGCGGTCGGCTGTCATTACACCGATTTCACCCAGGTCGAGGATGCGGACGTGATCCGCTACCTGGACTTGGCGGAACAGGCGCTGCGCTCACACCGGCAGGAGCCGAGCGCCTGAATGAGACCCAGCCCGACGCAGAACACAGCCGGTAGCGGGCAGCGACAGCCAACAGCGCCAAGGATCGGCTAGTGTTTTTGCGAACGAACTGTTCGCAACGTGCTGCCGGCTGTCGGCTATTCTTGCTGCCGGCCATTTTCAAAGCGGGAAGGACCAATTGTTATGGCGCCAAAGGCTAAGCCCCCTGCAGGACTGGGAGTCCGGCGCGATCGGACCGTCCAGGAATATAAGCACGACACGTACAAGCTGCGGGGCAAACTCAAGGAGCCCACGGTATGCCCCGAGTGCGGCGGCGAACAGTTCGTTTGCGTAAAGTGGGAACGATGCGCCGCAGGCGCTTTTCGCCCGGCATCCATTGCGAGACAGCACGAACGGCTCTACACGCTCGGAGAGCTCGGAGAGGAGGGAGACCATGAAAGTTCAAGAGATCATGACGAGGGACGTGCAGTGCTGCGGCCCCAATACGAATCTGGCCGAGGCCGCCAAGATGATGTGGGACAGCGACTGCGGCATCCTGCCGGTGCTCAATGTGGAGGGAAAAGTCCTGGGTGTGATCACCGACCGTGACATCTGCATGGCCACGGCCACCAGAAACAAACCGGCCGCCGAAATCACAGTGTGGGAGACCGTGTCCGGAAAAGCCCACACGTGCCGTCCCACCGACGATGTTCACACCGCGCTCGATATCATGAAACGCGAGAAAGTCCGACGGCTCCCTGTAGTCGACGAAGACGGCGTCCTCCAGGGTATGTTGGCGATGAACGATTGCATTCTGCACGCGGAGGAATCCAAAGGAAAGAAAGTCCCTGAGCTCTCCTTCGAGGACGTGATGCGAACCCTGAAAGCCATCAGCGCGCACCGGGTGCTGGTGGGCATCTGAAAAAATGATGAATGAGGAATTATGAATTGTCGGAATGCCGCAATTCAGCATTCTTAATTCAGCATTCAGAATTCGCCGATAGGCCCGATGTATCGCCGCGTGATGGCTTTCGATTTCGACGGGACGCTCGCCGTTGACGGGGTCGTTCCTCCCGCGTTGGAGCGAGCGCTCGAGCGTTGCCGCGCCATGGGGCATGCGCTGTTCCTAGTCACCGGTCGGCGCTTCGAGACGGTTGCATTATATCGGCTCGCCGAGTTGTTCATGGGGATCGTTTGGGAAAACGGTGCAGTGCTGACCCACACCGGTAGCGGCGAAACGTATCTACCGTTCGGCCAATTGGACGCAAACCTGGTGAAGGCGCTAGAGGAGCGCGGCATTCCATTTGAGCGGGGGTTGGCCATCGCCGCCACCTGGATGCCGCACGATCAGACGCTTTGGCAAGTGGCCGGCGCCTATGGCGGTAGCGCTTCCATTGAATACAACAAAGGCGCCGTTATGGTGTTGCCGCCTGGTGCCACAAAAGGGTCCGGGCTGGAACGCCTGCTGGCGCTGTGCGGCTTCTCGCCTCGCAACCTCGCGGCCTTTGGTGACGCCGAAAACGACCTGTCCATGTTGACCCTGGCCGAAGTTGCGGTCGCCGTCGCCGACGCAGTTCCCGCGGTGCGGGAGCTGGCGGATGTGGTGGCTGAGGCGCCGGGCCCACGCGGCGTGCTGGAGGTGCTGGAGCGTTACCCGCTGGCCGGCCAGTTCCTGGACATTCCGCTTAAACGGGAGCGCCCAATCCTGCTCGGTCAGACCGAAGCCGGATCGACCGTGTCCCTTCCAGCCTCCCGCCTGGCCGGGCGGAATCTGGGCGTGTTCGGCGACTCGGGGACAGGGAAATCCTGGATAGTCGGCTTGATTGCCGAGGGCTTGCACCATGAGAACTACCAGGTCCTGCTGATCGATCCCGAGGGCGACTTCCGCGGGCTGCGGGTCTTGCCGCGCTTCGTGTCCGTCAGCGGGGACCGTTCGAGCCTGCCGCCTCCTTCGGCCGTCGTCTCGTTGCTCGACGCGGGCGGGGTCTCGTTGACGTTGGATCTCAGCCAGTATCCGGTCCCCTTGCGAAGCGGCTATGTCACCGAGTTGCTCCGCGCACTTCGTCCAGTCCGCGAGCGACGGTACCGGCCACATTGGATTGTACTGGAGGAAGCACAGCAATTCCTCTTCAGCGGCGGCGAAGTGACCGGGGCCATCCTTCCGCTGCTGGCAGCCGGCGGGTGGGCGTTCGTCTCCTATCGACCAGATCGCCTCAGCACCGCAGTACTGGAGGTTCTCCACCATTGTCTGTTCACCCGCGTGTCGGAACCGGAAGCCGCCCGCGGCCTCCGCGAGCATTGTCGCATCTGCGGGCTCTCGGAGACCCGGCTTGACGAGATTCCCATGGGGCATGCACTCTTATGCAGCGGCCAGATGGTTCGCATGCGTCCCGCGATCCGGCGCGTCCCTCATATCCGTCACCTCTATAAGTATTTGGATACACCGCTCCCGGCGGGAAAGCGGTTCTGGTTCCGCAACGAGCACGGGGGGATCGGCCAGGAAGCCGCCAGCTTGTACGAATTTCTGCAACTTATCCCGATCCTTCCGATCGACAGCCTGGAATACCATGACCGTCGGCAGGATTTCGCCCGTTGGGCGGAAGGGACGCTCGGAGATGGCACACTGGCCGCGCGACTGCGAAAAGTCGCCAATCGGCAATATCGGGGCGAGGAATTGCGACAGGCGCTCCTTCGCGTAGTGGCATCGCACTATGAGGAACTCAATGCATTGCGTTGAGCGGAGAGAATGGGAGGACACGATGACTTGTCGAACGGGGTTCTGGCTTCGCGGCGCCGTTGGCGTCGCGCTGATCGTTCTCGCTTTTGGAGTTGGGTTCGCCGGTGACCGGCCGGATGACCGCGCCGCTCAAGAGCAGCGGATCGACCTCACGATCCGCAATTATGAGTTTCTCCTGACTCAACCGGCTCCGATCCGTCCCGGCGTCCCCACCGTCATCATCCTTCGCAATCAAGACATCCTTCGCCACGGGTTCACCGCGGCGATGCTGGCCCAACTGGCGCTGCGCGTAGAGGGCGAGGGGATCGCCGCCTATGGAAGAGGGGTGGAAGGGGTGTACGTGGACCCGGGCAAGACGTTAGTGATCCACTTCACGGCCGATCGCGTCGGCACGTACTCGTTCCGCTGCGACTTGCATCCCGGGATGAAAGGCGAGTTGTACCTGCTCGAAATTCCGGCGGTGTAACGCGCTCTCAGCAACTCGCTGCGAGCTATTCGCTGCCAGCCGTGAGCGCCCAGCTTCTCGCTTTCGGCGCGCGTCGACCAAACTGGTTGCTGAAGCAAGACAGGAAAGAGCAGCAATTATGAAGATCGTCATCGGCGTCGATTGGTCGGAGCAGGCATTTGCCGCCGTGCGGGAAGTCTTCGCGCTCTATGCGCCGCACGAAGTGGTCCTGGTGCACGGTGTCGATCTGGGTATTTTCCGGCATCCCGTGGTGGCGCAGGCGGCGAATCTGCAAGGGTACGAGGAGTTCCGCCGGGCAATGCAGGATGCCGGCCGGCAACTGATGGAGCGCACGTCGGCCCTGGTTCCGTCCGACACGCCGTCCGTGCGGAAAATCTACGACTTTGCGCGTCCCGCCGCGTTTCTCCTGGACACCGCGCAGAAGGTGAATCCCGATCTGATCGCCGTCGGCGCCCGCGGCCGCGGACCGGTGAGCGAACTTCTGTTGGGAAGCGTGTCCCATCGCATCCTCATGCATTCGACCTGCCCGACGCTCATCGTCAAAGGTGAGGCCCGTCCGCCCAAGCGGGTGCTGGTCGCCGTCGAAGGAACGGAGGACGCGCAGCGCATCCGGACGTGGCTGATCAACCACCCGTTCCGCACACCGATCGAACTGGTGGTGACCACGGTGATCGAGCAGCCGCGCCTTACCGATCCCGCCAGCATCTTAGTCTTCGAATCATGGGCCAAGTCGGCCAGCCAATATGCCGAAGACCTTGTCAAAACGACGGCGGCCGCGCTGGCGAATCATCAGTATACGGTCACCACGCAGATCCTGAATGGAGATCCTGCTAGCATGATTGCCGCGCAGGGTGAGGCATTCGACCTCCTGGTCGTAGGATCACACGGGCGAACAGGTGCCGACCGGTTCCTTTTGGGAAGCGTTTCGCATTCAATCACCCATCGTTCGATCCGTCCCGTTCTGGTCGTGCGTTGACCGAAACCGACTGGGCGCTGTTGAGTACCATTTCGCACCGCGTGTTGTTTGCTCCGATGCACGGGTCCCGCACCCGGGAAGGCTGCCCTCACAACGCCGCAACCAAGCGGTTCCAGTCTACGCGATCGAGTTGCTCTGCACGGCGGGCTCGCCCGCGCTCTAGACCCAGATTCTCGCGCTTCGTCCCCTGTTCTGGGAGAATATTACGGATACGTAGGGCTTTACAATGTGGCCTCTATCCCGGACGATAGCCTCATGGTAGCGACCGCCATCGTGACGTTCGTGACGTTGGGGCGCCGAAAGCTCCAGGAAGGAGAAGGGCACTGGTTGAAGCTCATAAACGGGACTGTCATGCTTGGAATGGGGGCCGTCCTCATGCTCAAACCGGAGTGGCTCACGGAGCAGAGACAAATCCTTGCGGCGCGTGACTCGCACAAATCGTGCGGCTCGTGACCATGAACATGAAAAGGAGACATCCGTCCATGGACGCGCGAAGGTGCCAGCCGTTTGGATCCGGCATCGGCCGCGGGAAAGCGCCTGCAGCGCTCGCGGCCGTTTTGCTCGCCCTGTTTCCAGGAAATCCGAGCGCGACAAAGGACACCGACCACCAGGAGACCGACAGAGACGAACTTGTGGTGTTGCCGGCCGGTACGGTCGTCGACCATGATTATTTCGCCGTCGGCAAGATCGTGGAAATCTCCGGGACGGTAAACGGGGATGTCTATGCGGCCGGCCGGCAGATCCTGGTCGACGGCAGTGTCAACGGAGACCTGCTGGCGGCGGGCGGAACCGTGACCGTCTCCGGCACAGTGTCTCAAGATGTCCGTGCGGTCGGGGGCAAGCTGACCTTCAGCGGCGACATCGGTCGGAATGCCACCATCGCCGGGGGCAGCATCGACATCACGCCCTCGGCGCTTTTTCGCGGCAACATCATCGCGGCCGGTGGGCAGGTTGAACTTGGCGGCCTGATCCACCGGGATGCGCGCATTGCCGCGGGGAACCTCAGCGTCTCCAACCGCATCGGCGGCGACTTGACCGCTGCGATCGGCAACTTGCGCCTGTCGTCCAAAGCAGCGGTGGCTGGGAACCTCATGTATTGGAGCCGGCTCCCCGCCTCGATCGATCCCCAAGCCGTGGTCTCAGGACAGACCATCAGGCGGACAGTACCCAAGGATCTGTTGCCAACGCTCAAGGACGTCCTCGCTTTGCTTGTCGGTTTCAAACTCGTGGCGGCTGCGGCCAGCTTCATGTCGACGCTCGTGATCGGCCTGCTGCTGATGCGCCTGTACCCGGCTTCAACGCAGCGCGCACTCGCACACCTGTCACAGCAGCCGCTGGTATCCCTGGGTGTAGGCTTGCTCGGTCTGACGGCCATTCCGCTGGCGGCCGGGCTGCTTGCCGTGACGGTGCTGGGGATTCCACTCGCCGTCTTGCTTCTGGCTTGGTACGCCATCGCGTTGTACGTCTCGCGCGTCTTCACGATCGCGTTGCTGGGACGATTCGCGTTCGACCGGTTCGGTGTTCCCAACCGCGACCGCTGGGCCTTCATATTCGGATTATGCCTGTATTTCTTGCTGACCACCATTCCTTTCCTCGGCGCGTTTGCGACGCTCCTGGCCGTGCTCTTCGGCTTGGGGTCTGTCCTGCTGATGAAAAAAGATGCGTACGTCGAAGCCGGGGCGCAGCGACTGATCTAATCGAACACGGGAAAACGTTCGGAAGAGCGGCATGACCACGTTGCCGACGAGACTGCGGATCGAGAAAGGAACCGCCTACGCGTTGTTCGCTTACGATGTCGGTCAGTCCGTCGACCTGGACGAGGCCGAACGGCGGATGACGACGATCAAGGAGCGAAGCCGGATCAAACACAAGCGCCGGGCGCCCGCCTACTTCGACTACACGCCCGCGCCGCTGAGGATCGGCGCGGACACCGAGCCGCTCGCGATCGGGCGGTTCCGGACCAATCCGGGCGTGGACCTGCTGCTGTACGACTTCGGCGCCGTGTCGGTCACTTACACGATCCCGCTGAGCGGAGCTTTCTCCGACCTGCTGTCGCTCAGCCAGGACCTCTACGACCACGAGCAGCTTCTGGCCGAATCGCGTCGGCGGGTGGAAGACCTGCTGGCCGCCGTCGGCGAGGCCGTTGAGCGCCCCCACGTGGTCGACTCCGTGGAAGACTACGTGATCTATCACATCGAAGCATCGGCTCCCTCCCTCACCGGTTCGGATCTCATCAAGGACTACGCACAGGCGGTCGCGCAGGTGCTGCGCTCGGAATCGCAGAGCCTGGCTGAACAGGAGATCCAGGATGCGATCGGATATCGCCTGTCGTTCGGTCCCGACGACATCGCCGTCATCGACTGGAACGCCGCGCTTTTGCTGGGGCAGGATATGGAAGCGGTGCTAGCTGTGCTCGAATTTGCGAACGTCGAGCTGTTGGAGATGCGCCTGCTGGACCGCCACCTGGATCGGGCGCTGGACGAAGCCTACGAGACCCTATCCAAACACCGATGGACCGGGCTGCATCTGCCGGGAGCGGTGCGCACGGAACTAGAGCCGATCGCTCAATTGCAAGTGGACAGCGCGATTCTGTTCGAGCGGGTCACCAATACGTTGAAGCTGTTCGGTGACCAATACCTGGCCCGCATCCATCGCCTGACCTCCCAACGGTTTCACCTGGAATCGTGGGATGCGAGCATCACCAGAAAACTCCATACACTTGAAAGTATCTACGGGAAACTGACGGCGCAGGCGGCAGCCAGGCGCCTGGAAGTGCTCGAATGGATCATTATCGTGCTCATCGGGTTGTCGATCGTTGTCTCTCTCATAGCCGGCCCGGGCCACTGAACCCGACGGACTCGGGAAGAGGAACTCTTCGATGAAACTGGTCCGACCCCTGTTCATTCCGGCGCCCACTCAGGAGGCGCCGGAGCACGGTCGCTTGATCCTGCGCGACGGGACGACAGCTGCTGTCCGCCTTGCCCGGCCGGACGACGCGCCCGCTCTCCGCGATTTTGTGGATCGGCTGTCTCCGGAAGCCAGGCGCCACCGGTTCTTTGCCGAAACGACGCCGCCGGAGGACCTCATCGCCGCCCTCTGCGACGCCTCAAATCCCAAATCCCAATTGACCCTGATCGTAACCCGCATCTGGGAAGGCGCGTTGCGCATCATCGCCGCGGGCTCCTACCTAGCCAGAGACGGACATACCGCCGAAGTCGCCCTGGCCGTCGACGATGCCTTTCACGGCAAGGGGCTCGGCACACTGTTGTTGGAACGGTTGGCCTTGCTCGCCATCCGCCACGGCTTCCGGCGGCTGTGGGCCGTCACCCACGCCGACAACCTCGCCGTGCGCGAGGTGTTCCGCGAATCGGGGTTTGAGGTCCGCGAACGCCTGGCGGGTGGCGACATCGAGGTCGAGCTCTCGCTCGTTCCTACAGAGGCCAGCGTACACCGCTCCGAAATGCGGGATCGCCTCGCCACCGTCGCCTCCCTTCGGCCGTTCTTCCAACCGCAGGCCGTGGCAGTCGTTGGCGCCTCGCGCGACCCCCAGAGCATCGGATTCCGACTACTGGACGCGCTGCGCGCCGGCGGCTTCACCGGCCGCATCTATCCCGTCAATCCGCAGGCATCCGAACTGGCCGGCCTACCCGTCGCTCCCTCGGTCCGGGCGATCCCCGAACCGGCTGATCTCGCTGTGATCGCGGTGCCGCGTGACGCGGTGTTGCCGGTCGTAGATGACTGTGCGGCGCGCGGGTTGCGGGCACTCGTCGTTATCACCGCCGGTTTCGCCGAGGTTGACCAGAAAGGCTATGAGCTGCAACAACGTCTGGTGGAGAGAGTCCGCCAGCACGGCATGCGCCTGGTTGGACCCAATTGTTTCGGCCTGGTGAACGCCGATCCGGCCGTGCGGCTCAATGCGACATTCACCAACCTGTTCCCGCCCCCCGGACGGATCGCCATGTCCTCGCAGAGCGGTGCCCTAGGACTGGCCCTTCTGGGCGCTGCGCACCGGCTTCAGTTGGGCATCTCCACCTTCGTAAGCGTCGGGAACAAGGCGGACGTGTCGGGCAACGATCTCTTGCAGTATTGGGAGGAAGACCCGGCGACCGAGGTGATCTTGCTTTATTTGGAATCGTTCGGCAACCCACGTCGGTTCGCGCGCATTGCCCGCCGCGTCGGTCGGCGCAAACCGATTGTGGCTGTGAAGGCCGGACGCACTCCTTCGGGCCGGCGGGCCGCCGGCTCGCACACGGCCGCGATGGCGGCGAGCGACACGGCGGTCGAGGCATTGTTTCGACAGACCGGGGTGATCCGGGCCGAGACACTGGACGAGCTGTTCGCGCTGGCGGCCGGCCTGTCCGCCCAGCCGCTTCCGCCGGGGCGGCGCGTGGGCCTGATCACCAACGCGGGCGGCCCGGCCATCCTCTGCACCGACGCCTGCGAAGCCGCCGGCCTGCTCGTGCCGGAACTGTCAACCCGAACAAGGACTGCGCTCGCATCATTCCTCCCGCCCGCCGCCGCCCTCAAGAATCCGGTCGATCTCATTGCCTCCGCCACCCCCGCGCAATATGCCAAGGCGATCGAGACAGTCTTACAAGCGGAGGAGATCGACGCGTTGATTGTGCTGTACATTTCCGTCACCGCAACCGACACCTCCGGCATCGCAGAGGGCATCCGAGCGGGCATTGAAGCCGGCCGCGCCGCCGGAGCCACGGCAAAGCCGGTTTTGATTTGCTGGATGGCGGAGGGTGACCGGGACCGGACCTTCAACCTTTCCGGCGAACGGATTCCTACCTACCCCCTGCCGGAGATGCCCGCCCGCGTGCTGAGCAAGATGGCCGCCTACGCCGAGTGGCGCACACAGCCGCTCGGGATGGTGCCGGATTTCGACGACCTTGATCTCGTGACGGCCAAGGAGATCTGCCAAAAAACCTTGGCTCAGCGAGGGCCCGGGTGGTTGACCGTCGAGGAAACAAGAGCCGTCCTGAGGGCGACGGGACTGTCTTTGCTGGATGGCGGCCTGGCTCGGACCGCGGATGAGGCGGTCGAACTGGCCCGTCGGATCGGATTTCCGGTCGCAGTGAAGCTGGCATCGCATCGGATCGTCCATAAGACGGAAGCCGGCGGAGTTCTCTTGAATCTCGCGTCCGAGACACAAGTCCGCGAAGCGTTCGAGGCGATCCAGTTCCGGCTCGCGCAGATGCAGCAGCTTGAGGCGATGGATGGGGTTGTGGTGCAGCCGATGATTGCAGGCGGCGTTGAGGTGATGATCGGCGTCACCCATGATCCCTCGTTCGGTTCACTTGTCGCCTTCGGATTAGGCGGCGTGTATGTCGAAATCCTCAGCGACATCCGCTTCCGGGTAACGCCGCTCACGGACCGCGACGCCGCCGACATGATCCAGGACATCAAAGGCTATCGGCTCCTGACCGGCTACCGCGGCCATCCTCCCGCCGACGTGCCGGCCCTCGAAGAGGCGCTGCTGCGCATCTCCAGGCTGGCGGAAGAGGTGCCGGAGATCGTCGAACTCGACCTGAACCCCGTGTTCGCGTTGCCACCGGGCCAAGGCTACCGCGTCGTGGACGCAAGAATCGCCATCGGATCGATTGAGCACGCGGATACTCATCGGACAACCCGGAAGAACGGCGGCGCGGCACCTTCGCGCTAAATCCACCCAAGCCACCTCGGGTCAGGGTCGATCATAAGGGGTCGGGTCGATCATAAGGGGTCGGGAGTCTTTTCCAAATCTGGCACCTTCGCCGATATGGATTCGGTGAATTCGTTGACGCTCGCGAGGCATTCCTTTTAGGCTAACCTTCTGAGCTCCGTGAGGGGGCTTTCGATGGACAGAATCTGTCGGTCATCCTTGTCCGTTGACTTGTGACTTGCGGGCGTAGAGAAAATATTTCCATTGGCTTAAGAGGCTCTTCTCCCCAAATCGCGTTGAACGAGTCGCGAGGCGAGCAACCTCCTCTGGTGGCTCTCGCAGTCTGTCCGGGGGATGCGGCTTCTCCTGAGATGTAGGGAGATCGGTGGAGGTGGCGTGAAACGTCAGGTGGCCACGATGTTCGCATGGGCAGCGTAGCCTGGCGGGAGCTCTCGCCAGTCCTCCCCCTGGTCAGCCCGAAAGCTTGGACACAGGCCATACCAAGATAAGCCACGACATCCCAAATGTCGTGAAGTCTTCAACGGCAAACTCGCCTTCCATCATAGCCGACTCCACCCGGCGACCAGATCGGCCAACGACATGTCATGGCGGAGATAGGCCGCAAGCTTATCAGCTACGGTCAGTCGAGTGACAACGCCCATGGGCAGCTACACCTTGCGGTGTCTGATATCCTCAGGATACTTGTTATGCACCCCGACGAGGTTCCCTCTGTCTCCGTCACGGACACCCCGCTGGGGGTCAACTTCCTTCAGGTATCAGGCACGCCAGCGGTTTCGGCCAACCACATCCAACCAATACCGTTTGTTACCGTCGGACAATGGCTCCCAGTTGGGGAACTTCTTCTCATTTCGCTCCAAGGTACTCAAATTGCTTCTGGCCAGACGTTGTAACGCGAAGACGGCCCGCCAATCCCGGCTAGGTCAAGGCCAGCGACGACATGGGAAGAATTTCGAAGAATATCTTGTCCCTTTTTGTCGCGTTGAGCTTGCTCCGTGGGCCAAGGCGCTGAGGTTCCATGACGTGCTCACCCCCGACTGGGAAGCACACACTCAACCAGGAGGTGCAGCCGTGAGCCGGCATATCGGGATCGATCTGCACAAAAAGCCCTTTGAAAACCAAAGCGATCGCGAGTGTCCGTATCAAGACAGAGAGATTGATGCCACCGCTTTGACCCACCAGTGGCGAACGGACTTGCAGCCGGCAGCCTACATTCCGCCGCACCTGATCGAGATACGCGAATTAAAAGTTCTGACCCACCGCTCTCCAAGACAAGTTTCAACAAAGACGGTTCCCGCTCTGACTCCTTGAATCGTCAGTGGCGTGTCTGGGGCGAAATTCGAGGTTCCATAGCGCCCCCAGATGCTGTCCATGACGCCAACGCGTCCATCGACTCAGACCGCGGAACATCGCGGTGTGCGAAAGCAAGGCCACCGGAGTCGTTTCAAAGTCGTTTGAGCGGAGAGTTTCTAGAGAAAACAGTCAGATTGAGCTAGCCCCACTTTCGTGGACACCTCAAAACGCTGACAATAGCCCCGCGGAGGTATCCGATGGCCAAGCGCCAGCAGTTCACCAAAGAGTTCAAGCTGAAAGCCCTCTGGATCTGGAAATCCTTTGAGCTCATTAAGGGGTCAATTCGTTAAGGGGTCAGTCAATTCATTAAGGGGTCAGACCCCTTTTAGTCCTCCAGTTTCGACTTTTACATGCTGAAAGCCAAGCCTGGGTATTTCATCCGCGATCTCGCCTCTGACAGCGACCGGCTGGACGACGACCTCCAGCCAGACGGTGCGACCCTGATCGCGCCACACTGGTCTACCCGTCAACTCAAGACCCGGGATGGGTGCCACTTGCGCCGGTACCAACGCCGCCGGCTCGTCGAAATAGTTCTTGGCCTGGCTCCAATGGAAACGGCGGTTGCTGATTCGTTAGGAATGTGACGCCACCAACCTCCTGGTGGTTTGTGCAGCTCGCCTGCATCACGATGCTGCTCAAGCGATTTTGAGATAGGTTCTCGTGTTTTACCACCTCAAAAATGACTCCCGACCCCTTTTTATTTCGCCCCTTTTTTCAATGGCGTCCAGAGGGATGAATACCGTTTTCCTCATGTTTTCACCTTTGTTGACGCCGATGTTTTCACCTTTGTTGACGCCGCTCACGCACAGGATATACTTGGTCGCAAGACAAAATAATGAGGTGATGCGATGGATTGGCACCTGGCGCTTTGGACGGCTATCAGCTGGATGTTCAGCGGCGGGATTCTGTATCTCGTGTACCGCTTCGGCCTGAACAGCGCGATCGAGCAGGGTTTGAAATGGAACTCCTGGCGGAGCATCTTGTTGCTGCTGGGATTTGTCGTTTGCCTCGCCATGTTCGGAACGGAGTATCCGGATCAAGGGCTGCTCGTCGAATTTGACGAGGACGACCAAGCTCGCTTCATTGGCATCTTCTGTATCATCGTCCTTACATATGCCTTTGGCTACTTCGACGGGAAATCCCGGGAAAAGACTGCGTAGCAGGAGTTTCCTGCTTTCGTCACGCAGCCCCGCGGCCCTCCCCACCCTCCGTAGAATTCCTCTACTGGCTCCCACTGTTCCGCGGTGAGTAGAATAATCTGCCACCCAATCACCATGGGAGGTGGGTTATGACACACTGCACACACCGGGAGGCCTTCGGGTCTCTTCTCGGTCTCGCCCTCTTGCTCACCGCAACCGGCTGCGTAACCACCTCGGATCTGGACAAACTGGAGCACAACCTGGCGCAAAAGGTCGATGCCCAGACGAGATCCGTCCGGTCGGAGGTCGCCACTGTTCGCGACCAAATCAAAGCCGTCAAAGCGGAAGTGGAAGGTTTGCGCGCCCAAATCGGCACGTTCCAAATGGACATGCGGGCCGCGCTGGAGGACGAGAAAAGGACGGATGCCTTGCGGGATCAAATCCTCAAGGATCTGACTCTCGT
Organism: Nitrospiraceae bacterium; assembly: GCA_035573855.1. Taxonomy (GTDB): domain Bacteria; phylum Nitrospirota; class Nitrospiria; order Nitrospirales; family Nitrospiraceae; genus DATLZU01. The sequence continues at coordinate 49,824 of DATLZU010000068.1, forward strand.
TGCAACCGGCACGAAAAAGGCGGTCGAAGGTTCTCAGGCTGCCGCGCAAGAAGAGTTGAAGAAACTCGAAGCGGTGACCGGCGACGCGTCCAGGCAGGTCCAGGCACTGCAGCAGGTGGTCTCCACGGTCAGCGCCAGGATGGAACAGTTGCCCGCCCAGGTCGGTGCGCTGAGCGGCGATCTGCGCGCGTTAACCGACACGCTGTTGGGGACTTACGCGCTGGAAGAAGCGGCGTTAAAGGACCGCTTGAGAGCGCTGGATGAGATGAAACGGCGCCTGAAGCCCTTCGAAGCCCGGCAGCCGGGCGAGGCCGGAGCGGCCAGATGATAAGGAAAGAGGGTTGCCGCGTGGGCCGTGTTGCCGGAGCAAGCCTATCGAAGACCGTGCCGACCAATCGGAGGGAGGTGAGGGCGATGCCCGTGTATGAATATAAATGTCTGGACTGCGGCAAAGAAACCGTGCTGTCCCTCAGCTTGAAAGAGCGGGAAAGCGGAGCGGCGGTCTGCCCGTCCTGCAAGAGCAAGCGGATGGAGCAATTGTTTACGAGTGTGATGGCGAAGACCAGCCGGAAGAGCTGACACCCGTCACGTCTGACGTTTCAAGCTCAGCATATAACTGGTCAGGTCGTTGAGCTCCTGCTCGGTGAGCGGGAACTTCGGCATGATCGACCCGGGGGAGACCGATTGCGGGTCGCGGAAGTGCCGGAGGTGCCATTCGCGTTCGGGCCTGAGATCGCCGACATACGAAAGATCGGGCCCGACCGCTCCTCCCTCTCCGTGAATCCGATGGCAGCCCGAACAACCGTATTTTGCGTAGATCTCCTTGCCGTGTGCGATGGCTGGATCCACCCGCGGCACGGCATAGAGATTTTTGAGGGAGATTCCCAGTAAGGAAAAGACGACGACCAGAAATACCGCCCCGGTTCCGATCGCCACAGGACGCGAAGACGGATGGCGGGCCGGATTCCGGTCGATAAACGGCCACAACAGCAGCACCAGCACAAAGAGCGTCGGCAGGATCCACGTGGCCACCGGCTCGAGCGGCCCGTGCACGTATTTCAGCAGTTCATAGTAGAAAAGGAAGTACCACTCTGGGACGGGCACAAAACTGGTGTCGGATGGATTGGCTTTGTCGGTGAGCGGAAAGGGAACGGTGAGGGCGAGCGCCGCGATCATCAGGAACACCCCCAGCATCGCCACCGCATCCATGTATACCTGCCGGGGATAGAAGGTCTCGCTTCCCAGCGCCGCGCGGTCTTCGCTCCACGGTCCGGCCGGTCCAACCCGCCTCAGGATGAACAGGTGCAATGCAATGCAGGCCACAGTCAGCGCGGGAAGGAAGAGGACATGGATCGCAAAGAATCGGGACAGCGTGAGCGCCCCCAGCGTCTCCCCGCCGCGCAGGACCCGCACCAAAAACTCTCCGACCAGCGGGACAGTCCCGACCATGTTGATGCCGACTTGCGTCGCCCAATAGGCTGTCTGATCCCACGGCAGCAGGTAGCCCGTGAATGCGAAGGCCATGACAAGCAGAAACAGCACCACGCCGACCATCCACATCAGTTCCCGCGGCGGCTTGTAGGCGCCGTAGAGAAAGACCTGCAGCATGTGCAGGCCGATCGCGACAACCATCCCGGACGCTCCCCAGTGGTGCAGTCCTCTGACGAACCCGCCGAAGGCCACCTGAGTTTCGATGAAGCGAACACTGTCGTAGGCATGGTCCGGGGTGGGCGCGTAATAGACGGCGAGAAACATGCCAGTGACGGCCTGCAGCACGAAGAGGAAGAGCGTCACCGACCCGAACACATACACCCAACTGGCGCCGCCTGGGATGGGCTCGTCGAGGAGTGTGCGCTCGATCGGCTTGAGCTTCAGCCGGCTGTCAAGCCAGTCATATAATCGAGAAGCCATGCCTCTCTCGTGCATTACAATTCCACGCTTCGCGGTAAACCGGCCTTAAATTCCTTGTACTGAACCAGCAATCGGCCGTTCTCGATTTTCAATGGCAACCGGTCCAGGGGCCTTGGCGCAGGCCCGCCCAAAACCCGGCCCGTGATGTCGAACACGCTCCCGTGACACGGGCACTTGAATTGCTGGTCGCCTCTGTCCCAGTGATAGCCGCACCCAAGATGGGTGCACATCGGCGAGAAGACCGTCACCCGCCCGTCGCCTTCTTTGACCACCCAGACAGCTTTGTTGACCTTCGTCTCCATCCAGCCGTCTTTGATGGTCGCCACGTAATCGAGCTGCTTCGGCTCGCCGACAGGCAATTCATCGAGCCCTCCGACGTCCACCCACGATGATTCCCGACGTTTCAACGCCGGTGAAACGAAGTAGCCGACCAACGGCACCGCCAGGCTGAGCCCGATCACGGTCGCCGCCGCGGCGGTGACCCACGCGAAGAACGTGCGCCGCGATCCGACCGGCGTGAAGAAGCCCGGCGTCTGCTTATCTTTGGGCTCATCCGGCGGATTCATGCATGATTCCTCACGTGGAGGCTGACGGCCAACAGCGAAGAGCCGACAGCCCATCGCTTAGAGGGATCGCCTGCTCGAGGCTCTGAACATGCTCCTCTCCCAGCCTCTCCATAGCCAATTGTCGGACCCCATTGGCATGCTTCAGTGCCATGGGATATTTTCGGAAGATGCCGCTCCGTCAACGCGCCGTGATGAGCTGGCCGGACGCCTGCCGCCGGCTGGTTTCTCTTGGTCCGATCGCCCGCGTGCCTTCATGGCTTTCCCGTGGAAGCCGGGGGGCAGGTATTGATCCCCAAGAGCTTCCATGCCGGACAGAAGCCAATGGCTCCCGTCACCAACGCCACCGCGCCGACCACGAAGGCAATCCCGGCGCCCCAAGGAGGAAGCCCCGCAAACGCGCCAATCCCCAACAATACGATGCCCAGTACGATCCGAATCGGCCGCTCGACTCCGCCAACGTTACACGTCATGGCCGCACCTCCATACCAAGCTTCGCTTGATCCGGCCGCTCTTCTCCGCTTTCTTGCGAGTCACGCGGCCGGAGAGAGTCCTCAACACGACTGCGTAGCCTTTGCGAATGGATTCACCCGTGTCGTGTCCGGTCTTGCCGACTCACACACTATATAGGAGTCGGCCGCCCAGATAAAGATTCTTTGAAGGCCGCTTCGACATGTCGATCTTCAGCCGTTCGTTCCTCGTCGCGTGAAGACCGGCATGGTTTTCCACAGCTCCATTGTCAGCAGCGGCACCAAGCCGACCCCGATCGCCAGCATCCAATGCTTCGGATCGAACGGGCTGACCTTGAAGACCTCGCGCGCCGCCGGCAGTGCGATGATCAGGATCTGTAGGGCGGCCGAAGCGCCGGTCGCCCAGACCAAATGACGATTCGACAAGACGCCGATGGAGAAGATCGACCGCCGGTCGCTCCGGCAGTTGAAGGCGTGGAACAATTGCGCCAGGACCATCGCCGTGAAGGTCACCGTGCGCGCCCGTTCGAGGCTTTGGTCCATGGCGTACAGGCAGGACGCAAAGATCAGGATCGTGCTTACGGCGATGAGGGTTCCTTGGCCAAACAGGAGCAACAGCCGCCGCCGAGACAGGAACCGTTCCTTCGGGTCGCGCGGCGGGCGGATCATGATGTCGGGTTCCTTCGGATCGGCGGCCAACGCAAGCGCCGGAAAACCGTCGGTCACCAGATTGATCCAGAGAATCTGGACTGGCAGCAGCGGCAAGGGGAGCCCAGACAGCGTAGCTAGCAGCATGAGCAACACCTCGCTAAGGTTGCACGAAAGGAGATAATGAACCGATTTACGAATGTTGTCGTAGATCGCCCGTCCTTCCTCAACCGCCGCCGCGATCGACGCGAAGTTGTCATCCGTCACCACCATATCGGAGGCTTCTTTGGTGACGTCCGTGCCGGTGATTCCCATTGCGACGCCGATGTCCGCCGCCTTCATCGCCGGCGCGTCGTTGATGCCGTCGCCCGTCATCGCTACCACCGCGCCCCGCGCCTTCCAGGCCTTGACGATCCGAAGCTTGTGCTCGGCCGACACGCGCGCATAGACAGCCACTTGCTCAACGCGCTCCGCCAGGTCCCGGTCGGACAAGGCGTCCAGTTCGTGTCCTGCCAGTGCCTCCCCCTGCCCGTTCACGAGACCCAGGTCTTTGGCGATCGCAATCGCCGTCTCCTTATGATCGCCCGTAATCATGACGGTGCGGATCCCCGCTTCCCGACATTGCCGGACGGCGAGTTTCGCTTCCGGCCGCAGGGGGTCCTTCATCGCGACAAGGCCGAGCAACTCCAGTGACTGTTCAATGTCCGCGGCCTGGAGGTCGACCGGTTTGTCGTCCAACCGCCGGCGGGCGACTCCCAACACCCGTAAGGCTTCGTGGGCGAACGTCCAGTTGACCTCAAGAATTCTTCGCTTCGCCGACTCATCGAGCGGCTTGACAACGCCATCGACCGTCAGCACCTGGGCGCATCGTTCGATCAACACATCCGGCGCGCCCTTTGTAAACGCAGCGATCCCACCGGGGGTGTTGCGGAGCACGGTCATCATCTTGCGTTCCGGGTCAAACGGAATCTCTCCGATGACAGGCGCCTCCGCCTCGAGCGATTCTTTCCACAACCCGAGCTTCGCCGCCGCCACCAACAGCGCGCCCTCGGTTGGATCGCCGAACACCCGCCAGGCTCCATCCACACAGCGCAGAATCGCCCCGTTGCAGAAAACGGCCGCGGTGAGCAATGCGCGGACCACCTCCCCCTCTCCCTTGCCCCTCTCAGCAAGGGAGAGAGCTGGGGTAAGGGGGCGAATCTCGCCCTCCGGTGTATACCCTTCGCCGGTCACTTCAAACGTGCGGCCGTCGATGAAAAGACGCGTAACCGTCATCTCATTTTTGGTCAAGGTGCCGGTTTTGTCGGTGCAGATCACGGTCGTGGATCCCAGCGTCTCGACGGCGGGGAGCCGGCGGATCAGCGCATGGCGCGCGACCATCCGCGTGACGCCCAGCGCCAGCGCGATTGTGACAATGGCGGGAAGTCCCTCGGGAATGGCCGCCACGGCCAGACTCACCGAGGTCAGGAACATCCCAACCAGAGGTTCTCCGCGCCACAACCCCAGCCCAAAGACGACCGCCACAACCCCCAGCGAGAGATAGAGCAGGAGATGGCCGAGTTGTTCGAGACGGTGCTGCAGCGGCGTGACCTCCGGCTCGGCCGCCTGGAGCATCGTCGCAATCCGCCCCAATTCGCTATTCAACCCGGTCGCGACGACCACCGCTCGCCCTTTCCCAGCGACCACAACCGTGCCCATGAACACCAGGTTCCGCTGTTCGGCGAGGGGATAGTCATCGCCGCTCAGGGTGGTGGGAGATTTGTCCACCGGCGTGGATTCGCCAGTGAGCGCCGCTTCCTGCGTCCGGAGAGCGGCCGCATAGATGAGCCGCGCGTCGGCGGGCACATGGTCGCCCGCTTCGACCAGGAGGAGGTCGCCCGGCACCACCTCACGCGCGGGGATTGATCGGGCCGTCCCGTCCCGCACGACCCGCGCCGTCGCGACCGAAAGCTTTCTCAACGCGGCCAGCGAACGCTCGGCCTTGAACTCCTGCGCGAAGCCCAGGGTGGCGTTCAGCAACACAATCGCGAGAATGGCGCCCGCATCGATCCATTCCTGAAGCAACCCGGACACGACCGACGCGCCGATCAAGACCCAGATGATGAGGCTGGAAAATTGGGCGAGGAACAGAGACAACGGCGACGGCGGCGGGGTCTCCGGCAATTCGTTCGGCCCGTGCAGGGCGAACCGGCGCGCGGCCTCCCGCTCGCTCAATCCGCGATCCAGGTCGGAGCCCAGTTCTCGAACCACCGCCTCAGACGGCATCGCATGCCAGGCAACGGGCTGTCGGGATTGCGCCTGCGCCATGCGTCCGCTCCCCGCTACCGAAACAGAAGCCATAGCCCGAGGAAATAGCCGACGATCATCGCCATGCTGTCAGGTTCGATCAGGAGATAGCGCTTTTCCACCCGATACATGATGCCCATGAGTCCAATGTTCATCAGCAGGATGCTCCACAGGGCCGTCAGCGCGTGCGCAGGATCGACCGCGCTCAGCAGCGGCCCTTCGCGAAAGGCCGCGTCGGCGAAAAAGAAGGCCGCCATGTTGAAGGCGTTGCTCCCGAAGAGGTTACCGACGGCCAGGTCGAACGCCCCCAGGCGCACGGCCGCCAGCGAGGTCACCAACTCGGGCAAAGAGGTGGTGATCGCCACCAGCGACGTGCCGATGTATGTCGCGCTCACACCGGTCTGTTCGGCAATCTCCCGAGCGGAACCGGCCAGGATTGGCGCGGCCACCAGCAAGGCCAGCGCCGCAACCGCGAACCCCGCGGAAGCCCACCGGAGCGCCGCGCGCCTGCCGACCGGACCGTCAGCAGCGAGCACCGCCGCTTCCACAACCGCCTCCTGTTCGCGCTGGCGGCGCTTGACATCTTCCTGCCGGAAGACGACACGCATGCCAAGGACGTAGATCATCAACAGCAGCACGCTGCTGAGGCCGATCCCCGCATGTTCGATGTCAGGCCTCAGCAACACGAGAAACGCAGCCAGTCCGGTCAGAACCATCGCCAGGGACGCCACCAGCGTGTGCTCGAACGCGGCCTGCTGCCAAACCCGTTTTTTCCGGTGAAGCAAATCGATCAGACCCAACGTCAGCATATTGCTCATCCCGGCGCCAAACAGGTCGCCGGCCGCCAGGTCCGGCGCCTTCAGCAGGCTCGCGCTCATGGTCGTGAAGACTTCCGGCAAGGACGTGGCGGCGGCCATCAGCAGCACGCCGATCCACAGTCGGCCCAACCCCGTCAACTCAGCAATCCGATCGCCGTATTGCGAGAGTTTGGTGCCGGCGATCACGATCGTCACGGCGCTCAGCGCGAAGAGCCCCCATGTCGTCCACATCGAGACATGTCCTGCAGAGCGGGGAGTCGCACGCGCCGTTTACCGAGCAAGCGACCGGACATAGGCCAGCACGTCTCGGCTCTCCTGCTCCGACAGCCGCAGTTTCCACGCCGGCATGTTTGGTTTGCCCTCGTGCAGCGTCTTCAGCAGTTCCTCGTCGGATTTGCCCTTGGTCGACGGCGTGGCGAGGTTCGCCGGCTCCGGCCCGAGCAGCCGGTAACCGTCGCCTCGACCCTGCGGGCCGTGACAGCCTGCACAATGCCGCTGATACAACGCCTTGCCTTTCGCCAGGTCGTGGGCTGGCGTGCCGGGTTCCGCTGGCGCGGGAGTTCCACCCATAATCCCCAGAGTCCAGAGCGCTACCACCCCCTTCAGCCACATCCTTCTCATCGCGTCACCTCTTCCGAAACCGCCTCCGACACGTCGTCTGTGAACCGTTGCTCCTCGGCAGCCGGATCCCCCGGCCGGTCGCCAGGTTCCTCGAACCAGCCGTACAACGCTGGCAACACGACCAACGTGAGCAGCGTCGAGGTGAAGAGCCCGCCGATCACCACGGTCGCCAGCGGCCGCTGCACTTCGGCCCCGATGCCCTGCGCGACCGCAAGCGGCAGGATCCCGAGCAGCGTCGTCATCATCGTCATCATGACCGGCCGAAGCCGCAATGTGCAGCCGGCGAGAATCGCCTGGTCCGTCGGCCGCCCTTCGCGCCGGAGCTGATCAATGTAGGACACCAGCACGATCCCGTTCCCCACCGCCAGGCCGAACAGTTCGATGAAGCCGACGGAGGCCGGCACGCTCAGGTACTGGCCGGTGAGCCACAGCGAGACGACGCCGCCGATCAGTGCGAAGGGCAGATTGAACATGATCAGCACCGCATATTTCCACGAGCGGAACGTGAGGAACAAGAGAAAAAGAATCAGGCCCAGCGTGATCGGCACCACCACCGTCAGGCGCGCGTTGGCCCGCTCCATGTTTTCAAAGGCGCCGCCCCATGTCACGACGTAGCCTTGCGGCAGCCGCAGCTCCCTCGCCAATTTGCGCCGCCCCTCATCTACCACGCTCCCGATATCCCGGCCCACGACATTGAATCCGATAGAGATGCGGCGGCGCACCTGCTCGCGACTGATGCGCGCCGGTCCCTCCTGCATCTCAATGGTTGCCAGCTCGCTCAGTGGGATCGGCGCGCCGGAGGCGGCTTTGACGCGAATCTCGCCGATGGCCTTGACGCTGTTGCGATACGCTTCCGGAAATCTGAGGATGAGCTGAAACCGGCGCTCGCCCTCATACACGTGCGTTGCGGGCTTCCCGCCGACGGCCGTAGTGAGAATTTCATGGATATCGGCGACATTGATCCCATAGCGGGCGATTCTTTGCCGGTCGATCTTCACGGTGAGATACGGCTGGCCGGCGATCTGTTCCACCTTGAGATCCTTCACGCCCCGCACCGTACGCATGAGATCGGCGATTTCGTCCGCTTTCTGCTTGAGCACGGTCAGGTCATCGCCGAACAGCTTGATCGCACATTCGGTCCGGATGCCGGAGATCATCTCGTCCAGGCGCTCTTGGATCGGCTGGCTCATGAGGACCGAAATCCCGGGAATATCGGCCAGCCGCCGGCGGATCGCCTCTACGAGATCCGATTTGGTCTTGGCAGTGGTCCACGTCTCCCGCGGACGCAGCAAAACGACCGGGTCGCTTTCGTTGGGCTCTTCCGGCGCGTTGGCGATCTCGGACCGGCCGATCTTGCTCACCGCGAGGCGCACTTCCGGAAACTGCAGCATGGCCCGTTGCGCGCGTTTCTCGATCTCAATGGACTCTGACAGTGAGACACTCGGCAGCCGCATGATCTGGGGCGTGAGGGCGCCTTCGTCCAGGATCGGAATGAATTCTCGTCCCACGAAGGGCACCAGCAGAAGGCTGACCGCCAACAAAGAGACCGCCCCGCTCAACACTCCGATGCGATGCCACAGCGTCCAGCGGAGCACGGGCAGGTACCGCTGCTTCATCCACCGCGTGAGCCGCGTTTCGCGCGCGTGATCGCCGCGCAGCACCATGGAGGCTAACACCGGCGAGAGCGTCAGCGTCACGAGCACCGAGACCAGCAAGGCAATCACGAGGGTATAGGCGAGTGGAGCGAACATCTTGCCCTCCATTCCGTGCAGGGTCATCAGCGGTAGGAATACGACGCTGACGATCAGAATCCCGAACAGGATCGGCCGGCCCACTTCCTTGGTGGCCTGCAGGGTCAGGTCCAGCTTGCTGCGCTCCGGGTGCGGGTTCTGCGACAGGTGGCGATACACGTTCTCGACGACCACCAACGAGCCGTCGGCGATTTCGCCGATCGCGATCGCCAACCCGCCCAGGGTCATAAGGTTGGCCGAAAGACCCAGCCGCTGCATCACGATGAACGTGACGAGCGGGGTCACCAGGAGCGTCACGGTCACCACGATTGCGCTGCGGACGTGGCCCAGGAACAGGAAGAACACCAGGACGACCAGGAGAACGCCCTCGATCAGCGCGTCCCGCACCGTGTTGACGGCGGCAGTGACCAGCTCGATACGGTCGTAGAACGGCACAATCCGCAGGCCTCCCGGCAACGCATTCTCGCGGTGGAGGGTCTCGATCTTCTCCTTCACCGCGTGCACGATCTCCCGCGCATTGCCGCCGCGGAGCATGAGCACAATCCCGGCGACCACTTCGCGCTCTCCGTTGAGCACGGCCGCACCGTGCCGCACGGCATGCCCGATCCGCACCTCCGCCACATCGCGCACGAACACCGGCGTGCCGCCGGCCTCTTTGACGACGATGTTCTCGATATCGGCGACGGAGGTCACCAGGCCCAAGCCGCGCACGATCGCCCGTTCCGCGTGGCGCTCGAGCACGTTGCCGCCGGAGTTGGCATTGTTCTTGGCAACCGCATCGAACACCTCGTGAAGCGTCAGGTCGTACTTGCGGAGCTTGGCCGGCTCCACGAGCACTTGATACTGCTTCACGAATCCGCCCAGAGCGTTGACGTCGATCACCCCGGGCACGCTCTTGAGTAGGGGGCGCAATACCCAGTCTTGGATGGTCCGTTGGGTCGTCAACTCCTCCTCGATGGCGTTGGGATCGGCGGCGTCCACGTCTGGTCTTTCCAGATAGTACTGGTACACCTCGCCCAACCCGGTCGAAACCGGAGCCAAGACCGGCTCCACGCCGGCTGGCAGGCGATCCTTCACGGCGATGAGCCGCTCCAGCACGAGCTGGCGGGCGAAGTACAGATCTACCTCATCCCGGAACACAAGTGTGATCTGGGAGAGGGCGAACTTGGAAAGGGAACGAATCTCGGCGAGTCCCGGAAGGCCGGTCATCTGCAGCTCGATCGGGAAGGTCACGAACCGTTCGACCTCCACCGGCGCCAGTCCCGGCACGTCGGCGAGGATCTGGACTTGGATGTTGGTCGTGTCCGGAAAGGCATCGATCGGCATGGATTGAAACGCAGAGACTCCGGCGACCGCAAGCCCGCAAGCCAGCCCCAGCACCAGGACGCGCTGGCGGAGTGACCATCTGAGCAGGACATCGATCATCGGGCAGGCTCGATCTTGAATTTCTCCGCCTCCGATTTCAGCAGGAAGGCGCCTTTGGTGACGACCCGCTCACCTTCCTGCAGGCCGTCCACAACGACCACGATGTCCCCGCTCTCTTCGCCCAGCTTCACCGGGCGAGCCTCGAACTGCTCTTCATCCCGTTGCACGAAGACGATCTTTCCGGACGACCCGCTCTGTACCGCGGCGAGGGGTACGGTCAGAACACCGGACTTTGGCTGCGCATAAGCCCGCACGAGGGCGAACATCTCGGGCTTGAGAAGCTTGTCGGGGTTGGGAACCGTGATCCGCATGCGCATCGTCCGCGTGGCGGGGTCCAAGACATCCCCGAGATAGGTGATCGTGCCGGCAAACACCGCGTGGGGATAGGCCGCCGCCACCACCTCGACGGACTGGTCCTTGTGAATGAACTGCACATCCTTCTCAGGAACGTTCCCAATGACCCATACCTCCGACAGGTCGGCGATCGTGAACAGCTTCTGGGTTGTCTCCACCACTTCGCCCCGGGTGATATTCCGCATCACCACACGGCCGGCAAATGGCGCACGCAGCGGGACATCGGCGCGGATCGTCTGCTCGTGATCCAACCGCCGAATCTCTTCTTCCTGAACCCCCAGCAGCTCGAGACGGTTCCTGGCCTCGCGTACCTCCGCGCGAGCCGTTCTCCACTCCGCTTCGCGTTTCTGAAACTCGGCCAAACTGACCGCCCGGTGCTGGTGCAGATCGCGAGCCCGCTTATAGGCCAATTCCGCCTCGTGCAGTTTCGCCGTCGCTTTGAGATACGAGGCCTCGGCCAACCCGAGCTCCGTACTGTGGAGCAAGGCCAGCAGCTCGCCTTTCTTGACGTCCTGGCCGAAATCCACATAGACCTCCACCACGCGCCCGCGAATCAGCGACGTGACTTCTGCTAACTCATTTTCGTTGGGTTGGACGGTGGCGGGAAATTCCCGATACAAGCGGAATTCGCCACGGGTCACGGGATGGACTTCGATCCTCGCCCGCGCGATCTCGTCACGTTTCAGGTGCAAGATTCCGGAAGGCGCGGGGGTCGGGGCGGACTTCGCCCCAGAAGCTTCGTCTTCCTTCCTGCCACAACCCAGAGGGCCAACCAGACATACCAGTATGACAAAGGCGCACGCTCTTCGGAGTGAGCGCGAACGACCACCTGGCGGCGGCATCGGTTTTTCACAGCGGGGCAAGGAGGTCTTCACGATCTCCCAGGAATCTGTCGTGTTCACGGGAAACTCGGAGATCGGACGACAGGAAGGGCGGAACTGCATGCCACACCCGCGCCGGCACCCGTGACCCGGCTTACCCTAACAAGGCCGCAATCAGACCAACGCGATGCCTGGCAAAGGCCCTAATGACACAGGGAACAACGCAAGGCCAATGCCAGTCATGGCCACTGGAAGAGGGCAATTCCTTAAAGGGTCTCGCGGCGGGGAACCGAACTCGTCAGGTGACACCGTGGCAGAATGGGACAAATTCATTGAGAGCCCAGGCCCAAAATACCACGCAATGTGGCCGTCACGGTTGTGGAAAAGTGAAGGCAGTGGGCCGCGGTGTTCTCGTCCGAGGACGGCACCCGCTGGTTGCTCATGAACAGGTATCCGCCTGCTTAATCCATCGATTTGATTGCCCGTACAACACGAGCAACCTACCCATGGCCGTGACGATGGTGAAGCTCGGACACATGGGGATGATCGTGCACCAGGGGCGGATGCCGGTGCAGATGCGCGTGCGGCTGTCCAATCACAGCATGGTCGTGCCCATGCTCGTGATGCTTGCCATGCACGTGAGCATGATCGTGCTCCAATTCGTCATGAGCATGTTCGTGGCTGTGGCGCTCCCGGAGGAGAAGAAACAAACCCGCCGCCATCAACGTCGTGGCCAGACCTTCACTCGTTCCCCACCGCTCACCTAAGATCGGAACCGCAGCGACCGCACCGATGAAAGGCGCCGTGGCGAAATAGCCCGCTTCTCGGGCAGCCCCCAATATCCGCAAGGCGCGCATGTCCAACACCAGGCTTAGTCCATAGCTGATCAATCCGAGCACCAGCGCAGACAGGAGAATCGAAAGGCTCGGCAAACTCTGGCCTGTGGCGACGGCAAGGCTCAACGTACAAGTTCCGGCTCCCAGTGTTTTGAGGCGGGTCGCCACAATAGGATCCCGGAGCGACAATTGCTGCGTCAGGTTGTTGTCGATGGCCCAGCACAAACAGGCGCCTAAAAGCGCAAGGAAACCAAGCACGTCGCCGTGCAGGGCCTGCGGCTGATAACTCAGCACGGCAGCGCCGACGAAGATCAGGCTTGCGCCCGCAACCTCCCAACGCCCTAAATGTTCCCGGAACAAGAACACTGCCAGGACCATCGTCAGCGGTGCCTCCAGGTTCAGGAGCAGCGAAGCCAGAACCGCGGACAGACGCTCCAACCCCCACAACATCAACACAGGACCCAGGGCGCCGCCAGCGAGGATGACGCCGGCCAACAACCTGGCATCGGACCGACGTATCGGCGCTTCTTGGTGAGGCGCGCTTGATCTTCGGTAGAACAACAGCTCAAAGGCGAACAACCCCAAACCCGCCCCAAGATACAGCAGGCCGGCAATAAGCAGAGGACCGGCTTCAGGAAGCAGGAGCTTCGCGAGCGGGGGACTGACGCCGAACAGGGCCGCGGCGGTCAGACCGTACGCCGCCCCCCGAGCCTGCGATGAAGCGGAAGGCACAAACATTCACTCAATCAACAAATAAATGACCCCGGGAACCGTCATCCCTGCAAACCTGCCCCCAACTATAAACCTCTATAACCAGAGATCGGGCCGATCCGCCAACTCATCTTCCTCTGACCGATTCACGCCCGCTTTCCAACGATCGGGTCATCTTTTCCCATAATAAGAGGCCCGTGAGACAATGGCTTAGAGGAAAAGATCGAACAGGGAGGAGAATGAGAATCCTCGAATCTTCTCTGGTTGTCTATCCTCCGTGCAGGCTCGAAGCACCAATTTCTCTCCCGCGGTTTCCGCAAGTTCAGCCATGGCTCGGTTTAGATTAGCCTCCAATTGCACTTCTTTCCGCTTTTGTTCTTCCGGTGAATACTCAGCCAAGGCTTTGCCCGGGACCCTGACTCGGAGTGCATCGTCGGACCAGACCGGTCCCTCACAGGGTTGCAGTTGGAACGCATCCAGGTGAACACGGACGGGTCGGAACGCCCAGCCCGCGATCTCCGCTCCTCCATACCAGATTGGAAAGTCGGTGGTCGCATCAACAGCGAGGAACGCCCCGACGGCCGCAGGGTTCCACGCAGTTGCGACCCCGATGGCGGTCGTCCACGCTGAGACATGTAGAAGCCAGCCGGTCACCCAGTACTGCCACCGGACCGCCCCGTAGTCATGGATGAGTCCGGTCACCGCGATATCGGCACCGGTCTGATGACCAAGCGCACGGATTTGATCCTCGGTGAGCGGAGCCCCAGCAGGGGCAAGATCGGCCAGCAGCCGGCGGGTCTCATCAAAGGGCACCACCATGATTCCGCTGTGGCGAGCGAGGTGCTCCGTGAGAAAACGCTGGGCCGTAATCTGAATCTCTTCCTTCATCTGAGCTAGAAGAACGGGATCAATCTCCGGGGAAGGGGCCTCTTCGAACGAGTGAATCTGCGTACTCTTGGTGATCGGTGCTTCCAGGATCACCGGTCCCACTACGACTTTCAGGGGAGAAGCCGTCAAAGAAGCCGGAGGTCTGCCTAGCGTGATACAGCCTCCTAGCATCCCACAGAGAGCGATCATGCTCATACACTGCAAAATTCGATATGTAGTGAAACCATTTCCATCTGTCCTCGCCACTGCCATTGCCTCTCGATGTGGCCCCCGGACGGCCATGGAAGCGACCGCAGAGGTACCGCGGCCGCGATGTGCCGCGCGAAACACGCTGGACGCCATTACGCACGGCTGGGTGTGGGTTAATGAAGTACCTGCTTCGGCTGGGTGTTACCGACCGAGCGGAGGATGAAACGGCAGGGAATTGTGTCCCGGGACCAACGCCGCCGGGGCTTCGCCGTCGCACGGGGAGATGGGACAGCACCCTTCGGGTACAGCTTGGGGGACAGACAGAAAAGCCAGATGGCAGGGACAGCCATCCTCGCTTGCCTGACCTAGGTTCACCGGTTCTGCAGGGGACCGATTTGACAGCGTTGGCGAAGCATGGGGCGCAAGGCTGCGCCACTCATCGAGACAACTCAAGCCGGTCAACTGGACACTTAGCAGCAGGATCAACCCGATCAAGAAGAGGCGGGTGAACGGTTTGGAAATCATCTCGGGCCCATTCTAATCCGCTGAGCGATGTCCGCCAAGCCCGAGCCAAGAAGCAGCCACAGAGCGGTAGCCTTTCATCTATAGCCTTTCGCCACGAGTCTCGACTCGCCACCGCCACATCGCATACGCCGCCGGGATCACGAACAGGGTCAGAAGCATGGCCGAGAGCACGCCGCCCACCTGCGGCGCGGCGACCCGCTTCATCACGTCCGCGCCGGTCCCCGTCGCCAGCATGACGGGGACCAACCCCAGCACGTCCACCAAGCCGATCATGGCCATGGGCCGGATGCGCTCCACCGCGCCGAGATGGACGGTCTCCAAGAGATCCTCCAGAGTTTTCAACCCGCCCGCCGCCTTACGGCGGGCGCAGGCCTCGTCCAGATAGGCGAGCATCACCGCGCTCGTTTCGGCCGCGGTGCCGACGACGGTAATGATCCCCACCCAGACCGCAACGCTCATGTTGTACTCCAGCACGGCCAGATACCAGATCGCGCCGACCAGCGCAAGCGGCACACCCAGCATGACCATGAGCGTTTCGGCGACGGACCGGAACGTCAGGTAGAAGACCACGAAGATGATCAGCAAGGTCAGCGGGACCACGACCTCCAGCCGTTCCCGCACCCGTTGCATGAATTCGTACTGCCCGGACCAGGCGATCGTGTAGCCCGGCGGCAGCTCGATTTTTCCCTGCACAGCGCGCTTGAGGTCCTCCACATACCCGCCGACGTCCCGCCCGGCCATATCGACATAGACATAGGCCGCGAGGCGGCCGTTCTCGTCGCGGATCATCGGCGGGCCGCTCACGAAGCGCAGCGTGGCAAGTTGCGCCAGC
>DATLZU010000069.1:0-10670 GCA_035573855.1 Nitrospiraceae bacterium
ACCACGGTCGTTCGACCCAGAGGCGCTGCGGCTGTTGACGCGCTATTCCTGGCCGG
Organism: Nitrospiraceae bacterium; assembly: GCA_035573855.1. Classification (GTDB taxonomy): domain Bacteria; phylum Nitrospirota; class Nitrospiria; order Nitrospirales; family Nitrospiraceae; genus DATLZU01. The sequence continues at coordinate 57 of DATLZU010000069.1, forward strand.
GAAACGTCCGTGAATTGCAGAACGTCGTGGAACGAGCCGCCGCGCTGGCCGACGGGCCGGTGATCATGCCTGCACACCTGCCGGAGCGGATCCGCATGCTCTCGCCGGAGCCGATCGCCGATTGTCCGGCAAGTTCCTACAAGCAGGCCAAGCAACGGCTCGTCCGGTCTTTCGAACGCTCGTTTCTAGTGGATATCCTACAACGGCACCACGGGCATATCGGCCACGCGGCCAGGGAGGCGGGTTTGGATCGCAAGACCATCGAGCGCATGATCAAGCGGCACGGCCTCCGCGGCCTGTATTGATTCCGACTTCTCACCCTCAAGCGGTATCCGATCATCGGGTTTCCCAGCAGCATCTGACAAATCCCGCCGCGAGGTCTCTCCACCTCGAGCACTCAAGGCCGCTCCCTTCGGCGCCTCCATTAGTCGGGCAGTGACGCCCCATATGGGACGAAGAGGTCTTCCATGTTCAGTCATGGCTGTTATACAGCACTGCTTATCAGACGATTCATTCGATAGGACATTCAAGTCCCATACGTTTCTCAAGTTCATGCCGGCCTATCATATTTGCCTTGAAATGTGAAGGCCTTCGGATGACTTGTGGAGAACGTGAGAAGGCACAATCCTTGCTTACGCTTAGCCCGATTTGCTCCTCAATGTTGTGAAGCCGGTTGTCACTCATCCGGTGGGAAGAAAGGGGAATGCTGGGCTGGCGCTCCGGCGTTTCCCCCTGCCAAGGTGGGGTTTCCCTCGGATCCTTGCACACAACCGAGACGGGTTCGCTGATCGTTGTTTTGTGAAAGGGAGGAGTTGTCGATGCGGAAGACCAGAGATTGCCGGGATATGTGGAGACTTCGGGGACTGGCGCTGGTATCGGCGGCCGTACTGGTCGCCTCCGGCGTGGAGGCGGGAACCACCAGTTCCCGTCACGAAGGCGCGGACACACGCGACGCCGCGCCCCACGCGCACGTCATGGCCTATCCGACCGCGCCCTGGGCAGAACGGCTGAAGGGGCAGACGATCGTCGAGGATACGTTGGAAGGGCGACCAGAACGGGCGGCCATGGTCGAGCGCCAGCACCAGCGAATCATGGAGCAGATGGAGCGGGACGCACAGGCGCAGCGGACCGACGGGTTCTATAACACGATGTCCATGATGCACCAATATGGGGCGGGCGGCCAGGACATTCTGCTCATGTCGCGGACCGGTGACGAGCCGGTGACTGGCCTCGGCGGACGTTGCCCGGCCAGCGCGCCAGTCAAGCGCTACGACATCTCGGCGATCAACGTCGAAATCACCTTGAATATGTGGCTTGATTACTACCCGGGGTACATGTACGTGCTCACGGAGAACATTGACAAGGTGCGGGAAGAAGAGGCCAAGAACCGCGAAGCGCGGGGCCGGGAAGGTTACGATCCTGGCGCGGTGACGAACGGTCTTCAGAATCAGTGGATCCAGCCGCTCGTGATCCGCGGCAACCAAGGGGACTGCGTCAAGATCACGCTGCGCAACCAATTGGAAGGCGGCGAGGATGTGAGCCTCCATATCCACGGCTCTAGCATGGTGGTAAGCGCGACCGGCAAGCCGGCGACCACGACCAATCCGGACGCGATCGCCTCCCAGGGCAAAAGCGTCGATCTGGAGTGGTACATCCATCCCTCCACGCAGGAAGGCGGGCGGCAATTCCACTCCTACAGCAACGACCGCGAGCTGACGGTGATGGGGCTCTTCGGCACCTTCGTGGTCGAACCCAAGGGATCGGAATACCTCGACCCGCTGGGCAGCGGCGATCCGACCCCGCTCGCGAGCGGCTGGCAGGCCATCATTAAGAACGGCACGGGCCCGGACTTTCGGGAATTCGTCATCATCTACCACGAGGTGGGCGACGAGGCCTTCCGTCCGGTCAACAAGAAAGGCGACTTCATCCCGCAGCGGGATCCGCTTACGGACGTCTATCGCCCGGTCGCCCGTGCGCTGAATTATCGCAGCGAGCCCTTCGGCGTGGACAATATGGAGACCCAGCACGCGTACTTCGGGTTCGAGGACGAGTCCATGGCCTACAGCGCCTATACGTTCGGCGATCCGGCCACGACCATCCCGCGGAGCTATCTGGGCGATCCCGCCAAGTTCCGCCTGGTCCACGGCGGATCGGAAGTGTTCCATTCCCACCATCCGCACGGCGGGGCGATCCGTTGGCCGAGAAGCCCACGGGCGATCGACGAGATGCCGTTGTGGCACGCAGCCAAGAACGGTCCGGTGAAGTATCCGGTGATCCGCACCAAGTCGGATCGGGTGGACGTGGAGGTCATCGGACCCTCGGAGACCATGGACCTCGAAACCGAGTGCGGTTCGGGACTTTGCCAACAATTGGCCGGTGATTTCCTGTTTCACTGCCATGTGGCCCACCACTATATCGCCGGCATGTGGGGTTATTGGCGGGTGTACAACACGCTCCAGCAGGGCGAGTATCACAACGACACGATGCCGGATCTGCGTGAGCTGCCCGACCGCAAAGGACGGATCAAGCCGGGTGTCACCTCCGATCAACTCATTGGCCGGACTGTGGACTGGTTTGGCAAACGGTTCACGATCGTGGCAAAGGGGAAGAGCAACTGGAAGGCAGATCCCGCGGTCGTGACCATAAAGGATTGGGTCGAGATGCAGTTGCCGCCTCAGGGAAAACCGGGCCACAAGGACGACGAGCGGGGCCAGACGCTGTCCTACGATGCGACCGTCCTCGATTGGGCTTGGCAAGGCGATCGCGCCATGACCGAGCGGGAGAACACCGTCCCTAATCCCCGCTACCAGTCGCCGGCGCCCGGCCAACGGTTGCCGATCCTGTTCGAGCCCTCGACGGGGAAGATCGCGTGGCCTCATCTCAAGCCCCATTTCGGGCGGCGCGCGCCCTTCTCACAAAATCACAATCCTTCGCCCTGGCTCGAGCCGATTCATCTCGATGAGGACGGGCTTCCCAGTTCCTATCCCGCCAAACCCGGCGAGAATGGCCGTTGGAGCATGTGTCCGGAGAACGCAGGCCGCAAGTTTTACAACGTCCACTTCATTCAGACGCCGATGATGCTCGCGGACAAACAGGGCGATGAGCCGCCCATCATTGACAAGGGCGGGTTGATCTACGTGCTCCACGAAGAAGAGGCGGAGGTCCGGAAGAACAACGACCGGAAGTTCCCGCTCGTTGTGCGGGCGAACATCTACGATTGCATCGATTGGATGCTGACCAGCGAATGGAATGACGACGACCATACCAATTTCCATGCCTCCAAGATCAACACGCACTGGCATTTCTTGCAGTTCGACAACCAGGCGTCGGACGGCGTGATCACTGGGTTCTCCTATGAGCAGTCGGTCCGACCTTTCACCATGCTGGAGAAAAAGGTGAACAAAGGTCTCCCCTTGCCGATGAACACCGTGTTCGTGAAACCGGCCAAGAAAGGCGAGCGCACGATCACGGTCAAGAACGCGGCCCAGTATCATCCGAACATCGAAATCCTGATCGGTGCGGATAACGTCGAAGGGAACGAAGTCGGGCGGATCAAAGCCATCAAAGGCAACCAGATCACGCTGTACCGGCCGCTGCGGCACGATCACCCGGTCAACGACATTGTGACCGTGGAGTTCGTGCGGCAACGGTTCTGGGTGGACTCCGACGTGGGCACCGTATTCTGGCACGACCACGCGTTGGGCCGGGTGACCTGGGGTCACGGTGGATTCGGCACGATCATCATCGAGCCGGTTGGATCCACCTACCATGATCCCAAGACCGGCAAGCCGATCCGGAGCGGTCCGTTGGCGGATATCCGGACCGTGGAGCCGGTGGGCTACGGCGTCAATGGCAGTTTCCGCGAGTTGCTGGTTCAATTGAACGACAGCGTGCCGCATACGGTGAACATCGTCACGGAAGGGAATCCTCCGGGACAGCCGATCGAGGTGGCATTGGAGGCCGGCAAGACGGTCTCGTTCGTCATGCCGGAAAAGATTCCCATGACGCCTATGCCCTTCTTGAACGGCGGCACTCATACGACGGGAGGAAGCCTGAATTTCCGCGCCGAACCCATCGCGGCTCGGCTGAAGGCCAATCCGGACCGCTCGAAGATCTTCAGCAGCGCGGTGCACGGCGATCCGTACACGCCGATGGTACGCGCCTACCTGGGCGACACCGTAGTGTTTCGGCTGCTTCAGACGATGACGAACGAAACCATGGTCTGGACGCTCTCCGGACATACGTTCCTGACGGAGCGCTATGCCGGGGACGCGAACCGGAAGAATTCGATCCATATCGGAATCGCGGAACGGTATGACCTCGTCGTGCCGCAAGCCGGAGGGCCGAGGTTGCAGCCCGGCGATTACATCCACTTCAACGGGCGGTCGTCGAAATTCTCCGAAGGAGCATGGGGGATTCTCCGGGTGCTGGACAAAGAAGTGCCGGACCTTCAAAAGTTGCCAGCCGGCTATTCCGGGAGGAATGAGATTCCGAAGCCCTTGCCGATCTGTCCGGCCGACGCGCCGGTGAAGACCTTCAACGTCGTGGCGATTGACTATCCGTCGATGAAGCTCAACCCGAAGGCGCCGGATGCGATCGAGGTGGACTTCGAGCGGAAGATTCAGCTCCGCAACCCCGACGCCAAGATCTATCTTCTGGAAGAGGAGGTCTCCAAGGTGGCGGGCGGGCTGCAACCCATGCCGCTCACGCTGCGGGCCAACGTCGGGGATTGCATCAAGGTCAAGCTGACGAACCGGATGAAAGAAGGCCGTGCTTCCTTCTCGGCGATCTCCCTGGCCTTTGATCCGAAGGACTCGCTAGGTGCCAACGTCGGAAACAATCCCGGCGATCAGACGGTGGGCCCTGGCGAGAGCCGGACCTACACCTATTATGCCGATCCGTCCCTGGGCGAGATCGCGTCCCTGGTGTGGGACTGGGGAGACGTGATGACCAACCCGCGCAATGGGCTCTTCGGCGCGATCATCATCGGACCGAAGGGCGCGACGTACCGGGATCCGAAGACCGGCGCCGACATCTCCAACAAGAACAGTTGGATCGCCGACGTGATCGTGGATCGGACGATCCCAGGGTACGAACACCGGGCGAACTACCGCGATGCGGCGTTGTTCTTCCAGGACGAAGACAACATTATCGGGACCAGTTTCATGCCGTATGTGCAGAACGCCGCGGGCCTGACGGCGGTCAACTATCGTTCGGAGCCGTATAAGTTCCGAGAAGAGATCGGCTGCACGCTGGGCAGGGTCTTCCAGCCCTGCGCCGTGGATAAACCCGAGGACCCGGCCACGCCGGTCATCGAGGCGCATGCCGGTGATCCGGTACGCATCCACGTCTTCGGCGCGAGCAACGAGCAGAACGGCATGTTCAGCGTTGAGAAACACGAATGGCCGATCGAACCGTTCATGCGCGGAGCAGATCAGATCAGCGTCGTGGAGTTCTCCGGCTCAGAAACTCTGGATGCGTTCATTCCTTCGGCAGGCGGGATCTACCGCCTGCCAGGCGACTACGTGTGGAGCAATCAGCGGTTGCCCTATTCGCAGTCCGGGCAATGGGGATATCTCCGGGTGTTGCCACCTGGCGACCAGCGCATCGCGCCGTTGACCGGCGCGGCGCCGGCCTTGAAACAGGCCCGTGTGGAGCCGTCTGACCACGGTCCGAGTTACGTGTCCGCTTCCAAGTAGACCGGCCGTTCGATCGCGAGGGAAGCCCGTCCGGGCTTCCCTCGCGGAACTCCGCAATTCCTTCCTCTGCGCTTTCCGTTCCCCTTCGCGGTAACTCGCAGCGTTCCGCGACCCATTGCGGTTCGCCGCGCTTGGGTCACGGAAATCGCCTCGGCTCTTGATCCTGATTTCTCTCGACAAATCAAGCGATTGTCGCCACACGTCTCTGTCGCACCACAAACGGCACGGAGCTTGCTCGGTCCTAGGATAGGACCGGAGGCTTGGCGGAAAGGGAGGATGCGCCATGCTGGACGACATGACGACGCTCGCGGCGGTCGGAGGGCTCGGAACTGCGCTGTTGGTCTTCGCGAATCTGTGGCTGGATCGGCCGCCGGCGTCGGAGGAGAAGCCCATTCGGCGTGAGAGAACGGAGAGGAGGAACGGACGATGGCGACGGATTTGACGAGGCGATCCTCATGGAAGAGAAACTGGAGCACTATCTCCTGCTGGCTCTTGGTCTTGGCGTTTTTGCTGGCGCAGCCTGCGGTACTGGGCATGCAGGCCCTGGCGCAAGAATCCGATCCGACCGCGGCGATCACGGGGATCTCCGCCGATCCCGCGTCGAAGATCCAGAAAGGTCGTGATGTGTACTACAAAACCGAGGGGGTCGTGAGCGGGCCCCCGGCACCCAGGACCGCGGATGACAGCACGCATTACCCACGCTACAACTTCGAAAGCCGGGTGCTGATCTGGTTCGCGAACCAACAGCATCTGTATTACGGCAGTTTCGTCCTGGCAGTCCCAATCTTTTGCATGATCATCGAATTTCTCGGCATGATCACGAAAGACCGGGCGCTTGCCAAGCGATATGACCAGCTCGCGTACGACTTCATCAAGATCAGCCTGACCGCTTATTCCCTCACCGCGATCCTGGGCGGGATTCTGCTGTTCAGCTTTCTGACACTGTACCCGACCTTTTTCGGCTATCTCTCCAGCATCTTCCGACCCGTGATGCATCTCTATGCCTTGCTCTTCGTCGCAGAGAGCGGGACGCTGTACATTTACTATTACGGCTGGGACAGGATGAAGGAGGGCTTCTTGAAGTGGATTCATCTGAGCATGTCGGTCGTTCTGAACGTCATCGGGACCGCGCTCATGTTCCTGGCCAACAGTTGGATCGCGTTCATGATGTCCCCGGCCGGGGTCGACGAGGAAGGTCGATACCTGGGCAACATCTGGCACGTGATCCACACGGCGCTTTGGAATCCGTTGAACGTGCACCGGATCCTCGGCAATATGGCCTTCGGCGGAAGCGTCGTGGCGGCCTACGCTGCCTACCGTTTTTTATCGGCCAAGACGAACGAGGAACGCGCGCAGTATGACTGGATGGGCTACGTCGCCATGTTCATCGCCGTGCTGTTTCTCATCCCGCTCCCGTTCGCCGGCTATTGGCTGATGCGGGAAGTGTATGCCTACCGGCAGCAGATGGGCATCACGCTGATGGGCGGCCTGCTTGCCTGGCTTTTCATCATCCAGGCGACCATGATCGGGGCGCTGTTCCTGACGACCAGTTACTATCTGTGGCAGTGCATGGAACGGATGCGCGGTGCCGAAAAATATCTGCGGTACGTCAAATACCTGGTGTTCGTCATGATCGTGAGTTTCCTGATTTTCATCACGCCGCACACGATGGTGATGACCCCTGCCGAACTCAAGGCCATGGGCGGCCAGCAACATCCGGTGCTCGGCAACTATGGAGTCATGTCGGCGAAGAACGGCGGGATCAACGTTATGATCGTGACGACGATTCTCAGCTTCATCTGGTACCAGCGCGGGAATAAGATTCCGACCGTGTCGTGGGCCAAGTTCGGAAACATCTTCATGGGGACCTTTTTCACGCTGGCCTATGTCAACATCATCTGGTTGGCCGTGTACGGCTATTACATCCCCGCCAACGTGCGGATCGGACTGTCGGTGCCGCAGGTTGCTACGACTCTCTCCTGCCTGATCTTCATGACGGCGCTCAACCTCGCTCTGCTGAAAGGCGCCAAGCAGGGTGGGCCGGTGGAATGGGGAAGGATGTCAGCGCGGTCGCAATACGCGCTCATTATGCTGGCCACGGAATTCACCTGGATGATGGCGTTGATGGGCTATATTCGTTCGTCGGTCCGGCTCTTCTGGCATGTGAACGAGATCATGCGCGACAATTCGCCCTGGGCCTACACCCACACCATCGGCTTCGCCGCCAACATGATCTCGTTCAACGTTTTGTTTTTCTGGATCACCATCCTCTTCGTGTTCTGGCTGGCGTCTTTGAGCGCCAAGAAGGCCTCAGTCGAAAGCGGCGCTTCGGTTCCCCAGCTTCTGCATCAGCCTGCGGTCAGGACCTGACAGACCGATTCTGTTAACGAATTTCTAGTCCCGCAGAGACGGGCGTCGCCGGGCAAATCCTCGATCGGCGATGCCCACGTCCTATCGGCTCCGCCGCACGGCGACACACAGTCGCGTCATGTCGCGGGTTTCGCGGCGACTTCCGCGTAATATCACGGATCAGCGGACCGTGCGGTTGTGCTCAGTGCGCACACCGGCCGAAAGCATTTGATTCATCAACATTTTCCGGACGCGTCTTTCTCGCACCCCGAGGCACAAGGGTTGCGTCGTGGCGAGCCGGGGCCCGGTGGAAATCCGCACGCCGTCTACGCACTGCGCGTCGGCCGGATCGGAAAGGAGGGGGATGTATCGCGTCGAGGACCCCGTGTATTGGCGAAGGCGATATTTCTTAGACCCATCCATTTTTTGCAGGAGGGATACGTCATGTTTCTATCTCGCAGACAGTTCCTCAAGATCTCGGTGGGCAGCGTGGCGGCTGCTGCGATTGCGGACAAGGCCCTGGCTCTGACCGCACTCCAGCCCGTCATCGAAGTCGGCAACCCGCTAGGCGACTATCCCGATCGGTCTTGGGAACGCGTGTATCACGATCAGTACCGGTACGACAGCTCGTTTACGTGGGTTTGTTCGCCCAATGATACTCACGCCTGCCGTATTCGGGCCTTCGTCCGCAACGGTGTCGTCATGCGGGTGGAACAGAACTACGACCATCAGACCTACGAGGACCTCTACGGCAACCGCGGCACCTTCGCCCATAACCCTCGGATGTGCTTGAAGGGCTATACCTTCCACCGGCGGGTGTACGGCCCCTATCGGCTGAAAGGGCCCCTGATGCGCAAGGGGTGGAAGCAGTGGATGGACGACGGCTCCCCTGAACTGACGCCGGAGGTCAAGCGCAAGTACAAATTCGAGAGCCGCTATCTCGACGACATGATCCGCGTCTCGTGGGATACCGCTTTCACATATCTGTCGAAGGCGATGGTGGTTATCGCCACTCGCTATAGCGGCGAAGCGGGAGCGCGGCGGCTGCGCGAGCAGGGCTATCCGCCGGAGATGATCGAGATGATGAAGGGCGCGGGGGTCCGCTGCTTCAAGCATCGGGCGGGCATGCCAGTGCTGGGTATCCTGGGCAAGCATGGAAACACACGCTTCAACAACTGCGTGCTGCCGCTTTTGGATGCCTGGATCAGGAAGATCGGACCGAATCAGGCCCAGGGCGGCCGATACTGGAACAACTATACGTGGCACGGCGATCAGGACCCGTCGCAGCCCTGGTGGAACGGGACCCAGAACTGCGATGTCGATCTAAGCGACATGCGGTTCTCGAAACTCAATACGAGCTGGGGTAAGAATTTCGTCGAGAACAAAATGCCGGAAGCCCACTGGAAGCTGGAATCCATCGAGCGCGGCTGCCGGATCGTTGTCATTACGCCGGAGTACAACCCGACGGCGACCAGGGCCGATTACTGGATTCCGGTCAGGCCGGAAACGGACGGGGCGCTGTTCCTGGGTGCGAGCAAAATCATCCTCGACGAAAATATGCAGGACATCGACTTCATCAAGAGCCAGACGGACCTGCCCTTGCTGGTTCGGACGGATACATTGCAGTACCTCGATCCGCGGGATGTGATCGAAAACTATCAGTTCCCGGATTTCTCGAGTTCATACTCGGGGAGGATTCAGGGCTTGAAACCTCAATACATCGAGCGACTGGGCGGGTTCATGGTCTGGGACCTCAACAAGAACCAGGCGGTGCCCCTGCACCGGGAACAGGTTGGCTGGCACTACTTCCAGAGCGGCATCGACGCGGCGCTCACTGGCACCTACCGGGTGAAGCTGCTTAACGGCCGCGAAGTGGATGCCATCCCGATTTATCAACTCTACCTCATTCATCTGCAGGACTACGACCTGGATACCGTGCACCAAATCAACCGCGCGCCCAAAGACCTGATCGTCAGGTGGGCGAGGGACAGCGGCACGATCAAGCCGGCGGCGATCCACAACGGCGAAGGCGTCTGTCATTACTTCCACATGACGCAGATGGGCCGGGCAGCGGCCCTGGTGCTGACCCTCACGGGCAATATCGGGAAATTCGGGTCCGGCTGCCATACTTGGTCGGGCAACTACAAGGTCGGGATCTGGAACGCCACGCCCTGGTCCGGCACCGGTTCCGGTGTTCATCTCGGAGAGGATCCGTGGAATCTGAATCTGGACCCGGATGCGCACGGAAAAGAGATCAAATATCGAAAATATTACTACGGCGAGGAGCCCGGCTACTGGAACCATGGCGACACGGCCTTGATCGTCAACACGCCCAAGTACGGCCGCAAGGTCTTCACGGGTAAGACCCACATGCCCAGCCCCAGCAAACTCCGGTGGGTCGTCAACGTGAACATTCTGAACAATTCCAAGCACCACTACGACATGGTCAAGAACGTCGATCCCAATATCGAGTGCATCGTCACCCAGGATATTGAGATGACCTCCGACGTCAACCATGCCGACGTGGCCTTCGCCTGCAACTCCTGGATGGAGTTCACCTATCCGG